>NZ_CP114606.1:1845652-2460870 GCF_033558715.1 Acinetobacter sp. YWS30-1 | reverse complement strand
ACGAGGACGTAATTGTTCTAGCTCGGTTCTTCCGTCGACCGCGGTAGCATAGCAAATTTCACCGGAACGATGATTGGGTCCAAACCAGGTGTCTTTCGGTAAAATCACTGGAAGATCAAAAATCGGTTCACGTTGACCTTCGACAAAACCGGCAATCCATAGCGGAGTGCTGATATAGAGCGTTCCACGTTGTCCAGCCGGAATATAAATCGGATCAACCGGTTTAATCACCACAGAGCGATTTGCCAGCCGAGGCATAAGCTGTAATTTGCTTTGGGTAGATTTGAACATATAGCGTTCAATTTTTACCGGGGTTGGAAATGCAAACAGTGGGTCACTGATCTGATGCCATTGCTGTTCATAATCGTACTGAACCCTCGGACGGTAATATTCTAGTCGCCATTCCTGCAAGCCTCGGGTCAAACGAAACAGCAGAGAGCCAAATTGCCAGGCCTTGGACTCGTTAATTTCAAAACTTTGCTCTCCCCACCATTGGATTCGGGGAGACTGCAGGTTTAATTCCTCTTGATCTTGGGGCAATGTTGGCATCCTTTCTTGCTAAATCTTTGAAAACATACTTCACGCTGTCATATGCTTAGAGTACACTCAATTTAAATTTTTTCATCATTATTATAATCTGCGATGCAAGTACTGAAACAATTACAAATCCCGTATAGCTTTGCGAAACGTCATGGTGTGCTGTTGCGTTATGAGGGAGATCAGGCTTTTATTGTCCGTCGTGATAATACATCTATGCTTGCATTACAGGAAGCACGCCGTTTGCTGGGTCATCCGGCCCAGTATCAACATTGTACAGAACAAGAATTCAATCAGTTACTCAGTTCCAGTTTTGCCGGCGATAGTGGTGAGTCACAGCAGGTCGCGGCTGGTCTGGAAGATCACCCGGATTTATTAAGCCTTGCTGATTCGGTCCCTGAAGCCGAAGATCTGATGGATCAGGAGGATGATGCGCCTATTGTCCGTCTGATCAATGCCTTGTTGTCTGAAGCAATCCGGGTTGGAGCTTCAGATATTCATGTGGAATCTTTCGAAAAACGACTTTCGGTACGCTTGCGTGTCGATGGGCAGTTGCGTGAAATTGTGCAGCCACGTCGTGAGCTGGCGCCATTACTGGTATCACGGATCAAGGTCATGGCCAAGCTGGACATTGCAGAAAAACGTATTCCTCAGGATGGACGTATTTCCTTGCGTCTGGCAGGGCGTGAAGTCGATGTCCGTGTTTCAACCTTGCCATCCTCTTATGGGGAGCGGGTGGTGATGCGATTGCTAGACAAACAGGCTGGCCGTCTAAATATGACTCATCTGGGCTTGATGAATAACGATTATGATCGACTCAAGACCCTGGTGCATCGTCCTCATGGCATTATTCTGGTGACTGGACCTACCGGTTCGGGTAAGACCACTACCTTATATGCAGCACTTTCTGATCTAAATGATGGTTCCAAAAATATCCTGACGGCTGAAGATCCGGTGGAATATCAGTTAGAAGGGATTGGTCAGACTCAGGTAAATACCAAAGTCGACATGACCTTTGCTCGTGCTTTAAAAGCCATGTTGCGTCAGGATCCGGATGTGGTGATGGTCGGTGAGATTCGTGATCTGGAAACCGCAGAAATTGCAGTTCAAGCCTCACTGACAGGTCACTTGGTATTGTCAACGCTGCATACCAATACTGCGATTGGTGCAGTGACCCGTTTAAAAGACATGGGAATTGAGCCATTCTTGCTATCCAGCTCCTTAATTGGGGTAGTTGCTCAGCGTCTGGTACGTACCTTATGTCCGCATTGTGCGACCTGGAAGGATGCGGATGCATTTGAAAAGAATCTGTTTGAACATATTGAGCATCCACAGGATTTAAGATTACCTCAACCGCACGGTTGTGAACGGTGTGGTAATACCGGCTTTAGTGGACGTACCGCCATTTATGAAATTGTACCGGTTGATGAGCATATGCGCCGTCTGATTCATGGTAATGCGGCTGAATATGAGCTGGAAACCTATGCACGTCAGCAATCTGGTTCAATTCGTGATGATGGTTTACGTAAAGTGCTGACTGGTAAAACGACTATTGAAGAAGTTTTGCGTGTGACCAATGAGGCGGCAGAGTAAATTTTTATTCGTTGTGATAGGAAGGCGCAGTTTTCTTAAGTAAATATCTCAAATGATTATTTTTCTATTAAATAGCACAAAGCAATTTTGATTAAAATTTTATAAGAATAATCAGCTCTATCCTGAAATGACTTCTGATTTTTCAGGATAGAGAGTGGAATGCTTATGTAGACTTAGGTGATGACATTCAAAGTAACATCAATATTGTTTCGGGTTGCATTTGAATAAGGACAAACGATGTGTGCGGCATCGACCAGCTTTTGAGCTTCGTCCTGTTCCATTCCTTCTAAATGAATATTTAAAGTCACTTCAATGCCAAAACCGGTAGGAATCGGACCAATGCCAACTTCACCCTCAATATGGGCATCTTTGCTAATATTGATTTTATCCCGGTTGGCAACAAACTTCATGGCACCTAAAAAACAGGCTGAATAACCTGCAGCGAACAATTGTTCAGGATTGGTCCCGCCACCTGGGCCACCCATTTCCTTAGGCACTGCCAGTTTTACATCCAGAATCTGATCGTCAGAGGTTGCACGGCCATCTCGACCGCCTGTAGCTTTGGCACGTGCGGTATATACTGCTTTTTCTAATGACATGAGAGTATTTCCTGCTTGTTCTTTTATGGAACTTCTATGCTCCATAATTTCTAGGGAAGAATAAGCAGGGATTTTGTTAATTTATGCAAGCGAATGAGAATACGGTGGAAAGTCTGAATTAAGAGAATTGTAGCAGCTTGCGATGCTGCATGAGTGGCATAGACTCACGCACTTTAGCCTGCTCAGTCAAATCAAAATCAACCGTAATAATCTGTGCGCCTTCGGTATGCACCATATCGAGAAGTTGACCACGACTGTTTGTGGCAGCGGCATGTCCCCAAGTTTGACGTTTTTCACCATGCCAGCCCTGTTGAGCAGCGCCAAGAACTGTGCATTGGGTATCCATAGCACGTGCTTGCAATAATAATTGCCAGTGCATTTGGCCAGTGGTGAAGGTAAAGGCAGATGGTGCAGTCAAAATATTTGCACCTTGTGTACGTAAATGAAGCGCAAGTTCAGGGAAGCGCAGGTCATAGCAGACCATCATGCCAATATTGCCAAAAGGCGTCTTCGCAACGACGACATCGGTACCTGGTTCAAAGAATTGGGATTCCTGATAGCCCCCAACAGCATCACCGACCTGCACGTCAAAGAGGTGAATCTTATCATAGCGAGCTTCAGTTTTTTCTGGACTAATACACAGACTTACGGTTCTAACCCGGCCATCTTCAATAATCGAACCATCAGGACGATAAGGACAGGGTAATGTCCCTGCGATAATCCAGATCTGATATTGATGCGCTAGTTGTTCCAGGCGTTGTTGAATGCTCTCGAATTGAGCTGCAGTTTCGCGCTGCTTACCAGCAGCAAAACAGACGAAATTTTCAGGAAAGACAATAAGCTCAGCACCTTTTGCTTTACTTTGTTGAATTAATGATTCGATGGTCATGAAATTTTGCTCAATTTCATTTTGGGAATTCATCTGTGCAACAGAAAGTAAAGTCATAGGGATTCCTTATTGTGTGTTCATACCTTTTGTTCAGACACTTGATCTAGATTATCTTGTTCTTTTTGCAACTGTTTGACCAAGGGCTCAAACATATTCTGGTTGCTCTGATTTAACCGCATTAAAGTCTTGTGTGCATCTAGAACAGTTTTCAGCATTGCTTGATGCGTCACATGTTCTTCCATCAGTTTACGCGTACATACATTTGAATCACCGCAGTAATCCAAAATGACAAAGACCTGCCCCAAGCCCATACTGTTGGCCAGAGTCGTGATATCAGAGTTAGTCGACAACATCACCGCCTGGATCTTATGGAACTGCTTAAGTTTAAGTCCTAATTTTGCTAGGACACCCAGTACAGTGCTGTCAATAAAGCTGGTTTCAGTCAGATCAACAATTGCGCCAACAACGTTGTCCTGCTGCTCAAGTTTGTTCAGTAATTTGTCTAGACTAATACAAGATTGGGCCCGCACTTCGCCGATAAGCTTAAAAATATGCGTTCCATTCAAGCTTGCATATTCAACATGACCTGTTGACATATAAATGCCATTTGCAGAGAAGGATATTAAATTATCCCATAGGGTCTACGGATACTCAAGTAGCTGAAAGTCGCAATCAAATTAAGTGCTTATAAAGCTTGTGATTATACTGCTATTTCACTCTTATAAAGCTGAGAATGGCAATATCGTCGGCAACATGTTCGGGTGCTTCGAAGGATTCGTTCTGTAAGTGATGCAATAATTGGGAAAATTGTTCATTCAGACCGCCGTTAAACGGCTCCAATGCTCCATCTGAACAGATAATAAATCGTGCATTGCGGCTGAGGATATATTCATTTTCTTCTACCTCAAGGTCTTCAGTGAGGCCAAGAGGAAAGCTGCTGGATGACAGGATTTTAGGTTCCTGATTCGGTTCAAAGATAATCGGAGGAGGGTAGTGGCCAGCACTAGACCATTTCAAGACATGGGTTTCCAGATTCAGAATTCCGGCAATCATGGTAATATGTTTTTCAATATTTTCCTGAACCAGCATCCCGTTCAGCTTCTTGATCAGCTCACGAGGCGTTTTCGAACGTCCATGAAAGGCTGCCATCCAGGATGTTAATAAACTGCTGGTAACGCCATGACCAGAAACATCTGCCAGATAGAAAATGACTTCTTTATCGCTGATTTTCCAGTAATCATACCAATCGCCAGATAGATAGGCAGAAGGCTGAAAATAGGTTTCAACCGCATAATTGGTTAATTCAATTTCATTCGGTAGCAAACGTTTTTGTAGCTCTGCCGCAGAAGGAAGGTCACGACTATCCTGATTACGCTTATATTGCGCATCAATTTTTTGTAATGCGATATCGGGTTGTTCAGGCAGTTTATTCCAGATCCAGCCTGCCAAAGCGCCTTGTTCCCAAGCTTGTGCCAAGGCTGTTCCTTCATTTTCCAGCGCTAATACTACAGTCGGAAGGTTCCACTTGTATTTCAGATAATCATGTACATCTGCAATGGCAATAATCGTTGCATCGTACAACTCGTGATCTTCCAGCTTGATTACTTGAACGTGCGGAAGCTTCTCAAGCACTTGATCTAAATAAGGAATATCGCGAGTAGGTTGAATGAAATACATAGACAGGTAGTTCGATCCTGGAATGAGTTATAAGATGTACTATAACAAGCAAATGATTGCTAGCGAACGGTTTTCGCTAGCAAATCATCATTGAGCTTAGGTTTCAAAGGTCATCACTAGAAGATTCAGTCTCATTTTCATCGAAAGATTCATCTTCAAGATTTTCATCATCGAAGTCATCTTCAAGGAATAAAGATTCCTGTTCCAGACCTTTTTTCTGGGCGATCATATAATTGGTACGTTGCAAATAAATATCGCGAATTTGTGCATAACGATCACCTGTTAACACACCTTCAATATCAAGTAATTCTGCACGATTATCAATTGCACGCCAGAATTGATCACCCCAATACAAGCCTTCATCATCTTCAAGAATATATTTCTGTGGACGGGTCTGGCTATCGACTGCCATACCGAAAGTATCACGCACAGAACTTGGGCCTAGGAACGGTAACATCACATAAGGACCGGAAGGTACACCGTAATAACCTAGCGTAATCCCGAACTTTTCATCTTCATGATCCAGTCCCAGACGACGGGCTGGGTCTGCCAGACCTAAAGTAGTTAAGGTATTAAGGGTAAAACGGCCCAAAGATTTTGCTGCACGAGCAGGACGGCCCTGAATCAACTGGTTTACCGCATTCCATGGTTCACCTAAATTGCTACGGAACTGGGTATAGCTGCCACGCACATCTTGAGGAACCTTTTCCTGATACTGAACCGCAATGGGGCGAACAACTGCCTGATCGATTGCATCATTAAATTGATACACCTTTCTATTCCAGCCCTGGAAAGGATCTTTAACTTCTTCAGCCTGTGCAGCGCTAGCATCGACTTTTAGCTGGGTTTGCAGGTGACTCACTTTAGAAGATATTTTTTCTCTGAGTGGAACCGTAGCAGTAGTAGAAGATTCAGTTTCTATTTCAGTCTGTTCAGACTGAGTAGTGTCTTCAGCAAAAATTAATGGGCTAGAGGCCAAAGAAAATAAGCATAAAGATAAATAAATAGAGCGATGCATAAGGAAACCCCAAAGCCTTGTTCTGAGTATAGTGGCGTTGTTTAACCCGGAATAATAAACTGTATTACTAGGAATAGGCGTAATTTAAGCAAAATTGTATAATAAATGAATAAAAACTTCATAAAAGGCTAAAAATTAGACATGCGGTAAGATTTATTTGAAAAAGGTATTGCAAGCCCTCTGAAATGCTGTAGAATGCACATCCATCGGCGGTGATGAAGATTAAAACTTCTGATAAAACAGTAACTTAGCATGAAATGGTTGAGTTAGGTTTTAGAAAGAAAGTTTAAAAATAATTTTCATTACTGGTTGACTTTCTAGAGATAGAGAGTAATATAGCCGACCTAGCTTGCTACTGACGAAGTAGCAAGAAGATCATTAAGAGATTATGAAGAACAACTTGTGTGGATTTTTACTGGTTGATTGATCGAAATTATTTTCATTGATTGATTGGTTTAAATTACTCGAAGTTTATTTGAGCGAAATTTAAGTCAGAAAATTGATGAGCCAAGTTTAAGAACTTTACTTATAAAGTTCGAAATGATTTTAACTGAAGAGTTTGATCATGGCTCAGATTGAACGCTGGCGGCAGGCTTAACACATGCAAGTCGAGCGGGGATAGGGTGCTTGCACCTGATTCCTAGCGGCGGACGGGTGAGTAATGCTTAGGAATCTGCCTATTAGTGGGGGACAACGTTCCGAAAGGGACGCTAATACCGCATACGTCCTACGGGAGAAAGCAGGGGATCTTCGGACCTTGCGCTAATAGATGAGCCTAAGTCGGATTAGCTAGTTGGTGGGGTAAAGGCCTACCAAGGCGACGATCTGTAGCGGGTCTGAGAGGATGATCCGCCACACTGGGACTGAGACACGGCCCAGACTCCTACGGGAGGCAGCAGTGGGGAATATTGGACAATGGAGGCAACTCTGATCCAGCCATGCCGCGTGTGTGAAGAAGGCCTTTTGGTTGTAAAGCACTTTAAGCGAGGAGGAGGCTTACCTGGTTAATACCCGGGATAAGTGGACGTTACTCGCAGAATAAGCACCGGCTAACTCTGTGCCAGCAGCCGCGGTAATACAGAGGGTGCAAGCGTTAATCGGATTTACTGGGCGTAAAGCGCGCGTAGGTGGCTAATTAAGTCAAATGTGAAATCCCCGAGCTTAACTTGGGAATTGCATTCGATACTGGTTAGCTAGAGTATGGGAGAGGATGGTAGAATTCCAGGTGTAGCGGTGAAATGCGTAGAGATCTGGAGGAATACCGATGGCGAAGGCAGCCATCTGGCCTAATACTGACACTGAGGTGCGAAAGCATGGGGAGCAAACAGGATTAGATACCCTGGTAGTCCATGCCGTAAACGATGTCTACTAGCCGTTGGGGCCCTTGAGGCTTTAGTGGCGCAGCTAACGCGATAAGTAGACCGCCTGGGGAGTACGGTCGCAAGACTAAAACTCAAATGAATTGACGGGGGCCCGCACAAGCGGTGGAGCATGTGGTTTAATTCGATGCAACGCGAAGAACCTTACCTGGCCTTGACATACAGAGAACTTTCCAGAGATGGATTGGTGCCTTCGGGAACTCTGATACAGGTGCTGCATGGCTGTCGTCAGCTCGTGTCGTGAGATGTTGGGTTAAGTCCCGCAACGAGCGCAACCCTTTTCCTTATTTGCCAGCACTTCGGGTGGGAACTTTAAGGATACTGCCAGTGACAAACTGGAGGAAGGCGGGGACGACGTCAAGTCATCATGGCCCTTACGGCCAGGGCTACACACGTGCTACAATGGTCGGTACAAAGGGTTGCTACTGCGCGAGCAGATGCTAATCTCAAAAAGCCGATCGTAGTCCGGATCGCAGTCTGCAACTCGACTGCGTGAAGTCGGAATCGCTAGTAATCGCGGATCAGAATGCCGCGGTGAATACGTTCCCGGGCCTTGTACACACCGCCCGTCACACCATGGGAGTTTGTTGCACCAGAAGTAGGTAGTCTAACCTTAGGGAGGACGCTTACCACGGTGTGGCCGATGACTGGGGTGAAGTCGTAACAAGGTAGCCGTAGGGGAACCTGCGGCTGGATCACCTCCTTAACGAAAGATTGACGATTGGTAAGAATCCACAACAAGTTGTTCTTCATGACGATGTATCTGAGGGTCTGTAGCTCAGTTGGTTAGAGCACACGCTTGATAAGCGTGGGGTCACAAGTTCAAGTCTTGTCAGACCCACCATCTGCCAGAAAACAGAAAATCAGAAACATTGACTTAATTGATAAGCTGGGGACTTAGCTTAGTTGGTAGAGCGCCTGCTTTGCACGCAGGAGGTCAGGAGTTCGACTCTCCTAGTCTCCACCAAATTTCAAGACCAGAAAAACAACGTTTTTCCTTGAAATTTAAGCAAGAAGCTACGCTTCGCGCAGTATGTGATCATACAGTGGTGTGAATGTTTAGTTCCTAAGCGATCAAGTGTTTAGATCCTAGAGATTAACAAGTAGAAGCGTTAAGATACGCACCACTTGATAATCTCTGTGATTTATCACAGTAATGCAATCCGACGAGGATGCATTAAATCATTAACAGAATATATTTGAGTTGAAATAATTTGTTCATACTCATGAAAGAGCGGAAACAGGAGATCGCAAGATTGATTGTTGAAGTGATTGAATGAGAACTAGCGAAATTAACTGAATCAAGCGTTTTGGTATATGAATCTAATTGAAGCTGTACAGTGATTAAGTTCACGAGACTCTAACTGTGTAATTAACTGAGTGATTGGTTGATTATGTTGTTTATCCTACTTGTAGGGATGAACGACTGTTTGGGGTTGTATAGTCAAGTAATTAAGTGCATGTGGTGGATGCCTTGGCAGTCAGAGGCGAAGAAAGACGTGATAGCCTGCGAAAAGCTCCGGGGAGGCGGCAAATATCCTGTGATCCGGAGATGTCTGAATGGGGAAACCCACCGGCTATAAGGTCGGTATCATAAACTGAATACATAGGTTTATGAGGCGAACGCGGAGAAGTGAAACATCTCAGTATCCGTAGGAAAAGAAATCAATTGAGATTCCCTCAGTAGCGGCGAGCGAAAGGGGAACAGCCCATTAAGTCATATCAGTTTTAGTGGAATGCTCTGGGAAGTGCAACCATAGTGGGTGATAGTCCTGTACACGAAAGGGCTGATATGATGATGTCGAGTAGGGCGAGGCACGTGAAACCTTGTCTGAATATAGGGGGACCATCCTCTAAGGCTAAATACTCCTGACTGACCGATAGTGAACCAGTACCGTGAGGGAAAGGCGAAAAGAACCCCTGTGAGGGGAGTGAAATAGATCCTGAAACCGCATGCATACAAGCAGTGGGAGCCACTTTGTGTGGTGACTGCGTACCTTTTGTATAATGGGTCAGCGACTTATATTCAGTAGCGAGGTTAACCGAATAGGGGAGCCGTAGAGAAATCGAGTCTTAATAGGGCGTTTAGTTGCTGGGTATAGACCCGAAACCGGGTGATCTATCCATGAGCAGGTTGAAGGTTGGGTAACACTAACTGGAGGACCGAACCCACTGTCGTTGAAAAGCCAGGGGATGACTTGTGGATAGGGGTGAAAGGCTAATCAAACTCGGTGATAGCTGGTTCTCCCCGAAAGCTATTTAGGTAGCGCCTCGGACGAATACCATTGGGGGTAGAGCACTGTTTCGGCTAGGGGGTCATCCCGACTTACCAAACCGATGCAAACTCCGAATACCAATGAGTACTATCCGGGAGACAGACTGCGGGTGCTAACGTCCGTAGTCAAGAGGAAAACAATCCAGACCGCCAGCTAAGGTCCCTAAATCATAGTTAAGTGGGAAACGATGTGGGAAGGCATAGACAGCTAGGAGGTTGGCTTAGAAGCAGCCACCCTTTAAAGAAAGCGTAATAGCTCACTAGTCGAGTCGGCCTGCGCGGAAGATGTAACGGGGCTAAAACTATGTACCGAAGCTGCGGATTTGCAATTTATTGCAAGTGGTAGGGGAGCGTTCTGTAAGCCGATGAAGGTGTGTTGAGAAGCATGCTGGAGGTATCAGAAGTGCGAATGCTGACGTGAGTAACGACAAAACGGGTGAAAAACCCGTTCGCTGAAAGACCAAGGGTTCCAGTCCAACGTTAATCGGGGCTGGGTGAGTCGACCCCTAAGGCGAGGCCGAGAGGCGTAGTCGATGGGAAATTGGTTAATATTCCAATACTTCAGTGTAATGCGATGAGAGGACGGAGAAGGTTAAGTCAGCCTGGCGTTGGTTGTCCAGGTGGAAGACTGTAGGCATGTATCTTAGGCAAATCCGGGGTACTCTATGCTGAGAGTTGATAGCAAGCCAGTTTACTGGTGAAGTGGCTGATACCATACTTCCAGGAAAAGTCTCTAAGCTTCAGTTACACTGGAATCGTACCCGAAACCGACACAGGTGGTCAGGTCGAGTAGACCAAAGCGCTTGAGAGAACTCTGCTGAAGGAACTAGGCAAAATGGTACCGTAACTTCGGGAGAAGGTACGCTGCCGGCGGTGATAGGACTTGCTCCTTGAGCTGTTGGCAGCCTCAGAAACCAGGCCGCTGCAACTGTTTATTAAAAACATAGCACTCTGCAAACACGAAAGTGGACGTATAGGGTGTGATGCCTGCCCGGTGCTGGAAGGTTAATTGATGGGGTTAGCGTAAGCGAAGCTCTTGATCGAAGCCCCAGTAAACGGCGGCCGTAACTATAACGGTCCTAAGGTAGCGAAATTCCTTGTCGGGTAAGTTCCGACCTGCACGAATGGCATAATGATGGCGGCGCTGTCTCCAGCAGAGGCTCAGTGAAATCGAATTCGCCGTGAAGATGCGGTGTACCCGCGGCTAGACGGAAAGACCCCGTGAACCTTTACTGCAGCTTGACATTGAACTTTGATCTTACTTGTGTAGGATAGGTGGGAGGCTTTGAAGTGGTGACGCTAGTTGCCATGGAGCCGTCCTTGAAATACCACCCTGGTAATATTGAGGTTCTAACTCTGCTCCCTGATCGGGAGCGAGGACCATGTCTGGTGGGTAGTTTGACTGGGGCGGTCTCCTCCTAAAGAGTAACGGAGGAGTACGAAGGTGCGCTCAGCGTGGTCGGAAATCACGCGTAGAGTATAAAGGCAAAAGCGCGCTTAACTGCGAGACCCACAAGTCGAGCAGGTACGAAAGTAGGTCTTAGTGATCCGGTGGTTCTGTATGGAAGGGCCATCGCTCAACGGATAAAAGGTACTCTGGGGATAACAGGCTGATACCGCCCAAGAGTTCATATCGACGGCGGTGTTTGGCACCTCGATGTCGGCTCATCTCATCCTGGGGCTGAAGCAGGTCCCAAGGGTATGGCTGTTCGCCATTTAAAGAGGTACGCGAGCTGGGTTTAGAACGTCGTGAGACAGTTCGGTCCCTATCTACCGTGGGCGCTGGAAATTTGAGAGGATCTGCTCCTAGTACGAGAGGACCAGAGTGGACGAACCTCTGGTGTACCGGTTGTGACGCCAGTCGCATCGCCGGGTAGCTATGTTCGGAAGGGATAACCGCTGAAAGCATCTAAGCGGGAAGCCTACCTCAAGATAAGATTTCCCCGAGACTTTATGTCTCCTAAAGAGCCGTTGAAGACTACGACGTTGATAGGTTGGATGTGGAAGTGCAGTGATGCATGAAGCTGACCAATACTAATTGCTCGTGAGGCTTGACTATACAACACCCAAGCAGTTGTATATAAAGCATCAATTGATTTCATATTGATCTAACGATCAGACAAAAACTTGATTTAGTTAAGCTAATCGAACAAATGAGAGTATAATTAAGCACTGCTTAGTTCTACTCGCAAGAACTCAGATACATCTGTTAATGCATTCTATTTGAAGAAAGCTAGGCAAACGAAGCGCAAGCAACGTAAATAAGACCATAGCGAGTAAGCATACCAGTTGTGCTGGCGACCATAGCAAGAGTGAACCACCTGATCCCTTCCCGAACTCAGAAGTGAAACCTCTTAGCGCTGATGGTAGTGTGGGGTCTCCCATGTGAGAGTAAGTCATCGCCAGCTCATTATTCCAAAAGCCCTCTGCTCATGCAGGGGGCTTTTTTTATGCGTGAAATAAAGATGAAATAGAAAAAGGCTTAAATAAATTTAAGCCTTTTTGAATCTATCTATTGTCCCGTCCTGAAATAAGTTTACACCTTAAGAGACTTATTTTATGGAACATGCACAAGAACAACGAGTTAAACGCACACAACGTGATTATAGCTTCGCCTTTAAAATGATGGTTGTACATGAAGTAGAAAAAGGGCAAATTACTTATAAACAAGCTCAGGCAAAATATGGTATTCAAGGAAGATCAACTGTGCTGGTATGGTTACGCAAGCACGGACAACAGGACTGGACTTCGAATATGCCGACTTCTTCTAAACGCCAATTAACCCCCCAACAACGAATCCGCCAATTAGAAAAGCAGTTAGCCGCAGAAAAGCTTAAAACTGAATTTATTCAGGATGTGATTTATCACATTGATAAAGAATGTGGGACTGATCTTGGAAAAAAGTATACCGAGCACGTTTCAAAGATTGGCAAAGCCAAAGAAGACTAAGCGTTTCAAGTTATTGTCAGTGGTTGGGAATCACCCGACAAGCTTATTATCAAGCAGAAAAACGTGCTCAAATGACTGCACAAGCAACTGAACAAATACTTGAGTTGGTTATGGAATATCGTTGTCTCATGCCAAGTATCGGAACACGTAAGCTGTATTGGCTTATTAAAGGCAAATTGTTGCAGCGTGGTTTAAAGTGTGGACGGGATCAGTTATTTAAAATATTGAAAGAGCATAATTTATTGATTCGCCCCAAGCGTCGCTATACAAAAACTACGGATAGCAAGCATTGGATGAAGAAGCATCCAAATTTATTAAAGGATTATTCAGCAGTGCAAGCCAACGAAGTCTTTGTTAGTGATATTACTTATGTTGAGAGTGCTGAAGGCGTACATTATTTATCCTTAGTGACAGATGCTTATACCCGTCAGATTAAAGGTTATAAGTTATCGAATGATATGCGTGCGGAGAATGTTGTGCAGGCTCTACATATGGCGATGCAGCATGTGACGGATCGAGCGACAAGGATGATTCATCATTCAGACAGAGGCTCTCAGTATTGCTCTGAACTATATCAATCGGCATTACGCCATTATGGGGTATGTCCTTCTATGACAGATGGAGGAGACTGTTACCAGAATGCATTAGCAGAGCGGATTAATGGAATATTAAAGCAGGAGTTTTTAATTACACGATGTCAAACCATGAAGGAGTTAGATCACTTAATTGCGGAATCTATTATGATTTATAATTGCTATAGACCACATTTAAGTTTAAATATGAACACCCCGAATCAGACGTATGAGCAAACTAAAACCGAGCTAATTGCTTAACTCGGTTTGAAGTGGAATACTGTCAATCTATTTCAGGACAAGACATATTTATTGATCTGCAGCGATAATGGATTGTGTGGCATTCTTCAGCATATACAGGGCCTGACCCAATAAAATATCTTTTTCGGCTAAAGTGACCAGAATAAGAGGGTGTTTCGGTGCTGCAACCGCTGTCAAAATGGCTTTACCATTTTCTGCATCCAAAGTAATGCTCTGACAGCCAGTAAGATGGATCTCTTTAGTAAATGCAGAAACCATCGCTAAAATCGAGCTACTCACAGCAGCAAGCTTGCTATTGTTATAGTTGTCTTTCTTATGAATTGTGGCCAATTCAAACCCATCTGTTGAGCAGACCATTACATAATATACGCCACGAACATTGCTAATGATCTCCTGAATTTGCTGTTTGGCATGCTGAACGAGGGCTTCGGGGGCTTGACGTCTTTCTTGTATAGTAAGCATGCTTTAATCCTTAGCTCATGAGGTTATGGTTGACTTCGATTGAAGTAATGAGGGCTTCTAAGAGAAGCAAGATGTCGTCTTTTTGACGAGCATCTACAAAAAAGAGGGGGGTATAGAGATCCTGCTGGATCAGCCAGTCCTTATAAATCTGGGTAAAATGAGGGCTTTCAAGATCACTGTGCGTAATCCCAATGGCAATATTATGGGTATATTCCTGGAATACTTCGATATAGCTTTCCAGTTCTTGGATCGGATCACTCACTGTATGATCAATAAGGATAATGGCACCTAGTGCGCCTTGACAGATGACAGGCCAGATAAAGTCAAAGCGACTTTGTCCAGGCGTCCCATACAGGCCAATTTTGGTTCCATCTTCTAATGTGATCTCACCATAATCGATTCCTACCGTGGTTTCCATTTTTGTATGGCTGCGGTCGTCAGTATTCAGTGCCTCAGTGAGTAACACTGGTATATCAGATAATGAACGTATCGCGGCTGTTTTACCTGCGCCCATGGAGCCCGCAAAAACGATTTTATATTGTTGTAAAATCATAAGTATTTACTTTATTAAAATCCAAATTTAAATCGAAGCTTTCCAAAAAAGCTTTTAATGAAATTTTGCTGTTCTATTCTTTCAACTGGCTCAGTGGTGCGATAGCGACTTTCCCAAGCATTAATTTTTTCAATATTTCCTGAAGCCATACTGGCTGCGATAAATTGTCGAAGCGTGAGTAAAGAAATTGCATGTTGTTCAGCAATTTTTGAAATTTTAGCCCCTTGAATAAAACAGGCTGATATCTGAAAAATACGTTTTTTATGCAGCGGATGAGCCGGCTTTGGCCAGTAATGAATTTTATAATGACCATCTTCAGGTGCGATCTGAGCAAAACTAGGCGAGTTCCAGAAAAAATTCCATAACCAGTCTTGGAGAATCTGCGTTTCTCTACGTGTCACTTTTAAGAGGTCGCTAGTAGATGCGAAGTCATATTGAAAAGAAAAGTCTGTGCCAGTTTCAGCCCGGTCTTTGTTTAACCAGGCCAGGTTTTTTGCTGAGTCAATAATGGCAATGGTGCCATGCTGATCATAGAGATGTAATTTACCTTTTTCAGGATGCAGCATCTCTTTAAAAAAGTTAATGGTGTAAGGATGGTCAGAAGATTGCTGGATCTGAATGGGGGCTGAAAATATAGGTTCTTCTATTTCTGAGGTAATTTCTGAATTTAGGACGTTTTGCTCAAACCAGTGCTTGAGATTTTGTGTATTTTGCAGGGGTAAAGCGAGCGTATTATTTATAATCTGGTTCGAGTATTGAGTATTTTTAGAAATGCATAAATAAGGGCATTTTTGGTTTTTGAGAACACGTTGAATACCCTCTGTTTCAAGAAAGTATTCATACACCAACAGGCAATCGAGATGAGGATCGGAAGCAGTGTTCCATTGCAGGATAAAATGGTCAGGAATGATGTGTTGTAAAGTTTTTTTAGTTTATCTGCATCGTGAATACTTAAACCTGCTATTCCAATATGAATATAATGCCTATGCATTTTAAGTCTCGATTAAAGTTTATATTTTATTGGGTGAAGCGCATAAGGATCCCCTTTATTACATGAAATAAAGGGGAAAACTGTGTATTAGCTAAAGTCTAAACCTTGTTCAAAAGATTTAAGCTCATGACGAGCCATAGCCAGGTTTGCTTTAGAACGATCCAGTACAAGATACAGGAATACATTGTTATTCTTTTCGAGTGGGCGAATGAGATGATATTGCTTGCCCAGCGTAATCAGAATATCTTCAATCGAGTCATTCAGGTTTAATGAATTCGCTACACGGCGTTTTGCGCGAACCACTTCTGTATTGCCGGCTGCTGCAAGTTCAAGATCGATATTGCCACCATCTTGAGTTGCCAGAGCCAAGCCGCTTTCACCATCAGCTAATGCTACAGCAACGAAACCATCAATGTCTGTAAGTGTATCTTAGGTTACCTTAGCCATAATTATTTCCCTGTTATAAAAATAGTTGATGCGTTAGTTGTATTTGATGAAGTTCGAATATTATCTTTTTCATTCAAATTCATTATAAAAATGGGGGAGTAAATTACAATTGAAATAAAAACCATATAAAATTTAATGTTTTACTTTATATCTTAATTTTTAACTTGTACTTTTTAATTATGTGATGCGTTTATCTTTTTATTTAAGGATATGTGAAATGATTCTGTGATTATTTTTTAATCTATAATCTCACCTTAATCTAAAAGATGTAATAAAATATTTTGAATGGATTATGGAACTAATTAGGTAAAAATTTCAGTTGAAAAAATAGATTCACTTCATTCTCTAATAAATTTAAAGAATAAAAAAAGCCAATATCTCATTGGCTTTTAGTAAAACTAAATTTTTGAGGTTGAAGTAGTTATGCAAATACGCGTAATACTGCTTCAATCAATACCCAAAGAATCGCAAGCGCAACCACTGGCTCAACGATTTTTGCCCAGGTTGGTGTTTCTACAACAGCAACTTCTTCAATATCATGATGCTGGCTATTTTGATGAACCATTTGGCTAAACTCCTTCATTGATGCTTCTAATGATAGCTCTTCTTCATGAATTGGTTTAGAGCCTTTGAGTTCTGTTAGGTTATTTGTTGTCCAAACCCAATCATCTGCCTGCCCAGACAAATGTTCAATTTGTCCTTTCAACAGCTCTTGGATACTGGTCTGATTATGATTGCCAGTATCATGTAACTGCTTCAATTCAGTCAGCTGAAAATGGAAAATTTCAGACGTGAGCTGCTCCAGCTCGGGTTTCGGTAAAGTTGACTTGTTTTCCACTCGGGTAGTCAGGTGACGGGCGATTTCCAGAATATAAAGTTTATCTGGATGCTTGATTTCATTATATATTTTTTGCGGATTGTTACGCCATTCGCTAATCAGTTTGCCTAAAGTGAGAGCATTGATTTCTGAAATATATTTACGTCTTTCTTCTTTTGTATAGCCTTGTAGAAGCTCAGGCTTTTGAGTTTCTATCTGTTCAACAAAATATTGTACTAAATCAAAAGCCATTCACTTACTCCATTATTTTTAATCTAATAACCTTAGGGTTGGTTTTTTCTTTGCGGGTTCAGGCTGTTCTTCAGTGCTTGATTTTAAAGCATCTTCATCACTTTGTGTATGCTCATATTCATTTGGATCAAAGAATAATCCTTGACCATTTTCACGTGCATAGATCCCGAGGACTGCTGCCATCGGTACATAGATATCACGTGATACGCCACCAAAACGTGCTGAGAAGGTGATGGCTTCATTATCCATATTTAGCGCATGAACTGCATGCGGCACAATATTCAGGACAATTTGGCCATCTTTAATAAACTGCTCGGGTACCATGGTATTTGGACGTGTAGCATCGACCAGCAGATAAGGCGTCATATTGTTATCGCAAATCCACTCATAGATTGCACGTGCCATATAGGGACGGGTAGGACTTAAGTTGAATTCTTGTTCAGACATGATGTTTCTCTACAGGTTTGATTTGCTCTTGGTAGCGGTTTTTTTCCTGCAAGGTCATGGATTTTGCAAATGCAGGACGGCTAAAAACTCGTTGGCAATATAAATAAAATGGACGACATTGTTGTCGAGGTAATTCTACTCCCATGCTTTTGAGTCGAATGAAAATGGGAGCCAGCATACAATCTAAGATGCTGAATTGTTCCGACATAAAATAAGGAAAATGCTGGAACAGGGGCGTTAATGAAATCAGGATATCATGCAACTGTTTTTGAGCCTTCACTTTGGCTGCAGCGTCCAGAGTATCCGGATGGCATAGCATGATATCTGCCAGTTTGAGCCAGTCATTTTCAAAACGCCAGATATATTGCCGCTGTTCCGCACGAGGCATGGGGGCATCTGCATAGAGCTTGTTCTGGCGGTAACGATCGTCTATATATTCGGAAATGATGCTGGTATTGAATAATTTTAAATCATTTTCAATCAGCATGGGCAGCTGGTTATAAGGATTGAGGCTGGCCAGATCTTCATCATCGCTATCGACCAGGATCAGGTTATATTTAATCTGCTTTTCGGCAAGTACGTAGCGAATCCAATGGGAACGAAAGTCATCGGCATGGCTATATAAGGTGAGTCCTTGAAGTGGCGCGCTTTCGACTGACATAAATCCTGATTAAGTTCTAATGAATAGACTAGGATACTAAAAATCAACCTAAAAAGCACGAAGCATAAAAAGCCAATTGGACTAAGGCAGGGTAGAGTAGAAAAAAATGAAAGGAGCAGAACAACATGATCATGAATTTTGGCTTAATTATTCTGTTTATTATCATCGGTGTTGCGAATTATTATCTGACCAAATCCTTCTGGTGTCATGAAGGGGTATGGGGTAAGGATGTGCATGAACAATGACAATAAAAATAATATTAAGTGGTCATTTTCAAGCCATAAAAAAACCCTGGTATACACCAGGGTTTTTTGTCCGATTCGGTAAACGAATTAACGTTTAGAGAATTGAGGACGTTTACGAGCTTTACGTAAACCAAGTTTCTTACGTTCAACTTCACGAGCATCACGAGTAACGAAACCAGCTTGACGAAGAGCAGGTTTAAGAGTTTCGTCAGAAGCGATCAGTGCACGAGTAATACCGTGACGGATAGCGCCTGCTTGACCACCGATACCACCACCAGCAACAGTGATGTAAAGGTCATATTTCTCAGTCGCTTCAAGAAGTTCAAGAGGTTGACGAACAACCATACGAGCAGTCTCACGACCGAAGTATTGTTCTAAAGAACGGTTGTTGATTACGAGTTTACCAGTACCAGCAGATAGGAAAACACGTGCAGTTGCGGTCTTACGGCGACCTGTACCATAGTTAGTAGCCATGTGCTGTATCCCTTAGATGTCCAAAACTTGTGGCTGTTGAGCAGTATGTGGATGCTCAGTACCAGCGTACACTTTCATTTTTTTGATCATTGCATAACCAAGAGGACCTTTTGGCAACATGCCTTTTACAGCGCGTTGGAAAATTTCTTCTGGTTTGTGAGCAACTAATTTTTCAAAATTAGTTTCACGAATACCACCAGGGAAACCAGTATGGCGATAGTATTTCTTGTCAAGTGATTTGTTACCAGTCACTTGGACTTGCTCAGCATTGATAACAACGATGTAATCACCAGTGTCAACGTGAGGAGTATAAGAAGTTTTATGCTTACCGCGTAAACGACGAGCGATTTCAGTCGCGAGACGACCTAAAGTTTTGCCAGAAGCATCAACAACGTACCAGTCGTGTTGAACTTCAGCTGGCTTAGCGCTGAGAGTTTTCATTAAACCACTACCTATTATAGTTGGTTTGGACTATGGAAGCTGTCCAAACAAAAGGAGACCGAATTCTACCCGAAAGCCGGGAGAACCACAATGAAAATATAAAATTTCAAGCGCTGTATTTTACAACGTCTTTCAATGAATGACCAGTAGGATTTTTAGCCTATAAGCCCATATGATTAATCATTAAATAATAAAACGGATCTAAGACTAGGGGGCACATCTTTGTATGAATGGATTCACCTGTTTTTTAATATGTATTTCTTTAGCAAATGGCCCGTCTTCGATTCTGCTTAGGTTTACTTTCTAAACTTGAGACAATCCTCCCTGAAAATGCCAAAAGCTAAACGTGTCGAGTGTTGAGATGATTGCCTGAAACTCTTTATAGGATTTATTGACGTCCGTCCGGTTTATCTTTCTTTAATATAATGAGAAAGGTATAGTATTATTTGAATAAACATCATCTAAACCTTTATCTAAAACTTTCCCTGTGAAATTTGTACTAAAATAAGGACAATTGATAATACAGAAGAAAGTCATGCTGCCTTTATATATTACCAGTGGTGAACCTGCCGGAATTGGTCCAGATATCTGCCTGAGTCTGGCGGATCGTATTGATGAACGTCCATTGGTGGTACTTGCCGATCTGGAAATGCTCCGTCAACGGGCACAGCAGTTAAAACTTCTGGTTGAACTGATTGAATATACAGGGCAAACGATTTCTTCAGAAAAAAGTCAGCTTTATGTCGAGCATGTGCCTTTAAAAGAGCCGGTAGTACTAGGACAGCTGAATAGCCATAATGCCGCTTATGTACTGGAGCAGCTACGTCGTTCAGCTGAATATGCTATGACGAATAAAAGCGTGGGTGTAGCGACTGCACCAGTGCAAAAGTCGGTAATTAACGATGCAGGCATCCATTTTAGCGGTCATACCGAGTATTACCAGGAATTTGCAGGTGTACCGCGTGTGGTGATGATGTTAGCAACCAAAACCTTGCGCGTGGCTTTAGCAACCACACATCTTCCACTTCGTGCAGTTGCTGATGCGATTACTCCGGAACGCCTGCATCAGGTGATTGATATCCTGATTCATGACCTGAAATCCAAATTCAAAATTGAACATCCGCATATTCTGGTCTGCGGTTTAAATCCACACGCAGGTGAGGGCGGTTATCTGGGGATGGAAGAGATTGAAGTGATCAATCCTGCGCTTGAAAGCTATCGCGCTCAGGGTATCAATATGAGCCTGAGCCTGCCTGCAGATACTTTATTTACCCCTGAAAATTTGAAAGATGCCGATGCTGTTCTGGCGATGTATCACGATCAGGGTTTACCTGTGTTAAAATCTCAGGGCTTTGGTGAAGCCATCAATATTACTTTGGGCTTACCGTTTATCCGAACTTCTGTCGATCACGGCACAGCACTCTCCCTCGCAGGTACAGGCCTTGCGAAAAGCTCAAGCTTACATGTGGCTGTGGACTTGGCGCTGGATTTAGCGCGTCAATGATCTCGTCTTTATTACACGTTGGAAATGTCTATGTATCAGATTAATGCCTTAAACCCAAAAGATGAAGGGCATCACACGCGTAAGCGTTTTGGTCAAAACTTCTTACATGACCAACGTGTCATTGCCAAAATTGTGCGTTCCGTAAATCCGCGTGCAGGCGAAAATATTGTTGAAATTGGTCCGGGTCTGGCTGCTTTGACATCTCCTTTAATTGGTGAATGTGATGCCTTGACCGTACTTGAGCTGGACCGTGACTTGGCCGCTGGTTTGCCGGGTCGTGTGCCGCATCCTGAACGTTTAACCATTATTGAAACAGATGCGCTGAAATACGATTTCACCAATTTGTTTGAAGAAGGTCGTCCGTTACGTGTAGTCGGAAACCTGCCTTATAACATTTCGACACCGCTGTTGTTCCATCTCCTGGAATTTGGTGACAAAGTCAAAGACATGCACTTCATGCTGCAAAAAGAAGTGGTCGATCGTATTACAGCTTCACCAAATACCAAAGAATATGGTCGTTTGTCGGTCATGATCCAGTATTACTGCAAACCGACTTTCCTGTTTGAAGTGCCGCCAGGCTCTTTCAATCCGCCACCAAAAGTGACGTCTGCCGTGTTCCGTTTGGAGCCGTACGATGTAAAACCGATCGTGGCAAAAAATGAAAAAGCTTTGGCTCATCTGGTATCGCATGTATTTACCCAGCGCCGTAAGACTTTGCGTAATAGCCTGAAAGGGATGCTGGTTGAAGATGGTTTTGAAAAGGCAGGTGTGGATCCAATGGCACGTCCAGAGATACTGTCACTTGCCCAATTTGTGGCTTTATCTGATCAAATGGTAGCTTAAAAATAATGACCCGCACTGTTCGATACAATTATGTGATTGGTGATGTACAAGGCTGTTTTGAAGCCTTGAAGGCACTGCTGAAAGAAATCCGTTTTGATTCTGATCAGGACTTTGTCTGGTTTGCTGGTGATCTGGTGGCTAGAGGGGAAAACTCGCTGGGTGCATTACGCTTCATTAAAAAGCTTGTCGATAATGGCGTGGCGGCAACAGTGCTGGGTAATCATGACCTGACTTTGCTGGCTTATGCACGCGGTATTAAGCCGATTAAAGACAAGGATAATGTCCGTGATGTGATTGATGCGATCGACAGTGATGAGTTAATTGACTGGATCCGTAAACAGCCGATGTGTCTGTTTCCGAATGAACAGACGGTACTGACCCATGCCGGTATTCCCAATATCTGGGATGCAGCCAAGACGGCTGAATTGGCTAAAGAAGTAGAAGCCATTATTGCCCATGATGATTTTGAGGTGGTGGATACTTTCTTAAAGGAAATGTTTGGGAAAGAGCCTACACTCTGGTCAGATGAATTAGAAGGTCATGAGCGTACACGCTGTATCGTGAATTACCTGACCCGGATGCGTTTAACCGATACAGAAGGACGTTTAGAATACAGTTTTAAAGACTCTCTGAATGATCCAATGCCGGAAGGCTTTAAGCCCTGGTTTGAATTTGAATCGAAAACTGCCGCAACCCATCAAATTGTATTTGGGCATTGGGCTGCCTTACAGGGTAAAACCATTTCTGAGCGAATTCAGAATGTCGATGGTGGTTGTGTCTGGGGTAATCAGCTGATGGCTTATCGACTGGAAGACCAGCAAATGTTCGCTGTCGATAATCCGGTATTTTAAAAAATTCAAAGCTAAAAAAGCCACGTTCAACGTTAATGCCAGTCAGTTAAGCAAATTTTAGTAAAATGTAGTAAAAATGAGTGTATGTAAATACGCTCATTTTTTTATGTCTTTATCTGAACATTTAGAATCCACTCTTGAACATTCTCTCCCATCACTCAACCATTTTTGTGAACTTATTGATTTAAATTGGATTGAAACAAGCCTGCATCAAACAGGTAAGGCATCAATCAGAAGGAGAAAATTACCTGCTGAGCATGTGGTTTGGCTTGTTATTGGGCTTGCCTTGTTTCGAAATCAACCCATCAGCTATGTTGTAGAGCAATTAAACCTCGTGTTTGGTACAACAGAATATTGTGTTCCTAGTGCAGCAGTCCAAGCACGACAACGTTTAGGACAAGAGCCTTTAAGTACCTTATTCTCTCTGCTCAGCCAAGCATGGTTTGATGAAACACAGCAACAATATTCAAACTTTCAAGGACTTAGCATATGTGCTGTTGATGGGGTGGTTTGGTCTATGCCGCTGACCGAAGAGAACTTTAATCATTTTGGCTCATCTAAAGGTAAAACTGCTGTAGCACCTTACCCACAAGTGAGAGCCACGTGCCTAGTCAATACCAATACCCATGAAATCATAGATGCCCAAATAGGCAGTATGGATCAGGGTGAACTCACATTAGCAAATCAATTATCTCCTCCAGCACAAAGTATTACATTATTTGATCGAGCTTATTTCTCTGCTGATTTTCTAATAGGGTGGCAAACACGTGCAGAATCAAGTCATTGGCTGATGCGAGCAAAAGATAATTTACGTTATGAAATTATTAAACGGAATTCCCCACATGATTTTCATATCAGGATGCCAATATCACCTAGAGCCAAGAAGCTTAACCCAACGTTAGGGGATTATTGGGAGGCACGTTTGATTGAAGTTGAGCAGGCAGGAAAAATCAGACGTTACATTACTTCATTATTAGATTCAAAGACATACCCACTTATAGCCTTGGCAAAGTTATATGCTCAGCGTTGGGAAATTGAAATGTGTTACCGAGAAATTAAAAGCAATTTGCAGAAAGGTAAGCTCTTAAGAAGCAAGCAACCAGACTTAATTTATCAAGAATTATGGGGTGTCTTGATTGCCTATAATGTTCTGAGACGACAAATGAAACATATGGCTCAACGAGCTAAAGTAAGTCCTTTGAGAATCAGTTTTCATATTGCATCTATTGCCCTTCTTAATTTACTCAGATTCGACTCTTTGGCTTCTGCAGGTAATCTCCCCAAACATCTGGAAAGTTTAATGGAGAAATCTAATCGGTATGTTATACCTGAGAGAAGAGTGAGGAGTTATCCAAGGGTTGTAAAAGGAAAACCTCAAAAATACCCAAGAAAAAGCCAGTCAATCTCTTAACTGACTGGCATTAACGTTCAACGTGGCTTTTTTATGTGCTGATCATTAGTCTGCGCGAATCCAGGTCTGGTTGCGACCCAGAACTGAAACGCCCATACTGGCACGTAGCGTTAAACGCTTGCCGGTATTGTTTAGACGAACCTTGGCATCATAAATTTTACCTGCCAATGGATCAATGACACGACCTTTTTCATAATTTTTGGTGCCTTCAACGTGTTTCAGGCCTTTTAGAATAGTCATGCCTAAAATCGGTTGATCGGTATAAGGGGCTGGACATTTATTACATTTTTCGCGTGGTGTATAACCTGGACGTGGCGTGATTTTCGCAATCTTGCCTGAGTAAGTATTATTTGCTTCTTTTTCGATGACAATGATGGCTTTTGCTGCTCCAGTTTTATCATCAATTTGTTGCCAGGTTCCGCTAATATCTTGAGCCCACAGGTTCATCATGAATCCTGTAGTCAATGTGGCAAGGAATATCTTCTTTAACATATCCATCATTCCAAAGAACTTTTCATTATTACCCGCACATGTTAGGAAGATTGCACAAATAGTCAATAAATAATTAAAAACATGGAATTAAATTTATAAAAAAAGCTGCCTGTTTGGCAGCTTTGAGAAAAAGTGTGAACTTATTCCTGACGAATCCAGGTTTGGCTACGACCCAGAGCAGATACACCCACATAACCGCGTAGGGTTAAACGTTTGCCGTTGCTGCTCAGACGAACCTTGGCATCGTAAATTTTACCTGTCAATGGATCAATCACACGACCTTTTTCATAATTCACGCTATCACCGACCTGTTTTAAACCTGTCAGTACGTCCATCCCCAGGATCGGCTGATTGGTATAAGGAGCAGGACATTTATTACAGGTTTTTTGTGGGGTATAACCTGGACGAGGCGTTACTTTGACAATTTTGCCGGCATAAGTACCATTGCTGTCCTGACGGATTTCAATCAGTGCTTTGGGTGAACCAGTCTTATCATCGATTTGTTGCCATGTCCCGGTCAAGTCTTGTGCATAAATGGTCCCAGTCATGAATGTAGCAATGAGCATTAATCCTAATTTAGATTTATTCATTTATATTTATCCTTTTTTCATAGATGAAACAAACTATCCCAAACACAAGCGTGTGGTTTTTTAATTTTGGTTGATTTTAGAGTAATGAGCGTTGCAGATTGCTCGATCAATCTGCTTTAACCCTGTTGATTCCCCATGACAGAAATATGCCGATGTTAATTGCTTTGTGGCTGAATTTTCAGTAAAAGCAGAGAAATTCAGTAAGATCTTTAACATGGTAATGTCTTGCATTCTATCTCCTTATATTGCCCATCAAAATCCGTTTGATGCTAAGCCTGTTAAAGCAAATGAATCTAATATTTATATGCATGTTTTATATTGTATAAAAAAAGCATCTGTCTAATATTGATACAACTTAATGCATGAAAATGCAAGCTTCTGTGCACTAAGTCATGAATTAATCTTGTTTAATCCAAGTCTGGCTGCGTCCTAAGGCTGAAACACCCACATAACCACGTAGGGTTAGACGTTTGCCATTGGCACTTAATTTAGCTTTGGTGTTATAAATATTGCCAGATAAAGGGTCAATCAGTTTGCCCTGAGAGAAATTATTATTACCTGCATCTTTTAAGCCGGTGAGTACATCCAGACCAAGAATCGGTTTATTGGTATAAGGTGCAGGACAGGAAACACAGGTTTCGCGTGGTGTGTAGCCAGGACGAGGCGTGATCTTGGTAATTTTGGCAGTATAAACACCATTTGAAGTTTCACGAATTTCCAGAATTGCTTTAGCTGATCCTGTTTTATCGTCAATACTTCTCCAGGTACCTGAAATATCGGAAGCGAAAGCCAGATGACTGAAAAAGGTCAGGGCTAAAACGGATAATAATTGAACCTTTTTCATAGGTCTGTTCCTGAGTGAAAAATTCTTTATTTCCCTATAGTAAGAATAGTTTCATTCAGAAACAAACGTTAAATATTGATTGATGAGTCACATTTTTTGCAGATAAAGTATAAAAGTTGGCAACCAGATCGCAGTAAAAACGGCATTCACTGCCATGCCAAACGTAGCATAACGTCCGGCAACACTGCCACGCTGCCAGGCTTGAGCTGTACCAATCGCATGTGCTGCTAGACCTAGAGCCAGACCTGAAGCACGCTCATCATTGATATGTCGTAAAATAAATGGTGAAAATGCTGCACCAATTACGCCAGACAAAATGACGATCAGAATGGCCAGACTAACAGGTGCCTCCAGTAAGGTCGCAATATTAATTGCAATTGGTGTCGTGACTGCACGGGTGGCAAAGGCCATGATGTCGCCAGAAGACATATGTAGTAAATAGGCGAGACCCATCGGTAAGGCGACCGCACTGATACTGGCAAAAACCAGAATTCCGACAATAGCTTTCAGTGGCAGGTCATCATAACGCATGGCGGCTAGCGGAATCGCCAGTGCAACTGTGACATAACCAAGCAAATGGTTAAACAGTGGATTGACCTCATCCATATAATGCTCATAAGGAATACCCAGCACCAATAAAATCACCAGCACTAGGAACATGCTAAACACAATCACAGGAATTTGCGGAATAATACGATTGCAGGGTTTGGCAAGCAGATAAGCAATTAAGGTAATCGCAAAGCCATAAAGAACAGAAAACATGTGCGACTCCTATAACCAGCGTTTTGCCATTTTGGCGTAGATCCAAAGAGGGAGCAGAGTACTCAGGCATAACACCAGCATAAAGGCCGGAATTTTTTGTCCCATATGCATCAACATAATTAGCGCGCCTGCACTAATCGGTAAAAAAGCGAAGGCACTTTCTTTCATCAGCTTGTTATTAGTATCCACCAGACGCGCTGGAATTTTGCCAAAATAGCGCCAGGCAAATAAGGTGACTAGCAGGCTGATGAGTCCGACCAGGTTGCCCAATTCAGGATGATCTAGCTGGGTCATTAGCCAGACTGAAGCTTCACGAAATACAATAATTAAGAGGAGAGTGCTGATCCATGCTGGCCAGTCAATATGTTTTATCCAGTTCATTGGTGATGTCATTTAAAAGTTTACTTATCAAGTTTTACTCGATCTTACGCTGGATTTCAAACTCTTCAAGTGGACGCTGGAATTGAAGTGCTTGAGATCCCAGAATTTCTTCTATCGGTAAATGAGCCTGTTTGATCAACTGTTCCAGCTTCGGAGGTGCAATCCGTACATCGATATGTAACTGACCTTCATCATCATAATGTTCAGACTGAATCACGTTCAGCGCATAAAGTTGATTGCGCAGTTTGCCATAGGCAGGTTTCAATACCAGTTCAAAGTGCTGAATCTGACCCATTAATGCTTCATGCACGGCTTTGCGTAACAGATCCAGACCTTCACCACTATGTGCTGAAACATAGACCCGTTCAGGCTGACCGGGCTGGCGATAAATGATTTTGGCATCTTCACCGCTACAGTCGATTTTATTATAAACTCGTAACACCGGGACGTCGGCACCAATTTCCTTGAGCACCTTTTCAACGGCTTCAATTTGTTCAAGCATTTCCGGACTGCTGGAATCAATCACATGCAAAAGCAGGGTGGCTTCAACGGTTTCTTCCAGTGTGGCTTTAAAAGATTCGACCAGTGAATGCGAAAGATTACGCACAAAGCCTACCGTATCTGCCAGTACCAGATTACCGACGCCGTCCCATTGCAGGCGTCTTAAAGTTGGATCCAGAGTCGCAAATAGTTGGTCTGCTGCATAAACATCGCTATCGGCCAGAATATTGAATAAGGTAGATTTTCCCGCATTGGTATAACCTACTAAAGACACGGTTGGAACAGCCGCTTTTTGCCGAGCAACACGGCCCTGAATACGGGTTTGACGGACTTTTTCTATTTTGGTTTTAAGCTGTCCCATGCGGATACGCAATAAACGGCGATCTGTTTCTAGCAGGGTTTCACCCGGACCACGCAGACCGATCCCGCCTTTCTGGCTATCCAGATTGGTACGACTACGAACCAGTCGTGAAGACAGATGCTGTAATTGTGCCAGTTCAACTTGCAGTTTACCTTCATAGGTACGGGCACGCTGTGCAAAAATATCGAGGATGAGTTCGGTACGATCAACCACCCGGCAATGCACCACATTTTCAAGGTTACGTGCTTGGGCAGGTGTCAGCGCATGATCGAAGATGACCAGATTGGCATCCAATTCTTTGACCCGTTCAGCAATTTCTTCTGCTTTTCCTGAACCCACAAAAAATTTGGCATCCGGTTTTAAGCGTTGAACAAAGAGATGTTCCAGAATTTCGGCATTTGCAGATTGAGCTAACAGATGAAACTCTTCAGCATCAAGGTCATCCAGCATTTGTACGCTCACACTGACCAGTATGACGCGTTCTTTTCCCTGATGTTGCTCAAAATATTCCACTCAGGCCAATCTCCAGTTGAAAACTTCATTTTAGTTGAAAATGAACTTTACAGATACTGAAATAGCAGGCTTTGTTTTAGAGTGCCGTGACAAACAGTTGTGCAAGTGTTACGAGCAGCGCCGTATATAACAGGGTACCCCCCAAGATATAGCTCAATACTTTTAAGGGCCGAATCATCTCAGCTGATTTCACTGTTTCATCTTGCATGATGAGCATCCTTTTTAATCTAATATTTCGATTGATTTATTTTATTTAATTCATTTAATGAATTTAAATTGAAAATATAGATGTACTTGGTCGTTTTTTATTATCAATGCAAGTTGGACATGAACAGTATAAAATGGGTTTAATTCGTGGATATTCCCTGTATCTTGTTTAGGATTTAGTGATCTTTTTATGAACTCGACTGTACAAAATCAATCACCTGAGATACAAGGTTTTGCAAAATTCTTTCTTTATACAAGAAAAACGACTTCTGCATTAGCAGCCATCAGCCAGGGGTTTTATCTGGTTTACCGTCATGGTTTGTATAAAGATCCGAATAATCCGAACAATACCCGATATGTGCAGTATTTCTGTCGCCAGTTGTGCAAGGTATTTAATATTGAGGTTCAGGTCCATGGCGTGATTCCACGTGAGCCGGCATTATGGGTGAGCAATCATGTGTCCTGGCTGGATATCGCCGTTTTGGGTTCAGGCGCGCGAGTGTTTTTTCTGGCCAAAGCTGAAATTGAAAATTGGCCAATTCTAGGCAAGCTGGCTAAAGGTGGTGGCACCTTATTTATCAAGCGTGGTTCAGGAGATTCGGTCAGAATCCGTGAACAGATTACCGGCTTCCTGAAACAGAATATTCCAGTCCTGTTTTTTCCTGAAGCGACCACATCTGATGGACGCTCAATTAAAAAAATTTATGGACGTATTCTGGGTGCAGCGATTGAAGCGCAACGTCCGGTACAAATCTGTCTGATCTGTTATGTGAATCAGCAGGGTGAACTGGATATGGTGGCGCCTTTTATTGGGAACATCAGTTTTGCCAAACATGTACAGAATGTTCTGGAAATGCCTAAAGTGACAGCTCATCTGATGGCCTTACCAGCAATTTCGACTGAAGGGCATACAGTAGAAAGCCTGACTGCATTAGTACATGAAAATATGCTAGAAGGTTTGCAAAGGTTACAAATCAAAGTATTAAAAAAGCCTCATTAAGAGGCTTTTTTATTAGAAATACTCAGAGATATTCATTACATAAAACCTTCGATCGGGAGTATCGACAGGAATTTTATTGAGGCTTTTTGATACCACTTCATTCCTGGCTCTTTTTTAAAGGTCTTTGTTTCACCTTTGGCATTGCGGATTTTCCAGTTAATGTTCTGGTTGGCATCCAGAACCAACTTATAGGCATACTTGCTTAAATTCTTGTCCATGGTTTCGTGTACCGCACGGGCCAGATTAGGACTATTTAGCAATACGCCAATTTCAGTATTCAAATAAGCTGAGCGTGGATCGAAATTAAAAGAACCAATAAATACCTGTTTCTGGTCAATGGCCATCAATTTGGCATGCAGGCTGGAACGGCTCAGGCCTTTTAAGCTGACCTTCGCTTTTTGTGCCAGCTCTTCAGTATTGGCATTCAGGTTGTCGGCATCTGGCGCGGCCAAAAACTCGTAAAGTTTTACATCATTTTCTAGCAATTCCTGACGATATTTAGCATAAAAGGCATGGACCAGCGGCACGTCATTGGCCTTATAAGAATTGGTCAGTACTCGAACTTTGACATCTTCTGAAGCCAATTTCTTGAGACGTTCTGCACCCTGTTTTTCCGGTACAAAATAGGCCGACACGATATCCACACTTTCTTCCGGTTTTTCCAGATGCTGTAATAACTGGAAGTTCAAGTGATCTTCAGTCTTAGCCTTTGACTTGATTTTACTTGGTGGATCTTTGACGACTTCAGCTTCTACCCAATCAAGTTGAATGTTGTGTTCCAGCCATTTATCGAAAGCCTGTGAACGATTGGCCAGATTCAGGTAGTTCTGGATTGCAGTATCATGGCTATATTCTTCCAGCTGCTGTTTCAGGCTCGGGTAGCGTAGCGTATGATGACGAGGATTAACAATCTGCCGAACCGGATAGGCATAATCATCATTCCAGTATTCATCAAAAGAATGAATGATTTCGTCAGAAGCGGCACCGACCAGCATCACATCTACATCAGAGAACTGATAACTGTCACTGACGTTATAATACTGGCTACTCATATTACGGCCACCAATCAGGGCAATCTGGTTATCGGCAATAAAGCTTTTGTTGTGCATGCGGCGGTTGATCCGTTTTAGATCCAGCAGCATATCCATGGCACGGTATTTACGGAAACGGTAGGGGTTATACAGTTTGACCTCAATATTCTGGTGCTGATCTAGTGCCAGATAAATACCTTCCATTTTCTTGGCATTGTTATCATCCATCAACAAACGGACTTTGACGCCACGGTCTGCTGCCTGAATGAGGGCATGCAGAGCCAGTGCACCAATACGGTCGTTATCCCAGATGTAATATTGCAGATCCAGACTGCGTTCCGCTTTATTAATCAGCTGGATACGTGCAGCGAGTGCTTCGAGCGGATCTGGTAACACGTGATAACCGGTCAGGCCAATATTCTGCCGACGTAAAGGTTCAACAATCTGGGCCAGACTGGTTTGCGAGGTATCCGTTTCAAATGCCATCCGGCTAGGCTGTTCAGTTTGCGGAGGCAGCGTACTGCAAGCAGGAATGCCGAGTACCAGGCTGCAGCTCAGTAAAATGCCAGCTTTATAGCGGTAAGCTTTTGATAAGCCAGAGGGTTTTGAATGAGCGGAAGCGTGGGGAGCATTTACCATAAACATCAAAGACTGAAAAATTTGGATTGAGTATAATTGCCAGCTATGAAAAGATAAATATAAAGCCACTAATCAGCTCCTCGACTCGACAAGGCAAATCTATGTGGGATACCAGTTCCGTACTTTTTTATTTTTATCTAGGCATGGCCATTCTTGCCGTTTGGGCAGTGTATCAGGCCTGGTCGAGTCAGTCTCGTACAGAAACCATTCATCCCTTTAAAGCGTTTTGTCACCTGCTGGCTTTCTATCTGGCCTATTTACTGATTCCGTTGGTGTTCTTCAGTATTTATGCAGGATGGATGGGCTACTATTCGATTCATGAGTCTATTTTTATTTTCGTGATTAGTGCCGTACTCAGTTATGCACGTTTTATCGAGCCGCATTTGATTCGGGTTAAAACCACGCCTTATCAAATCAATCCTCAGCAGAAACTTAAAAAACCGGTACGGATTGCCCTGATTGCAGATTTACATATTGGTCTGTTTTCCGGACATGAGCGCCAGTTAAGACAGATTGTACATAAGCTGAACCATCTGAAACCGGACTTGGTGGTGGTTGCAGGGGACTGGACCTATGAACCTGAAAATAAACTGGCACAGGAATTGGCGGTCTTGAAAGAAATTCATGCGCCGGTATATTCGGTGACAGGGAATCATGATGAACAGTATCCTGGTCCGCCTATTCAGGAATTGCTTCGTTATGCGCTGGAAGTGAATCAGGTTATGGACATTGAAGGGCAGATTGTTGAGTTTGATGAATTCCGTCTGCTCGGGGTAGGGGATCTTTGGGCTGGAAAAACCGATATGCGCGCAATGCCGGATCTGCCTCAAGACAAACCTTGGGTGATTCTGTCACATAATCCAGATACCGTGGATATGGTGCCGAAATTGCCAACACGACCACTGATGCTTTCTGGGCATACGCATGGCGGACAGGTCGAGTTACCTTGGCTGACGGATTATGTGATGAAAAAGGTCTCCATTCTGGGCCATAAAAAAGGTCTATACCGGCATGAACATGCAGATGTATTTGTGACTGTGGGAACGGGTATGGTGGGCGTGCCATTTCGTTTTCGCGTACCACCAACCATTGATATTATCGAATTGGTATAAAAAAGGATTCATTTACTGCTGCTAAAGCAGCAACCAGAGCACAATAATAATCAGTAAAATAATGGCTGCGGTGATCCAGATTTTCTTTTCAATCTCACGGCCGGGTACGCGTTTGCCGACTTGCTGTGCAGCTACCTCAGTATCTTTAGCGATGCTCAGGTTGGGATGATCTGGAACTTCCAAAGGTGTAGTTACCACTGGAATATTTTCATCTGCATCATCAGTGAACCGTGGGCCAATATTGCCTTTATTGTCTCGATTCAGCGCCAGATCATGTTCACGGACAATTTCATCAATGACCTGTATCGCCTGTGATTCATCTAAAGCTGTATGCGTCCGGATATAGCGAATGGCTTCTAGTTTTTTATCATCCTCTAGCAGAATCACAATATCTACCAGCTGTTCTTGAGTAAGTTGCTCAATAAGATCCTGCATCACTCTGCCTCATTCTCTGGCTTTATTTATTTGATTGTTCCCGAAATATCAGCAAAGAAGTAGCAAGTTTTTGTTGTGAAATCATAAAAAAAAGCCAGCGTGAACTGCTGGCTTTGATTGAGATGACTTAATTTGTCATGATCCTTAGATCTGATTGTTTACATCATCATTTTTAGTTTCACGGATCAGCAAGAATGCAAGCAATGACAGGATAGATGCTGCTGTGAGGTAATAACCTACTGCAGACAAGCCATAAGTTGTTGCCAGTTTGGTTGCAATCAATGGCGCGAAAGATGCACCAAAAATACCCGCCAGGTTAAAGGTCAGTGCAGAACCGGTATAACGTACTGAAGTCGGGAAGATTTCAGACAATACAGTACCAATCGGACCATAAGTTAGACCCATGATCGCTAGGCCGATACATAAGAAGAAGAACACAACCAGCGTACTGCCTGATTCAAGCATATCGGCAAAGAAGATACCGAAAATAGCAGAGACCACACATACCGCGATTGAAGTTGTCTTACGACCGAATTTTTCCGCAAGTACTGCTGAAAGTGGAATAAATGCAGCAAAGCACAAAGTTGCAACTAATTGCAATTGAAGGAATTCTTCACGTGTATAGCCGAGCTGTTTAGTACCCCATTGCAATGCGAATACAGTCGTCAGGTAGAACACCACGAATGTACAGATCGCAGCGATGGTACCCAATACCAGCATTTTAGAATGCTTTTTGAATACTTCGAAGAAGGGTACATTCACTTCTTTCTGCTTTTTCAACACGTTCTGGAATGCAGGGGTTTCATGCAATTTCAAGCGAATCCATAAACCTATAATCACCAGTAGCGCACTAGAGATAAATGGAATACGCCAGCCCCATTGCATGAACTCTGCTTCAGACATGAATGCGCCAAGCGTCAAGAATGAACCTGTTGCCAGAATGAAGCCAATTGGTGCACCAAGTTGCGGGAACATACCATACCAGGCACGTTTGCCTTCTGGCGCATTTTCAGTTGCCAGTAGAACCGCACCTGACCATTCACCACCCAAACCAAGACCTTGGCCTAAACGGCAAAGGGCCAGCAATAATGGCGCAGCAATACCGATTTGTGCATAAGTTGGCAATAAACCAATGGCAACGGTAGAAAGGCCCATGGTCAACAAGGCCGCGACCAGTGTCGCTTTACGTCCGATCCGGTCTCCCAGATGACCAAAGAGTGCAGCACCGATTGGACGGGCAATAAAGGCAATCGCAAAGGTTGCCAGCGACTGAATAGTCGCAGTCATAGGATCTGTACTTGTAGGGAAGAACAGATAAGGGAAGATAATAACGGCAGCTGTGGCATAAATATAGAAATCGAAGAATTCGATTGTAGTGCCCACTAAACTTGCTGTTAAAACACGAAATTTTGAATTGGTTGCTGTAGTTTCTGTTACAACGATAGAATCTGAAGACGCCATGAATAACCTTACACTTACTAAAAATAAAAAACTTAGTTTTAAAAGCGTAATCTTTTTAAAAAAGGCGTAATTTTTTAAAAAAACAACTGCAATCTTCTCGTTTCAACTCGCTCAGGGTCACTGAAATGGAGAAATGAGATGATTAAATCACGTAAAGATAAATAGACAGAAAATGTGATCCTGCGCCTATCAATACAAAAATGTGCCAGATAGCGTGGGTATATCTTACTCTTTTTAAAGCGTAAAACAATGCACCTACAGTGTATGCTAAGCCACCAATGATCAGAAAGGTTAAAGATTGAGCACTTAAGTGCTGCTGCATATCGTCCATAACCAGTAATGCCAGCCATCCCATGACCAGATAAGCGACCAAAGAAAGTTTCTGGAAACGGTTGATGAAAATGAACTTGAATAGTGTTCCCAGTACAGCAATCACCCATAAGGCAATCAGTAAATACTGGGCTTTGGCTGTTGGAATCGCAATCGACAGAAACGGGGTATAGGTACCTGCAATCAGGTAATAAATTGCCGTATGATCAACTTTTTTGTAAAAATAGCGTCGGTCTGCAGCCGTAGACATATGGTAGAGCATCGAAGCGGAAAAAAGCAGAATCATGCTGAAAGCATAGACCCAAAGGCCAATCCATTGTCCGGCACTCAAATAAGAGCCTTTAATAATCAATAAAATACCGGCAATTAAAGCCAGTGCAGCACCGAGGCCATGACTAATATAATTAATCCGTTCCTCATTGTGATCATAATCTGGAACTAGGGGAGCATTCTGCATGGTTGTCATTCTTTTTAAATATACACTTGTATAATAATTCAATTTTGCTTTTAAGTTAAGAACAATTAAACTTGAGCAGCAATTCATATCAGGTTTTTCTTATGTCGCCATCGACTTCTCTCTCGGTTCAGGAACAACAATTCTTGGAGGCTTTTCAGCAAGCCTTTGAAACTGATCATTTTGATCGTCTGATTTTGAGTCAGTATAAAGGTGAACTTGAACAATTGGAGAAAATGACCTTTAGAGTCATTTCGCTCAATGAACAGAAGGTTTTGAGCTGTGTCTATCGATACAAGACTCAGGATGTCACCAAAAACTATCCTTTGAATGAAGCCTTGACTCAAGTAACGGAATTATTGGCCTGTTGCAAGCAAGCTAACCTGTTTACCGATCAGGAAGAATTGCAGCTGAAGAAAAACAAGAAAAAGGCCATGCTGACACGAAGTAAAGCTAAACCTGCCTCTACAAAGTCAAAAGCCGAGCAGGGCCATGACCGGGTTAAACAGCGTTATGTCGATCAGGACAGTGTATTCCTACAGCATTTAGGAATCACCGATCAGCAAGGCCAGATCATTCCGAGCATGGCGCGTAAGTGGAAACAGATTAATAAATTTGTCGAGATTTTCTCAGGCGCACTGGCACAAATCCAGCCACAGGAACAAGGATTACGTATCGTTGATTTTGGTTCAGGTAAGGGATATTTAACCTGTGCGCTGTATGACTATATGCAAAAACATGGCCAGACGCCGTATGTCACTGGCGTAGAGCTGAATCCCAAAATGGTCGAGTTCTGTCAGAATGTTGCACAGCAATCCGGTTTTAGCCAGCTGGATTTCTTCCAGGGCGATGTGCGTACCTATGAACCGGAACGTCTCGATGTGATGATCGCTCTGCATGCCTGTGCTGTGGCGACCGATTTTGCAATCCATAGCGGTATTCGCTTGAATGCACAGATCATCATGTGTGCTCCATGCTGTCATAAAGAGTTAAGACCGCAATTACAGAGTCCGAAAGTGCTGTCACCAATGTTGCAGTTTGGCATCCATGCTGGGCAGCAAGCCGAAATGCTGACGGATACCATTCGTGCCTTATTGCTTAAGGCGTATGGGTATGAAACCAAGGTCTTTGAATTTGTGGCCCTAGAACACACCAGTAAAAATAAAATGATTCTGGCGACCAAGCGGAAGGATTATGAACAGCCCGATCAGGCTGTTCTCGCCCAGATTCAGGTATTAAAAGAGATGTATGGAATTCAAAAACATTCACTGGAATTGTTATTGAATAACCAGTGGGATCAGCAGGGAATTGGTTCTAAATGCTAGACAATCACAATCTTAAGATCGTGTCAGGCAGCTGGGATGAGTTAGCCCAAGATGCCAGAGTGATACGTGAAGCCGTTTTTATTCAGGAACAGCAAATTGCTCCTGAAGATGAATGGGATGTGGAGGATGCAATCTCTACGCATTTTGTGGCTTATTTACAGGATCAAGCCGTGGCGACTGCACGCTTATTAAAGAATCACAGTATTGGTCGCGTAGCTGTATTACAGTCGGCACGTGGTACGGGTATTGGCCAAAAGATCATGCAGGCTGTGATTGATCAGGCCAAGGCAGAGCAACGTGAATTCCTAAAGCTTTCTTCACAGGTACATGCGATTGGCTTTTATCAGAACTTGGGTTTTGACGTGCAGGGTGAAGAATATCTGGATTGTGGCATTCCACATATAGATATGTATCTCAGCTTAAAAGACTAAAAAATAAAAAAGCGAGGAAAACCTCGCTTTTTTAAATTTGATCTTGGAACTGCTTAGTGGCCATGAGTGGTATTTTCGTCATGGCTAGCATTGTCCATCTGTGCATGTTCTTCAGCAGACATATTGTGCTCTTCCACGCTCGTCTCATGAGTCTGATGAGATGAAGAGGTCGCCTGACGAGCTTCACGGTCAGCCTGTGCTTTGGCTAAAGCTTCTGGAGACATCGCAGGTGCATTCTTAAAAGCATGCTGCTGGGTATTTTCTTTCTTTTGCTGGCTTGGCATGTAGTCTGGTTCATTGCTGACCGCAAGCCAGAAAAACAACATGAATAATCCACCTAAAATACAGAAGATAATCAGTGCTTTCCAACCCCAAGGTGATTTTTCAGGTGAACTGTGATCAGTCATATGCATGTACCCATCGTGGATGTCTAACTCATGTAACTTTATAACATAAATTGCCTGGAAAGCAGATCAAAATGTGTCATTTAGAGAGAATATCAGGCTTAGAAATTCTATGGTGTTGAAATAAAAAAGAGGAGTTAAGCTCATTGCTGTCCCACAATTTTTCACAAGAAGAAGCTCAAATGAGCTTCCTCTTGTTTTATGGGTATTTTATCGGGTGAAAATAAAGCTTTTAAAGTTCTTCTTTCAAACAAATTCACTTGAATTATTCTGAGTAAACGTTGAACTGTCCAACCTGTTTTTCCTAAATGTTGAGCGAAACTCACCAATAAATAGGCGATCATCGCAATCCAGATTTGTGTCTGAATTGCGTTCCTGCTGCGGCCTAGAAACGCTTTTAATTTGAGATTCTGCTTAATCGCCTTAAAGAACAGCTCAACTTTCCAACGATCTTTATAAATCACCGCAATGGTGGAGGCGGCTAAATGAAAGTTATTGCTGAGAAAGCTAAAGTGCTTGCCACTTTGCTGATCTCTATATTCAATTCTTCTTAACACTGGGGCTTTTCTTTTTAGGGCATGTGCGCTATTCAGCTGAATGGTTTCATCTTTTAGAATACCTTTGGATTCAAGCACTGGATGTTGCTGGATCACCTGATACACAGATTTAGGCCTAAAACGTGTGACAAATCCAATGTTTTGAGCAGTCAGATTTGCATACCATTGGTAATCGACATAGCCTTTATCAAAAACTACAATGCTGCCAGCAGGAAACTGGAATTTGCGGCCTTGTACCATGTCATTTTCTTTGCCATTTTCAACTGCAACAAACTCAGGAATATCATTGCTGTGATTCAATCCTATACTGAGTTTCATGCTGGCTTTTGAGTCGTGAACTTTGGCCCATTCACATAAGGAAAGCGACAGGTCAATATGACTGGCATCCAAGGAATACAAGGGATTCTTAAAGCGAAATTTATGAGCGACTTTTGAGTGGTCATAGTATTTAAGCAACTTGTAAAATAGCTGTTGATACAAGGCAGCAGGCTGCTGCTCATTGATTCGTGCCAGCGTGCTTCGGGGAATAGACTTTGCTCCGAGATGACTTAGCTTTTCCTGTTGGCACTCCAAATTGGATTGAATATCTCTCAGACTTTGCCTACAAGAGAATTGAGACATCAATATGGCAATAAACTGATCCCACCGGGAAGCCGCTCTAAATTTCTGTCCAACATGGTGTACTTTAGCAAGTTGTTCAAAATCCTGTCGCACAACAGGTTTAATTAGCTCATGAAATACGGTATTCTGATGGGACAAAACCTGAATCCTGGTCGTTAAAGTGTTTGTTTGCACTCATATTTTAACTGTTAGGACTCAGGTTTTTTTATTTAAAGCAAACTATGGGACAGCAGTGGAGTTAAGCTCCTCTTTTTTTAGACTCAGGTTTTAAAAACGCTGACCTTCAGCAACTTTCTGTTTGAGTAACTGTGGCGCTTTGAAACGTTCGCCATATTTACGTTCTAGGATTTCAGCACGATTCAAGGTCTTGGTTAAACCATACTGGTTCAAGAACTGCACTGCACCTCCCGTCCAGGCGGCAAAACCAATTCCAAAGATTGAACCGATATTGGCATCGACCACTGATTCCAGCACACCTTCTTCCAGACAGCGCACAGTATCGAGGGCTTGAACAAACAGGAAGCGGTCTATCATTTCCTGTTCAGAAATATCCACTTCTTTATACCAATGCTCCAAGCCAGACCATAGCTGCTTTTTGCCCCCTTCAGGATAGTCATAAAAACCTGCACCAGCAGCTTTGCCTTTACGGTTAAACTCATGAATCATGGTTTGAATCACGGCATCCGCATCGGTGCTTGGACGTTCTTTGCCTTGTGTAGCCAGAGCCTTACGGCTTTCTGCAGCTACATGCTCAGAAAGCGTCAGAGAGACTTCATCCTGAATAGCAAGTGGTCCGACTGGCATACCGGCTTTCAGCGCAGCCATTTCAATACGAGCTGGATGCACACCTTCGGCAAGCAAACGTAATCCTTCCTGTACAAAGGTGCCAAAGACACGGCTAGTAAAGAAGCCACGGCTGTCATTCACTACAATCGGTAGCTTGCCAATCTGCTGCACATAGTCAAATGCCTTGGCCAGTGTTTCTGCTGAAGTATTTTTCCCCTTAATGATCTCGACCAGTTGCATTTTGTCGACTGGGCTAAAGAAATGCAGACCGATAAAATTTGCCTGATTCTGAGAGGCTTGAGCTAGGTCACTGATGGGTAGAGTTGAGGTATTGGATGCCATTACACCGTTGGCTGATAAATATTGCTCTGCTTCCTGAGTAACTTTGGCTTTGAGTTCCTGATTTTCAAATACTGCTTCAATAATCAGGTCACAACCTGCTAAATCTGCCATGCTCGCAGTAGCATGGATCAGAGCTAAAATCTGGTCACGTTTTTCGGCTGTTAAGCGGCCTTGAGCCACTTTTTTTATCCAGTAATTTCTGGCTATACGCTTTGCCTTTTTCCGCAGCTTCGACCGAAATATCCTTCAGCACCACCTGAATGCCTTTACTGGCAGTGACATAGGCAATACCAGCACCCATCATGCCTGCACCCAAAATACCTACTTTAGTGGCTTTCCATGGCGTAAAGTCTTTAGGACGGCTGGCACCCGACTTGATGGCATTCATGCCATGCCAGAATGTACCGATCATGTTCTTGGAAATCTGGCCGGTAGCGAGATAGGTGAAATAACGCGACTCAATTCTTAGCGCAGTATCGACATCAACCTGAGCACCTTCAACCGCAGCGGAGAGAATAGATTCTGGTGCTGGATAACAACCCTTGGTTTTATCACGCAACATCGCAGGAGCAATGGCCAGCATCTGTGCAACGGCAGGCGAAGAAGGAGAGCCTCCCGGAATTTTGTAGCCTTTTACATCGAAAGGCTGTTGAGATTGCGGATGTTGTTTAATCCAGGCTATAGATTTATCTAGTAACTCATCCAGTGAGTCGGCTGTGTCATGCACCAGTCCCAAAGACTTGGCTTTCTCTACACCGAACTGTTTGCCTTCCATCAGCAAAGGTAAGGCATTTTGCAGGCCTAGCAGACGAACCATGCGGACAATACCGCCACCGCCTGGCAGCAAGCCTAAAGTGACTTCAGGTAAACCAAACTTGGTTTTGGCATCATTCAGCGCAATACGATGATGGGCACATAAAGCAATTTCCCAACCACCGCCTAAGGCTGTACCATTTAAAGCTGCCACTACTGGAATACCACGCGTTTCGATATAACGCAGTTTGGCTTTCATGTCTTCAATCATATTGAAGAATTCGGTGGCATGTTCAGGCGTCGCCTGAATTAACTCATCTAGATCACCGCCAGCAAAGAATGTTTTTTTTGCTGATCGGAAAATAATCCCGGCGATCTGTTCATCTGCTTGTAACTGGGCAACGACTTCTTCCAGAGTCGCGCGAAAGTCGGCATTCATGGTATTGGCGGACTGGTTCGGAGAATCAAAGGTCAGAATGACAATGTGATCTTCAGTTTTTTGATATTGAATTGCGCTCATGCTGATCTCCTTATACCAACTCAATAATGGTTGCGATGCCCATACCACCACCCACACACAGGGTAGCCAGTCCACGTTTCTTACCTTGACGTTCCAGTTCATCCAGTAAAGTGCCTAGAATCATGGCGCCGGTCGCACCGAGTGGATGTCCCATGGCAATGGCACCACCATTAACATTGACTTTGGGAGGATCAACTTTCATTTCATTGATAAAGCGCATCATCACAGCAGCGAAAGCTTCATTGACTTCAAACAGATCGATGTCATCAATGGTGAGTCCAGCTTTGGCTAAAGCCTTACGTGCAGCCGGGGCAGGGCCGGTCAGCATAATGGTTGGATCGGCACCAACCAGTGCCGTTGCCAGTACTTTGGCGCGTGGCTTGAGATTTTGCTGTTGCACTGCCTGTTCGGAGGCAAGTAATACGACTGCTGCACCATCCACAATGCCTGAAGAATTACCCGCATGGTGTACATGGTTTACAGAGCCTACTTCCGGATATTTCTGTAGAGCGATGGCATCAAAGCCTATCTGGCCCATCGTTGCAAAACTTGGCTTTAATGCACTTAAGCCTTCTGCAGTTGTTGTCGGTTTAATGAATTCATCTTTGTCTAGAATCACGACGCCAGCTTTATCTTTCACTGGAATAATAGATTTATCAAAATAACCATTCGCTTGGGCTGCTGCCGCTTTCTTTTGTGATTGCTCGGCGAATTGATCTACATCTGCACGACTATAACCATCAATGGTCGCGATCAGGTCAGCCCCTATGCCTTGTGGAATAAAATCGCAAGCCATATTGGTTTCAGGATCTAATGCCCACGGGCCGCCATCAGAACCCATCGGAACGCGAGACATGGATTCAACACCACCCGCAACGACCAGATCTTCCCAGCCTGAACGAACTTTTTGTGCTGCCAGATTTACAGCTTCCAGACCCGAAGCACAGAAACGGTTGATCTGAACGCCAGCCACATCATTGTCCCAGCCTGCGGCAATTGCAGCAGTTTTGGCAATGTCTGCACCCTGATCACCGATTGGAGTCACACAGCCCAGCACAATATCATCCACCTGAGATGTATCCAGGTTATGGCGATCTTTCAGTTCATTTAAGAGCGTAGTCAGTAAACTAATTGGTTTAACTTCATGTAATGATCCGTCTTTTTTTCCCTTTCCGCGTGGCGTGCGAATGGCATCAATAATATAGGCCTCGCTCATACAATATCCTTTTCTTGCTTTACTGAAATTGTTCTAATGCTTCGAGTGTAATGATTAAATCTTGAAGTGCAATGACGAGAACGGACCAGATCATTTGAACAATTTGGTCAGTCTTGATGGATTAAAAAGCGGGCATAAAAAAGCCCAAGTCTGGAGCTTGGGCTAGGGGCTTGTAGCGCTTAATAAACGATACTTTTCAAGTATACATTTTTAGAGCAAGGTTTTTAATGGTAACCGTGTAACTGACGGTATAGGCCTGGTGTTACCCCTGTCCATTTTTTGAAAGCACGGTGGAAAGTACTGGTTTCACTAAAGCCGACCTGTTGCGCAACATCTTCCAGAGTCAGATCCGGATTAAGCAATAAGTGAATTGCGGCATCACGGCGCAGTGCATCTTTCACGCCCTGATAGCTCTTGCCTTCGGCAGCCAGACGGCGACGCAGGGTTTGTGGAGACAGATAGAGCATTGATGCGACATCGTTCAAAGTCGGCATTTCTTCACCGATCTGGCTCTTCAATACATCACGGATACGAGAAGTCAGCGAGTTGGTATTTTTAAATTTGACTAGAAGTTGAGCCGGAGCTGCTTTGAGGAATTCTTCCAGCGTTTCTTCATTCTGGCGAATTGGCAGATCCAGATAATCCGCTGCGAAGGTAATTTCAGTACGCGGCATATCGAACTGCATCACAGGTGCAAAGAACAGCGCATCGTATTCATCTGCATGCGCAGGGCGCGGGTAGCTGAAATGTACACGTTCCAGCGGCAGACGACGTTCAATTAACCAAGATGCCAAGCCATGCCAGATCATCAGCATGCTTTCGGTAATAAAGTGTTCCGGATCCATCGAATTTGGAATCAGGGGGACCAGACGCGCTTCATGCTTGTCACGTTCCAGGGTTACAGACCAGTCATCACCAAAGAGTTTGTAAAATTGTGAAGAAAGCTCGAGTGCATCGCCCAGCGTTTTGGCATGGATAATCAGCTGACACATAATCGCGAAAGTGCCCAGACGACGCGGCTGCTTGTCAAAACCGACATGTTCGTCCTGTGTCACCATCCAGAGCATCTTGATAAAACGGGTATATTGTTCAGGCGAAATACGGGCCTTCGGCTGATGCAGAAGCTCGGCTTCAATCCCAACGTGAGACAATAAAGTATCGACATCCATGCCCAGGCGCTTAACGCCGTATAAGGCTGCATTGACGAAATGGATACTGATCGTATCACGACTCATGTTTAATCCTTCAGTCTCTTTAATGTTCACTAATATTTGACCTAAATGACAAAAAATAAAAAATCAATGGCAATTTACAAGAATCCAATTACCATTTTCTTACATGTTAAATTGCCGAAACTATCAAGGTAAATGGCTGAACATGACATTGTTTTCGGGCATTTATGTTCTTATGATGAGGCAAAAAGCGATATAAATAGAGTAATAACTCCAATGTCATATGCATTAAAAGGTTTGAAAATATTAGATTTTTCTACATTATTACCCGGTCCATTTGCTACATTATATCTTGCAGACATGGGTGCAGAAGTTGTGCATATTGAATCACCCACACGTCCTGATCTGGTGCGTTTAATGCCACCTTTTGCACATGGACAGGCCACAACGCATAATTATCTGAATCGAAACAAACATTCTGTCGCACTGGATTTAAAGAATCCCGAACATATTGAACAGATCAAATTCCGAATTGCGGATTATGACATTGTCGTAGAACAATTTCGTCCAGGTGTGATGCAACGGCTTGGCCTGGATTATCCAACACTCAGTGCGCTCAATCCACGCTTAATCTATTGCTCGATTACCGGTTATGGTCAGACCGGCCCTTATAAAGATCGGGCAGGGCATGATATTAACTATTTGGCTTTATCTGGGATTGCCGGGCATAGTGGCCGGCTTGAAAGCGGACCACCGGCAATGGGAATCCAGATTGCCGATGTCGCGGGTGGCTCCATGCATGCGCTGGTTGCCATTCTGGCAGCGGTGATTGAGCGACAGGGCAGTGGCCAGGGACAATATATTGATATTTCCATGACCGATTGCGCGGCGACACTAAATAATATGGCAGCTTCTGCCAGTCTGGCGGGTAATCAGCATCAGCAGATAGAATCAGGTTACTTAAATGGCGGTACCTTTTATGACTATTATCAGACTCAGGATGATCGCTATTTATCAGTAGGCAGTCTGGAGCCTCAATTCATGCAAGGTCTGGCACAGTTGCTGGATTTGCCGATCATTCTGGAAAAAGGAACTTCTTTCGCACCTGAAGATCATGCCTTAGTAAAACAGGCAATTCGCGATAAAATCAGATCCCAACCTCTATCTCACTGGCAAGCCTTATTTTCTCAGGCAGATTTCTGTGTCGAGCCTGTATTAAAGCTTGATGAAGCCCTGCATTCTGAGTTGGCACAGCAACGCGAATGGGTGGTGCAGGTACCAGTTAAAGTAGATCAGCGGGAGCAAACCGAAGCTCAACTGGCTTGCCCGATCAAGTTTTCAAGATCAACTATGCGATATCAATTTATTGGTCAGGCTTTAGGCGAAACCAAAGAGTGGTAATTGAGCGACTTTCTCATTTTGGTTTATGAAAAAAACTGCTAAAGATTTAAAAAATAAATCATTCATGTTAAAAATCAGAGGAAGCTGATCTAAAGCTTTATATCATTGAAAGTTTGCTAGGCTTATCAATAAAATCGCTATGAAATATGTATAAAAAGCATTTTATTGATAGATTCAATGTCGTTATCCTTGCCGACGATATAATAGAAACTACTAGCTGTACGCCATGTATTTATATACTGATTTCGATCAGCAACTGATTAATGAACGTGTTGCACAGTTCCGTGACCAGACGGAACGTTATTTAGCGGGCAAATTGACGGAAGATGAATACCGTCCGCTCCGCCTTCAAAATGGTCTTTATGTACAACGTTATGCGCCAATGTTGCGTATTGCGGTACCTTATGGCCTGATGAATTCTAAACAACTTCGTAAAGTGGCTGATCTGGCGAAAGAGTATGATCGTGGCTATGCACACGTTTCAACCCGTCAGAATATCCAGTTTAACTGGCCTGCACTAGAAAACGTGCCTGATATGCTGGCTGAACTGGCAACCGTGCAAATGCATGCGATCCAGACTTCAGGGAACTGTATCCGTAATACTACCACTGACCAGTATGCAGGTGTGGTGGCAGGTGAAATTGCAGATCCACGTCCGACCTGTGAATTGATCCGTCAATGGTCAACTTTCCACCCGGAATTTGCTTTCCTGCCACGTAAGTTCAAGATTGCGGTATCTGCGCTGGAAGAGATTGACCGTGCAGCAACTTCATTCCACGATATCGGTGTCTATATCGTAAAAAATGAAGCTGGAGAAATCGGTTATAAAATTAAAGTCGGTGGTGGCTTGGGCCGTACACCAGTAATTGGTAGTTTTATTCGTGACTTCCTACCACGTGAAGATCTGATTGCTTATCTTGAAGCAGTACTACGTGTCTATAACCTGCACGGCCGTCGCGACAACAAATATAAGGCGCGTATCAAAATCTTGGTAAAAGCTCTGACGCCTGAAGTCTTTGCTGAGAAAATTGAAGCCGAATTTGCACATACTGTTAAAACGTTGAAGATTGATGCTGAAACGCTGGCGAGAATGGATGAAAACTTTACTCCATTTGATTACCAAGATTATGCAGATGAAGACTTCACAGAGCTGTTTGCTCAGTATCCGAAGTTTAAGCAATGGTTCAACATCAATACCAATGCACATAAAGTGAAAGGTTATCGTATTGTCACGATTTCACTGAAACGTGCAGGCATTGCACCGGGTGATGTGACCACTGAGGAAATGAACCTGATTGCAGATCTTGCAGACAAGTACACCTTCGGTGAATTGCGTACGACTCACGAGCAAAATATTGCGCTGGTAGATGTACCACAAAAAGACCTGTTCGAATTGTGGCAGACGCTGGATCAGCATAACCTGGCACGTGCGCATATCGGTTTCTTGACTGACATTATCTGCTGCCCAGGTGGTGACTTCTGCTCACTAGCGAATGCGAAATCCATTCCAATTTCTGAAGCGATTTCACGCCGTTTTGATGATCTGGATACCATTTACAACTTGGGTAAACTGGACCTGAACATTTCAGGTTGTATGAATGCCTGTGGTCATCACCATGTAGGTAACATCGGAATACTGGGTGTAGATAAAAAAGGCGCTGAATTCTATCAGATCACTTTAGGTGGTAATGCGGATCATGATGCCTCTATTGGTGACATTCTTGGGCCATCATTTGCTGCAGAAGTGGTGCCGGATATCGTAGAAGAAATTCTGAATACTTATCTTGACTTGCGTCAGGACGGTGAAGAGTTTATCGATACTTATCGTCGTGTCGGCATTCAACCATTCAAGGAGCGCGCATATGCTTAATACCGCACTACAAGTGCTCTCTAAAGATGGCACAATTGCAGATAACACTTACCAGCTAATTGGTGAAGATGGTGTATTGCCACAGGGTGATGTGGTTCTGACTGTAGAGCAGTTAGACCAGATTGCCAATATTTCTGGTAAAAAAGCATTGTACTTAACGGTTGATGCTTCACCTGAAACCAATGAATTCCCACTAGACCAACTTGATGCTATTTTTATTGAGTTTGCAGGTTTTAATGATGGCCGTGGTTATTCATTTGCTGCATTGCTTCGCCGTCAAGGTTTCCAGGGTGAGCTACGTGCGACTGGTGATGTGTTCAAAGATGTCTTGAACTACATGAAGCGTTCTGGTTTTGATACTTTTGTCATTAAAGAAGGTAAAGATATTCAGGAAGCCGCTGCAGGTTTGGGTGATTTTACCAATCCGTACCAAGCTTCAACCGCCGTACCAACACCGAATTATCAAACTGGGGCTTAATTCGCCTTCAACTAAAAAGCCTCCATCTGGAGGCTTTTTTGTATTTAAACCTTAGAGTGCACGTTCTTCAAGTAGGCAGTTAATCATCCATTGCACTCCGAATTGATCCGTAAAGGCACTATAAAGCGCACCCCAAAAGGTTTTTTCTAAAGGCATTTCGATTTGACCATTCACTGATAAAGCTTCATAGAGTCGTTTGGCTTCATCCTGTTCATTGGCACTTAAAATAATCGCAATATAGTGATTAGTACCCTTACTAAATGCTGGTGTATTTTCAGTACAGAGTTTGTCATTGATATCAGAGCCCATGAGCTCTGTGTATTCATTAATTGGAAGTGAGATATGCAAAATCAGATTTTTTTCTTCATCTGATAAATCAATTCCTTGCTGTCCAGGCGTATCTCCATAACGGGTTAGACTGGAAAATTCGCCACCAAATACCGAACGATAAAAGGTAAAGGCAGCTTCGGTTTCACCCTGGAAATTGAGATAGTGATTAAGTCGCATGCAGGATTCCTTTTCTTATTCTGAATCCCTTTAATTTACGCCCTGAATTGAATCTGATTGATAAAGAAGCTTTATGAAAATGTAATTAAAAGAATTTACTTTATGGATAGATAATAAAAAAATGAAATATTTATAAAATAAAAAGAGGGCTATAAAAGCCCTCTCTACGAATTGATTATAAAAGAATTAGATCAGTTCGATTGCGACCGCAGTTGCTTCACCACCGCCAATACATAGCGCAGCGATACCACGTTTACCGCCTGTACGTTTCAATGCATGAATCAAGGTCAGGATAATACGTGAACCTGTAGAACCAACCGGGTGACCGAGCGCACATGCACCACCATTGATGTTGACTTTTTCAGGATCAAGCTTGAACTCATCCATTGGGCACATGGTGACCATAGCAAACGCTTCATTGATTTCCCAAAGGTCAACTTCCTCAGCTTTCCAGCCAGTTTTATCCAGAACTTTCTGAATCGCACCCACTGGCGCAATCGTGAATTCAGATGGATGCTGGGAGTTTGAAGCATAAGCAATGATTTTAGCCAAAGGCGCTAAACCTTTAGCTGCTGCATTGTCGCTTGAAGTCAGCACAAGGGCAGAGGCACCGTCTGAAATAGAGCTGGCATTTGCTGCCGTAATGGTCCCGTCTTTTGCAAAAGCAGGGCGTAGAGTTGGAATCTTGTCAATATTGGCATTGAATGGTTGCTCATCCTTATCAACGACTACATCACCTTTACGGGTGGAAACAGTGACTGGCACGATTTCATCAGCAAAGTAGCCTTCATTGACTGCAGTTTGAGCACGTTTCAGTGAACGGATTGCAAATTCATCCATCTGTTCACGTGTATAACCTTTGCTATTTGCCATATCTTGAGCAAATGAACCCATCAGGCGACCAGTTTCGGCATCTTCCAGGCCATCGAGGAACATATGATCCTTGATTTCACCATGACCCATACGGAAACCGCCACGCGCTTTTGGCAATACATATGGCGCATTGGTCATGGATTCCATCCCACCTGCAACCACATAAGTTGCAGAACCTGCCTTAATCATATCTGCCGCTTGCATAACTGCTTTCATGCCTGAACCACATAATTTATTGATGGTGACGGCACCTGTAGAATCAGGCAGACCCGCTTTACGCATCGCTTGACGGGCAGGACCTTGTTTTAAACCTGCCGGGAGTACACAACCCATAATGACTTCTTCAATATCGGTTGGCTGCAAGCCTGAACGCGCAATCGCTTCTTTGATGGTGGCAGCACCCAGTTCAGGTGCAGTAACGCTAGCCAAGCTACCTTGAAAGCCGCCCATCGCTGTACGTGCGCCATTGACAATTACGATGTCAGTCATTGTTATATCTCCCTATAAGTTTTGATCATTTTTTCTCGAACCTAAGCAGTATATTGAAAAAAGTACAGGATTAAAGTCCTAATCTGGATAAATCATAGACTCTAGGGTTTTATTAACAGGAGGCCAGATGTTCGATTCGGATATGTCCCATTTTATTCAAGACAATACGTTGCTGAGATGCAAGGTGAGTAGAACAATAATAAAAGCTGCCATTCGATCCAATTGGTAAAGCCGTCTGGGCTTGATAAGTTACGTTCGGCATACTTAAAGCACCTCGCCAACTCAAGTTACCGTATTTAAGATTAAGTTGTTCAATGTGTAAAATTTGTTCGTCATTGTCGACTTGACGATTACGGTTTTTATCAATAAATACCAGCAAATTTTTATTCCATTGGTTTGCTTGGCAGGTTAATGAATCTTGACTGGGACAAATCACAATATTCTGGTGAAACACAGCTGCCTGGCTGCGTGCATAACGATTGGTTGCTGTAAGTTTCATCGGAATATTTTTGGCTTCCTGCTTGGATAAATAATCATGAAAGTAAGGCAAGGCAATTGTGACCACAATTGCGATAAGGGCAATACAGATAATTAACTCAACAATAGTGAACGCTCTTGTTATCTTTTTATACATAGAGTTACCTGATTTATATATTATTTTTATTTGAAACATGCTATTAATTGTGCGTTTTTTATGCTTAATTGAGCGAGTAAGAAATGCCTTACTCAAAATTCAAAAAGGCGCTTAAAAATAAATTGGCAATGACAATAGGCGATTCACAACAAAAAATTGAGTAAAAAATTACTGAATTACAACGGAAATTGTAAGTAATTTTGTCAATAATTTACTTGATTAGATTAATCAAGCACTTGGAAAAATAATAAAGTGTTTGTATGATGCGCAGTGAATAGCTTAAAAATAACACTGGGGTAAAAAAAGCCTATCTCAGAATGGCCTATTAGAAGGCTTGAGCTTGAACAACAATTGTTATCTCTGGAGGATAAATCCATGAAAATGAGTCGTATTGCTTTAGCAATGCTTGTAGCTGCTCCTTTTGCTGCTGCAAACGCAGGCGTAACTGTTACTCCATTAATGTTAGGTTATACTTGGCAAGACACCCAACACAACAATGGCGGTAATGATGGTGAACTAACAAGTGGTCCTGAATTACAGGATGATTTGTTTGTAGGTGCTGCAATTGGTGTTGAACTAACTCCATGGTTAGGTTTCGAAGCTGAATATAGCCAGGTTAAAGGTGATGTAGAAAGTGTTAATCCTGGTTCAGAATACAAAGGTCAGAACATTGCAGGTAACTTCTATGCAACTTCTGATGTGTTCACTGGCAACTATGACAGCAAAATCAAACCATATGCATTGTTAGGTGCTGGTCATTACAAATATAAATTTGATGATGTGCCGCGTGGTGGACGTGGTGATGAAGAAGAAGGTACACTAGGTAATGCTGGTATCGGTGCATTCTGGCACATCAACGATGCTTTAGCGCTACGTACTGAAGCTCGTGGTACTTATCACTTTGACGAAAAATTCTGGAACTATACAGCACTTGCTGGTCTTAACGTAGTTTTAGGTGGTCGTTTGAAACCAGCTGCTGACGTTGTAGAAGTTGCTCCAGTTGAGCCAGTAGCTCCAGTAGCTCCAGCACCACAAGAGTTGACTGAAGACCTGAACATGGAACTTCGCGTGTTCTTTGATACGAATAAATCAAACATCAAAGACCAATACAAACCAGAAATCGCGAAAGTTGCTGAGAAGCTAGTTGAATATCCAAACGCAACTGCTCGTATCGAAGGTCACACAGACAGCACTGGTCCACGTGCATTGAACGAACGTTTATCTCTAGCTCGTGCTAACTCTGTTAAATCTGCACTTGTTAACGAATACAACGTAGATGCATCTCGTTTGTCTACTCAAGGTTTCGCTTGGGATCAACCGATTGCTGACAACAACACTAAAGAAGGTCGTGCTATGAACCGTCGTGTATTCGCGACAATCACTGGTAGCCGTACTGTTCTAGCTGAACAACCAGCTGCTCAATAATTCGTTATTGAACAGTGATTAAAAAAAGCGACTCTTTGAGTCGCTTTTTTTATGGCTGTTTTTTGCATACACTTGCTGCTCGAAACTGATTTGGAGTTAAAGCATGAGTATAGAACTCCCTCAAGACTTACAAAGTCTGGAAGCTAATAGTGGTATATATGCAATCTGGATGGTTTTTCATCATTATGGAATAGATCTGCATATTCCTGATCTGGTGCAATTGACACAGTATAATGATGAGATGGGAGCTTCAAGTATTGCACTCGCTGTTGCACTTAAAACACTAGGGCTTGATGTTGAATTTTTTACAGAAACTGATCCCGATAAACAGCCGCTTGAAATCCAGTTTTATCAAAAAGCACAAGAACTCAAAGTGTCTGTTCATGAATATCCACTTTCTTATACAGATATTCAAAAATCGGTAGATAAAGGCCGTTTTGTAATCGTGTTCTACGATACGCTGGAAGGGGTAGGGAACCATTCATTAATTTATGAAATCAATGAAAAAGAAATCAGTTTCTTTGATAGTTTTAATGCTATGTCTAAAGAAGTTTTCGAACAGCAGCGTCGAGTAAAAGGTATTTGTCAGCAAGTCATCGTGATTGATGACCGTAATTTTGTCATGCGTCATAGCTGATTTCAGAATATAAAAAAGCAGCTACTTGAGCTGCTTTTTTAATAAAGGTGAGATATTAGTGTTTTTCAATATTCATCGGTCGAACATCCATCTCCTGATAGGAAACCAGTTTGGTTTTATATTTCCACTTATAACCTAGCCAGATCACCAGGAATAATAAAATACCGATATAAGTAGAAAGGACAGCCAACCACTCACCATCTAGGACAGCTTGATAATTTTGACCTAGAACAACAATTGAACAAAGGACGAAGGCAAACCAAGGCGCGAACGGGAAGAATTTAGCTCTATAGGCTAGACCTTCAAGTTGATAGCCTTGAGCCAGATAACCTTTACGGAAGCGGTAATGTGAGATCGCAATTCCGAGCCAGACAATGAAGCCACACATACCTGACATATTCAGCAACCAGTTAAAGACTTCCTGCTCGCCAAAGAATGTGGTCAGGAAGCATAGTGCCGCAATCGCCGTGGTCGCATACAGGGCATTCATCGGTACACCGCGTGGATCCAGATGGGCAAACAGCTTAGGCGCACTGCCTTTACGTGCCATATCGAACAGCATACGGGTCGAAGAATACATGCCTGAGTTACCTGCAGACAGAATCGCAGTCAGAATTACCGCATTCATCATACTGGCTGCAAAAGCAAAACCTGCTTTCTCATACAATAAAGTGAATGGAGAAAGGGCAATATCTTCAGTTGCAGCTGCCTGTAAGAGACGCGGATCATTATAAGCAACCAATGTACCGATAATGAAAATACATACGATATAGAACAGCAGGATTCGCCAGAAGATTTGCTTGATCGCGACTGGAATGGTTTTTTGCGGATCTTTAGATTCACCAGCCGCTACACCAACCATCTCGGTACCCTGGAACGAGAATCCGGCAATCATGGCAACACCAATCAAGGCCTGGAAACCGCCTACAAAAGGCGCTTCACCTACGCTCCAGTTTGCAAATGCCGAAACACCCGGTGTGAGCATGATCTTGGCAATCATCCAGATCCCGATGATGATAAAGGCAATAATTGCCAGAACTTTCACTAATGAGAAGAAGAATTCTGATTCACCAAAACCTTTTACTGTGAGAGCGTTAATCCCAAAGATCACAGCGAGGAAGATCGCACTCCAGTAAAAGCCCGGAATATCAGGGAACCAGAATTTCATAATGAACTGTACGGCAACCAGTTCAAAGGCAACGGTAATCGCCCAGTTGTACCAGTAGTTCCAGCCTAAAGCGAAACCAAAACCACCTTCGACATATTTGGTGCCGTAGGTAAAGAATGCGCCCGAGGTCGGATTATGAGTCGCAAGTTCTCCAAGGCTGGTCATCAAGAAATAAATCATTACGCCAATCAGGGCATAGGCGAGAAGTGCGCCACCCGGGCCTGCGCTGGCAATAGTCGCACCTGAGGCCAGGAATAAACCTGTACCGATAGACCCGCCAATCGCGATCATATTGAGATGACGAGCACCAAGCTTACGCTGCAGCTGCACGCTGTTCTGAGTTTCGCTCATCATGATTCCTTAGCATTTTTTTGAGTGCTGGCGAAGAGCACTTTAAAACCTTGTTGATCAGTTTTGACTGTACATTGGCCAAAACTTTGTTCAATTAAAATTGGATAATTTAAGAAACGGTTTGCCACAATCCATAATTCCCCGCCAGACTTGAGATGACGACGCGAAGTCTTGCATAAAGTTTCGCTGGCCGCATAATTGGTCTGGATTCCCTGATGGAAAGGAGGATTGCTGACAATGGCATGTAAAAAGAGCGGTGCATCTTCAATACCTGACACAGCTTTAATTTCCAGCTGCTGAGGACTGAGCTGATTTTTCTCAAATGTCATTTGAGTAGAAGCCAAGGCAAAGGCATCCACGTCCAGAGCAAAAATACGGTTCTCAGGATTCAGTTTGGCTAAATAAGCACTGATCACGCCTGCACCACAGCCAAAGTCGGCAATCTTGCCTGAGGTCACCTGAGATAAATAGGGTAAGAACACCGCTGTTCCTACATCCAGATGATCCTGACTGAATACACCTGGAAGTGCACAAATCTGCAAATCACCTTTTGGTGTGGCCACTGTATAGGTCTGTGCCCAATCTGCCAACGCTTTTGCTTCGACCGTGCAGTCTAGAGTCAATTGCCACAATTGGCAATGTCGTGCGCTGTCGAGCTTGATGAGTTTACCATAAGCCTGTAGCTGCTTTGCCGCACGCTCTACGCCACCTTTCTTTTCACCGACCAGAAAGACACTGCTGCCTTGTTTTAATCGGGCTGCAATATTGTGAATCAGATAATTCAATAATTCTTTTGATTTAGGTACGAAAATAACTGCCTGATCAAATTCCTGATCAGGAAATTCTGCGCCGAAATGAACCTGAGCCTGCTGTGACTGGAAATATTGAAAATCATTATAATTCCATGTCCAAACAAAGGGCTGGATAGATTCACCACATTCAGCAAGAAGCTCATCGGTCGGGGCATTTACCAGCAATACGCGACCAGACAAATAATCATATTGTCTTAATAAAACTTCGCTTTTAGGATCCATAGATCTTTCTCCAATAGAAAAAACACTGTCCGAGTCCAACTCAGACAGTGTTCTTTGGACATGAAATTACTTCTTTACTTCAGGAAGAACAATATTCAATATGAGGGCTGCAATACCGCCTGTCGCAACACCTGAGCTAAAGATGTTACGGAATAATTCAGGAAGATGTTCCAGAATCTGAGGTACCTGTGCAACGCCTAAGCCAAGTGCAAGCGAAATTGCAATGATCAGCAGGGCACGACGGTCTAAGTGAATACCAGACAGGATATTAATCCCAGATGCAGCGACTGCACCGAACATCACCATCACTGCGCCACCAAGCACAGCTTGAGGAACGGCTTGGATCACACCTGCAACAGCAGGCAGTAGACCTAGAATCACGAGGAGTGCTGCGATCCATATCCCAACATAACGGCTAGCTACACCAGTCAATTGAATCACACCATTATTTTGTGCGAAAACTGAACTTGGGAAGGTATTAAATAAGCCTGCAAGCAGAGAGTTAGCACCATTCACTAACACACCACCTTTAATGCGATTCATCCAGGTTTGACCATCCACTGGCTGATTCGATAATTTTGATGTTGCGGTAATATCACCAATGGCTTCTAGTGAAGTCACCAGGTAAATGAATGCCATTGGAATGAATAAGCTCCATGAGAAGCTTAAACCAAAATGCATTGGGGTAGGAATCTGAACCAGAGGTGCATCTTTTAAGCCATCAAAGTTTAAATGACCCATAAAGCCTGCAAGGATGTAACCCACGACTAAGGCAATCAGGATGGCAGAACTTTTTACCCATGTAATACGTACACGGTTGAGTAAAATAATTAAAGCCAAAACCGTACATGACATGATGAGGTTATCTGCATTGGCGAAAGTTTTGTCACCCATGGCTTGATAACCACCACCCATGCTGATCAGACCTTCTTTAATCAAGGTTAAACCAATCAATAGAACTACAATACCCGTTACTAGTGGAGTAATGAGTTTCTTCACCCATGGCAAAATGCGTGACACGCCCATTTCAATAAATGAACCTGCAATCACTACACCAAAGATCGAAGCCATCACCGCTTCTACCGGTGTGCCTGCAGCGACCATCGCTGAACCGATCCCGATGATTGGGCCAATAAAGTTAAAACTTGTACCCTGAACAATCAGCAAGCCTGCGCCAAAGGGCCCCACTTTCTTGGATTGTAAGAAAGTTGCGATACCAGAGATCACCAAAGACATGGACAAGATCATGTTGGTATCTTCTTTGGAGACCCCAAGTGCCAGACAGATCAGTAAACCTGGCGTTACAATTGGGACAATAATGGCCAATAAATGCTGGAATGCGGCTAAAAATGCGATAAACGGTTTAGGACGATCTTCAAGGCCGTAGACAAGGTCAAGTTGATCTTTAGAAAGAGGAGATTGATTAAAATCAGACATGTGTCAATGCAAATTAAGGCTGGGTGGCGCTATTCTAATCGAGTTACACGTCATTACAAAAGTAATTGGAAAAAAAATTGACGCTCTCTACAAACAGTCACTGTCAAAAGTTTGTATTTTTCTGTATAATTTGCCCTCAAATTTAAAACGTATCGAATTTACATGTCAGATATTAAAACTCTCCGTAACATTGCCATTATCGCGCACGTCGACCATGGTAAAACCACTCTTGTAGACAAACTTTTGCAACAATCAGGTGCTCTCGGTGATCGCGCGGGTGAGATCGAGCGTGTCATGGATTCGAACGCGTTAGAATCTGAACGTGGTATTACCATTCTTGCAAAAAACACTGCAATCAAGTGGTTAGATAAACGTACAGATACAGAATACCGTATTAACATCGTGGACACCCCGGGACACGCCGACTTTGGTGGTGAAGTTGAACGTGTAATGTCGATGGTTGACTGCGTACTGCTTCTTGTAGATTCACAAGAAGGTCCTATGCCACAAACCCGTTTCGTAACGCAAAAAGCGTTCGCGCGTGGTTTGAAACCAATCGTAATTATCAATAAAGTTGATAAACCAAGTGCGCGTCCAGACTGGGTAATCGACCAAGTCTTCGACCTGTTCGACAACCTTGGCGGTACTGACGAACAGTTAGACTTCCCAGTAGTTTATGCTTCTGGTCTTCGTGGTGTTGCTGGTCCTTCTCCAGAAGAACTTGCTGACGACATGACTCCATTGTTCCAAACAATCGTAGACATCGTTGAGCCACCAGCAGTTGACGTTGACGGTCCATTCCAGATGCAAATTTCATCTTTGGACTATAACAGCTTCGTAGGTGTAATCGGTGTTGGTCGTATCCAGCGCGGTTCTGTAAAACTGAACACTCCTGTGACTGTCATCGACAAAGAAGGCAAAACTCGTAACGGCCGTATCTTGAAAATCATGGGTTACCATGGTCTAGAACGTGTTGATATTGAAGAAGCTTCTGCAGGTGATATCGTTTGTGTAACTGGTATCGATGCACTGAACATTTCAGATACAATTTGTGATCCTAAAAATGTTGAAGCGCTTCCAGCACTTTCTGTAGATGAACCTACAGTGTCTATGACTTTCCAGGTGAACAACTCTCCGTTCGCTGGTAAAGAAGGTAAATTCGTAACTTCACGTAATATCCGTGAGCGTCTTGACCGCGAATTGATCCACAACGTAGCACTTCGTGTTGAAGATACTGACAGTCCTGACCGTTTCAAAGTATCTGGTCGTGGTGAGCTTCACCTTTCTGTACTGATCGAAAACATGCGTCGTGAAGGCTTCGAGCTTGGTGTATCACGTCCGCAAGTGATCATGAAAGAAATCGACGGTCAAATGCAAGAACCGTACGAAAACGTAACGTTTGACGTTGAAGAACAGCACCAAGGTTCTGTAATGGAACAAATGGGTCACCGTAAAGGCGAAATGACCAATATGGAAGTTGACGGTAAAGGCCGTATCCGTATTGAAGCAACTGTTCCTTCACGTGGCTTGATCGGTTTCCGTTCTGAATTCATGACCATGACTTCTGGTACTGGTATCATGACTTCAAGCTTCTCGCACTACGGTCCTGCTAAACAAGGTACTGTTGCGAAACGTCAAAACGGTGTACTGATTTCTATGGTTCAAGGTACTTGCCTGGGCTATGCACTGTTCACACTTCAAGACCGTGGTCGTCTATTTGCTAAACCACAGTTAGAAGTTTATGAAGGTATGATCGTAGGTATCAACTCACGTTCTGACGACATGGTGGTTAACCCAACTAAAGCGAAACAGTTAACTAACGTACGTGCGTCTGGTACTGATGAAGCATTGACTCTTGTTCCAAACCTTGAATACACGCTAGAACAAGCGCTTGAATTCATTGAAGATGACGAGCTAGTTGAAGTAACACCTAAGTCAATCCGTATCCGTAAACGTTACCTGACTGAAAACGAACGTAAACGTAACCGTTCTAAATAAGACCGGTCACTGATACGAAAAAAGCCGCTGAATCAGTTCAGCGGCTTTTTTATTGGGTAGAAATTACATACACTTAATAAATTAGTTTTAAATAGAAATCCCTAACTAATGTATAATCCATCACAAAATTGTATAAAAATACTGGTGACTTTATGAGCATTATTCAAGAATTTAAAGAATTTGCGGTAAAAGGCAATGTCATGGATCTCGCAGTGGGTGTGATCATTGGCGGTGCTTTTGGTAAAATTATCGATTCTATGGTGAAAGATATCATCATGCCTGTCGTGAGCTGGATCTTGGGTGGTGATGTTGATTACTCTAACTGGTTTGTCGTGTTAGGCGATAATCCAAATAATGTGACCAATCTGGCTGAAGCACAGGCAGCCGGTCTGAATGTCTTTGCTTATGGTAATTTCTTGACCATTCTCATTAACTTCCTGTTATTGGCATGGGTTGTATTCTGGTTGGTGAAACTGATGAACAAACTGCGCCGTGATAAAGCAGAAGAAGCAGCGCCTGAACCTGAAGCGACTCCGGAAGATATTGCATTGTTACGTGAAATTCGTGATGAGCTAAAAAAACGTCCGGAAGCTTAAGCTTTTGGAGTAAATAAAAAAACGGCGTATAAGCGCCGTTTTTTTATTTTCTGACCTCTCCCTAACCCTCTCCTGAGAGGAGAGGGAACCCTAAAGGAATTAAAAATCCATCCGAAACTTAATTTCGACCAAATGAAAACCGAACTGACTTTTGATTGGGCCATGTAGAACATGTTCTGCAGCAGTAAAGACCAGTTTATCAATCACTGGAACAAGTTGGCCTTTTTTCACTTCACCGAGTTCACCACCACGTTTGGCAGAGTTACAGGTCGAATATTGTTTGGCAATCTTAGAAAAATCTGCACCTGCCAGAATCTTCTTCTTAAGCTGTTCAGCCGTATCTTTATCCTTCACCAGAATATGACGGACAATCGCAGTCTTCATGATTTCTTACCTCGTACAGCAGCCACACGCTTAGGTGAAAGCTTTACCTTTTTTAGCGGCTGGCATTCAGGACAATAGACGGATGCGCGCTGGCCGAGCTTGATATTTTCCAGTGTCGTTTCGCAGTTCACGCACATTTCTCCTGCACGGCCATAAGCCAACAGCGTCTGTTGGAAATAACCATTTTCTCCCATAGCATTGGTGTAGTCGCGTAAGGTAGAACCACCTAAGTCAATCGCCTGTTTTAAAATACGCTTGATCTCAACCACCAGTTTTTCAATCTGTTCGAAACTCAAACTTGAGGCTGGCTGGGCTGGATGAATACCCATATTGAACAGGCTTTCAGTTGCATAGATATTGCCTACGCCGACCACGAAATGGTTATCCATAATTGCAACTTTGGTGCCAACGTTTTTATTTTTTAGTTTTTCAAATAGATATTCGGCATTAAAAGCATCGCTTAATGGCTCCGGCCCAAGCGTATCAATCAGTTTGCTTTGTGATTGAGCGTCTAACCAGAGAATACAGCCGAAACGGCGCGGATCATGGTAACGCAGCTGGATCTCTTCAAACTGGATAATCAGATGATCATGCTTGCGCAATTCTTCATTGGCTTCACACAAGCGAAAGCTGCCTGACATACCCAGATGCCAGAGCATCGTATCCTGTTCAAATTGCGCCAGAATATATTTGGAACGACGCGTAAGCTGAATCAGGCGCTGTCCTTGCAGACGCGCGAGATCATCAGGAATCGGCCAACGTAAACTAGGCTGACGCACTTCAACTTTTAGCACTTGCTGATTAAGAAGGGGAAGGAGGCTGGTTTTGGTGGTTTCAACTTCGGGTAATTCAGGCATAACACTTAGCAGCTAATATCATGAGGCTAATATTGGGCGTTTTAAGTCTGAATGCAAGTCCTGTTTGAATAGAAGTTATAAGCAGGACATTCAAAAATATTTTAACAATTGGTTAAAAAATAAACTTTAATATTGAGATGGTTTCAGATCCAAATAATAAAAATAGGAAGTATATTGTTTGATTTTTAGTATTTAACTTACTGAAAAATATAAATTCTATAGAATTTATTGTTATATAAAACATCTTTTCTTATAACTTAAAGTTTTACCAATAATAAAAAAAATGCTGCGTTTTTAAGTGAAAAGTTATGTAACGTTCTGTATCAAGTCATACAGGGCATGCATCAGGCTGCCTTTACTCTCTCCATATGTTTAGGTTTTATATGAAAAAGTTAAGTCTAGCTTTATTGCCATTGATGGCAGCTATGACCTCTGCTCAGGCTGAGTCTGCATTTGATTCCCAAGGACAGTACCTATTAGGCGACTGGAATGGAAAACGTACTGAACTTGCTCAACAAGGCATCAAGTTTGAAGCAAACTTGCTGACAGATACAGCGTATCTGGCTGATGGCGGACGTAATGAAGGGGCTGATCCTCTAACTTCTGCACAGTTATGGTTGGGTACACAGTTAGACATGGAAAAACTGGCTGGCTGGGATGGCGTAACTGTTCGTGCAGTGGCGACTGCGCGTCAGGGTCAAAGTACATCGGTACGTGATTTACAAGGTGATGCAGCTCAATGGGCCAATGTTCAAGTGACATTTGGCCGTGGTAACCAGGACAGCCGTTTAACCGAACTTTCAATTGAAAAGAACTATAAGGATCAAGGACTGAGCATTAAAGCTGGTCGTCTGGGTCTCGGTATGGACTTTAATGTGATGGCCTGTGATTTTGCCAGTACAGCATTTTGTGCTGCGCAGATGGGTAAATGGCAGGGCAATATCTGGATGAATACCCCAGTCGCACAATGGGGTGCACGTGTAAAACAGCAGTTAAATCCTGAAGTTGCTGTACAAGTCGGTGTTTATGAATTTAATCCTGATAACGGCAATGGTGCTAAAGAAGGTCAGGGCTGGAGTCTGGATACCGACAATGCTGATGGCGTGACGATTCCTGCAGAAGTGATCTGGACACCAAAATCATTAGTAAATGGTTTGCCTGGCAGCTATCGTGTAGGCGGTATGTATAACACTGCTGATGATGTTGCCAACCAGAAAGATGTTGCGACAGGTGAAGGAAAAAACCGTACCTTTGCGGGCTGGTTAGCTGTAGAGCAGCAATTGACTTCAACGGGTAATGACCGTCAGGGTTTACACTCATTCGCTAACTTTACCTGGCATGATCGTGATACCAATAAAGTAGATAATTCACAACAGTTGGGTCTGAAATATATTGGTCTGGTGGATAGCCAGCCGAATGATATATTGGGTTTAGCGGTTAACCGTGTACATGTAAATGACCGCTTTGCAGATTCACGTCCAATTTATGATGCGAGTGCCGAATACAATATCGAACTCAACTACAGCTATAACGCAACAAAATGGCTGATGCTACGTCCAAACCTGCAATACGTTATAAATCCGGGATCTAGCAATCAAGTGGATAATGCATTGGTGTTAGGTTTGACTACACGAGTGATCTTCTAAAAAGAATTTAATCACGTTATAAATAAACAGGCTCATCAGAGCCTGTTTTTTATTTTTTGGTAAAAAGTTCTGAAAAGCCACTTCACAAAAAGAGGGAATACCGCGTGTCATTACTATTTCAGCCGGTTCAGTTTGGATCATTGCAACTTAAAAATAAAATTGTGATTGCCCCGATGTGTCAGTACTCTGCAACCGAGCAAGGTGAAATCACTTACTGGCATGAACAACAATGGGCCAATTATGCCTTATCCAGTGCAGGTCTTTGCATTGTGGAAGCCACCGCTGTACAACCTGAAGGTCGCATCAGTTATGCCGATTTAGGGCTTTGGAATGACCAGCAGGCCAGTCAGATCAAAACCTTACTGCAAAAGGTCAAGTCAATTTCTCCTATGCCTTTTGCAATACAGCTTGCACATGCAGGCCGTAAAGCCTCTACAGATAAACCTTGGGGTGGCAAAGGGCAGTTCGCCCCAGATCATTCACTCGGCTGGCAAACTGTCTCTGCCAGTGATATTCCTTTCCAGGCTCATGAACATCCACCCAAGTCTTTAAGTGTTGATGAAATCCAGCAAGTGATTCAGGATTTTGCAGCCAGTGCCAAGCGAGCGGTTGAAGCAGGCTTTGAATTGATTGAACTACATGCAGCACATGGTTATCTATTGCATCAGTTCATGTCACCGTTATCGAATCATCGTCAGGATCAATATGGCGGTTCATTTGAAAACCGTATTCGTCTGACGCTTGAAGTATTTGAAGCAATAAAAGCCGCCGTACCAGAAGGTTTTCCAATTGGTGTTCGTATCTCAGCAACGGACTGGATGGATAGTGTAGAAAGTTGGGATGTAGAATCTTCAGTCGAACTATCCAAAGCACTAGAGAAGCTAGGTGCAGTCTATATTCATGTTTCGAGTGCAGGTTTACATGTAGATCAGAAAATTGATGTACATCCGAATTATCAGGTCCCTTTTGCTGAAGCGATTAAAAAGGACGTGAATATTCCAGTCATTGCTGTGGGTTTGATTACCGATGCACAGCAGGCAGAAGGCATACTGGAGTATAAACAGGCTGATGCGATCGCGATTGCACGTGCCTTGCTTTATGATCCACGCTGGCCTTGGCATGCCGCAGTAACGCTGGATGAAAAAATAGCAATTTCTCCACAATATTTACGTTCTGCACCGCATGGCTTAAATCAGTTGTTTGAATCGTTTTAAGGCTATTTTTTCTTAGAAAGGCTTATAATAACGCATCTCAAACAACAGGACATTTCATATGATTATTGCGGTAATTGTGCCCATATTTTTATTATTGGCACTAGGTTACCTGAGTGTGAAATGTCAAATTCTAAAAAAAGAACAGGTCGAAATGGTAGGGGCCTTTGTCATCAAAGTGGCCTTGCCGTTACTGTTCTTCCAGTTTCTAGCCTCTAAAGATCTGCATGAAATCTGGTATTTTGAATACTTTGCGGTCTATACCTCTGTCACTTTATTACTTTATGGTTTCAGCTTCTGGCTGATGCGCCGTCAGTTTCAGAATACCTCTTCACATAGCGCTGTTCTGTCCTTGGGGGCAGCGATGTCCAATACCGGATTGATCGGTACAGCAGTACTCACTTTATTGGTGGGACAGCATGCAATGACCTATACCTCACTGGTGGTCATTATTGAAAGCATGATTCTGATTCCGATGGTGTTGATCCTGGCTGCACTTGGTACACAAAATCAAGCTAATCTGGGTAGTCTTGTGAAAAGTACCATTCTGATGCTGTTCAAGAACCCTTTATTTATGGGGGTGATGTTGGGTATGGCCTGTGCGATTTTTGAAATTCGCCTGCCAATTTATCTGGACCAGGTCTTTGCCATGATTGGACAGACTGCCTCACCTTTGGCGCTGTTTGCGATTGGTGGCGGAGTCGTGGGCATGAGCCTGAAATATGTGAATCTGCAAAGTTTCTATTTGGTATTTTCCAGCAATATCCTGATGCCGATCCTGATGTATCTAGGTCTTAGTCGACTGACTCACCTGAGTCAGGAAATGATCTATGCTGGGACTTTGATTGCAGCACTGCCTATGCCAACGATTTTCGGTATGTTAGGACAAGCATACGGCCTCAATGAGCGAACCTTAACCCCTTTATTGATGAGTACTATCGCAGGTTTTGTGGTTGCCAGTGGACTTATTACTTTGTGGTGGAGTTAAACAAGCTGACTTACAAATCTATATCCCATAAAAAAGCTCCAATAGGAGCTTTTTTATTTTGATTAAGTCTGATCAACTTTTTTTGGCAGGTGCTTTTTTCTGTTCAGCAATCATTTTATCCACTGCTGCTAGAGATTCTCTGGCCTTAGGAATATTTTCCTGTGCCAGGGCCGCAAAGATCTTTTTCGCTTCAGGCAGGTTTTGCGCAACAATACTACCGTTGGCAAACATATTGCCAATCGCCATCAGGGCGGGGATATAGCCTTTTTTCGCCAGATCCTGAATACTGCTCAAGCCTTGCTGGATCGGCTTTTCATTCTTGGTTTTAAAGCCGTTGCTGATGTCATATAAGGCTTTGGCATGAATGGCCGGCATATTACCCTTGCTAATCAGAGGCTGTAATTTTTTCAAAGCCTGCTGGTCAGAAGCTGTTGTACCTTCAGCAAATAAAAGTATAGCTAGATCTACGGTTGCTTCATCGAAATTGGCTGCCGATGCACGTTCCAGGTATTGTTTGGCTTTGCCCAAATCCTGCTTAAGGCCTAAAGTACCACCGGTATAATTCTTGCCCAGTACATAGTTGGCCACTGGATAACCTTTGCTGGCGGCCTGCTCATATAGCTGAATAGCCTTTTTTTCGTCCTTGGCAGTGCCTTGGCCAGTTTGCGTTAAATAGCCTAAGTTATAGATAGCCTGTGCATTTCCCTGGCTGGCCAGTTTGCTTAAAGCATCGTAGGCACCCTTGAAATTCTTGGCATTCACCATCTCTTCAATTTTGGCAAATTGAGGGTCAACTGGGGCATTTGAAGTGTTTGCTAGGGCAAATTGGCTGGACACTGCAAGAATTGCAGCAAGTACTAATTTTTTCATTGTTCCGATAACCTTAATTTTTCTAACACCTAATTCCATGGTGCGATTTTTGTCGTTTTCATCTACATCATAAGACGATTTCAGGCTTTGTAAATACTGAATATGTGACTAATTACAAATTATTTGAGAATCATATAGGAGATGAATCAATAAAAGCGTGCTCGGTTTAAGGTGTGTTTTATTCAGTCAATCTTTGTCTATTTAATTGTTTAGCCTAATAAAAATAAAAAAGCCAGAATTGAATTCTGGCTTTTGCATCAAGATAACAGGTTATTATTGTGGACGTGCCACATCACCACTTAAAGCTTCAGGCAATTCCAGAACTTGTACATCCAGCTCAGCCAATGCTTCAGGTTTGGCAACTACCAAAGCCTGATAACCCTCATCTGTACCAATGCTATTGACCACTTCGACGTCATTGTGCAGCTTGGTCGCAACAGCAGGTGCTTCACCTGTACCTTGAATCAAATGCAACCAGTGTTTTGGCTTGGCTTTGAACCATAAGCGAGCAATCACTTCCTGACCCAGATAACAGCCTTTGTCATAGTGAATGCCTTCACGTTGATGAAGACGCAATTCCTGTGGCTGGAACAGGGTCGCAGTAGTTGCTTGAATCCAAGCCTGACCTGAAGCAATAGCTTGCTGTTGCCAAAGGGTAATATCCGTTTCAGTTTCAACAAAATCAGTCTGGATATCATTAATAACTGGATAAACCGGGCCAACCTGTTCCAGTTTCATTTTTGAAAATGCACCAAACTTTTTAATATGGCTGGCCAGTTCTGCTGCCTGATCTTCAGGGCTGACAATTTCAAAGCTTTCCGGATTAATTTTTTTCAACCAGATACCGAACTGGATACGTCCTTTCAAGCTGCAGATCGCTGTATAGCGAGTCAGGTTTTCAGCCAGAGTTTCGACATTTAAAGTGACTTGACCCTGAAGGAATTTTTGCGCATCTACTCCATTCAGCGTAAATAAGGTAAAAGCAGGAGATGTTGCCATGATCAGCCTCAGTTTGAATACTAAAAATCAATCAAGCTATTGTGCAGCAAGCATTTAATAGAGGCAAACAAAAAAGCCAACAATCGGGATCATTGGCCTTTTCAGGAGTGTCTAATTAGTGATGATGAGACGAGGTTGGCAAAGGTGAATCACAAGGGAATTTGCCTCCACAGACCCGTACCGTTTCCATCATGCCCTGATCTTCATGATCGAGGATATGACAGTGCTGTACAAAATCACCTTCAAATTTCTTGTAATGACTTCGAAGAATAAATTTATAGTTCGCCTTGATAAACAGGGTATCCTTGAATTGTCCTTTCATACCACGATATTGCACATCATCTGTATCATTATCATCAGGCGCTAATTCACTCACATCAACTTCTTTAGATTCGCCATTAGGACCAGTGACAGTTTTTAAGATTTTAACAATCTGGAATGGATTAACATGAATATGGAAAGGGTGGCCACCAAAAGCTTCGGTTGTCAGTTCCCATTCATCCGTTTGTCCAATTTGTAACTGACGTACATATTCACGATCCGGATCTTTGGCATGTGTCCGACCGACTGATCCTTCGCCATCAAATGCATCTCCAAAACTGAGTAAGTCACCATTTTCTTTATGGCGGAAGCCAAATTTAAGACCATTTGCGAAAGCCAGTTCAAATTTACTGTACTGTTTTGGTCTGGAAGCGACCAGCTTGTCAATTGCAGGAGTCATTAGGGATGGATGATCGGTAAAGGCAGTAAGATCAAGTTTGGATAACTGAGTCTGAATCTCTTTGCTTAAACCAATTTTTTTCGCGCGCTCTTGCAGGAACTGGGCAGGAGTCTGCGCTTTTGTTTTGCTTGCCTGTACATTGACCCATCCCAGTAGTTGGGCATTGAAAGGGTGGTTTGGAGCTAGTTGAGGAGTAATTTGACCCGTTGGGATCGGTGCATTCACTTCATCCTCAATATTTAATTTGGAGTCATAAATACAGTATTTATTGGTGGTTGGGAAGGTAACCATTGCATCATGACGATAACCAGGCTGGAACACAGACAGTGTTCTGCGCTGTACCTGAGTCATGGTCAAACCATCTTGAGCAATCGTATAAACAGGTAAGCTTTTTAAACTCTCATTAAACTCTTTTGGATCTGCTTCCTGATATGCCAGACAGGCTTTAAGGGTGTCTGCGGCGCTAAATTTACTGGAGTTTGGCAGTTCTTTAATAATCAAACCAATGGTGTCGCGTACCCCCCCATGAATCATGCGCCAGCGATTAAAAGCATTCTGTTTAACTTTGATCTCCCCTAAAACTTTACCATTGATAGACGTATAAAAGTTCTGGCCGGCCCAAGAGCCAGGATTAGCGATATCTGTATAATCTTCAAGTAATCCTAAGCCTTTACCTTCGCAATTGTTGGGAATATCGAATTTTACATCCGGGTCAGGGTTAGAGCATCGATATTGAATTTGCTGGAATAGCAGGATGTTTTCATTTGGATAGCTATTTTTTTCTTTCCATAAAATGTCCATATCGCCTGTTTCAGTGACTTTGCCATTTTTTACTTTTGGTGTTCTTGAGCCTTCTACAATTAATGGGCCTGCCATACCGCTCGATACCTGAATAGCTGTTGAGCCATGCAGATGGGCATGATACCAGTAGGTTCCTGCCGGATGATTCGGCTCCATTTTGTACTGATAGTCAAATTTTTCCTGAGGTTTAAATTTCAGGAAAACATTATCACTATTGCCTTGAGGGCTTACCCAGAAGCCATGAGTATGCAGGTTGGTGGTATTAAAACAATGTGGATCGTTTACATTATCCACTCTGTCTGGGCAGGTGGCTTTCTGTTCAGGTGGAAGCTGGTTATTGAGGTTAATTTTCAGGGTTTCACCTTGTTTGACCCGGATCTGCGGACCAATTAAAAGGTCTTCAACAGACTCTCCAGCTTTTTTCTTGTTAAACAAGCTGGCATTAGTGAGATAACCTCTGACGAACAGTTGATCCCACGTACTATTTCTCGGATTGTAAATCTTGCCGGTTTTATAAGCGACGATCAGTTCATGGGTGCCCTTGGAATTTTTTTGCAATAGGGGCGGATTGCTAATCAAAGTATCGGGTGCTGTTGGAGAAGGTTGTGGATTGTTGGGATTATTGGGAGTGGTAGGTGGGTTAGGGTTGTGGGAAGTTGGCGGTTTAGGATTGGAGGGATTTTTACCTCCATTCCAGCTTGCTGCCAGTACAGCGATCACTGCAGCAACGATACCAAGAATGGCGAGTTGTATCATTGTAATCACCCTTATGTGCTTTTGTGATGAGTGTTGTTGTGAAGTAATTCGAGGGTAGATTTACAAAGTTGAGATACAGACTGTTATCACCAAATTAGGGGGAGGGCGACAGACGGTAAGCTAAAATGACGTGTGTAAAGTATTTTAGATAGGGATGCGTTTTATAAGCTCATGTTTATGAATCATTGTCCTATAAATATTTAACGTATTTCTAAAATTGTAAGAAAGTCTTAAAAAATATATGGAATTGAGAATGTAACTTATTTCGGGGTATGTCTAACCTGAAAAATGATTTTTTCGCCTACACTCATCGAGCCATATCTGCAATGAAATTTACCATTTTCGGTTAAGAGTTATGCTTAACACTGAAATAAAAAAATATAGATTCAGTTTTTTATTAAATGAGCTATTTCTAAAATTAAAAAATTCTAAGCTTTGATTTCATATGAAATTTATCCTTAAACTCATTCCAAGAAATTGATTATTTTTTATGCTGTTATCAACATCTCATACTAAAGAATGAGACAGATTTAGGCCTATTTTTCAGAAAAAATGCAATTTAGAGTCAAAATTCTAAAGTATGGGTCAGTAATTTTGGTAAAAATACCATTTTTAGTATTTAAGCTTTTGAAAATTATAAGATTTGGGAAATAGACTTTCGACAGCGTACAATGCCTTTATTAAAAAACAAGTCATCAAGATATTTTGATGAATAAAAAGAGTAATGAAAGAGGGCAGGCAAGCTATGAACAATAACTACCGGAAACCGTTGCAAGGTACCCAGCTGGAATATTATGACGTGCGTCAAGCCGTAGAAGATATTCAGCCAGGCGCATATGCCAAACTTCCTTATACATCTAAAGTGCTGGCCGAGCAGCTGGTACGCCGTTGCGACCCTGCGATTTTAGAACAGTCTTTACGCCAGTTGATTGAGCGTAAACAGGAACATGATTTTCCTTGGTATCCGGCGCGTGTAGTGTGTCATGACATCTTAGGGCAAACAGCACTGGTCGATCTTGCCGGTCTGCGTGATGCGATTGCCGATCAAGGCGGTGATCCGTCTAAAGTCAATCCTGTGGTGCCGACCCAGCTGATCGTCGATCACTCGCTGGCAGTCGAATATGGCGGCTTCGATCCGGATGCATTTGAGAAAAACCGCGCGGTAGAAGATCGCCGTAACGAAGATCGTTTCCATTTTATTGAATGGACCAAAACCGCTTTCGAAAATGTCGATGTAATTCCTGCGGGTAACGGCATCATGCACCAGATCAATCTGGAAAAAATGTCACCAGTCATTCAGAACCGTGATGGCGTGGCATTCCCGGATACCTGTGTGGGGACTGACTCGCATACTCCACATACGGATGCGCTAGGCGTGATTTCAGTCGGTGTTGGTGGATTAGAAGCTGAGAACGTGATGCTGGGCCGTGCATCATGGATGCGTTTGCCAGACATTATCGGTGTCGAACTGGTAGGACAGCGTCAGCCGGGCATTACCGCAACGGATATTGTTTTAGCTCTAACCGAATTCCTGCGTAAAGAACGTGTGGTTGGTGCTTATCTGGAATTCTTCGGTGAAGGCGCAGACAGCATGTCAGTCGGTGATCGTGCCACGATTTCCAATATGACCCCGGAATATGGTGCAACTGCAGCCATGTTCTATATTGATCAGAACACCATTGATTATCTGACGCTGACTGGTCGTGAATCTGAACAGGTCAAACTGGTTGAAACCTATGCGAAAGAGATTGGTCTGTGGTCATCAGAAATGACTCAGGCAGAATATCCACGTGTATTGCGTTTTGACCTATCGACTGTCACCCGTAACATCGCTGGTCCATCCAATCCACATGCGCGTGTATCAACATCTGACCTGAAAGAAAAAGGCATTGCGGGTGTGGTAGAAAACCGTACGGATGGCTTAATGCCAGATGGTGCAATCATCATCGCGGCAATTACTTCGTGTACCAATACGTCTAACCCACGTAATACCGTGGCAGCAGGCTTGTTGGCACGTAAGGCTAATGAACTTGGTTTAGTGCGTAAACCGTGGGTGAAATCATCTTTTGCTCCGGGTTCTAAAGCAGCGGCGTTGTATCTGGAAGAAGCAGGCGTACTAAAAGATCTGGAAAAACTGGGCTTTGGTATTGTGGCGTATGCTTGTACCACCTGTAACGGGATGTCGGGTGCGCTTGATCCGAAGATTCAGCAGGAAATTATTGACCGTGACCTGTATGCCACTGCGGTATTGTCGGGCAACCGTAACTTCGATGGTCGTATCCATCCTTATGCGAAGCAGGCATTTTTAGCATCTCCACCGTTAGTGGTCGCATATGCAATTGCCGGTACGATCCGCTTTGACATCGAGAAAGATGCCTTAGGCACAGACAAAGACGGCAATCCGATTTACCTGAAAGACATCTGGCCATCGGATGAAGAAATTGATGCTTTGGTGAAAGAATCGGTAAAACCAGAGCAGTTCAAGAAAGTTTATATTCCGATGTTTGATCTGGGCGAGCGTGAGCAGGCAGCAAGTCCGCTGTATGACTGGCGTCCGCAAAGTACTTATATCCGCCGTCCGCCATACTGGGAAGGGGCATTGGCTGCACCGCGTACTCTGGCAAATATGCGTCCGTTAGCCATCCTTGGCGATAATATTACTACCGATCATTTATCTCCATCGAATGCGATTGTGTTGGATTCGGCAGCAGGTCAATATCTGGCGAAAATGGGCTTGCCTGAGGAAGACTTTAACTCGTATGCAACGCACCGTGGTGATCACCTGACTGCACAGCGTGCAACCTTGGCGAATCCGAAGCTGTATAACGAAATGGTGGTGCGTTCCGACGGTACCATTAAGCAAGGTTCTAAAGCACGTGTCGAGCCGGAAGGTGAAGTGATGCGTATGTGGGAAGCGATTGAAACCTACATGAACCGTAAGCAGCCGCTCATCATTGTTGCAGGTAAAGATTATGGTCAAGGTTCAAGCCGTGACTGGGCTGCGAAAGGTGTGCGTCTGGCAGGTGTAGAAGCGATTGTGGCTGAAGGCTTTGAACGTATTCACCGTACGAATCTGGTCGGTATGGGTGTACTTCCACTTGAGTTTAAGCCGGGTACAGATCGTAAAACTTTGAAGCTGGATGGTACTGAGCTATATAGCGTGATCGGTAATATTGCGCCACGTTCGACTTTGACTCTGGTGATTGAGCGTGCGACTGAAGAGGGTAAGAAACAGACCATTGAAGTGCCGGTAACTTGCCGTCTGGATACTGAAGAAGAAGTTTCTGTCTATGAAGCGGGTGGAGTATTACAGCGCTTTGCACAGGATTTCTTGGAAGGGAATGTGGCTTAATTTTTCTAGTTACTAGTAAAAATCTCCCCTAACCCCTCTTTTCTAAAGAGGGGAACTCCCTCCTTTTTTAAAGGAGGGTTGGGGTGGATTAAAGAGGAAGAGTTAGTTAGCGATCTAGAACTAAGAATTGAAAAATTAGGAACCTCAATTGGAACACCAGAATATACTTCCCAATATGGTGAGCTAATGAGTTTTCTCTCTAATCATGTCACTATATATACTTTCTTAGCTCCATTTATTCCAATGCTATCAAGCTATTTATCATAGAAAGTGAAAGTGACTAGGCGCAGCGACGGAATATCATTAAATCACAAATAAAAATATCACTTAGCTTTAACGACACTATCATTTACAAAAATGGACAATAGACATTCATCACAACAGAGTTATACTGCTTAGACCATTTTCTAAAACAACGGAGAACAAAGATGGTTACAGCTGGCTCAAAACCGGGAACGGGTTTCTATTTTTGTGTTCAATGCGGACATCGCGTCTTCTTAGAAATTGGTACAGACCGACTACCACCGTGTACCAAATGCCTCGGCACCCAATATAACGATAAGGTTGCCTAAGCACACGATATTCAAAACAGAAGATCCTGTTTTAAATAAAAGCCCTATCACCCGATAGGGCTTTTTTGTTAGCGTAGAATTTGGATCATAAAAATGGCTTAAATCTCAAGGGCAAGCAGCATGGAAACAATCCTCGGTTTATGTATCGGTATCGGCTTGAGTGCAGCCTCTGGTTTCCGTGTTTTTGTGCCTTTGCTGATAATGAGTATTGCCGCATTGATGGGCTGGTTTGAACCGATGACCGGTTTTGAATGGCTGGCCATGCCGGCAGTCTGCCTGGCTTTAGCCATCGCGACCCTCTGTGAAATCGCTGCGTATTATATTCCCTGGGTGGACAATGCCATCGATACAATTGCAACGCCTGCTGCCATACTGGCCGGAACTCTGACCACGATGGCTGCCAGCAGTGGAGAAATGTCCCAGTTTGCAGCTTGGGCCGCAGCGATTATTGTCGGTGGCGGAACAGCAGGGGCCGTGCAACTGAGCAGTGTTGCAGCACGTGGACTATCAACTGCCACTACAGGCGGTGTTGCGAATCCCGTACTCTCAACCGGAGAGTGGATCGGGGCTATTCTGTTATCCATTCTGTCATTGCTTTTGCCAGTGCTAGCTGCCTTGCTGGTTGTAATGCTAGCCATCATGGCAATTCGCTGGATACGTCTAAAAAAGAAAAACAAGCTAGAAAATTCCGCCTTATAAGAATCAGATAAATAAATATTTATCACTCATTCTTAATGAAATATTTGCTTAAAGAAAGGCCCTCATCTTGTTCATTAAATTGCTTGATTTTTATTCAAAAAAGACATAATTTTATTATGGGATTATAAAAGGCATAATTTTTGTATGGTTTTATTTGTGGTTGAACTTTATAAAAACAATATTAGGGGAACTATAAATGATTAAATTTATTGTAGATGAACAAGAGTCTGCCCAAGGCGTGCACTATATTCATAACGCAACACGAGGCTGTGAAGACCTGCCAGAATTTGATAACCAGATTCTGATTGGATATTTTGCTAATTATGATCTGGCTTATAAACGCGCAAGAATGAACTGGCCGAGGGAGAAAGTAGAGGGCTGTCATAAGTGCTGTACAGAATGAGATTTATAGACATATTGGTCGTCATTTAAAACCCGCTATACAGTGGGTTTTATCATTTATCCTGTTTGAAAAATGATCAATTTGACCCCATATAAAACTATAGATTTATCATGTTTAGGGCTGCTCAATTGCAACATTATCTTGATCTCAATCATGACTCGGGTGTGGCCAATTATGAGATTGGCAATGAGTTTATTCGGGTTCAATTTAAGAAAACTTCGAAAGTGTATACCTATAGTTATAGCAGTACGGGCTATCAGCATGTGGAAAATATGAAACAGCTGGCCCAGTATGGTGATGGCTTAAATGCCTATATCAATCATCATACCCGTCATCTGTTTGTACGCTAAAAAGTGATCGCTGGAAGTGAGAACTGAAACTTTTAGCTGAAAATATTTAAACCATTTCCCTTTAGATCACAGATACAAATCAGCAGTTCCTGAACATTTGATCAATCTGTTAACTTAAGGATAGATGGCTCTACAGGCAGGGAATCACTATGAATCTCGATTTCTGGTGTCGGTTTTTACTTTATACATTGGCTTTGAATTACAGCATTTTAATGCTCTGGTTTTTGCTGATTGTCTGCACGAGACTGGGTGAAACGATTGCATGGTCAATGGTTTCAGCTCTCAGATCCAACTTTTGATGCCATTCACTATAGCGGCATGGCCATTTATAAAGTCGGGATATTCCTGTTCAATCTGGTTCCGCTAATTACCCTATATTTGATGGGGAAAAGTTAGGAGATAAAACTTTCCAAAGTTCCAGGAATAAATAAAACTGATAGTCGCATCAGCATTACACAGAGCAGTTTAAGGCTTATAATGCTCGAAACAGGATAACAATATGGAAAAGGAGTTCGGATCAATGAATCAGTTTAAACCTGCCTTGATTTTAGGGGCTTTGATCGGCTTGGGAATGATTATCGCCGGATTCATTTTGGGCAATAGTGCGGTCAAGATTAAACAGTATGAGCGGATTGTTTCCGTAAAAGGTTTATCGGAACGTGAGGTTAAAGCCGATGTTGCAGTCTGGCCCATCCGTTTTAGTGGCGGTAGTCAGGATCTGACAGAACTGTATGACACTATGGAGCTGCAAACCCAGCAAATTCAGGCTTTCTTAAAAGGTGAAGGTTTTAAGGCAGAAGAAATTACCACCGGTTCTCCAGTCACTACAGATAAATATGCCCAGCAATACGGCGGTGATGCCAATGTTGCCTTACGTTATACCGCGCATCAGACCATTACGGTTTATACCCACAATATTGATGCAGTCCGTGCAGCGCAAACCCGTCTGGTCGCTCTGGGTAAAAAGGGCATTGCTTTTGGTGGTGATGATTCCGGGCAAAGAACGGAATATATCTTTACCAAATTGAATGACATCAAACCAGCCATGATTGAAGAAGCCACGCAAAATGCCCGCAGTGTGGCAGAAAAGTTTGCCGCGGATTCTCAAAGCCGTCTCGGGAAAATCAAGACTGCCAATCAAGGTCTGTTTAGCATTGAGGACCGTGACAGCAATACGCCTTATCTAAAGAAAGTTCGTGTGGTTTCTACAGTGGATTATTATCTGGCTGATTAAATGGCTGGAAAGCTGAATAGAGGGGTCTAAAAAATTTAGAGCAGAATGAGGTTTTACATGAAGATAAATTCCAGTAATTCTGCTCTTTCTGCAATAAAAGATCTTTATTTTGAGGTGAAAGGTAAAAAATTCTTCTTCAAATATATTTAAAGAAAAATATTTTCAAAAATCGGGAAAATTAAAAAATCTTAGGAAATTAATTTTGCCGCAGCTTGGCTACTATATATCTCAAGGGTGTGATGGGATCGAAAAGAGTAGCATGCTGTGAGTGGCGCAAAACGCGAGTGCAGTACGAACCCAAAAGGTCTCGATTCGGCTTAGGACGCTATAGACCAAAAGTTTATAGGCTATAAGATCATTTCTTACAAAGAGTGATAGTTGAAGTAAACCATCAAGATGTTTTCCCAACACCCTCAAAATTTTCTCCTCTCATAAAAACAATCTTCTCCTCCAAACTGTTGAACACCTTCCCTACCCAGTCACTTATATTCTTCCTAAATAGCTGTAAATTCATTTGAGATTCAAATAAATACTATTTTAATCACATATCTAATCTATTTTATTTACAGCCTATAGCTTTCGACTATTTTATGTTTAAATACTACTCTAATGTCGCTGGTTGTTTATAAGTATTTGATATAAATAATTTAAAGTATAATATGTTTAATATTTGCTCACAAATTATATCCTTGAAAAATAAAACAGAATGCTATGATAATTTTGCATATAAGAAAGGGGCACGTCCCATGAAAAAATATGAATTAGAAATCAGTTATCCGCATCAAGAAGAAGACGAAGCAGAGCAGCTAGGCAGCTTATCGGCAGAAGAAATTCTCTCTACTTTCAAGTCCATTAACTGGCAACAGTTACGGGTTTTACAATTACAGATGCAAGCCGCCATTACCACTTTTACCGTAACAGACTCCGATGCTGAACAGTCGATTCAGATCACACTGAATGAACTGGCGCCCTCAGGTCAGCTTGAGTTCAGGCTGGAAAGTGATATTGAAGTCGAAGCTCAACATAAAATTCTGGGACTGTTTAGCCTGAAAAACAAAGACTATGTGTCATTTCGCAATCTGACTATGTCACAGGTTCAGCAATATCTTATGGCATTTTTAAATGAAGATCTCGACAGACTGAAAACCCAGTATCAGTCGGGTCATTCAGTATCTCCCATCAGTGCAGCGTCCAAAGCTTAGTCAGGCACTGATCCTGTAACAGGGCTGGATTGACAGTATTCCCTGACATTGTTATTTTGCGCGTTTTCTCCTGAATGCTTACAGCACATGCCTATTAACGACAACTTTGTCTACGCGCCGCCTCAAGACCCATTGCATATTCTGTATGAAGATGATGATCTGGTTGTCATTGAGAAGCCGGCCGGTTTGTTGTCTGTTCCGGGACGTTTGCCTGAGCATCATGACAGTGCTTATCTACGGGTACTAGAGCGTTATCCGAATGCCAAAATTACCCATCGTCTGGATATGGCCACGTCTGGTATCCTGATGTTTGCCAAACATCGCGATGCTGAAGTGGCGGTCAGCAAAATGTTTCAGGCACGTACAGTCAGCAAACACTATATTGCGCTGGTACAGGGAGAAATTCAGGCCGAGGGCAGTGTCGATGTACCTTTGATTACTGACTGGGAAAATCGCCCTCGGCAAATGGTGCATTTTGAACTGGGTAAAGCTGCCAAAACACTGTATCAACGGCTGGGATATCTGCCTGAGCAAGACATCAGCCGGGTATTACTAACGCCAATTACCGGGCGTTCACATCAGCTCAGAGTCCACATGCTGCATATCGGTCATCCGATTACGGGCGATAAAATCTATCATCCGGAACCAACGCGTAGCCCTCTTAATCGCATGGCCTTGCATGCCAGTGAACTGACTTTTACTCAACCCTTGAGTGGTCATAAAGTTGAAATTCTTGCACCTGCACCATTTTAGTAAAATTTAAGCATTCAAAAAATGAATATGGATTCTGATAAATATTTAAATTTTAGTAAGCTGCAACAGAAATGTCAGAATTTATTTCAGTCATCGGAAAATTATGGAGTTGAATTTAAGCAGTTTTCTAGAAAAATTATGTTCTGAATCATGTCTTATCAAGTAATGATTTTTTGAAATTAAAAAAGTGTACCCGGAAAAATTTCAGGAATCATTTAAGGGACTTTATCACTTTATCTTTAGTTTAACTGTTTGATCTATCTATTTTTATTCAGTTTTTATCAAGATTTGCAGTCTCTCAGGGGTTTGTTCTTATAACATTCGATATAAAAATAAAAACCCCTTTAATTGATTATCACCAACAGATTCATTTTAAGTAAATTGATAGGCATAAAAATATTAAGGTTTTATAGGTGAAAAATCATTTAAAAGATCAATTATATTAAATGTTTATGGTCATTTTTTATCTTTGATTCTCATCATTAAATTATGCAGAATAACTTTAAAACATCATAAATTTTTAATTTTTTAGTGCCTATATATGGTGCAAGGGGTAAGGGACAGGATGATGCTAAGTGGCGTGCTCTTTGTTCTCGCAAGTGTTTTAATCATTGTATTACTATGGGTATTCAATAGCCTGAAATTATCAAGAAACAATATTCAGTCCTTACAGGAAAATCTGGATCATTCACGCAGTAAATTGGCTGATTATGAAACACAAGTTGATGAATTAAATTATGAAATGACCCAGCTACGGATGCAACTGGGAAGTGCCAGAACTGAACTGAATAAATATAAACAATATCAGGATATCTGTGACATCGAACAATACATTATTAACCGCAGCTTGCAGGCCGAAAATTTCGTAGAAGTAACCAAGCTTGATGCTTCCATCATGCTGGATGATCTCAAAGCCTATATCGCTCAGGTCAAAGCGTATTTACAGAATTTACAGACTCAGGCCGAAGCTGATATTGAGCGACAGGCTCGAAAAGCTTTACAGGCTTATTATCAGCAGGCTAAAGAACAACAGCGACTGCAAGAAGTAGTTGAAGCTCTCGAGCATAAGATCAAGGGCTATCAACATGGTTTTGATCTGCCGGTCACGCAGCTTCTGGATCAGCTCATTAGTGGCTACAACGATACTGATGCAGCCCGGCATTTACTGACTATCAGAACACAGATTGAGCAGGCCAAAGAACAGCAGCAGGTGGCCAGCTGTAATTATGTCGATGAGGATCGTCGCAAGAGCACCATCGAGATTTTGAGTCTGGCATTTAATAGCAGGGCAGAATTCTATTTGTCCCAGTTAAATACTCATAATCTGGGTGAAATGCTGCAATCCTTAAAAGATGATTATCGCCTGATGAACTATAAAGGACAAAGCTTGAGCCAGGCCATGATTCAGGAGTCTTATCTGAACTTACGTCTGGAAGAGCTTAAATTCGCCGCCGTTTTACTTGAGCTTCAACAGAATCAAGTGTCTGAGCCATCTGCAGTGATCGCTTCCTAACTACAATTAAAAAAGACAGATCAACCGATGAAATTTTTTAATCTGCAGATTGATATGCAGGTATTTTTAATTAGATGAAAATGCAGCTTTTTTTCTCAAATTCTTAAATTTATATTGATAAAATTCAGTTGTTTATTTAGAGAAAGTTAATTTTTTTTCATATTCTGTACTCGATAATTCAAATAAAATAAGTTAAGCTGAATCGAATAATAAAACATCATAATAAGGATATCTCTATGGCACGCGATTATGACAAATTCCCTGACGATGAAAATGGTCATGTACTGTGGCAAATGTATCAGGATGGTGATGATCTGCAGGACGACCATGAAATTGAATTCTCGATAGCCTTTAATAGTGAAGAACAGGCTGACCGCTGTGCATTGCATCTGCTTAAAGAAGAACAAAAGATAAGCCTATATCAGGATGAGGAGAGCGATACGCTGGAGTGGACAATTACCATTCATGTCTATATGCAACCTACCTATGAAAATATTGTCGACTTAGAACAATGGTTTACCAGAATTGCCGCTGAATTTCAGGGTGAATATGACGGCTGGGGCTGTATGGCCTATGTCTATGATGATGAGGGCGACCCAGAAGAGGGCGAAAGCAAACTTCGTAGCAGCTAATCAAAATTTCCTTATTTAAGCCCGGTTAAGCCGGGTTTTTTATGGCCTGCGGTATTGGTCGGGTCAACTGTAGTTTTTTGTTATACATCCTATAAAATAGATAGATAACAATTATATTTAGGCCGTACAGTATGTTGGGCAGTTATTTAAATACTGAGGCCGACGAGATCGGGATGATCCGTCCGAATAATAAATAAAAATAATCTTTCAGTAAGAACAAGAAAAAAAGGTAGGCTGAAATGAGTTATACCCTAAAAATGCATCGCGTATTCAGTGCGCCACCGGAACGGGTGTACCGGGCCTTTATTCATCCAGATGCCATCGCAAAATGGCTGGCACCGCATGGCTTTACTGCCAGAGTTGAGCATGCCGAAGTCAAACCGGGAGGCAGCTATAAAATCACCTTGACCAATTTTGCCACTGGTACCCAGCATCATTTACATGGCACCTATCATGAAGTTATTCCTAACCAGTTACTGCGCTATACCGATTGCTTTTCTACACCTGAGGTCAAAGGTGAAATTGAAGTCACGCTCATCTTTGAAAAAGTGTCTGTAGGCACCAGCCTGCATATTATTCAGGTGGGTTATCCGGATCTGGTACCACCATCTGCATGTCACTTAAGCTGGCAGGAGTCATTGCAGCTTTTGTCCTGGCTGGTCAATCCACATATTTTAGATGGTTAAGTTCAGTTAATTAAGTCGAGCGGGAGATCCTTTTAAAGCTTGAGCATGAACCCACCCAAAGATGCTATAGTTCAGCTTTAATTTTTTGTTTTTTCTTTTATTTTTTTATTTTGTTGAGGTTGCTATGGCTCTACCACAATGCCCAAAATGCCAGTCTGAATATACTTATGAAGATGGTGACTTGTTAATCTGCCCAGAATGTGGATATGAGTGGAAAGAAGGGGAAGCAACTGAGGAAACCGTGGTCATCAAGGATGCGCATGGCAATCTGCTGGCTGATGGTGATACAGTTACAGTGATTAAGGATCTTAAAATTAAAGGATCTTCTTCAGTGGTTAAAGTCGGGACTAAGGTCAAAAATATTCGTCTATTACCCGATACAACTGATGGACATGATATTGACTGTAAAATTGATGGCATTGGCGCCATGAAGCTCAAATCTGAATATGTGAAAAAAGCCTGATACGTTCTTATACGAATGAGTGCTTTCGGTCTTCGGGTTTGAAGGTCTATGCTTCTTCCTCAAACTCGAAGATCAATCTCTTCTGATTGCCATATCATGCCTGGATCTATGCTTTATGCCTCATCTTCATCTTGAATATTCAGATAATATTCAGCAGCTTGAAACCCGACCTTTAATGTTGGCAATTCACCAGGCCTTATTTAACGCCGGTTATATTAATGACCCGAATGATTTAAAAAGTAGGGCGATTGTACAGCAGGATTTTGTGATTGGACTAGAGCAGGAGACAGATCAGGCTTATGTACATGCTAAAGTTTCTCTCCTGACTGGTCGTAGTCTGGACATCCGCCAGGCAATTTCCAAGCTGGTACTTCAGGTCATGCAGCAGCACATTGTCTCGCAGCCGGGGTTAAAGATTCAGCTCTGTGTTGAAATTCTGGAAATGGACAAAGAGACTTATACTAAAGCTATTATTTGATTTTTTTTAGATTGAAGTGAGGACTAGGAAATGAAGTTTTCTTAGTTTCTCTCTTTATCTTGAATACATCAGAACTTAATAAAAAATTGAGAAGTATCAAAGCGATTTTGAAATATAAAGAACGATAAATAAAACTAGAGCATGAAAATTTAAATAATCAGTCAAAATTCACCTGATTATTGCAGTTGATCAGAAAATTTTGCCTATAATTAAAAAATAGTGTAATTTTAGGTATTAGGTCACACTTTTGACCTGATATATGGGGGGATGGGTAAAACTAGGACCCATTTACATAATTAAAAATAATGAAAAACAAGAAAGACTGAAAATAATGAGATGCTTGAAATCTCGGTTTTCAAGTCTGAATAAAACCTTATAGAGAGGTATTCAATGAAAATAATAGGGGAAGAATGTCTGGCTCAGGAAGTCAGGACATTTTTACAAAAATGGGATCAAGCTATTTGTTCACTTGAATTCAGCGAAATTCGTCAACTTTGCCGACCAGATGTCTGTCTGATTGATATTAGCTCCGAACTGAAAGGGATCGAGGCTTATCAGGCTGCATGGCAACAGTACCGACCATATATGCGCAACAATGGTATGCGCGTTGAACGGAAGGAGGTCACCATTCAGGTCAATAATGACATGGCTTTCGTATATGGTTATGTCCGGATTGCTTATGCGGCGATGGAACGATATTTCCCTTTGCAATGGTGCCGCTTCAGCATGGTCTTGAGCAAGCAGCAAGATCAGTGGCAATTGCATTATCAACATATTTCTGTCCCTGTTCAGGAGAAGACTGAAAAACTGCGCCCTGTGAAACTGGCAGGTTAAGGCAAAAGTTTTAAATTTCATTGAAACAAGATCATCACATCTATTTGTCCATTCTTGAAAAAAATCGCCATAAAAAAGCCTGAATCGTTCAGGCTTTTTTATTTAGGGAAGATTAAAAGCGTTTTGGAATGCGCTGACCATTCGGTACCGGAATTTCCGCATTTTTTAATACACCAAATAACCAGGTTTCTGCATGTTGTACGGCTGTTTTCAACTGTTCACCCAAGGCTAGACGTCCGGCAATGAAACTCGCCAGTGAACAGCCTGAGCCATGATATTCACCTTCCAGGCGCGGACAACGGGTTTCGTTGATCAATTCACCCTGAATATATAGACGGTTCTGGATATAGTCGGGAGTATCTTCGTGGCCACCTTTAACAAGAATCGCGTGGGCACCCATTTCGAACAGTTTCTGCGTGGCTTGATCTAAATCCTGCTCACCTGTCAGAGCGCGCAACTCGACTGTATTTGGAGTTAAAATCGTGGCTAGCGGAATCAGTTGTTTAAACGCTTTGACCAGTGTGGCTTGATTGCCGAGTGAGCCACCACTATTGGCTACCAGCACTGGATCCAGTACATACTGATAGTCCGGATGCGCAGTTAGAAATTCTGCCAGTGCTTCAATATTTTCAGTCGTTCCCAGCATGCCTGATTTAACACAACGAATCGGCAGATCCTTTACCACAGCATTGGCCTGAGCCAGCAGTAATTCCTTTGAAGTTGCTTCAAAACCAAAGACCTGTTGTGAGTTCTGGATAGTCAGGGCTGTACAGGCTATTGCAGCATGAGCACCACTTTGACCGATGGCTTCAATATCTGCTTGAAGGCCTGCTCCACCTGAAGGATCTAAACCTGAAAAGCAAAGTACGGTAGGTCGCAAAATGATGTCCTTCATTCACTAAAATTGCCTTAGTATAGGCAAATTTATTCAAACTCTCGATATTAATTTCTATCACTTGCAAGAACGGTCTGTCAGGCAAAATTTCGTATGTTTTATCTGATCAAAATATAGAGTTGATTACCCTGAAAATGGGCATTCTTGGCTTGTTTTTATGGCCTAATAATTGCTTTAGGGTAGACAAATCTGGCTATACTCACGATATGAATTGATGTCGGCTGCAAACATAGGGGACAAGGTGTGATTCAGAATATTTTAATTGACTTGGATGGTACATTAACTGATCCAAAAGTGGGGATTACGACTTCTGCCCGCTATGGTCTGGAAAAGGTGGGTCATCCGATCAGTGAAGACACGAATATTGACTGGATTATCGGGCCTCCTCTAAAAGCTTCGCTAGCCAAAATTCTGAATGTAGATGCGGATGATACCCTGGCTGAACAGGCACTAATGGCATATCGTGAGCGTTTTGCAGTGACTGGCTTATATGAAAATCACGTCTTTGAAGGCGTAGCTGAAACTCTGGCGGAACTTAAACGCCGTGGTTATCGCCTGTTTCTCGCAACAGCAAAACCAACCGTTTATGCCAAACAGATTCTGGAACATTTTAATCTGGCCCAGTATTTTACTGAGATTTATGGCAGTGAGCTGAATGGTGATCGGACCAATAAAGGGGAACTGATTCAGTATATCCTGGAACAACAAGGCATACAGGCTGATCAATGCATTATGGTGGGGGACCGTGAGCATGATATTTTTGGTGCCCGCCATAATGGGATTGAGTCGATTGCAGTCAAATACGGCTATGGTTCAGAAATTGAATTACAGCAGGCACAGCCTAAATATACGATTGAGAACTTTAGTCATTTATTAGACTATTTAAAATAATTTTTTATTTTCATTAAAAATAAAATGCTTCTATGTTTAGGAGCATTTTTTATATTCATTATTAACTTCACCTTTTGAATAGAAATCTGTTTTATTGCGTTAACTTGATTAATTAGATCTCTTGCGAAAGTCGTTATTGCAAGTTCATCCGGTTTACCAGTGCAGCGATTAAGTTAATGCGTAAACCGAATCTTTTCCGTCTATTTCGATAGCGTTCACTTAGTATTCTAAATCTTTTCAATTGACTGTTAATGTGTTCGATTACAACTCGTATTTTTCCAATCATTTTATTGTAATTTTTCTCAGCATCAAATAAGGGTAAATTCTTCTTTTTCTTTATTGGCATCAATAATTTAAAGCCATCTTGCTCTAACCCATAGTACCCTAAATCGGTCATAACATAGTCACAATGTTTGAATTTCTTAACTGTTTTTCTTGCCAATTTAATATCATGCTGACTGCCAGACGATATATCTACTCCTATGATTTGTTTGCTCTTCGGATGATAGATCACTTGGGCTTTTAACGTATGTTTCTTCTTTTTACCACTGTAGAACTTACTCTGATTTTTTTTTCGGGCGTTCTATTAAACATTCTGTCGCATCAATAATTACCCAGTTAAATTGTTCGTCTGCTGTGGTAATGCTTCGTTTTGGCAGGGTAAAACGTCTTGATTTCATTAATGCATCTTCAACCTTTTTAATAGTTCGATTCACATTACTTTCAGCGATATGGTAATTTGCCGCCAATTCCAATTGGGTGTTGTAGCTCCGTAAGTAATTGAGTGTTAATAATAATTGATCCTCTATAGCTAAAGTATGAGGACGCCCTAATTTCTTTTTAAGTGATTCTGCTTCTTTTAAAACTTCGACCATTTCACTAAAAACTGCTCGAGGTACACCAACCAAGCGCTGGAATTCAGAATCTGAAAAACGATTTAATTTCTGATATTTCATGAAATCTATATTGAGGCAGTTTTTACTTTCGCAAGAGGTCTATTGTTTGTATACTTTTGTTCTAATATTTTTCATGCTTACATAAATATAATAATGCATTTTATGTGATTAATGTCATATTTTAATGAACCTATTTGATTATAATTCACAAAAACATATTTTCCATATTTTAACCCGAATCCTGCTTAAGCCGATGACTTCATAATTTGAATTGTTGGCTTATTTTTATGGATCAGTTGATATGCACACAAGGACGCGTAAATCCCTCCTAGAAATCCATGAACACTATGTGCTTTGCTTGTCACTAAATTGTACTGACCTTTCAATAAACTGAATAAAGTCTCTATCTTATTGCGCTGTTTTAAGTGATATTTATCTGACTCAGAAAGTTGTATAGCCTGCATATTTTTTCGATGATAGGTAATTAAATCAATACCTTGCTTTTTCAACCTACTCTTCAGTTCTTGACTAATATAGCCACGATCTCCATACAACTTTGCTCCCATCTCTTTAACGAGTCTCTCAACCATTTTGATATCAGCCAAATGTCCATTGGATAAAGCAGAACAAGCAATTTCACCAAATTGATTCATCACAATATGTAATTTACAGCCATAAAACCAGCCCATTGAGTTTCTACCACGTGATGCAATTTGGACTAATGATTTATGGCGTTGAATACGTTGATTTTTACAAACTGGCAGAGGTGTTGAATCAATCCATAAATATTGTGTACCTTGGCCTTTCATTAGCGCCACATGTAAAGCGTGTAGAGCTAATTGATGTCTATTAATCAGATGAATCATCCGTTGGTAACAGGGTAAGCTTTTAAATAAATGATTTTTATCCTGTTTCAACCATGTGAAAAATGCTTTGAAATTAGTGAAATGAGAACATTTATACCAGATCGCGATAAAAGTGATTTCTGAGATACTCAAGTGAGCGGTTCGGACTCTGGAGAAACGACGACTTTGTTTAAGGAAATTCCAGTAGGTTGCTTCAAATTTAAGAAAGAAATCATCAATTACGCAAAATAATTCGGTACTATTATACATCGGGATGATCCTAGACAAAATAATGGACAGCACGTGCCTCTAAAGATAACGTAACTTTAATCTTTGGAGATTCAAGAAATGGCTAAACGTTTTAGTCCCGAATTTAAACAGCAAGCGATTGATTATGCACTTTCAAACTCACACGAGTCTGTAGCTGCAATCGCCCAGAAATTAGGTGTGGGTTATTCAACATTAGATAAATGGATTCGTGAAACCAATCCGGCAGGTTCAAGCAAACGTCAACTTTCACCAGAACAACAGCGGATCGTGGAATTAGAGAAAGAAGTCAAACAGCTCAAGGAAGCCAATGACATCTTAAAAAAAGCGCATGTGTACTTTCTAACAGATCATGCCAAGAAAAGTACACGGTAATTCAAGATCTAGATATGAATGAAGTCACCGTATCTTCTGCCTGTAAATACCTAGGTGTCAGCACTTCAGGCTATTATGCCTGGCGAAAACATCAAGCCAATACGGCACAGAAATATAATGACTTAAAAGCCGTATATTGGCAGCATCATGCACGATTGGGTGCACCTTCATTAGTACATGACATGCATGATTTAGGTTACAACATGAGCGAACGTACTATTGGAAGGATCCTAAAAAAGCTTGGTTTACGTAGCAGGATTGCACGTAAATACAAGCATACGACTGATTCAACCCATCGTTTGCCTACAGCACCCAACTTGTTGGATCGCCAATTTACAGCTACTCAGCCTAATAAAGTCTGGACAACAGACATTACCTATATCCGCACTAAAGAAGGTTGGTTGTATTTATGTGTGATGCTAGATTTATTTAGCCGTCGTATCGTGGGGTGGCAAACCAGCCATCGAATAGACCGCCAGTTGGTGTGTGATACGTTTAACTATGCAATGGCTCGTCAGGGTTATCCAACTGGTGTTATGGTTCATTCGGACCAAGGCTCACAGTACTGTAGTCGTGATTTTAGAGCGCTGTTACTGAAAAATGATTGTACTCAGAGTATGTCTAGACGTGGAAACTGTTGGGATAATGCAGTGACTGAAAGCTTCTTTCATACATTAAAAGGTCATGTGGTACATGGCAGTGTGTTTTCGACTCGAAAAGAAGCGAATGCTGTCTTGTTTGACTATATTGAAATTTATTACAATCGAGTCAGAAGACATTCTGCAAACGGCTGGTTAAGTCCAGAAGCCTTTGAACAGAAATATATTAAAAGTTTAGAGGGGCTGGTTGTCCACGATACTGTCTAGGATCAGTATTTGAATATACGGTAACGCGTAATGCGGGACAGGCCGATCAGGAAAGTGCTTCAGCAAATCTGGTGATCAATATTGATCAGGTAAACCAGATTCTTAACTATGCCGACGATCCAGCAGATAACCTGTTACAGGGTGGTGCAGGTGATGACATCCTGACAGGTGGTGCAGGAGCAGATACAGCGATCTATTATTTACTAAATAATGCTGATGCAACTGGCGGCAATGGTACATATACCTGGACTGACTTCAATGCAGTTGAAGGTGACACCATCGATGTATCTGCATTATTAAGTGATCAGGCAGTAGATGCGTCAAATCTGGGGAACTATATCACGCTCGAACAACGTGGAGATGATACAGTCGTGACGATCGATCGTGATGGTTCCGATACCAATACCACCTTTGCACGCGCTGATTTGCTGATATTACAGAATGTAGACAGTGCAACTTTACAGCTGGATGACATCATTAAATATAATCCAATCTAATCAGAAGTTTTTAAAATGGATTATTCATAAAAATTTATGATGTCATTGAACTTCAATTAAAAAATCCCGCTTAATGCGGGGTTTTTTAATTTTATATGGCGCAGATTCAAATCCCAAGTGCAACACATTTGTAGTTAGTTGAAAAAGTTAGGTGTATTCATAGAATCATTAGACTTTTTCAACTCGCAATTGGAAAGCACACAATGAAGAAATACACCCAACTTTCTCAAGATGAAAGATACGAAATTTATGCTACTTTGAAAAGTAAAAGTTCAATCGCTACCCTTGCTCGGGAATTAGGACGTTCACGATCAACCATCTACCGTGAATTAAAAAGAAATACTGGGCAACGTGGATATAGAGCTCAACAGGCAGCTAAATTTGCAAGTCAAAGACGGTACCGTCCTTCATCATCAATGACAGCATTTGCCTTCGCTTATATTGATTATTTGATTGGTTTGGACTGGTCACCCGAACAAATTTCAGGTGCTTTAACACAACGCGGTTGGCTGGATGTACCTTCACATGAGTGGATTTACCAGTACATTTATCAAGATAAATCAAAAGGCGGTAAACTTCATCTACATTTAAGGCATCAGAAGAAATATCGAAAACGCGGTTACAAAAACACGGATCGTAGGGGTCAAATCATTGATAAAACAAGTATTCACTGCCGAGACCAGGTCATTGATCAACGACAACGTTTAGGAGATTTCGAAGGTGACACGGTGATTGGTAAACATCATAAAGGTGCTTTATTGACTCTCGTTGATCGAAAGAGCCTGTATGTACATATTGTTCATTTAGGGCCAACAAGAGCATCCTCTCAAACGATTACTTGTGCATTAGATCGTTTACAAATGAGCCATGCTTATAGTGTGACATTTGATAATGGCAAAGAATTTTCCGAACACAAAAGAATTACTGATGCTGGCATAGAGACGTATTTTGCTGATCCTTACAAGTCTATTCAGCGAGCTAGAAATGAAAATACGAATGGTTTAATCCGTCAATATCTGCCAAAATCATCATCGTTTGATGGCGTGTCAAACGAACAAATAGAGCAGATAGAATTTGCACTCAACCATCGTCCTAGAAAAACACTAGGTTGGTATACACCGAGTGAAGTTATGGCTGGTTTTTATACTGTTGCACTTGCCGCTTGAATCCGCCTGGCATTTAAAGTGTTAAAAACCAGATAGAAGCAGCAATGACGACAATTAAGATAACCAGAAAGATTTTTAGATTGGTTTTAGGATAAGTGGTGCTTAAGCTCGCTTTCGTAATTTCCTGACCTGCGGGATCATACAGAATCACCTTTTGTGCACTATTTTCATAACCTAATTCTAGCAGGGCACGCTGTTCAAGAGCTGTCAGACCCTCTTCAGGCATATCCATAACTTGCAGCAGCGTTGTAGAGCCCCAAAGTTTTTGAACAATTGAAGTAGATACCAGCTGTTTTAGGGTGTCTGAGGCAGCATTAAAGTCGGCAATGATGCTGCGTTCATGCGCATAGGGAACGGGAGGGACCATTGTTTGCACAATCGTGCCCTCATTGTCCATCAGTTGCATTTTATCTTTATAAATTTGCACCCATATTGCATTGGGAAGTTTGGATAACTGATCTTGCAGCATGAATTGCCTACGTATTGCTTTGATATTAAATTAAATAATCTATAAACATATCCCGTATCAAGACGGGATATGTAATGTTCCATTACTTGGCAGGAGCACCATATTCATTATTTTCTTTTTTGGTATCACTTGCCCACCAGATAATGAGTAAAATGGCTCCTATCCCTGTCAGTACAAGCAATTGCCACCATCCAGAGCGTCCAATGTCATGCAAGCGACGTGCCCCTACAGCCAGACTTGGGAGCAGAAGCGCTAAATTTAGCAGGCCATTCACCAAAGGTTTGGTGCCTAAAACTGCATCAATGGCTTCACTAATAATGCTTAAAATTACACAAAACAGCATAAAGAACCAAAATTCTTTACGGCGTGCACGACCTGAAAAGTTTGCATAATTGGTTAGACATTTTACAAACCAGTCGATACTGCTGTAATTCTCTTCAGCCTGATCCAGATTGGAATATTTATTAATCTGATTGCTAATGCTTTCTCCCAGATGAATCGAGTTTCCCAAAGCCAGATAAATATCTGCTGCCTGACCGGTTGAGTTAACAATAAAATCAACCCGGTCACCGCGTGAAGGAGGGCGTTGTCCACGCCAGTCTGCACCGCTAAAACTGTAGCGGTTGTTATCATCCCCTGTGATAAAACCCGTATTATCTTGAATAGAAAAATCCAGGATGGAACCTTTCATAAGCCCTCTCTATTTATCTTCTGGCTATTATGGATTTGTATAAATATTATTCATATATGGCCGATAGTAGCATAGGAAATTTATTTTGAGATCAAGCTTTTATAAAAATATTTAGGTAATAAATTTTCACTATCTAAAGCTAGAAGTTCTGATTAATAAGAAGTTGATTTAGCCGATAACAAATAATTTAGTTAAATTTAGATTTTCTTAATTTGTTGAATAATAAGGAATGATTTAATGGAGCAAAACTAAGATAAGTTTAATAAGGCTAAAAATATACTGAAATTTATAAAATAGAATTTAAATCAATAACTTAATTAATTTTAGTATTTTATTCAATATAAATATATTGCGAATTTTTACGTAGAGTTTGAATAAGAAACTAATCCCCAACAGACTATGCTTAAGTTAATAAATGCTTATATATTGATCTCATAAAACAACTTAAACATTACACTGTTTTTAAGTGAATTCACCTATTTTATAAAGGCAATTTTAATTAATAAAACATTAAAGGGTGTCATGATGAAAGCTATTCTAATGAAGAAGATGATTAACTGCGTTGCGATGAGTGGTGTATTGCTATTCACTGCTGGTCAAACAATGGCAATGAATCAGCAATCTTCAACTGCTGCTCAAGCAAATTCTAAAGCATCAAATGACAGCCGAATGAATTTAACTGAGAGTCAAGTGATTAAGGTTGTAAGTACGGTCAATAACGGTGAAATTAAACAGGCAAAAACAGCTTTGCCAAAACTTAAAACAGATGACGCACGTAAGTATGCGCAAATGATGATTAGCGAACATACAGCGAACGAGAAAAAAGGCCAGGCTCTGGCAGACCGTTTAAAATTAACTCCTCAAGCAAGCAGTCTCAGTACGGCATTGCAAAGCGATAGTGACAAGATTGTTACTGACCTGAGCAAGCCATCTGCAGCCGATAAAGACTATATGATGAGTCAGGTTGAAGTACATCGTAAAGCCCTGAACACTTTGGATACACAATTGATTCCAAGTGCGAAAAATGCGGAATTAAAAAGCATGTTGACGCACACCCGTACTGCGGTAGCGACACATCTGAAAAAAGCTGAACAAATCGTTGAAAAGATGAAATAAGTTAAGCATTCATCCAATAAAAAAACCGCCATTTTAGGCGGTTTTTTTGATCATAATACTTTATATATTATGTGATATTTCTTACCAGCTTAACGCGCCACCAGTTTGATAATCTGTTACGCGAGTTTCGAAGAAGTTCTTCTCTTTACGTAGATCCATCATTTCTGACATCCACTGGAATGGATTGTTCACACCAGTAAACTGTTCAGGCAAGCCTAACTGGCTCAAGCGACGGTTACAGATAAATTTCAGGTATTCTTCCATCATACCGGCATTCATGCCCAATACACCGCGTGGCATCGTGTCACGTGCATATTCGATTTCAAGCATGGTGCCTTCAAGGATCATCTGAATCACTTCTTGCTGGAATTCAGCAGTCCACAGATGTGGGTTCTCGATCTTGATCTGGTTGATCATATCAATACCGAAGTTCAGGTGCATAGATTCATCACGCAGGATGTACTGGAATTGCTCAGCAACACCATTCATCTTGTTACGACGACCCATAGACAGAATTTGGGTGAAACCGCAGTAGAAGAAGATACCTTCAAGTACACAGTAGAATGCGATCAGGTTGCGAAGCAAGATCTGGTCGTTTTCTGGTGTACCGGTTTTGAAAGTAGGATCACTTAGAGATTGTGTATATTTCAGGCCCCAAGCCGCTTTACGTGCAACTGATGGGACTTCGCGGTACATGTTGAAGACTTCACCTTCGTCCATACCTAAAGACTCGATACAGTACTGGTAAGCATGCGTATGAATCGCTTCTTCAAATGACTGACGCAGGATGTACTGACGGCATTCAGGGTTGGTGATGTGACGGTAGATCGCCAATACCAGATTGTTTGCTACTAGTGAATCCGCGGTAGAGAAGAAACCAAGTGAACGCATCACGATGGTACGTTCATCTTCAGTCAAGCCATTTTCAGACTTCCACAACGCGATGTCGTGGTTCATGTTGATTTCTTGAGGCATCCAGTGGTTCGCACAACCATCCAGATATTTCTGCCAAGCCCATTCGTATTTGAATGGCACTAACTGGTTCAAGTCAGCACGGCAGTTGATCATACGTTTATCATCAACCTGTACACGCTGTGCGCCCATCTCAAGTTCTTCAAGACCAGGCGCAACGTCCAGTTGGTCTAGGGAAGCAGATGCTCTTGCCAGTGAATCGGTTGAATTTGATCCTGCGCTTCGAGGGGCTGCAGCGGGTTGTGCAGCTGCCACATTCGACGATGTGTTGCTTGCATCAGATACCATCTGCGGATTAGCCGTTTTTTTCGGCTCGACGGGCGTAGGCTGCTGTTCAGGTGCAGCCGGTTTTTGCGAATCATCTTCGAAATCGTCCCAACTTAGGATAGACATATCAATTCTCTCTAGTTGCTTTATATCTTTTATTAGACATCCAGCAGTGCTGAGATGTCTTACTATACGCTCAATTTGTGTAAACAAAATTAAGTTTTGTCGATGAATGCTCTGAATTTGTTCAGAGATAAATCCCCACTACTTATTTTGTTTACGCTGTTGCTGGCGAACTTTAAACCAGAAGTAAGCAATCGGTGCGTAAAAGGTAATGGCAAAGGAAAGGATCAATGCCACAAGTCCTAACATGTAATTGTGAGTCATATGGGGCATTGAGGTTTCCTTTATTGTTAAATATTAAATCCTCCCCAAACCCATCCTTTAATAAAGGAGGGGGATTTCCGTGAATTCTTTTGCTTACACGGAAGTCCCCCTTTGGAAAAGGGGGATTTAGGGGGGATTTTGTATTAAGTAACTACCTGAGTAGTTGACTTAAGATTTTTTATGTTTTGTTCATTTGCTTGGTTTATCGAAACCAATATTGCAACTGAGCAAGGTAATAAGCATGTGAAGCAAAAAATCTGAATTTCCTTGCGTACAATGCGAACTTTCTTTTTAAATTCTTTAAGCTTTTTCGACATGTTCTATTCCTTTACGGAATCAATCATGACGAATTAGCAAAAGTGAGTTCTTATGCTAACCGCTCATAAGAATCAACCATTGCTAATTCGCAATATAAGAGATAAATCTCGGTTGATTCCTAATCCAGCTAACTTACTGACAAGCCTCACAATCAGGATTATCAATTGAACATGCTTGTGGCACTGGCGCTGCTTGAGTGAAACCTTCTTCCTCTACAGGCGCTTCAGGTTTTTTCTCTTCAACCACTGGCGCTGCAACTACAGGAGCCGCAACAGTTGCAGGTTTAACTGCATTCAATGCACCAGTATTAATGGTTGATTTTTCAGCAGAAGTTGCACCTAATGCACGTAGGTAGTAAGTGGTTTTCAGACCACGTAACCAAGCCATCTTGTAAGTGATGTCCAGTTTCTTACCGTTTGCACCAGCGATGTACAGGTTCAGAGATTGCGCCTGATCGATCCATTTTTGACGACGAGAAGCAGCATCTACGATCCAGCGTGGCTCAACTTCAAACGCAGTCGCAAAGATCGCTTTCAATTCTTCAGGAATACGAGAAATCTTTTGTACTGAACCTTCAAAGTGTTTCAGGTCATTGACCATCACTGCATCCCAAAGACCACGTTCTTTCAACGCACGTACCAGGTACGGGTTGATCACTGTGAATTCACCAGACAGGTTAGATTTCACATACAGGTTCTGGAATGTAGGCTCGATTGACTGAGACACGCCACAAATGTTCGAAATAGTTGCAGTCGGAGCAATCGCCATCACATTCGAATTACGCATACCGTCTTTTTGAACTTTGGCACGTAAAGTGTCCCAGTCCAGACGTTGTGTGCGGTCTACTTCAAACATGCGTTCTGGACGAGTTTTCGCAACCAGGTCAAGTGAGTCGATTGGCAGAATACCTTGATCCCACAATGAGCCTTTGAATGTTTCATACGTACCGCGTTCAACAGCAAGGTCACTTGAAGTTGAAATTGCGTAGTAAGAAATCACTTCCATTGATTCATCAGCAAACTCAACCGCAGCGTCAGAACCGTAAGCCATACCCATTTCGTAAAGCGCATCCTGGAAGCCCATGATACCCATACCGACTGGACGGTGTTTCAGGTTCGAGTTACGTGCTTGTGGAACTGCGTAGTAGTTGATGTCGATGACGTTATCGAGCATACGAACCGCAGTTTTCACTGTACGCGCCAGTTTTTCACGATCCAGCTTGCCGCCTTGGACGTGTTGTACCAGGTTGATCGAACCTAAGTTACATACTGCGATTTCTTCTTTGCTGGTGTTCAGGGTGATTTCTGTACAAAGGTTAGAAGAGTGAACCACACCTACGTGTTGTTGTGGTGAACGCAGGTTACATACGTCTTTGAACGTGATCCATGGGTGGCCTGTTTCGAACAGCATAGACAGCATTTTGCGCCACAAATCTTTTGCACGGATTTTCTTGTGCAACATGTTTGTTTCTTTGGCAATGCTTTCGTAGTAAGCATAACGCTCAGCGAATTCTGCACCAGTCAGATCATGAAGATCAGGCGTTTCAGAAGGTGTGAACAGTGTCCATTCAGCATCTTCGAATACACGTTGCATGAACAGGTCAGGAACCCAGTTCGCAGTGTTCATGTCGTGAGTACGACGACGGTCATCACCCGTATTCTTACGCAGCTCAAGGAATTCTTCGATATCCAGATGCCAGGTTTCCAGGTATGCACATACCGCACCTTTACGTTTACCACCCTGATTTACTGCAACAGCAGTATCGTTGGCAACTTTAAGGAATGGCACCACACCTTGAGACTTACCGTTTGTACCTTTAATGTAAGAGTTCAGGGCACGAACTGGAGTCCAGTCATTACCTAAACCGCCTGCCCATTTAGACAGCATTGCGTTATCACGCATCGCACCATAGATGTCAAACAGGTCATCATCAATCGTAGTCAAGTAGCAGCTAGATAACTGTGGACGTAGCGTACCTGAGTTGAACAGAGTGGGCGTAGATGCCATGTAGTCGAAGCTAGACAATAAGTTATAGAATTCGATTGCACGGTCTTCGCGATTGTCTTCGTTTAGGGCAAGACCCATAGACACACGCATGAAGAACAATTGTGGCAATTCGAAACGCACGCCATCTGAGTGGATGAAGTAACGATCAAATAGGGTTTGCAGACCTAGGTAAGTGAACTGGTTTGAACGTTCTGGTTGAATCGCTGCAGCCAGTTTAGCCAGGTCAAAGTTTAACAATTCAGGTGAAAGAAGCTCTAACTCAATCCCTTTTTTCAGGAAAGTTTCAAGCGCATCACCTTCATTGGTATCAGTGGATAGACCCAAGAACTCTAAACCGGTCGCCACCAGGTCATCACGCAACAGACGTGCAGTCACATAAGTATAGTTAGGTTCTTGCTCAATACGGGTACGAGTTGCCATCATCATTGTGGTAGAGATGTCAGACTCTTTTACGCCGTTATAAAGGTTTTTTACGGTCTCATCGACAATCGCCTGTACGTCGATTCCTTCAAGGCCTTCAGCAGCGCGAGTCACAGTCGCAGTCAATTCGCTTAAGTCAAGCGGCTTTAACTTGCCTTCTGCATCAGTGACTTGCAGTGTAGGGTGATGGTTGGCACCTAACTGTTTGCGCGCTTCAGAACGTTGTTCACGATAGATGACATAGGCACGTGCAACTTTCTGTTCGCCAGTACGCATCAGCGCAAGTTCAACCTGATCCTGTATTTCTTCGATATGGATCGTGCCACCCGATGGTAAACGGCGTTTGAATGTATTCAGAACCATTTCTGTTAATTGTTCGATACGGTCGTGTATACGGCTCGAATCTGCACTTTGCTGGCCTTCTACTGCCAAAAATGCTTTTCCAATTGCAACAGAAATTTTTTCTGCATCAAAAGCGGCAACATCACCGGTGCGTTTAATCACCTGAAGTTGACCCGGAGTGGATGTGATTACGCTCATGTTAGCATAGCTCCATTGTCATCTATTTTTATGTTTATGGACCGTTTGAACTGGGCAAAAATCGTGCCACAGTGTTCGAGGAATAAACACAAGACCTAGTGGTTATAAAATTAATTGAACACAAGATACGGGAAAATTTAGGGTAGATCAATATTGACATTTTGCTAAATATTTTTCTGAAGTTTTATCTTAATCTTTTGCAAAAAGATCCCAATTTTTATTGATTCTTGCATAAGCCTTATCCGGCAAGGCATAGCATATCAAAGCTGGCAAAAAGTGCTTATAGATAACATTGTGGATAACTAAAAAGGCCTGAATCAACTAGTCACATTTTGTTCAGATTTAGCTTTGATCGATGCAAATAAGCCGACAAACGGTAGTTAAATGCACATTCGAGTGAAATGTGCACGATAAAATATTACAAAATGCTACTTTGATGTATTGGTTTGGTGAACGCTATCTTGTTTACAATGTAAACGTGTGTATATTGCAAGCATATTAAAAACGTATCTATTGGATTTCAAAAGGATACGTCCGTAGCATACGTCCATCAAATAAAGGGGCAACACATGAGCCAAGAAGAAAAGTTACCTAAAATTTTAATTGTTGAAGATGATGAGCGTCTTGCTCGTTTAACACAAGAATACCTCATTCGTAATGGTCTTGAGGTTGGGGTAGAGCCGGATGGCAACCGTGCTATTCGTCGTATTATTGCCGAACAACCAGACATGGTGGTTCTAGATGTCATGTTGCCAGGTGCTGATGGTTTGACCATCTGTCGTGAAGTTCGTCCACATTATCATCAACCGATTTTAATGCTGACTGCACGTACTGAAGATATGGATCAGGTCCTAGGTCTGGAAATGGGTGCAGATGACTATGTCGCTAAACCGGTTCAGCCGCGTGTCCTATTAGCTCGTATTCGTGCTTTATTGCGTCGTACCGACAAGGTGCCTGAAGATGAAGTGGCTCAACGCATCGAATTTGATGACCTGGTGATCGACAATGGTGGTCGTTCAGTGACCTTGAATGGTGAGCTGGTTGACTTTACCAGTGCAGAATATGACCTGTTGTGGCTGCTGGCTTCAAATGCGGGCCGCATCCTGTCACGTGAAGATATCTTTGAGCGTCTACGCGGTATCGAATATGACGGCCAAGACCGTTCAATTGATGTGCGTATCTCGCGCATTCGTCCAAAAATTGGTGACGATCCTGAAAATCCAAAACGTATTAAAACAGTACGTAGTAAAGGTTATCTATTCGTCAAAGAAACTAATGGTATCTAATCGGTGCCTTTAGCCGCCTGAATAAACAGGATAATTAATAGGTGTTTAAACACAGTATATTTTTGCGGATATACGCAGGCCTGGTCATGCTTGTGGTCCTGGTGGCAGTATTCAGCTATTTGCTGGTACAGATCATCAACTACCAGCGTGCGCAGGAGTATCGTGAATCCCTGACTGATGGTATGGCATATATCATCAGTGAGGGGGTTGCAAGACAGCCTAATCTGCAGCAAAAGATGGATTGGGTTTCAGATGCGTCTGATCTGTTGGAATTGCCGATCTACTATGTCGAAGCCAGTAAAGTGGATATTACCCGAGCGGAAGGTCGACGTCTGGCTGACCGTAAGGCAGTCGTGCGTTGGGATGCTAAAACTGGGGTAGCTTATATTGTCATTGGGCTACGCGATGATCCAAGTCATTATCTTTATATTAAGGCGGATAATATTACTGAACGTCAGATGAAGGCTTTACCGGTCTTTATTCTGGACTATCTGGTGTACTACCCAGGTCAGGAAAAAGAATACCTGAAGCGAATTCAGGACTATTTCTCTTATCCAATCTCGATCGAAAATGTCCAGAGCCTGCCACTAGATTCTGAGCAGATCGGACGTTTGCGTCTGGATCACAGCATTATTTTATATCGTGATAGTGCCTCAATTCGCGGCACTACAATTTCGATCATTTCTCCTATTCCTAGCTCGACGTCTGAAGTGCTGGTGATGGGGCCAGTGCCGTTATTTAACTGGATGCCATTCCAGTTAGCTGCCGGGATTACCTTACTGAGCCTGTTTGTCTTAAGTCTGGGGATTTATGGTCTGCTGGTGCCAATGCAACGTAAACTGCGTGAAGTGAGCTATGCCCTGAACAAGATGAAAACCGGGAACATGTCATTGCGTCTTCCGGTGGAGGGCAGTGATGAGATGGCGACGCTGGCTTCCAGCTATAACAATATGTCGGACCATATTCAGCGCCTGATTGAAGCGCAGCGTGAATTGATGCGTGCTGTATCGCATGAGCTGCGTACACCGGTTGCCCGTATCCGTTTTGCTGTGGAAATGATGGCAGATGAAGACGACTATGATTATCGCTTGCAGCAGGTTGAGCAGATCGATAAGGATATTGAAGCCTTAAATACCTTGATCGATGAAATCATGACCTATGCCAAACTGGAACAGGGCATGCCTTCAATTGAATTTGAAGATATTGATCTGTTTGAAGTGCTGGAGCAGGTGGCCGTCGAAACAGATGCTCTAAAAACTGGCAAAGAAGTTGAAGTGCTGCCAATGCCAGTACCTGTAACCGTAGAAGCTGAACGACGTTACCTGCATCGTGTGGTGCAAAATCTGGTGGGTAATGCAGTACGCTATTGTGAGCAGAAAATCCTGATCAGCGGCGGACTAGATGCTAAGGGCATGGCGTATATCTGTGTAGAAGATGATGGTCCGGGGATTCCAGAAGCTGACCGCGCCCGTATCTTTGAAGCTTTTGCCCGACTGGATGATAGTCGTACCCGTGCTTCAGGGGGGTATGGTTTGGGCTTGTCTATTGTCAGCCGGATTGCTTACTGGTTTGGTGGAGAGATTCAGGTCGATCAAAGTCCGACACTGGGTGGTGCACGCTTTATCATGATTTGGCCAGCCAGCCGTTACGGTAAAAAAATCAAGCAAAAACCGATCGAAAAGCTGGAAAAAGCTGAAGTGTCAGATCAATCAGAATAAGAGTTTAGGTGAGAAAAAACGATACATAGGTATCGTTTTTTTATGGCTATTTAAAGGGGATTATTCATGGATGGTAGCATCCGGTTCAATCAGTGGCTTGCCTTCTTTCAGGCTGTTTAAGGCATCAGAATTGAAGTTGATCAGTAGCTTGTTATTTTTAACATCTACCTGATAGCTTTGGATTAGCTTTTGGTCACCAGATAAGGTTTCAAGCTTGTACTCATCGGCAATATTCATAATACCGTCTAGGTTAATGCTGGAAGAGGCATAGTCTGTCTGGAAAAGTTTATGAATATCCCCTAAGTCAAAGATTGCATTGCTGGCATCCTGATGTTTTTGGATATAGCTTTCTACATGTCGCATCAATAATTGAGCAAAGAAAAAATAATCAGGTTTATGGGTAAATCGTAGAGACATGCATGGACTCCTTATTGTTACTTTATAAATGTCATAGTGGGTTTAAAAATAGAAATATCATAATCTGAATCAAACTGTTGGACGTGTTGCAAAAATACACAATTGCTCTTTTAAGGCTTACCGAGAGCGGGCAGAAAAGGGCGACTTCTAATTGAATGACAACATTCATGTTAAACATCTTTTAAAAACACACTGATTTTTTCGAGGCATTATGCAAAGGTGAAATGTTTTTGATTGATTCTTTATAAGTTTCTTTTCATGGGGTGGGTAGCCAGCCACTGTACAAGGAGTGAGGCTTAATTAAGCAGGGCTTTAAAAGTCTATCTGGGTTTAGAAAAAAATAATGGAAATTTAAACTTTAATTTAAAAAAACGATCGGTTGAGATTCTCTGAGCTTAAAGCCAGAATAAAATTAGGAATGTCTAAAAAATCATCCAAAAGACTAAGGCTTATAAGCTAGCAAGTGAAATCCAAAATCAGGTACAATTGGCGGGATTAATTTTGTGTTTGGTGTATTTGAAGGCCAATACATACATTCTTTGTTAATAAATCGGCCTGCCAGGAGTTATCCCCGCATGAGTGCCATTACTCCATACGAATGGGCAATTATTGCCTTCGTGATCGGCGTTACATTTTTATGCGTCTTTATGCTCACTGTCCCATTACTCCTCGGGGGTAAATCATGGGGCCGTGCCAAGCAGGAGCAGTTTGAGTCAGGCGTAGTCAGCGCAGGTGGAGCTCGTATCCGCTTGTCTGCGAAATTCTATTTAGTTGCAATTTTCTTTGTAGTCTTCGACCTCGAAGCACTTTACCTGTATGCATGGGCATCTTCTGTTCGTGAAGTAGGTTGGATTGGTTTTGCAACTGCAGCTATCTTTATTTTGGTTTTACTTGTTGGTTTGGTTTACGAATTATCGACAGGCGCACTGAACTGGGCACCTTCAGACAGACGTAAAGCAGCAGGATACAAAGCTAAAATTGGTTCGCCAAATATGGATCTTGCAGAAATTACGCGCTTCAACTCAGTTGAAGAATTGGTTATGGATCCAACTGGTCAAATCCCAGCTCAATCATCTGGTCTTGTGAAAAAATCACAAGTTCAACCCTCTGATAAGGAGTAACTCGGGATGAAATATACATTAACCCGTGCGAATCCGAATGCTGATGAATATCCACTTCAAGAGCGTATCGTTGTAGAAGATCCGCTTCTAGAAGAAGAAGTGAATAAAAATGTGTTCATGACTCGCCTAGAGGATGTAATGCACACAGCAGTGAACTGGGGTCGTAAGAACTCAGTTTGGCCATTTAACTTTGGTACATCTTGCTGCTACGTTGAATATGCAACGACTTTGACCGGTGTACATGACTTGTCACGTTTTGGTGCCGAAGTTATCCGTGCTTCACCGCGTCAGGCAGACTTGATGATTGTAGCAGGTACATGCTTCGTGAAAATGGCTCCGGTAATTCAACGTCTGTATGAACAGATGCTTGAACCGAAATGGGTGATTTCAATGGGTGCGTGTGCGAACTCAGGTGGTATGTACGATATTTATTCAGTCGTACAAGGTGTGGATAAGATTATTCCGGTAGATGTATACGTTCCGGGCTGCCCACCACGTCCTGAAGCATTGATCCAGGCATTAATGCTGTTACAAGACCAAATTCAATTAGAGCGTCGTCCGCTGTCTGCGGTAATCGGTGATGATCTTAAGCCAGTGTATAAGCCAAAGATGATGCCGGAACGTGACCGTAAGAAAGACCAGCGTGTGGCTGTGAAGAACTTACGCTCTATGGATGAAATTAAATAATTTAAACGACCGGTTTTTTGTTGTGCACCCGCTATGGGTGTAGTTGTCGTTTAGGTTGACTGAATTTGTATTAAATAGGAAGCCAAGCCAATGGCTGAAACTGACATTGCTATGCCAGAATCAACAGCAGTTGATTCACGCCCAGCATTTGCCATCATTGAAGAGCTCAAAACCAAGTTTGGTGAGAACTTCTTTGTGCAAACAACTTTCGAGGATTTCCCGACAGTTTGGGTTGAGCGCGCACGTGTACAAGAAGTATTGATGTTCTTGCGTACCGTGCCACGTCCATACGTGATGCTATTCGACTTGTCTGCAGTAGATGAGCGTTTACGTACGCACCGTGACGGTTTGCCTGCGTCAGAATTCACAGTGTTCTATCATTTATTATCTTTAGAGCGTAACTGTGACATTCGTATTAAAGTTGCATTAAGCGACAGCGATCTGAATATTCCGACCGCAACGAATATCTGGCCAAATGCGAACTGGTATGAGCGTGAAGCTTATGACATGTTCGGCATCAATTTCGAAGGGCATCCAATGCTCCGTCGTATCTTGTTGCCAACCTACTGGGAAGGTCATCCGCTACGTAAAGAATATTCTGCACGTGCGACTGAATATACTCCGTATATTCAAGACAAAGCCAAGCAGGACTTTGAACAGGAACATCTACGTTTCGTGCCAGAAGACTGGGGTCTGAAGCGCGGTAATGCAGATGAAGATTTCATGTTCCTGAATTTGGGTCCTAACCACCCGTCTGCGCACGGTGCGTTCCGTGTAATTTTGCAGTTGGATGGTGAAGAAGTGAAAGACTGTGTGCCAGATATCGGCTATCACCACCGTGGTGTGGAAAAGATGGCTGAACGTCAAACTTGGCATTCATTCATTCCGTATACTGACCGTGTGGACTATTTGGGTGGTTGTGCTCAAAACATGCCGTATGTGATGGGTGTGGAACAATTGGCAGGCATTACTGTGCCAGACCGCGCACAATGTATCCGTGTCATGATGTCGGAATTGTTCCGTATCAATAACCACTTGCTGTACATCGGTACTGCGATTCAGGATGCCGGCGGTATGACCCCAGTATTCTATATGTTCGCTGACCGTCAGAAAGTGTATGACATCGTGGAAGCGATCACCGGTTACCGTATGCATCCAGCATGGTTCCGTATCGGTGGTACTGCACATGACTTGCCAAATGGTTGGGAAAAACTGGTTCGAGACTTACTCGACTGGATGCCTAAGCGTTTGAATGAATACTACACTGCAGCACTGAAAAACTCTGTATTTGTGGGTCGTACCCGTAATGTGGCTCAGTACGATGCGAAATCTGCATTGGCATGGGGCGTAACAGGTACTGGTCTGCGTGCTACAGGTATCGACTTTGACGTACGTAAATACCGTCCATATAGCGGTTATGAAAATTACGACTTCGAAGTACCGGTTGAGTACGAAGGCGATGCATATGCTCGTGTGATTGTTCACTTCCGTGAAATCGAACAGTCACTGAAAATCATTAAGCAGTGTCTAGAGAATATGCCATCTGGTGCGTACAAAGCGGACCATCCGCTGGCTGTTCCACCACCAAAAGACAAAACATTACAAGATATTGAAACCTTGATTACGCACTTCTTGAGCGTTTCTTGGGGTCCTGTAATGCCTGCAGGTGAATCATCTGTGATGGCAGAAGTGGTGAAAGGTGCGTCGACTTATTATCTGACTTCAGACAAGTCAACCATGAGTTACCGTACCCGTATTCGTACACCAACTTTCACGCATTTACAGCAAATGCCTTCTGTGATTAACGGCAGTCTTGTATCTGACTTAATCATTTATTTAGCGACAATCGACGTCGTAATGGCTGACGTGGATCGCTAAGGGGTAAACGCATTATGATGATTTTGACTGATAAAAAGCCACGTGTGAATGTTGAAGGGATTTTAACTTCGGAAGAAATCCACGAAATTGAACATCACATTGGGCATTACCCGTACCCACGTGCAGCGTGTCTTGATGCGCTCAAATGTGTACAACGCCGTAATGGCTGGGTAGACGATGCTCAAATGAATGCCATCGCGCAAATGCTTAGCATGAGCCTTGCCGATTTGGAAGGGGTTGCAACGTTCTATAACCGTATTTACCGTCAGCCAGTGGGTCGTCACGTAATTTTACTGTGTGACTCAATTGCGTGTTTCTTGATGGGTGCGGAGACTTTAGCAGAAGCATTCCAGCGTGAATTGGGTATCCAGTTCGGCCAAACCACAGCGGATGGCCGTTTTACCTTGCTTCCAATTTGCTGCCTAGGTAACTGTGATAAAGGTCCAACCCTCATGATTGATGAAGATACTCACGGTCTCGTGGAAGTAACATCAATTAAACAGTTATTGGAGAAGTATGTATGAATACCGAACCAAAACCAATTTATGGCGACGGTAACCCGGAAACGCATCCACTGACTTGGCGTCTAAGCAAACAAGCAAATGTCCGTCATGTCGATGACTATGAAGCGCTTGAAGGCTATGCAGGCTTTAAAAAAGCCCTGTCTATGACACCGAAAGAAGTGCTGGAAGTTGTAAAGGCTGCAACCGTAAAAGGTCGTGGTGGTGCAGGCTTCCCGGCAGGGATCAAATGGTCGCTGATGGCGCCAAATGACAATTCAGGTCCACGTTACCTGATTTGTAATGCCGATGAGATGGAACCAGGTACCTTCAAAGACCGTCTGTTGATGGAAGATCTTCCGCATCAGCTGATCGAAGGTATGCTGATTGCAGCTTATACCCTTGAAGCAACTCAAGGTTATATCTTCATCCGTGGTGAATACATCGAAGCGGCGAAGTACCTGAACGAAGCACTTGAGCAGGTTCGTGCCAAAGGTTACATGGGTGACAACATCCTGGATTCTGGCTGGAGCTTCGAGTTACACGTGCATACCGGTGCGGGTCGTTATATCTGTGGTGAAGAAACTGCATTGATTAACTCGCTTGAAGGTCGCCGTGCAAACCCGCGTACCAAACCGCCATTCCCGCAGGTTGCAGGTGCTTGGGGTCGTCCTACGATCGTGAACAACGTAGAGACCTACAACAACTTGCCAGCCATCATGTTGCGTGGTCCAGAATGGTACATCGGTCTGTCTGCAGGTAAATCGAAAGATCCTGGCACAAAAATTTATGGTGCTTCAGGTAAGGTGAAATTCCCAGGTCTATGGGAACTGCCATTCGGTACCACTGCACGTGAAGTGATTGAAGAACATGCCGGTGGTATGCGTGACGGCCTGAAGCTGAAAGCATGGTTACCCGGTGGTGCATCAACTGACTTCCTGGCTGCCGAGCATATCGATCTTCCGATGGATGCGGAAAGCATCATGAAAGCAGGTTCACGTTTAGGTACCTGTCTATTGATGGTGGTTGATGAAACTCAATGTATGGTTTCAGCGACTCGTAACCTCGAAGAATTCTTTGCGCGTGAATCATGTGGCTGGTGTACACCTTGCCGTGATGGCTTACCTTGGGCGGTGAAAGCGCTTAAAGCACTTGAAGATGGTACTGGCAAGAAAGAAGATATCGATCACTTACAAGAACTGACTCGTAAGCTTTGGATTGGTAAAACTTTCTGTGCTCACGCACCAGGTGCTATGGAACCGTTAATGGGCGCACTCAAACATTTCCGTGGCGAATTTGAAGCGAAAGTCGTAAATGCTGCCGCTCAAACCCGCAACGTAGAACAAGCTTAAGGAATTCGACTATGGCTACAATTCATGTCGATGGAAAATCGTATGAAGTCAACGGCTCGGAAAACTTGCTGCAAGCATGTTTGAGTCTTGGCATCGACATCCCATACTTTTGTTGGCATCCATCCTTAGGTTCTGTCGGTTCTTGCCGTCAATGTGCTGTGACTCAATACGCGAATCCAGAAGATACGCGTGGTCGTTTGGTCATGTCATGTATGACACCGGCTGCTGACAATACCTACATCTCGATTGAAGACAAAGAAGCAAAAGATTTCCGTGCTTCTGTTGTTGAATTCTTGATGACCAATCACCCGCACGACTGTCCAGTCTGTGAAGAGGGTGGCCACTGTCACCTGCAAGATATGACCGTGATGACACAACATGACCGTCGTCGTTACCGGTTCACCAAGCGTACGCATTACAACCAAGAACTTGGTTCGTTCATTGCGCACGAGATGAACCGTTGTATCGCATGTTACCGTTGTGTTCGTTATTACAAAGACTATGCGGGCGGTACGGATTTCGGCGTATATGCAAACGCTTCTCGCGTTTATTTCGGTCGTCCGGAATCAGGTACTTTGGAATCTGAATTCTCAGGTAACCTGACTGAAGTTTGTCCGACTGGTGTATTCACCGATAAGACTCATTCAGAACGCTATAACCGTAAATGGGACATGCAGTACGCACCAAGCGTATGTCATGGCTGTTCTTCAGGTTGTAACATCTCTCCAGGTGAGCGTTATGGTGAGCTTCGTCGCGTTGAAAACCGTTTCAACGGTGAAGTTAACCAATACTTCCTGTGCGATAAAGGCCGTTTCGGTACCGGTTATGTAAACCGTAAAGACCGTCCGCGTCAGCCACAGTTCCGTACTGGCACGAATGTAGAAACTGTTTCTGTTGATACAGCATTAGATACCGTAATTGCGAAAATCCAAGGCAAAAAAGTACTGGGGATCGGTTCACCACGTGCATCGCTTGAAGCTAACTTCGCACTACGTGAGTTAGTTGGTCAAGACAATTACTCAACCGGTATGGCTCAAAAAGAGCAAAATCTGGTTGAGCTGGCTGCATCGATCATGCAAACCGAGGGTGTTTATAACCCGAACATGCGTGAAATCGAGAGCTATGATGCGGTACTGATTCTGGGTGAAGACCTGACTCAAACTGCACCACGTATGGCTTTATCTGTTCGCCAAGCTGCGAAAAATAAAGGCAAGGAAATGGCTGCAGAGCGCCGTACCCAAGAATGGCTGGCTGAACCTGTACAACGTATTGCCCAAGATGCGAAATCTCCGATTTACATTCTGGCTGCAACACAAACACGTTTGTCTGACGTTGCAGAAGGCGAAGTAGTCGCTTCTCCGAATGACATCGCACGTTTAGGCTTCGCGATTGCTGCGGGCGTAAAAGGTGAAGTTATCACTGGTCTTGATGACGATGCGAAAGCATTTGCACAAACCATTGCAGATACGTTGAAAGCTGCGAAGAAACCACTGATCATCTCTGGTACAAGTCTACAAGACGCAACCATCATGGAAGCTGCTGCACAAGTAGCACAAAACCTGGGTAATGCGGGCTTGACCTTGACTGTTCCTGAAGTGAACTCAATGGGGCTGGCAATCTTCGGTGGTCAAAGCCTTGAACAAGCATTTGCACAAGACTATGACACTGTCCTAATTGTAGAAAACGATCTATACCGTCGTTTACCAGCAGCTCAGGTTGATGCTGCGCTTGCAGGCAAACAAGTGATCGTATTGGATCACTCTGAAACTGCGACTGTGAAGAAAGCCAACATCGTACTGTCGGCTGCTTCATTTGCTGAAGGTGATGGTACTGTCGTTTCTCAAGAAGGCCGTGCACAACGTTTCTATCAAGTGTATGACCCGAGCTACTACAACCCGGAACTGGCAATCAAAGAATCTTGGCGCTGGTTACACGCACTGGAAACAGGCGTACAAGGCAAAGCGATTTCTTGGACGGTACTGGATGATGTGATCGAGTCAGTAGCAAGCAACGTTCCTGCACTTGAAGGTATTCTGGATGTAGCACCAGATGCAGGCTTCCGTGTACATGGTCTGAAAGTGGCACGTGAACCACGTCGTTACTCAGGTCGTACTTCGATGCGTGCGCCATTGTCTGTACATGAGCCGAAACAGCCTACTGATAAAGACACTGCATTAACATTCTCTATGGAAGGTTATGTCGGTGATGAGACTCCATCTTCACTGATACCATTTGCTTGGTCTGCAGGCTGGAACTCACCACAAGCTTGGAACAAATACCAGGATGAAGTGGGCGGTCATTTAAAAGGCGGTGATTCAGGCGTTCGTTTATTCGACCGTTTACCAAAACGTCCAGTGCGTAGCTTTGTTGCACCAGCCCCTGTGCTTGTAAATGCTGAAAGCTTCCGTCTGGTACCAATGCATCACATCTTTGCATCTGGCGAGTTCACCATTAAAACTCCGGCAATGGAATCACGTATTCCTGACGCAGTATTTGCAGTGGGCGAACAGGATGCTACACGCTTGAACCTGCAAGACGGTCAGAAGATCACTGTGAAAGCAGGCGAGACTTCAATCGTTCTTCCTGTACAAGTGATTGAATACTTACCAACAGGTTATATTGGCTACCCAATTGGTCTTGCACCAACGGTATCTCTTGCAGAGCCTGTTTCAGTCGCGGTAGGAGCGTAATTCATGGAACAAGAATTAATCCGTCAAACGCCGCTGTGGGCTGAAAACTGGCCAATCGCCTATTCAGTACTTCAAGCGATCGTGATCTTACTGGTTGTAGTACTGATCGCTGCGTTGATGTCTTTTATTGAACGTCGTTTACTGGGCTTGTGGCAAGACCGTTACGGTCCGAACCGTGTAGGTCCGGGCGGTATGTTCCAGATTGTTGCCGACATGCTGAAAATCATGTTCAAGGAAGACTGGACACCAAAATTTGCCGATAAATTGACTTTCCGTATGGCTCCAGCAGTTGCGATGGCAACTGCGGTGCTGTCGTTCATGGTTATTCCTGTGTCACCTTATCTAGGTGTTGCAGACATGAGTATCGGTCTGTTGTTCTTCATGGCAATGGCAGGTATTGCGGTATATGCAGTACTGTTTGGTGGTTGGTCTTCTAACAACAAATACGCATTGCTTGGTGGTCTACGTTCAGCAGCACAAACCATTTCTTATGAAGTGTTCCTGGGTATTTCCCTGATGGGTGTAGTGGCAATTGCCGGTTCATTCAACATGCGTGAAATCGTAGAAGCACAGAAAGATGTCTGGTTTATCATTCCTCAGTTCTTAGGCTTCCTGATCTTCGTGGTTGCAGGTGTTGCGGTAACTCACCGTCACCCATTTGACCAACCAGAAGCGGAACAGGAACTGGCGGAAGGTTACCACGTAGAATATGGCGGTATGAAATGGGGTATGTTCTTCGTTGCGGAATACGTAAACGTAGTACTGATCTCTGCATTGATCGTAACCCTGTTCTTCGGTGGCTGGTTAGCACCATTTGGTCTTGATTTCCTTCCACCCGCATTCTGGTTCATTATTAAAACAGCATTCTTCGTAATGATGTTTGTATTGGCGCGTGGTTCTTTAATGCGTCCACGTTATGACCAGGTGATGAACTTTGGTTGGAAAATTTGCTTGCCATTGGCGTTGGTTAACCTTTTGGTGACTGGTGCTGTGATTCTGTTGAATCAGGCCTAAGACAGCAGGGAGAACAAAATGTTTAAATTTCTAGCTGGATTCGGGTCAATCGTTCGTACGTTGTTCATGGTCTTTACCCATGCAACGCGCAAACGTGACACCATTTTATATCCGGAAGTGCCAGCCGAAGAAATCGTGCCACCACGTTTCCGTGGTCGTATCGTGTTAACGCGTGACCCAGATGGCGAAGAGCGTTGTGTGGCATGTAACCTGTGTGCGGTTGCATGTCCGGTAGGCTGTATTTCACTACAAAAAGCAGAACGTGAAGATGGTCGTTGGTATCCGGAATTTTTCCGTATCAACTTCTCTCGCTGTATTTTCTGCGGTATGTGTGAAGAAGCATGTCCTACGACTGCGATTCAAATGACACCAGATTTCGAATTGGGCGAATATGTTCGTCAAGACTTAGTCTACGAAAAAGAACACTTGCTGATTTCTGGTCCTGGTAAATATCCTGACTATAACTTCTACCGTGTCACCGGTATGGCAGTTGCTGGTAAGGACAAGGGTCAGGCACAACGTGAAAGTGCACCTGTTGATGTACGGAGTCTATTACCATGATGTGGCCATTTTATTTAATGGCCCTTGTGGCCATCGTCTCTACGGTTCGTGTGGTAACTAACACGAATCCGGTACATGCTTTATTAAGCCTGATCGTTTCACTTCTTGCTGTAGCAGGACTGTTCCTGATCGTGGGTGCACCGTTTGCGGGTGCGCTTGAAGTCATCGTTTATGCTGGCGCGATCATGGTGTTATTCGTGTTCGTGGTAATGATGCTGAACTTGGGCGAACAGACTGTTGCTCAGGAACGCAAATGGTTGACTTCATCAGCTTGGGCTTATCCGGCATTGATGAGCTTCCTGATTGGTCTGATCCTGGTTTGGGTACTTAAATCAGACTACGTACAGCCTTCAATGGTGATGGGCACTGAAATGGTCGGTCCTAAAGCGGTAGGTCAATCACTCTTTACGCAATACTTATTGTTGGTAGAAGTTGCCGCGATGTTATTGCTTGCATCACTTGTTGCAGCATTCCATTTGGGTAAACGTGAACCAGGTGCAGAAGAGGAACAACAATAATGGGCAACATCCCTTTAGAGCATGGTTTGATCGTTGCATCCATTCTTTTTGCACTGGGTTTTTACGGTGTAATGGTGCGACGCAACCTGCTATTCATTTTAATGAGCCTTGAAATCATGATGAATGCCGCTGCTTTGGCATTCGTCCTGGCGGGCAGTGCATGGGCACAGCCTGATGGTCAAATCATGTTTATTCTGATTCTGACCCTTGCTGCGGCAGAGGCGTGTATCGGTCTTGCGATCGTCCTTCAGTTCTATCATCGCTTCCATCATCTGGATGTGGATGCTGCTAGTGAGATGCGCGGATGAGTTATTTATATCTAACAATTTTATTCCCGCTCATTGGCTTCGTCCTTTTAGCGGCAGGGCGTCATAAGCTTCCTGAAACAGTTGCAGCCATTATTGGTGTAGGGGCTGTGGGGTTATCGGCATTGTTCGCACTCATTGCGGGTATGGACTTTGTCAACAATGGTTCTACCGCAGTAGTACAACCTCTTTGGACCTGGTTCAATGTCGGTGGTTTTGCACCGGGCATCAGCCTGCACCTGGACGGTTTGTCTCTGTTGATGCTAGGCATGGTGACAGGCGTTGGTTTCCTGATCCATATCTTTGCATCATGGTACATGCGTGGTGAACAAGACTTCGCACGTTTCTTCTCTTACTTCAACCTGTTCGTTGCAAGCATGTTATTGCTGGTACTGGGTGATAACCTGGCGTTGTTATTCCTGGGTTGGGAAGGTGTAGGTCTGTGTTCTTATCTGCTGATTGGTTATTACTACCAAAACCCTGCAAACGGTGTGGCAGCGATCAAAGCATTTACCGTTACCCGTATTGGTGATGTATTCCTGTTGATCGCCATGTTCTTGCTGTTCCAGCAATTCGGTACATTGAATACTCAGTACATCGTAGAAAATGCTGCGACTGTGATGACTCAAAGCTCATCATTGACCATCTGGACTGCACTAATGTTGTTCCTAGGTGCTGCTGGTAAATCTGCGCAGATCCCGTTACAAACATGGTTGGCAGATGCGATGGCAGGTCCGACTCCTGTTTCTGCATTGATCCACGCTGCAACAATGGTAACAGCGGGTGTTTACCTATGCTGTCGTCTATTCACAGTATTTGAGCTTGCGCCTGAAGTGATGATGTTCATCTCGATTACTGGTGCGGTGACATTACTGGTAGCTGGTTTTGCTGCATTGGTACAAACAGACATCAAACGTATTCTGGCTTACTCAACGATGAGTCAGTTGGGCTACATGTTTATGGCTGTAGGTGCTGAAGCATACCAGGCGGGTCTGTTCCACATGCTGACTCACGCATTCTTCAAGGCATTATTATTCTTGTCTTCTGGTGCAGTGATTCTGGCTTACCACCACGAACAAAACATCTTCAAGATGGGCGGTCTGTTCTACAAGAACAAGTTCCTGTTTGCATGTTTCGCCATTGGTGGCGGTGCATTGGCTGCAATTCCATTCATCACTGTGGGCTTCTTCTCAAAAGATGCAATCCTGGGTGCGGTTTGGGTACAAGGCCAATCAATCGCAGTTTACAGCACACTTTACTGGGTGGGTGTAATCGGTGCGTTCCTGACTTCGATCTATACATTCCGTCTGATCTGGGTGGTATTCTTCGGTAAAGAAAACACACCTTACCATGCAATCAAGGGTGTAACTTACTGGGGTCCATTGGCAATTCTTGCAGTACTTTCAACTTTCGTGGGTGCAGCATTAAAAGCGCCTGTGGAAAGTATTTTGAATGCGGCTAAACTTCCTGCATTTGAAATTCCGGAAGCACTTGAACATGGCATGCATACTGCAGAATACACAGCAGTAGGTATTGCACTGGTAGGTCTTGCAATTGGCGTGGTGCTGTTTGCTTTTGCTTACAACGCTGTGAAATCTTTTGCGAAAACTTCTCTGGGTGCGGGCCTTGCCAACATCTGCCGTAATGCACTTGGTTTCGACAAGCTGTATGACATCGTTTTTGTGAAGCCTTATTTGTTCTTCGCGAAACTGTTCGGCCGTGATCCGATTGATGGCTTCTGGCTGGTGCTGCCTGCACTGGTTAAAGGTGGTCATAGCTTTACTAGTTCGCGTCAAACAGGTTCACTGCGTGAATATGCATCTAGTATGGGGCTCGGTGTCGTTGTCCTACTGATGATCTTGCTCGTGATTCAGGTAGTGGGGAAATAAAATGGAAGCTCCAAACAATATTATTTTGCCGGCTCTGATCCTCATTCCGTTCATTGCAGGTTTTATTTGCTGGTTGGTCGATAAACTCGACCAACACCTTCCGCGTTATATCGCGCTGATTGGTATGTTAGTAACGCTGGTCTTGACCATCGTCCTTTGGCAGTCGGGTACTTATAACTATGAACTTGGCGGTGCGGCTCCTACGTGGGCAGCCGAGTTCAAATTGCCTTGGATTCAAACCCTGGGCATTAACATTCACCTTGCAGTGGATGGTTTGTCTTTACTGATGGTTGGCTTGACTGCACTCCTTGGTGTGCTGGCAGTAGGCTGTTCATGGGGTGAGATTCAGAAAAACGTGGGTTTCTTCCACCTGAACCTTTTATGGTCTCTGGGTGGTGTAATCGGTGTATTCCTGGCGATTGACCTGTTCCTGTTCTTCTTCTTCTGGGAGATGATGCTGGTGCCGATCTACTTCCTGATTGCACTTTGGGGTCATAAAGGGGCAGAAGGCAAGTCCCGTGTATACGCTGCAACCAAGTTCTTCATTTACACACAGGTAGCTGGTTTAGTCATGCTGATTGGTATCCTTGGTCTGGTGACTGTAGGCTACACCATGACTGGTCAAATCCGTTTCGACTACAACTACCTGATGGGTGTAGCGAACATGCTGGATACACAAGCACCAGCAGTTGCTTATGCATTCATGATCTGTCTATTTATCGGTTTTGCGGTAAAACTTCCAGTTTTCCCATTACACGGCTGGTTACCAGATGCGCATGCACAAGCACCAACAGCGGGTTCTGTTGACCTTGCAGGTATCTTGATTAAGACAGCTGCTTATGGTCTGATCCGTTTCGTGATTCCATTCTTCCCGGCGGCTTCTGCACAGTTTGCAGACATCGCCATCATTTTCGGTTTAATCGGTATCTTCTACGGTGCTTGGTGTGCTTTCCAGCAAACCGATATGAAACGTTTATTGGCGTATACGTCTATTTCACACATGGGCTTCGTTTTACTTGCAATTTATGCAGGTAACATCCTGACCTTCCAAGGTCTGATGATCATGATGCTGGCTCACGGTCTGTCATCTGCAGCGCTGTTCATTATGTGTGGTCAAGTGTACGAACGTGTTCATACACGTGATATGCGTTTGATGGGTGGTATTCGTGGTCAGTTCCCATACCTTGCATTCTTCCTGATGTTCTTCATCGCGGCGCTTGTCGGTATTCCAGGTCTAGGTAACTTCATTGGTGAGTTCCTGATCCTGATGGGTTCATTCGGTAAATTCCCTGCATTCACAATCCTCGCTGCAATCAGCCTGGTATTTGCGGGTCTGTACGGTTTGATTCTGATCCATAAAGCGTTGTTTGGTGTTCCAAACGAAGAGCAAAAACAGCACTACACAAATCCGTTAAAAGATTTAAATGCACGTGAAGTGGTAATTTTGCTGATCTGTGCATTTGGTCTAGCATGGCTTGGTCTATACCCACAAAGCTTCCTTGACGTTTCTAACTCAAGCATGGCGTGGTTAGCGAATAGCTACATTCCTGTGTCTGAAGCAGCTGATGCTGTGCAGCAAGCTGCCGTTTCAGCTGAAAATGTGGAGATCCAATAAGCCATGAACTTCACAATGTCTTTTTCTGAGCTTATGCCTCTAGCACCTGTGATGATCGTGTCATTGACTGCGATCGTCGTGATGTTGCTTACTGCAATTAAGCGTAACCATAACTTAGTTGCGACTACGACAGTCATTGGTCTAAACCTGGCGGCGTTGTACATTCTGTTCGTTCTGTTAGCGGGTCAATTTGCACCTGCCAATGTAATGAATCTGTTCCTCGTAGATCCGTTTACGATGCTGTATCAGTTTGTGATTATTGTGGCTGCACTGGCGTGCAGTACCTTGTCACATGCTTATATTGAAACCTATAAAGATAACCGTGAAGAACTATACATCCTGATGCTGACCTCCGTTGCCGGTGCGATGCTGATGGTGGCAAGTTCTCACTATGCATCTTTCTTCATTAGCCTTGAGCTCATGTCGATCCCTGTATACGGCTTATTGGCGTATACACATCAGCGTTCTCAATCGCTTGAAGCAGGTGTGAAATATCTGGTGCTTTCAGCAACTGCATCTGCAATGTTGTTGATGGGTATGGCATATGTTTATGCATATACAGGTTCTCTAAGCTTTGTCGCTGAACCAGGCAAACTGTTAACTGCATTTAGTCAACCTGCTGTAGTAATTGGTCTGGCACTGATCGTATTCGCTGTGGGCTTTAAACTGTCACTGGCTCCATTCCACAAATGGACACCAGACGTATACGCAGGTGCTCCAGCACCAGTTGCAACTTTCCTTGCAACTGTGTCTAAAGTGGCAATGCTGGGTCTGTTCGTACGTTATGTATTGTCTTCTGGCTTAATCCTGTCAGATAGCTTCGTAACTATCATCAGCGTGATTGCAGTACTTTCCATCATTGTAGGTAATTTGCTTGCAGTGAAACAGGTGAACTTGAAACGTATCTTGGCATACTCTTCAATTGCTCACTTCGGTTATGTACTGGTTGCGATCGTATCTGCACGTAATACTGACTTTTTACAGGTTCAAGGTTTCGCGACTTTTGAAAGTGTAAACGTCTATATCATCACGTATGTATTGACTACGATTGGTGCTTTCGGTGTGGTAACGCTGATGTCTAGTCCGTATAACAATACAGATGAAGCAGGTAGCCTGGCGGAGTACCGCGGTCTGTTCTGGCGCCGTCCAGTATTGACTGCTGTATTAACTGTGATGATGCTGTCTCTAGCAGGTATTCCATTAACAGCGGGCTTCATCGGTAAGTTCCTGGTAGTGAAAACTGCGGTAGCAGGTGAGTCTTGGTTCCTTGCTGCGATGGTCATCCTGGGTTCAGGTATTGGTCTGTACTACTACCTGCGTGTGATGGTTGTCATGTATATGACTCCACCAGAAACACCACGTCTTGATGCTGTAAATCACTGGGGACAAAAAGTCGGCGGTATCATGGTATTGCTTGTCGCATTACTGGTACTGGTAATCGGTGTTTATCCAGATCCGATCATTGCGCTGTCTCGCTATGCATTCTTCGCAATGTCGCCTGAATTACAACAGTTTATTTTCACTTTGGTTCAAAGTGGTTTTAACTAATTCAGCGCAAGTTTGAAGTTATTACAAAAAAGCCTCCACGATTGGGGGCTTTTTTAGTTAAACAAATCCGGAAAAGTCTTTATAATAGCGGAAATTTATCTTTAACCTTCTAGGTGTTCTCCCGTGGCAATCCATGAAATCCGTCATCCATTAATTCGACATAAACTCGGTTTACTGCGTCGTGCTGACATTAGTACCAAGAACTTCCGTGAGCTAGCTCAGGAAGTGACTATGCTTTTGACTTATGAAGCGACCAAGGATCTTCCTGTCGTTGAGCATGAGATTGACGGCTGGAACGGACCGGTAACTGTAGACCGTATTGCAGGTAAGAAAATTACTGTTGTGCCAATTCTACGTGCGGGCATTGGTATGCTGGATGGTTTCCTGAATCTGATTCCAAGTGCCAAAGTCTCTGTACTGGGTCTGGAACGTGATGAAGAAACCCTACAGGCACGTACTTACTATAAAAAACTGGTTCCAGACGTACAAAACCGTCTTGCGATGATCATTGATCCAATGCTGGCGACTGGTTCTTCTCTGGTTGCTGCGATTGACGTATTGAAAGCCAGCGGCTGTAAAGATATTCGTGTGATGGTATTGGTCGCAGCCCCTGAAGGCATTAAACGTGTTGAAGAAGCTCATCCAGATGTGGTGATTTTCACTGCGGCGATTGACCATGGCTTGAATGAAAATGGTTACATCGTTCCAGGTTTGGGCGATGCGGGTGACAAGATTTTTGGTTCAGTTCAAAAAGACTAATATTTTTGAAAGTGAACAGAAAAGGGGCTTTTACAGCCTCTTTTTTATATACTGAATACTGACAGATACAGAGAAGGGGACGTTTATGACTTCCGAGCAATACCAAGGAAAAGTAAAACAGTACAATCCAGAAAAAGGATTTGGTTTTATTTCTTCACCTGAAGGTGAGGTATTTTTTCATATCTCGGATTTCGCCGCCGATTCAGGTGAGCCGAAGCGCAATGACCGAGTAAAATTCAATGTAATTCAAAATGGTGATCGCTATAAAGCCATTAAAATTGAACGTGTAGAAGATAAATCGAAGAAAGCTAAGAAAGCCAAAGCGGTAGCAGTCAATACTTCGATTACTTCAGCCCTATTGTCGAATTTAAAGCGTTAATTTTTGCTTGGAAAAAGATACAAAAGGAGGCTCTAGAGCATTGCTGTCCCACAATTTTTCACAAGAGGAAGCTCAAATGAGCTTCCTCTTGTTTTATGGGTATTTTATCGGGTGAAAATAAAGCTTTTAAAGTTCTTCTTTCAAACAAATTCACTTGAATTATTCTGAGTAAACGTTGAACTGTCCAACCTGTTTTTCCTAAATGTTGAGCGAAACTCACCAATAAATAGGCGATCATCGCAATCCAGATTTGTGTCTGAATTGCGTTCCTGCTGCGGCCTAGAAACGCTTTTAATTTGAGATTCTGCTTAATCGCCTTAAAGAACAGCTCAACTTTCCAACGATCTTTATAAATCGCCGCAATGGTGGAGGCGGCTAAATGAAAGTTATTGCTGAGAAAGCTAAAGTGCTTGCCACTTTGCTGATCTCTATATTCAATTCTTCTTAACACTGGGGCTTTTCTTTTTAGGGCATGTGCGCTATTCAGCTGAATGGTTTCATCTTTTAGAATACCTTTGGATTCAAGCACTGGATGTTGCTGGATCACCTGATACACAGATTTAGGCCTAAAACGTGTGACAAATCCAATGTTTTGAGCAGTCAGATTTGCATACCATTGGTAATCGACATAGCCTTTATCAAAAACTACAATGCTGCCAGCAGGAAACTGGAATTTGCGGCCTTGTACCATGTCATTTTCTTTGCCATTTTCAACTGCAACAAACTCAGGAATATCATTGCTGTGATTCAATCCTATACTGAGTTTCATGCTGGCTTTTGAGTCGTGAACTTTGGCCCATTCACATAAGGAAAGCGACAGGTCAATATGACTGGCATCCAAGGAATACAAGGGATTCTTAAAGCGAAATTTATGAGCGACTTTTGAGTGGTCATAGTATTTAAGCAACTTGTAAAATAGCTGTTGATACAAGGCAGCAGGCTGCTGCTCATTGATTCGTGCCAGCGTGCTTCGGGGAATAGACTTTGCTCCGAGATGACTTAGCTTTTCCTGTTGGCACTCCAAATTGGATTGAATATCTCTCAGACTTTGCCTACAAGAGAATTGAGACATCAATATGGCAATAAACTGATCCCACCGGGAAGCCGCTCTAAATTTCTGTCCAACATGGTGTACTTTAGCAAGTTGTTCAAAATCCTGTCGCACAACAGGTTTAATTAGCTCATGAAATACGGTATTCTGATGTGACAAAACCTGAATCCTGGTCGTTAAAGTGTTTGTTTGCACTCATATTTTAACTGTTAGGACTCAGGTTTTTTTATTTAAAGCAAACTATGGGGCAGCAGTGGGCTCTAGAGCCTCTTTTTTATTTGAGTTATGAGTTTACGTAAGTTGTAGGAATCTTGTGTAATCAGAACCTTATAAAATGTTGCGAAAACAATAAAATACCCACCAAAGCTCAACAATATCCTTTAATCCCTTCCATATAAACTACGCATCTGTTGAATGATCTAGGGACACATATCATGTTTACAGATGGAAGAATTAAAACCTATGATGCTGTACGTGGGACTGGGAGTATTGAACTAAAAAATAATGCACAGGAGCTTAATTTTCAGTTAGATCAACTACCTTCACCTGAAATCGCGCCTCAAGTCGGAGAACGACTTAAATTTAGAATAATTGAAGAGCAAAATACGATTCAGCTGGAGAATATGGTACGTCTGGATATCAAGCATCAGGAAGAGTTCGTTTCTGAAGTAGTTGTATTACCATCTCTAGCTTCTACTTCTGCAATAGTCAATCCGGCACGCAATACTATTTTCTTTAGTCCCACACTCTGGTTGATTCTGGTAACAGCGATTGGATTTATAATTTTTGGAGAAATTTAAGTTAGGTTCTCATTTATTAAGATATTTGTCTCATCCTTCAAATAAAAAAAGCATCTTATGGTGCTTTTTTTATTTTAGAATTTAAAACGCTTTTTGAATACAATAATTAAAAATATCAAACAGTAGAGTGAATTATGTTTTTAGAGGGGAAGATCAAGACCTATAATGAAGAACGAGGTTTTGGTTTTATTGAGATAGCTGGTGAGTCAAAAGATTTATTCTTCCATATTAAAGACTTCCCAAATAAGAACGTGCCACCAAAAGTTGGAGAAAGTTTAAAGTTTCTCAAAGTACAGGATGCAGGCAAGTTTAAAGCAGATCATATTGTTCGTTTAGATATCTCATATCAAAAGACACCTTCAAAAATTGTTAGTCAACATAATGATCTTCAGATCGAAAGAGCAGTACCTTATCGTCAGCCTAAAAATTCAGTTTTATCAAAATTGATTACAGGCATTGGTTTAATCATTATCGTGATACTTGCTGTATTGGTTTATGGAAAATACCAAAACTATAAAATACAAAAGCAACAGCAACTTGAGCATTTAATGCAAGAACAAAAAAGGCTTGTTTCAGAACAACGTGCTGCTTTAGGTAACTTACCTGAACAAGGCCTAAGTGAACAAGGAAGGAAGAATTTAGAGGTATCCACAAATACTCCTATTAGAAGTACTGCCTCATCCACTTCAGTGTCTTCACCTTATCAATGTGATGGTAGAACCCATTGTAGCCAGATGCGCTCTTATGATGAAGCGGTATTCTTTTTGCGAAATTGCCCGGGTACTCAGATGGATGGAAATCATGACGGTGTTCCATGTGAAAGACAGTTTAAGGAAGAAATTAGTAAGAGACATTTATTCAGGTAATAAAAAAGCGCCCTTAGGCGCTTTTTTATTTCAACAAAATTTTAAGCTTCACAGAATTTCATAAAAGCTTTAAGACCGGGGCCTTGATATTTCTGGCGGTGTACCAGCATAAATAAAGGACGGGTGAGTGACCAGAATGGAGTATCCAGAATCACCAGTTGGCCTTTTTCCTGTAAAGGTTCAATTGCCAGCTTGGAAATACAGGACATCCCTAAACCACCTGCCACAATCTTCAGAATTGCTTCATTATGACCTAGCGTCAGACGGATATTGGCATCAGGCACATCTTTTAGAATGGCATTATCAAAGACTTCACGAGTCCCTGAACCTTCTTCACGTAAAATCCATTCAACCGATTTAAAATCTTCAGCAGTAAGCGGACGGTTTAGCTGAGCCAGAGGATGATCCGGCGCACAGCATACTGCCAGTTCATCATCGCGCCAATGAATACATTGCAGCTGCGGTAAATGACAAGAACCTTCAATCAGGGCCAAATCTAGCTGGAACTGATTTACAGCTTCGATCATTTGACGGGTATTGCCGACTTGAAGTTGCAAGTGAGCCTGTGGCTGGATTTTCAGGAAATCCGCCATCAGGTCTGGCATCAGATAGTCGGAAATGGTCAGCGTTGCACCGAGACGAAGGTCAATGCTTTGCAGTTCACCTTTGGCTGCCTGCTCGAAAGCTTCACAGCGGCCAAGAATTTCAAGAGCTTGCGGGAGAAGAAAACGACCTAAGTCATTGAGCTGTAAACGCTTACCAAGACGGTCGAATAAAGGCGCGCCAAGACCATCTTCTAAATCTGCTAAAGCCATACTCGCCGCACTTTGGGTGAGTTTGACTGCATCACTGGCTTTGGTGACGGTGCCTTCTTGAGCAACTGCTACAAAAACAGCCAACTGGCGTAAAGTCATGCGCATGAATAGAGCCTTAACATTTAAAAAATATTAATAAATTATGCTGTCATGCTACCATGAGCATAGTCTTTGATGCCACGTTTGAATCATGTCTATTGAAAAATTTAGCTTAGAAAAGGTTTTATCTGTACACCGTTGGACCAATACGCTGTTTAGTTTCACCATGACCAGACCTGCACATTTCAAGTTTACGGCAGGACAGTTTGCGCGTATTGGCTTGAAAGTGGGGGATGAACTGGTCGTTCGGGCATATTCAGTCGTGTCATCACCATTTGATGAAACGCTGGAATTTTTTTCGATTGTGGTTCCGGAAGGGAAATTTACTTCGAATTTACAACATCTTAAAGTAGGTGACGAACTCTACTTAGACAAAATTCCCTATGGCTATCTGACTTTGGCACGTTATCAATTGCCATTACCACAAGATTTATGGCTGCTTGGCACAGGTACAGGTCTGGCACCATTTTTATCCATGCTGCAAGACTTTGAAACCTGGAATAAATATAAACATATTAACCTGGTTTATAGCGTCCGTACGCAAGACGAACTGGCTTATGCCGACCGTATTCAGGAAATTGCCGAGAGCTTTGGCGAAGGTTATACTGGCTTTAAATTTATTCCAATCATTACCCGTGATCCTGAAGCAGCACTTCACCATCGTTTACCGATTTTGATTGAAAATGGGGAACTTGAACGGGCAGCAGGACTCCAGCTTAATCCTGAAACCAGTCACGTGATGCTCTGTGGAAACCCGGAAATGGTCGAAGATACCAAAGAAGCGCTAAAAGCACGTGGTCTGACCATGAACCGCCGTGGTGAAGGAAATATTGCGGTAGAGAATTATTGGTAATTCCTTTAGAGTTCCTCCCTTTCTAAAAGGTGAGCAGCATTGCTTCGTAATGGTAAGAGTCTTAAATAATTTACCTATCCCTAACCCTCTCCTAAGAGGAGAGGGAATAAATCCTTTCCTTTAATAAAGAAGGGGCGGGGTGAATTTAAAAACAAAGAATTAAATAAACCGAATTTAATCCCTCCCAACCTCCTTTTATTAAAGGGAGGAGTTTTAGGCACAAAAAAACCTCCATATGGAGGTTTTTTGCTATTCAGGAATTAATGTACAAACATATCCATAAAGTCACGAATTTCCTGAATGGCAGTATCTGTATCGGTCGTTAACCAGGTTGGCTCAAAGAAACCGGCATAATGCTCGATCCGATCCGCAGGCACAACTAGACGTACCGGACAATCTTCTTCCAGTAGGCGCCATGGAATAATCGGAACGTCATTATCTAGCCAAGCCGCAACATTCCGTACATCAATGACCATGGCATTAATGCAGTCCGGAAAAGGCATTACCGACATTTCTTCAGTACGGCGGCGGAAATATTCCAGATCCTGCCAGCGTAGCATAAAGCTCGGTTTGCTAAATTCAATGATTCCAATCAGATGCTGATCACGAGTGTAGTGCAAAGCACATTGATGTGTGACGTCAGTGTCAAGATCAAGCGATACACTCTGTTGACGATACGCCATAAAACTCGGGTGCATGAAAAATAAGGTGGATAATTATAACGTATTTTGCGCAAAGTAGCAGGTATATTGAAAAACGGTATTTTTACAGCATGTTTTAGCCTACTTAAAAATGTGCTTAAAATTTAATAAAATCATAGTAGTATGTTGTTTGTTTTATAGGCAATTCAATTCCTGATAAATCATCTAAAAACCGCCAGCATCAACTGTCTGGGAAGAGAGTTTCTAACCATAAGACCATAGTATGTTCAGGCTAGAAAATGCCTCTTTTTGAAACTAATACCAAGTTCATCAGACTCATACATATAACTTACATCCATTCACTATCTCACCATCTTTTGTCACAGAAGCTGTGATAACTGCTTGTTATGATAAAAATCTACTTATGAATAAGAAAGAGAGAGAATGGTCATGGTTGATGATTTTAATAAAAAACCACCTTTGCATGATCAGGCAGCAATCACGCAGAAGAAGCGCATTCCTGTCTATATCCTGATTTTGGTCGGTATCTTTTTACTGGCAGTCCTGTTCTATATGTTTGCAGATGTGAAGCCAGATGCGCCTGCGACCCAGCCTAATACACCAGTACCAGCGACTGAAGCCCCTACCAATAATGGTAGTCCGGCTACTACTCCAGGCGGTGAAAGCAATGAAGCAATGGCTACCGCAGATGATGCGATGACAGAAGCAACAGCCACTGTAGGCGAAATGTCACAAGATACAGCAGAAGCCACTGCAACTGATGCTCAACAGGCCACCCAATAATTGAGATTGTTAAAAAAAGCTCTGGTTCATGACTAGGGCTTTTTTGCAATAGGTGGTGATGTTTTTCAAAGTTCTGTATCTCCAGGCAAGCTAAGCACAGGAAGTTCAAGCTTTATAAGCAATCGGAAAGAGCTGAAGATTTCAAAAATAAGCTCGTGAATTCAGATAAATAGCGTAATAACAAAGAGGGCAGAAAACATGAATGATTATATGAGAGGCCCACGTGGTGGCTATGATGCCATGTACTACTGGGATCAGTTTCATCCAATTCTTAGTGCAATTGCCATATTAGTCCTAGGTTGGATTATTGCATTACTCGTCTCGGCAGGTGTTAAAAAAATCTTGCAAAAACTAGGGACCAATACACACTTAAATGCAGCGACAGGACATCGCTCTAATGTCGAGAGTATTATCGCTCGTGTTGTGTTCTGGATTATTCTGATTATTGCAGTCATCGGTGCGCTTAACGTGTTGAATCTGACAGCAGTGAGCGGACCGTTCAGTAATATGATCCAGCAGTTCCTGCTCTTTATTCCACAATTGCTGGCGGCTGTTGCTGTGGCCTTTGTTGGGTGGATTGTGGCGAATCTGGTCAAAGTCGGCTTGCAAAAAATGCTTGATCGCACCCAGCTGGATGAAAAGCTGAGTGCCGAAGTCGGTGTCAGCCCAATTAGCCAAAATATCAGTGAAATTGTTTACTGGCTGATTTTACTGCTGTTCTTGCCAATCGTCTTGTCGATTCTAGGTCTACATGGTTTATTACTGCCAGTGCAGAACATGCTGACTGATGTTGTAAGTTATCTGCCTAATATCTTCATTGCTGCAGTTATTGTATTTGTCGGATACATTCTGGCAAAAATCGTTCGCGGTATAGTTGAAGGTTTGCTCAACAGCCTGAATATTCAACATCAAGCTGAAAAAGTCGGCATTTTCAAAAACTCGAATGTCGCTCAACTGATTGGTTCATTCATCTTCGCAGTTGTAATTATTACGTCATTAATCATTGCATTTGAAGCACTGGGTATCGAAGCAATTTCTCAACCAGCAACTGCAATGCTGTATGAGATCATGAATGCCATTCCAAATATCATTGCAGCCGCACTGATTCTGATTCTGGCTTATGTGGTGTCTAGACTGGTAGCACGTCTGGTGACTGAAGTCGTTGCCGGAACAGGCGTAGATGAGGTTCCAGCTAAACTGGATCTGCAACGCTTCCTAGGCAAAACCAAACTATCAAGTCTGGTGGGTTATCTGATTGTACTGTTCACCATGCTATTTGCAGTTTCCGAAGCTGCGGACCGTTTAGGCTTTGAACAGGTGAGTGGCCTGATCGCGATGTTCATCTACTTCGGTGCAAACATCCTGCTAGGTGCTGTGATCCTGGTGATTGGCTTCTGGCTGGCCAATGTAGTTGCCAATATTGTGCAACGTGGTGAATATAACAGTTCACGCTGGTTAGCGAACCTAGTTCGTGTACTGATCATGGGTCTGGTCATTGCGATGGGTCTACGTGCCATGGGCATTGCTGACTCGATCGTGAATCTGGCCTTCGGTTTAACTCTGGGTGCTGTTGCTGTGGCATTTGCCTTGGCCTTTGGTCTCGGTGGCCGTCAACCAGCAGAACGTGTACTGACTGATTTGATCGATAAAGCTAAACGAGAAGCTAAAGAGCCGAATCCTTTGAAAAATGAAACTAATATCATGACTTCAGGCTTAGGTGCTGATGTCAGTGGTACTACAGGTGCAGGCAGTTCAACTACAGGAGAAAATATTGTGCCGAAGCAAGATCAATCACAAGATGACAATGCGCCGATGCGTACCAATTTATCCAATAGTACGCCAGCGACCTTGACCACTGCACCGCAGGATGATGAAGCTTCAGGTGTAGATCAGGTGACACCAGATGTCGATCAGGCTGTACCGGATTCGCTTCAAGTTGATCCAACTCATCCACCAGCGAATAATCCATTTGGTTCTACAGGTGAAGAAGAACCGGATGTCGATAGTCATCCAAAAAAAGATGACCCGAATTAACCTGTTCTATTTAAACAAAATCGGCCACGCTTGAGTGGTCGATTTTTTTAATCCTGAGGAAATCTGAATGAATGCCAAGAAACCGAATAATCTGTTAGCACCCTTAGTGATAGCAGGCATAACCATTGGCTTTTTCACGGCTGCTTATCGATTTGTCTTTGTGAAAAGCAAACAGGATGAGCAGGCTGAAAAAGAGCTGGATAAGAAAATACCTGATCCAGACGAATTTAACTAAGTCGAAATACTGCCTAGTCACTATACATAGAATTTCTTTTTTAAAAAATATAGAATATTCAAGTGAATACTAAAATGATTTTGGTATTTTTCTTGCATTAAAAATATAAAGAAAAAGGAGATCAATAAGATGTGGAAAACATTTCAGCATAAATTCATGGCACCTATGGCAGATCAAGTACCCTTACATCTGCAGGAAGCGGCTCAGAAAATGCAACTGACGATTGACCGTTTAGAAAATACGGCCAATCTCAGCCTGTTTAAAACGGATTATCTGGAATAAGCGAAGTATTTTCTCTTCCCAGATCATCTTTGTATTAAACATATTCCGATGCGGCATGTGCTGATGACCATGCCCATTGGAAGTTAAAACCTCCCAAATGACCAGTCACATCCAGTATTTCGCCCACAAAATACAAGCCTTTCTGCTTTTTGCTTTCCATTGTTTTAGATGAAACTTCGGTTGTATCTACGCCGCCCAAAGTCACTTCAGCTGTCCGGTAACCTTCAGTTCCAGAAGGCTTCAGTTCAAAGCCACTTAAACGTTTGGCAATCTGTTCCAGCTTGTCATCACTAATATTGCCAATGGGTGTTTCAGCTACTTCAGTCCAGATCAGATTCTGTAATTCTAGTACTACACTTTTCGGTAAATATTCGGTCAATAGAGTGCGTAGCAGAACTTTAGGCTGACTCTGTTTTTTAGATTTAAAGAAATCAAACAGGTCGACACTTGGTAAGAAATCGACCTTAAAGCTTTGGCCAACATCCCAGTAATTTGACAGCTGTAGGGAGCTAGGGCCACTTAGGCCACGATGGGTAAACAGTAAAGCTTCAGTAAAACTGTTTAAATCATTGGACAGCGTGGCTTCAACTGCATTACCGCTCAGACGGGTGGTGACTTCCTTGAAACTATCCGAGAAAGTAAACGGCACCAGACCGGCACGGGTTGGATAGACATGATGTCCAAACTGTTTGGCAATCTCATAGCCGATGCCTGAACCGCCTAGAGTGGGAATTGACAGGCCACCAGAAGCAACCACAACTGATTCCACTTCAAAATATCCTAAAGAAGTGGCTACTTGAAATCCTTGATCGTCCACAGTATTGACGGCTTTCACTTCGCAATTGGTTTTGATTTCGACCAGCCCGGTCTTGTCACATTCGGACAGCAACATCGCCAGAATTTCTTTAGCACCATTTAAGGTGAATAACTGTCCATGTTTACGTTCTTCATACTCGATGCCATATTCGCAGACCATGCCAATAAAATTCCAATTGGTATAGCGGCTCAGTGCTGAAATCACGAAATGCGGATTGTGCGAGATGAAATTTTCAGGTTCGACATAGAGGTTGGTGAAATTGCATTTGCCACCACCGGACATCAGGATTTTCTTACCCACCTTATTGGCTTTTTCAACGACTACGACTTTACGACCACGTTGTGCTGCCATATAGGCCGTCATTAAACCTGATGCACCTGCACCTATGACCAAAACATCGTATTGCTGAACAGACATGACACACTCAAGGGAGAAGAAAGGGGAGCATTATAGACAATTTTATTTCAGCTTTGGCTATTCCTGAAGGGGGCTGCCCGAATTACAACGTGTTAGCGAATATTTATCATAAATAATTTGAAGCAGCTGGCGGATTCATGCATAGTTTTGTCATGCCTAAAAAATAATCACAATGAAAAGGAATAATTTATGACGGATACGGCAGCATACAAACAATATAATCTGATCAGCTATATTCTTCATCTACTGGGTTTTTTCCTGGGAATAACCCCATTAATCGCCATTATCATGAATTATATTAAACGTGATGAAATGCGGGGCACCTGGCTGGAAAGTCATGTGGACTGGCAGATTAAAACCTTCTGGTTCAGCTTGCTGGGTTATATTCTAGGTGGGCTGCTCACCGTGATTCTAATCGGTTTTGTGATTATTTTTCTGGTCTTTGTCTGGCATGTCTATCGGCTGGTCAAAGGGCTAATTGCACTCAATGAAAATAATCCGATAGGCATTTAAGTTTCGATCAGAACTTTAAGCGATTTAAATATTTCGACCTTGTAGTCCACCAGTATGCAGGATCAGCAGTTTTGTTTCTGGTGGAAAGCAGCCTTTTTCAATCAGATTTGAAATTCCCAACAGCATTTTTCCAGTATAAATCTGCTCTAAGGGAATATCATATTCAGCTTCAAAGTGCTGTATAAACTGGATCAGTTCAGGAGTGGTTTTGGCATAACCACTGCAACAATAATCATCGAGAATGGACCAGTTTCTTTTCTTGGTCAGCTTAGCCACCTCCTCATTCAGGAAGTTGCCTTTTAAGGCAGAAAATCCTAATACCTGTTGATGAGGCTGGCTGGCTTCAATCAAACCTGTGATCGTGCCTCCAGTGCCTACTGCACAGCAGATCACGTCAAATTGTGCGTCACCATCCTTTAGAATCTCCTGACATCCCCGAATCGCCAATGCATTAGTACCGCCTTCAGGAATGATGCAATGTACAGGAAATTTTTGTGCTAACGCTGTTAGATAATTAGCGTCCTGTTTACGTCGATATTCTTCACGACTCACAAAATGCAGTTGCATTCCGAATTGTTGTGCCAACGCTAAAGTGGGGTTTAAAGGCTGATGGGCCAGTTCCTCACCCCGAATAATGCCGACACTCTCAAAGCCAAACTGCCGTGTTGCAAACGCCGTTGCGGCAATATGATTGGAATAAGCGCCACCAAAAGTAAGCAGCTTTTTAAAGCCAAGTTGCTGTGCTTCCAGAAAGTTGTATTTCAGTTTAAAAAACTTGTTGCCTGATATTTGCGGATGCACCAGATCCAGACGGCGTATGGTTACAAACCTGTCTTTCAGCCAGATGCGCTGGTCTGGAATATGCTGGGCGATTTTTTCAAACATGGTATTTTCATAAGCTAAGAATGAGCAAATTATAGCGAAATAGAATCAGCAGGATGGCAGAATCATGAGCTCCTTAAACTAAGAATAAAATTTTGTAGATTGTCACAATTCATATGCTGAAAATTTAAACAAATTTGCTAATCTGAATCTTATAGGGAACTTAGAGGAGGATAGAATAATGAAAATACTATCCTGTACGATTTTAAGTGTATTGCTCTTAGTAGGCTTATCTGGCTGCGATGATCCTTTGAATAAGCCTAAAACTGATACACGAAGCATGATCATTGGCGGAGTGCCGGTGCATGACCATGATTATAAGATGCTTGATTCATCCCTCACCGCTCAAGACCAATTGAAGAAATAGCCGGATTTCGCACAAATATTGCATCATTTGTGTAGAAATATTAAAGCAAAATAAATTATTTTTACTTAAAATAAGCCATTCATTTTAAGTTTGGATGGTCACGTGGAATCATTTTGGATTTTAGGTTCAATTGCCTTTGCACTCATGTTAGGTGCAATGAGCCCAGGACCGACTTCTATTTATGTAGCGAAAAATTCAATTGCGATCTCACGTAAGCATGGCCTATTTACAGCTTTAGGTACTGGAACAGGGGCGGCTATTTTTGGTCTGCTGGCAATTCTAGGTTTGCAGGCATTTTTACTGGCGGTGCCATCTGCCTATCTGGCGCTTAAAATTTGTGGTGGTTTATATCTGCTCTGGTTGGCTTTTAAAATTATCAAGCATGCCAAAGAGCCAATCGATGCAGGCGATGACAGTCAAACTCAGATGTCCTTACGTCGTGCTTATATGACAGGTTTGATTACTCAATTATCTAACCCAAAAATTGCCATTGTATTGGCCAGTATTTTTACTGCGCTTTTGCCAAAAGAAATTCCAACTTACTTTTATTTTGTATTACCGGTTTTATGTTTCTTTATTGATGCAGGCTGGTGCTCGCTGGTGGCCGTTGCACTTTCTGCTGAAAAGCCACGTCGAGTATATTTGAAGTTTAAAGCCGGTTTTGACCGTGCAGCAGGGGCGGTCATGACCGTGCTGGGATTAAAGCTGATCTTTGGGATGAAGTAATTTTCCAATTATCGCAGACCATAAAAAAAGCCCCAATGATTCGGGGCTTTTTTAATTTGGTTCTTAAAAAATATTTTCTTCCGAATTTGCCGAGATCCGGTGAATAGATAAATCCGCACCGGTAAATTCTTCTTCCTGACTCAGACGAATACCGATCAACACTTTCAGCAGACCATAAACCAGAAATCCACCCACCAGAGCTACTACAATCGCCAGTACGGTGCCGAATAGCTGTGAAATAATAGAAACACCGCCCATACCTCCTAGCCATTGCTGACCGAATACACCGACAGCAATTCCACCGAAAGCACCACATACACCATGCAAAGGCCAAACCCCTAATACATCATCCACTTTAAGTTTATTTTGGGTATAGGTGAATAGTTTTACAAAAATCACGCCTGCGCTGATTCCGATAAATAATGCACCCAGTGGATGTACCACATCAGAACCTGCACAGATGGCAACCAGTCCGGCTAATGGACCATTATGCAAGAAGCCCGGGTCATCTTTACCCGCTACTTTTGCTGCAATAGTTCCACCGACCATTGCCATTAAAGAGTTAATCGCAACCAGTCCGGAAATAGCATCCAGGCGTTGTGCACTCATTACATTAAAGCCAAACCAGCCAACAATCAGAATCCATGAGCCTAGAGCAAGGAAAGGGATAGATGATGGTGGATGTGCAGTAATCCGGCCATCATTCTTATATCGACCATTACGTGCACCAAGTAAAACGACTGCAGCCAGAGCAATCCAGCCTCCCATGCCATGCACGACCACAGAGCCGGCAAAGTCGTGGAAGTTGGCACCGAAGGTATTTGCCAGCCAGTCCTGGAAACCAAAGTTGCCATTCCAGATCATTCCTTCAAAAAATGGATAAATCAGAGCCACCAGAAATAAAGTCGCTAAAGCCTGCGAACGCATTTTAGCCCGTTCAGCAATACCTCCCGAGATAATCGCAGGAATAGCTGCGGCAAAGGTCAGCAGGAAGAAACAGCGCATCAGGTTATAACCATGATCGGCTGCTAAAGTAGAGGCATCGTGGAAAAAATGCTGACCATAGGCAATATAGTAGCCCACCAGAAAGTAAGCGATGGCAGATAGGGAAAAGTCAGTGAGAATTTTACTTAAGGCATTGACCTGATTCTTATGGCGAACTGTCCCTAGTTCTAAAAACGCAAATCCTGCATGCATGGCAAGCACTAGAACTGCACCGAGAAGGAGAAATAATAAGTCTATATTTTGCATTGTGTGTTCCAATTTAGTGCATAGAATCACAAAAGAAATCCAGTATATAGAGGCAAACTGATTCGAAAAGAGTTACTAACAAGGGAAATTTTGATAATGAATTTCTTGAAACTGACAAGACTCGATATAAAGCACAATAGAATTTTATGCACCAAACTAAGACATCATAAGAAAAGATAAAATTTAAATTTATATTTTGTTTTTTAGATATTTAGCTTTATCAGGGAAAATGGCATGTTAAAAATGTGTGCTAAAGGTGCACATGAAAAGTGAAAGGATTTTTAAGAAAAAATTTAAAAAAATTAAATGAAAGATGATTTTGAATTGCAAAATTCCATCATATTTTAAAATTTGAGAAGTCATATAGACTATTGATTAGCTATATCTCCAATAAATAAAACCCTAATAAATTAGGGTTTCATCCGGAGCTAAAATCTCTGAAGTATTCATTTAATCTTTAAAATGCACAGGAATCCATTGATAGCTCTTTCCATCTTTTGAGTAAATATGACCGATTCCAGGGAAGGGTAAATGTGGTGCTGCAATGGTCTGACCTTGCTTGGCGTATTCAGCAAAATGCTTTAAACGGGTTTGCACCGCAGTTTTAGGATCGACATCGAATTCTATGGCTGTTTCAGGTTTGTCGAATTGCAAGGTATGTGAATGGACGATGTCACCCACAAAAACCACTTCTTGGCCATCTGCTTTGAGTTTAAAGCTGTAATGCCCTGGGGTATGACCAAAGGATGGCTTAAACTCGACCCCCCCAAAGGCTAAAGATTTATCAGAAAAGACTTTTACTTTTTTAGCTTTTTCATAGGGTGCAAGGGCTGCTTTAATTTTCTCTACGGTGCCTAAGAAACTTTCCTGCTGGTCTTTCGGTAGTTTTTTGACGGTATTTGGACTCAGCCAGTAGTCATATTCGGTTTTAGAAATATGTAAGGTGGCATTTGGATAATTTGCTGCGCCGTTATTTGAAATGCCACAAACATGGTCAGGGTGGAGATGAGTCAGGAAAATGCCACTCACTTGTGCAGGCTGATAACCCGATGCTTTGAGATTGTTATAAATTGACCCTAAGTGTGTACCAAAGCAGCTTGCAGCTCCGCTATCCACCATAAGTAGTTGATTGCCTGTATTAATCAGGAAAGCATTGACTGAAGTCTGTATACCTTTGGCTTGATCGGCATGATATTTCTTCAAAATTTCTGTTTTTTCTGCATCAGTTAAGCCTTTAAACATCGATGGATTTAAGTAGTTTGTACCATCAAGCAGAGCCGTAATCTGGGTATTACCAATTTGGTGATGATAGTAGCCGGCGACTTGTTTTGGTGAAGCAATTGTTGCAGGTTCAGCAGCCTGACTCACACTTATACCCAAAACAGATAATGAAAGTAGAGAGGTGAGAAGGGATGTCTTTAAAATATTCATGGCAATTCTTATGGTTATGAGGTTTATGCTATGTATTAGCATGTAAAGCATGAAAATAGAATATAAAAATATTTACCTTTTTAAAAAAGAGAGGAGAAATTGAATATCTGTACTAGGCATTCAGTTCAAATCTGTATATTGATTTTGTAAGGAAATAAAAGATTTTTTATCTAAAAATATTTTTATAAATAAAATACTTAGATAAATTTCACTTTTATAAAAAAGCCCGTTAACATGGGGTATTGCAAACAGCCTTGGGTATCGCTATGAGTTTTTGGAAAAAGAAAAATAATGCAGCATTTGTATTTTTCATTATTACCTTATATTCATTGCTAGGCTTCGGCATTGGCTATGTCATCTGGGAATTTTTTCTCGATAAATAAGTGCTATCCGATTTATAGATCGACGTAAAAAAGCCTCTAAAGATAGAGGCTTTTTTAATAAGCAATTATTTACTGCATTCAGGCTGAGAACGGTCAATAATTTGAGTGCCTTCTACGCGATAGCCAATTTGGCCTACAAGAAATGCTTGATTTAGTTGAGTGATGACTACATCAGAAAGTGCTACTGCACAACGATCTTTTTCAATTGCACGATCTACTGCTGTTTTGAAATTAGGAATACCTAAAGGGAATAAAATTACTGGAACTTTATCTTCGCCTTTAACGCGTTCGCCTTTAACGAACTGAGTTGAGTTTAGGTTGAAGTTTTTCGTTGAAGCTACAGTCATATCAGCCATACGAACTGAACATCCTGTGAATACAATTGTTGATGCTGCTAAAGCTGAAACTAGTAATTTTTTCATGTTTACCCCGAATAATTCTAAAAATAAAAAAGCGTTTAAATTCTATAGATATATTTTTTAAAAACAAGAAAATATATTGTATAAATGGTAAAAAAAATTAAAGATGAAGAACTTTTATTGGCTGAGTATTATTTTATTAGACTAAGTAAAAAGCCCCTACATCAGTAGAGGCTTTTCTTCTATCTAAGACCTAAATCTTAAGAAACTTTATCACCCGGTTTAGCACCAGATTCAGGTGAAATCACCCAAACGCCTTCGCCATTACCAGCCGCAAGTACCATACCGTTTGAAATACCAAAACGCATTTTACGTGGAGCAAGGTTCGCAACCATCACCACCAGTTTACCTTTCAGGTCTTCCGGTTTATAAAACTCACGGATACCGCTGAAGACATTACGTGGTTCAGCTTCACCGACATTTAACGTGAGTTGTAAAAGCTTGTCAGAACCTTCAACCGTTGCAGCATCCAGAACTTCCGCTACACGCAGGTCAACTTTGATGAAGTCATCAATGGTGATGATTTCAGCTTCACCGACTTTAGGCTCAGCTTTCTTCTCTTTGGCTTTCTCTTTTTTCTTCTCAGCTTTTGCTGGTTCAGCAGCAGGTGCAGCTAAAGAATCTTTAGATGCATCGACCATCGCAGCCACAGCTTTCGGATCAACACGTTGCATCAATGGCTGGAACAATGCAATTTCATGACCTGTTAAGATTTCTGTACGTGAAGCAAAGTCGAAAGAAGCTAGTTTTAGGAAGGCCTGAACCTGAGCAGCCAATGTTGGTAACACTGGAGCTAAATACACAGCCAATTGACGGAATAGGTTAATACCGACAGAACACACATCGTGAACCTGTTGTTCTTCGCCTTCAATTTTCGCTAAAGCCCAAGGTTTTTTTTCATCAATGTATTGGTTGGCTTTATCTGCAAGTGCCATGATTTCACGGATCGCTGCCGAGAATTCACGGGTTTCATAAGCTTTGGCAATTGAATCGCCAGCATCAATAAAGCTTTGAACCAGTTCAGGCTCGGCACAAGTTGCACTTAGCTTGTTGTCAAACTTGGTATTGATGAATTTTGCACAACGGCTGGCGATATTCACTACTTTACCCACTAGGTCCGAATTCACTTTCTGAACGAAGTCATCCAGATTCAGGTCAGAATCTTCAACCTTGTCAGAAAGTTTAGAAGCAAAGTAATAACGCAGGTATTCAGGGTTCAAATGCTGTAAATAAGTTTCAGCTTTAATGAAGGTACCGCGAGATTTAGACATCTTTTGACCATTTACAGTCAGGAAGCCATTCACAAATAAACCGGTTGGTGTACGGTAGTCTGCACCTTCCAGCATTGCAGGCCAGAACAGGGCATGGAAGTAAACGATGTCTTTACCAATGAAGTGATAGACTTCATTTTTAGAATCTTTTTTCCAGAAATCATCGAAGCTTAAATCAGGACGTTTAGTTTTGATGTAATTCTCGAAGCTCGACATATAGCCGATTGGCGCATCCACCCACACATAGAAATATTTGTTTGGCGCATCAGGAATTTCAAAGCCGAAATACGGTGCATCACGTGAGATGTCCCAGTCGTTCAAGCCATTGTCAAACCATTCATCCAGTTTGTTGGCGATAGATACGGGTAGACGGCCTTCGTCACGAGTCCATTTTTGCAGGTATTCACCAAAATTTGGCAGTTTAAAGAAGTAATGATCCGAAGATTTCTCAACAGGAGTCGCGCCGCTTAAAGTCGATTTTGGATTTAATAATTCAGTCGCGTTGTAAGTTGTACCGCAAACTTCACATGAATCGCCGTATTGATCTTCCGCCTTACATTTTGGGCATGTACCCTTAATGAAACGGTCTGACAGGAACATGCCTTTTTCAGGGTCAAATAACTGGGTTACAGGGCGAACTGCAATATTACCGGCTTCACGGTTTTTGATATAGATTTCTGAAGCGCGGGCGCGGTTGGTATCACTGTGGGTAGAGTCATAATGATCGAAATGCACACCGAAACCGTCAAAGTCACGAATATGTTCTTTTTGCACATTGGCAATCTGTGCTTCAGGTGAAATGCCATTTGCCTCAGCACGCAGCATGATCGCTGTACCATGAGCATCATCCGCACAGACATACGTCACGTCATGACCCATCGCGCGCATCGCACGTACCCATATATCAGCCTGGATATAGCCGAGTAAGTGACCCATATGAATCGGGCCATTGGCGTAAGGAAGGGCATTGGTGACTAGGATTTTACGCACGGATTCACTCTCTCATTCGTATTCATTATGTAATGGGCCATAATTTTACATGATGCAGAAGGGATTACAAAGAAATGCTTTTACAGAAGCACAAGGAATAAATCAGGCTGAATATTCAGAATACAAAAACTGGCTATAGACGGGTAATTGGCCCGTAAAAATTCGATTGAGATAAGTTGATGCTACTTCCTGCAATCAATAGCAACAACATGTACAGGCTTTGTTGCAGTTTGCTTAATTCACCCACGCTATTGCATGCTTTGTGCTAAAAATTTGGCTGATCATTTTTATTATGACGCCTTAGGAGGGTACTCATGACTCAGAATAACCAGACAAGTACTTCAAAACAGAATCAAGATAAAGAACAACATGCACGAGAGCTGCATGACAAGATTGAACAAGAGCAGAAGCAAAACGAGATTGATAAACAGCATAAACAGAAGCATGAAGAAGTCCTAGAAGCCCAAAAAAATGGGGCTGATGAAAAGTCTGATCATCAGCAAGACTCTAAAGCATCTGGTCATCAGCAATCAGAGCAAAAAGATGCGTCTAAAAATGACCAATCTAATCATGGTGACCAGTCAGATAAAAAAGCTGAAAGTACCAAAATGGATGACTTAAAAGCGAAAGCCATCGCAATTGGTGAAGAGCTATTGCAAAAAGGCGAAAAGATTCTGAATGAGCTAAAAAATGGCAAATCAGACAGCCAGAAAAATGGCGAGCAAGGTTCAGATGATTCGAAAAAGGCACAGGATCAAAGTTCTGGAGATAAATCAGCAAGTCAAACTGACCAGGATCGTATGGCAAATTTAAAAGATGAAGCCCTACACAAGTTTGAAGATACCAAAGTCAAAATTAGTGAGTTGGTAAATGAAGCTGCTACGAAACTGAATGAGTTGAAACAGATGGCGGCTGAAACCATGACCAAAATGAAAGGCGATGACCAGTCTCAGTCAGATGATTCGAAAAAGCAGGATCAGGAATCTTCATCTAAAGAGGCTAAGGATAAGAACCAAAATTCAGATCAGACCAATAATAAAGATGATGCTAAAAAGGATCAGGATAAGGCTGATCAATCTGGGCAAAACAAGACCGATCAAGATAAAAATCATAAATAATCATTTCATGTTGAAAGCCACTTCATTCAGTTTTTGAATGAAGTGGCTTTTTAATGGATACTATCTAGTTAATTTTTTTAAAATTTTAAATATCAATAATATAAAACAATAAATAAGATGTGATGCTGACTTTATAAATTTTCTTCCCTGTAACCCTTTAAAACCCAGTAAAATAGTTGGAAATCATATTTGTCTTTTGGGCTTGTGAATACAGATTGCTTAACCTGAGCCTAAAACCTCGTTAAACTAAGCTATTCAGATGTCTATCTATATTTTTGGAGTAACCTATGTCCTGGCTTTCTTCGCTTAAATCGGTTTTTTCGCCTTCCAAGGAGGTGAACGAAGAAGCTGTGCAGAACGTACTGCAAAACTATATCTTGCCAAATTCTAGTAATGCACTGAAAGACCGGATTACTCAGGTCAATGTGCAAGGTGAGATCCTGCAAATCACCATTAATACTTATCCGGAAGAAAAAGAGCAGTTACAGCAAATTCATGATGAACTGGCGGATGCGCTAGAGAAATGCGGTATTAAAGAACTAAACCTGCATGTGATTCAGCAAAAGACGGGTCATAAAAAAGAAGGCGGTTGTGGACATCATCATGCAGAAGGCGAGAGCTGTTCCAGCCAGCCGCAAACTGCTGCTTCAAAATCGAATCTGCCACCTGTAGTTGATGCTTCAGGCAGCGTAGCTCAAGCAGAAGCTGATCCAAATAATCCACCGATCCAGAAAGCTGCTCCACAGCAACGAGATGTACCCAAACATCCACGCATTCAGAATGTCATTCTGGTCTCTTCAGGCAAGGGCGGTGTTGGTAAATCAACCACAACTGTGAACCTGGCTTTAGCTTTGCAAAAATTAGGTTTGAAAGTGGGTGTACTGGATGCGGATATTTATGGTCCAAGTATTCCAACGATGCTCGGCAATGCCGGCAAAACCCCGATGATCGAAGCCGAACAGTTTGTCCCACTCGATGCCTATGGTATGGCAGTGCTGTCGATTGGTCACTTAACAGGTGATAATAATACGCCGGTTGCTTGGCGCGGTCCGAAAGCAACAGGTGCCTTGATGCAGCTATTCAATCAAACTTTATGGCCAGATCTGGATGTATTGATGATTGATATGCCACCAGGTACAGGTGATATCCAGTTAACGCTCGCTCAGCGTATTCCGGTAACGGGTGCAGTGATTGTGACCACACCGCAAAATGTGGCATTGCTGGATGCAACTAAAGGTATTGAACTGTTTAACCGTGTGCAGATTCCAGTGATGGGGGTAGTCGAAAATATGTCGACCCATATCTGCTCGAACTGCGGTCATGAAGAACAGATCTTTGGTACAGGCGGCGGTGATAAACTGTCAGAGCAATACAATATTCCATTGCTCGGCCGCTTGCCTTTGAATGCAGTGATTCGTGAAAATGCCGATGCCGGTAAGCCTTCAGTGATTGCTGGAGATGATGCTGCTGAAAGTTATATGGCCATTGCTCAGAAAATTGCAGCAAAATTGCCAAAAGCAGAAAAAGATAAAACTCGTATTTTCTAAGATTCTATAATAAAAAAAGAGAGCTTAAGCTCTCTTTTTTTTATGAGGTTTTAGTCGTAGCTGTATTTTCTTTTCTTGCCTGAATGATATTAAAGCCAATTGCAATAATCACCATGATGGTGCCGATAATATCGGTCATGGTCTCAGGCACAATCATCATGAGAGCGCCAACCCCTAGGAAGATGCGCCAGAACCAATTCATCGCGGTTTTAAAGTAGCCTTCTACTGCAGCGCCAAGTGCCAGAATGCCGACAATGGATGTTACGGTAATGCTTAAAATGACATTCCATGCCGGTAAGGCAAATTCTTTGGCATTCACGGCAATATCTGTTGTATCAATCATCAGCATCGCCGGGTTATAGACAAACAGGAAGGGCACAATAAATCCGGCTAGGGATAGGCGCAAGGCCAGGAATCCAGTCCGCATTGGGTCACCACCTGCAATCCCGGCACCAGCAAAGGCGGCTAAGGCAACTGGTGGGGTAATATTGGCAAACAGGCCAAAATAAAACACAAACATATGCGCGACTAGGATTGGAATATCAAAGTTGGCCAAAGCAGGTGCTGCCATCGTCGCGGTAATGATATAGGCAGGAATCGATGGTAGACCCATGCCCAGAATCATCGATGCAATCATGGTGAAGAACAGGGTGAGGAACAGACTGCCAGCACCAATACTCATGATTGAAGAAGTCATGACAGAACCAAAGCTAGTCAAACTCACCACACCAATAATGATCCCGACGACCGCACAGGCCGCCATCACTGAAAGTGACTGCTTGGCGCCATCAGCTAAAGCCTCCAGAATTTCCTTAGGTCCCATACGGGTAGATTTTCTGAATGCTGCCACCACAATGGTCAACAAAATTGTATAAACAGCGGCATAACTCACTGGAATCGACTGGAATAAAAAGAATACCAAAGCAACGATTGGAAATAATAAATGTCCTCGTTCTTTCAGGACTTCTTTGACTCGTGGTAGGTCAGCTTTGGGAACGCCTTTCAGATGATCCCGACCAGCTCTGAAATGGACTTGTGCCATCACACCGAGATAATACAGCAGGGCAGGTAATACCGCAGCTAAGGCAATCGTGCCATAACTGACACCCGTGGTTTCTGCCATGATGAAGGCACTGGCACCCATTACTGGCGGCAAGATCTGCCCGCCGACAGAAGCACTGGCTTCCACTGCACCGGCAAAGTTTTTGTGATAGCCAATTTTCTTCATTAAAGGAATGGTAAATGAACCTGTTCCTACGACATTGGCAACCGCCGTCCCGTTGATACTGCCCATAAAACCGCTGGAAATCACCGCGACCTTGGCTGGTCCACCTTGCTTATGTCCCGCAAGTGCCATGGCGAGATCATTAAATAATTTTCCCATTCCTGATTTCGCCAGAAAGGCACCAAACAGGATAAACAGGAAAATAAAGGTGACTGAAGCACCAATGGCTGAAGAATATAAACCTTCAGTCTTCAGATACATTTGTCCGAAAATATCACTGAATGTATAGGGGCGAGTGAGCAAGCGATCCGGCATCCATTCAAAATGACTGACAAATGGATAGCTTAAGAAAATCAGTCCTAAGATCGGCAACATCCAGCCCATTACCCTTCGAGCAGCCTCAACCACCAATACTACTGTCATAATCGAGAAGACAATGTCCAGCGTATTGGGAATGCCTCCCCGAGTGGTCATAATCGCTTGATACTCTTTAAATAAATAAAAGAAAGAAGCAAAAGAGGCGATCACCCAAATCCAGTCCGTCCATGCTACCTTTTGCCGGCTACTGGCCTGACGTGCTGGATACAACAAGAAAATCAGCGCCAGACCAATGGATACATGGGCTGCACGTTGAATCAGTTCGGGTAAGGGATTAAAAGTAATATAAAGATGAAATAACGAATAGGATATTGCCAAGGCAGCAATAAACCAGCGAACCGATTTGTTGATCGGATTGCGAGTGACAGATTCACGGTCAAATTTTTCTAATAATTCTTGTTGCTGTTGATCATCCAGTGCTTCGGTCACATTTCTTGTTTCTTGTGGATTCATAGGCAATCATTTAAACCTCTTTTTTTCCATAGGCTGTCTTTTCTTATAGAAAGTTGTACCGTGCTGTAGTCGGGAAAATCCTGATAAATATTCCAGATCCGATCAGCACTCTCAATTTGTCCCTGCATTCTGCGTGAAATGACCCAGTTGAGTTCTTTCATCTCTCGGTTGATTTGCATATGGATGTTGCCATCATCCTGTCGAGTAATAGTACCTTGATCAGGTGTACCCGCACCAAATGAAATGAACTGAGTATCTGTCAGAATGAAATGGTCCTTGTCTAGAAGATAACGTTCTTTCCACTGTGTTCTTTCTACCGAATGCATCCAGCTGAGCTGAAAAGATTTCTGGTCAATTTTGCACTGAAAATTTTGCTCTTTCACTTCCACAAAAATATACGGAAATGTCATCCAAACATAGGTAATAAAAAAAGCAGCCAAACTAAAAAGTGCAGCAATCGCTGCACCTTGTATCCATTTCATCAGTTCGCTTTATTCTCATCATAGAATTTTTGCGCGCCCGGATGCAGTTGAGCAACCAGACCTTTTTGTGCACCTTCTAAAGTGATTTCTTTAGCAGCCTGATGTGAATTGGCGAGTTGATCCAAGCTGGAGAAGAACGTCTTGGTTAGCTTATATACATCATCTGTAGAGAGATCAGAACGAACCACCAGCGCATTCATGATCGCAGCTGTAGGAATATCTTCAGCATTGCCATAGGTCCCTTTAGGAATGGTCATTGGCAGGAAATACGCCTGATCTTTGGCAATCGCTTTCACTTTATCTGGATTAATACTCACCAGTTGTAGATCAAAGCCCTGTTGCAGCTCCATCAGTGAAGAGTTTGGAAGACCACTGGTCAGGAAGGCTGCATCCAGTTTACCGCCTTTCAAGGCATCAGCTGCTTCGGCATAACCTAAGTAATCTACTTTGACATCCTTATAAGTGATACCAAAACCGTTCAATAGAGTACGGGCATTCACTTCTACACCTGAATTCTGGGCGCCCACTGCAATACGTTTGCCTTTGAGATCTTCAATATTTTTGATACCAGAACGTTTTGAAGTGACAATCTGTACATAGTTTGGATAAAGCGCAGCGATCTGCTGCACGTTGTCAATTTTAGAACTAAAACTGCCTTGACCATTAATTGCTTCAGTTAAGCTGTCGCTCATGACAAAGGCCATTTCAACTTTGTTCTGTTTTAATAAATTTAGATTTTCGACAGAAGCCCCTGTGGTCTGGGTTTTGGAACTTACGCCGTAGGTCTTGTTATAGATTTCAGCCAATCCTGTTCCGATGACATTATAAGGGCCTGAGGCACCGCCTGTCGCAATATTGACAAATCGGGTTTGCAGTTTATCTGCAGCTACGCTCTCGCCAGATGCAGCCTGATTATCTGATTTATTTTGTGCATTATCATTCGAGCAGGCAACTACGCCTGATAACGCTAAGCTCATGACTGAAAGTTTGATCCATTTATTCATATATGACTCCTGATATTATTCTGTAGTTCTTAAAATATAATTAAAACAACAATATACTAAACCGTCTGGATGTTAAAAAATGTGAATTATCAATTGTTGTCCTTGTACAATTTAACAGCAATTATTTTGTCTGAATACCTTTAATAACATTTTTTTCGAAATTTTGCTTTATCAATATGTTGAACAAATTGAGCAAGATAGACATCTTAAATGGAGAGTGGAAATTTAATCATTAGGAGTTAGGTAAAAGTTGCTCCCATCATCAAATCTTTCTATAGAAGTGCCCAAAGTTTATACGCAAGAGCAGGGATTTTTAGTTAGTTAAAATTCAATCAAAGGTTACCAGAAATAATGATTTCAAGGTTTTGGATAATTTTTCTTTCATGGTATAGAGACTAGTATTTCAGGAATTTTAAGTCCGAATACTCTATTGAAACTTCTACTTTTATAGCAATTTTATGATGAGCTAATAGCTTTATAAATTGACAAAATTGACTGAAATAAAATTTTCTTTTATTTTTATATAATTATATGAAAATAAATAAAAAAAATAAAATATAATTTTTTTTAATATGTTCTCTTACAATTATTTTTTTGCAGATTTGACCGGATTATTTTATGCTTAATACCTAAGAGCGAGGTCAAACTATGATTTCATGGTTATTTATTGGTTTAGTGGCAGCCATTCTATTAACACCGGGCCCAACCAATACTTTATTGGCATCGTCAGGTATTCAAGTTGGATTTAGAAAAACTTTTCGCCTTATTCCTGCAGAAGCTTTCGGCTATCTCATCGCAATTACATTCTGGGGCTTTTTGATTGGTAAAATCTCGGTCTATTTACCGGAATTACCTCATATTCTCAAACTCTGTAGTGCTGCTTATATTCTATTTTTAGCTTTAAAATTATGGCGTACCGCAGAACTTGGTGAAAATTTTCAATGTATTTCGATTCGGGCACGGGAACTATTTTTGGCGACTTTGCTGAATCCTAAGGCATTATTATTTGCTTCGGCTATTTTCCCGGTCATGGTGTGGAAAAGCAGTCAATATTATGTGACTTATATGCTGGCATTCTTGGCATTACTTATTCCTATCGCATTTTTTTGGACCTTTTTAGGTAGCTTATTGGCCAGAAAAAACAATCGCTGGCTGAATCAAAAGAACTTACAAAAGACCGCTTCCATTATTTTAATGAGCTTTTCTGTACCTTTATCCTATTCAGCACTCCTCAGTCTTTAAACCTGAAAAAGCAGCTAAATTTCCTGAAATTTAGCTGTCAGAATTTCGCTTATTTTCATTAGTGTCAATTTCAGTTAAAGTACGTCGCAATTACTTATTTTTAAGATTTTTGGATTATATCAATGGCAATTAAGTCTGATCGTTGGATTCGCGAAATGAGCGAAAAACACGGCATGATTGAACCGTATGCAGAAAACCAGATTCGTCTGGATGAAAATGGTCAAAAGCTGATTTCTTATGGTGTTTCAAGCTATGGCTATGACGTGCGATGTGCGCGTGAGTTTAAAGTATTCACCAATGTTCACTCTGCAATTGTCGATCCGAAAAACTTTGACGAAAAAAGCTTTATCGATATTGAATCGGATGTTTGTATCATTCCACCCAACTCATTTGCTTTAGCGCGTACAGTAGAATACTTCCGTATTCCACGAAATGTACTGACCGTTTGCTTGGGTAAATCGACTTATGCACGTTGCGGCATTATCGTGAATGTGACTCCACTTGAACCTGAGTGGGAAGGTCATGTCACGCTGGAGTTTTCAAATACAACTAACCTGCCTGCACGTATTTATGCGGGTGAGGGTGTGGCTCAAATGCTGTTCTTCGAATCAGACGAAGTTTGTGAAACCTCCTATAAAGATCGTGGTGGTAAATACCAAGGGCAGACAGGCGTTACTTTGCCTAAAGCTTAATAGTTTTAAAGCATTGAATAAGCGAGGCTAATGCCTCGCTTATTTTTTTTGCTGTTTCATTCATCGGAAACTCGGGGTTTTTGGTCTTTTGGCTTTGGTAATCCTGCTAAAAATAAGCATAATGAAGAATGAATATATAAAAAAGATGTGCCAAGCATCATAAAAATCAAAAATTGAAGGCTGGGAAGCTGAAGGATAAAGATGCGGAGCATCAGATAAGAAGGATAGGTCGAGATGGCTCAAATAAAAGCTAAATTTCAATTTCGTAAAAGCTTTTTGGCAATGATGATCGGTTTAGGATTATTGCCATCTGCACATGCAATGCAGGAATTAACTGATTCTTCTCTTTCTGATACTACCGGTGAAGGTGTTGCCCTGGTACTTGATGACTTTAAAATAGTTTTTCAGGCACCGAATGATGCTTCCAGTGGTTCAAGCTATGCACGAGGTATTGCCAATCCAGGTCAGGCAGACACTGGCTTTATTCGTATTATTCCGACTGGAGAAAACTATGCTCAATTAGGTGAGCGTGCCTATAATAAAGTCTATGATCGAGTGTATGCGAGTAGCTATTTAAATGGTATTAGTGCAAATGCCAATCTTTATCAAACGACTTATGACAATAGTGTCAGTACCTATAAAACTCAAAACTATAATACGACTTTAACCGCAATCCGTAATGAAATTGGTGCTAATGCACGTAATGGTATTGTGGAAGAATATCGTAATTCCGCTTTAATGAAGCAATATTATGATCAGCGTTATCAAGATTATTATGATGGTAACCTTTGGCCTTTATCTCTAAGTAATGATGGAACAATAACCAAACCAGGGTCATTGGAATCTACTCTTGGTCTAAAGAATAAGTCGGCTGAATATGCTTTAGCCAATACTTATGAAATGATTGAATTATTATGGGGGAATCGGGCATCCGTTTCTCTTAATAATAAATGGACTCAGGCTGTAGGATCCCGAAGTAATTTGATCGATCCTGGGGTAATAACGATTGTTGAAAACAGGACTCAAGAAAAACTAGCAATTGAAGCAGATAAATATGCACTGATTCAGGCAAAAAATGCAGTGACCGCTATGGAGCAGGCGGTTAAAGCGAGCGCAACAACGGCGGCCAAAGAAGCTGCAATGGGTGCCTCAGTCAGTACGCTTCGTACGAAGGCTGATGTATTTATCTATGGTTTAGCTTTATCAAAAAGTGATAACTCACTCAGTAGCCGCTATAGCAATCAGGGGTTTAATTGGGGAACAGCCAGCAATCCTTGGTTATTTCATGCCGGAGCCGAAACAGTAAAACAGTTTACGGATACGGGAAAAGAAGTGGGCTATCTAGCTTTAGAAGCACCTCTTGCAACAGTTGCTGCAAATGAAGCAGATAATAATATTAAGCTTGGTTTCTGGACTGATATTTTCTCACGTTCTTTAAATTCAAGTAATACCGTAGATTATGCTACTGGAGCACCTACTTCAGGCTTAGATATTTCTGAACGTTTTCGTGCACAGTTTATTGCTAATGGCTTGAGCATGAACGGTTCGCAAGTCCGATTATTTCAAACCCTTACATCGCCTGATCTTGCATATAGTCAAACCTTGGGCCTGGCGAGTCTGATCCGACTCAATACTAATGATGATCCCTCTACTTTGACCAGTGATTCAAACAATTTGAACAGTAAAGGGATTCGTATTAGTAGTGCAGCAAAAGAGAATAATCTTGATGGAGATGGTCCGACTCCTGCTTTAAATGGCTCTGCAGCTCCTATATTTCATGATACCGAGGGATTGTATTTATATAGCCCGAATATCAATTTGGTACTAGGAAGTATGTATCAGCCTTTTGTTGTGGGTTCGGAAGGAAATAATATTATTTTGGAAGTGACACGTATTCCTAAAATTCCAGATATTTACAACCGGATTTATCAGCGTTATCCAGATGGAAAAGGTGGTTTTTTAGGATCAGAAGCACTTTTAGGCTCTACATGTAATGTATATACGTGTGGTACTGAAATTAAAGCTCAAGCTTCAGATAGCATTGCCTTGTATCAAGGACGCGATGCAACTCACAGTAGTATCGCCATTGGTTCTGTTGAACGTATTGCCAATACTAATATGCTGAAGGCAAAAGATGATAATAATGCTACTGGTGTGGTATTTAGGGGGGCTACTGATAACTCAATGAGGAATTTTGGTTCAGCAGTGATTGATGGTGTGTTGATTCAACATCTAAAAATAAAAACTACAGGTCTATAAAGGAATAGGGCAATGTTGAAAAAGTTAATGCTTGCTACAGTTCTTGGGATTTCTTTTGCGACACAAGCCGGCTTGGTCAGTCTTGATCCGCAGCAAATGACAGCGGAAACGGGTCAAGGCGGAGCAGATTTAAGCTGGACCTTGTCACTCAACCATCAATACGCTACTGATTTAACGAAATCTCAAATTTCTGAAACGGTCGCTAATAAGTTAGAGGTGTATTACAAGCCAACAACAGATTGTGGAATTAACACCTTGTTTTGTCGCTTGGCTATTTCTCCGAACAATCATGTTGATGCTCAAGGCAATAAAAAATGGCTGGTATTTAAAGGCATACAAGGCACCCTGCAAATTGATAAGTTTTCTATCGATGGCACTACAATTACTAATGTGGCAGGCGATCCTCAAACAGCCATGAAAATCACTTTTTATGATGATAAACCTTTAAAAATCAGAAACTTGGGTTTTAATACTTTGGCTATTGAAACCGGAACCGGTGAGGGCGATAAAGAAGGCTATGCCAATTCAGAGAGGTATACGACCTTCACCAATCGTGTTTATAAAGCGGACGGTACATATACCACTGCCTCAGCAGATGTTCCGGAATTTGACCGGGGGCGTGAGAAGGGGTTTATGGGTCTCAATATGCACGGCAACATGCACATGTCAGGAAACTTAAAAATATTTGGCTTTAACTGCTCAGCTGGGAGTGCACAAAGCCGTTGCTAACTGCATGGATGCAGTATAGGGATGAAAGAATGAAAAAAATAAAATCACAAATTAAATTATTAACGGCATGTGTCTGTTTAGCACAGCATAGTTATGCACTAGAGCTGATTGAAGAACAAGAATTGGGTCATATCACTGGTCAAGACGGTATTACGATTACACACGAGGTATCAAAAGTAGAAGTTGAACAGCTCAATTGGTATGACCCGAATGCTGATGTAAATACCAAGATGGGACTGGGATTGCATAAAGTAGAAATCTTAGGCAAAGATCAAAATGCGATTTTAAGCCAGCTTAAGTTTGATGTCGGTGCGACCGATGCTGGTGCAGGGATCCGTCTAGAAGCAAGCGTAGCTCCCTTTAGTGCCAATGCAGATTTTAAACTTGTGAGTAAGGATTGTGTTGGAACAAGCTGTGTCGAAAACAATCAAAATTTGGGCAAATTAGGTCTTGCGATTGATAGTCCATTTAAAATGGTGCTTCATACGACAGCAGGTTTATTCAATAAGAATGAAACAGCTACTATCGATTTCAATTTGCAAGATGCCACGATCAAACATACTTTAGGTACAAATAGCTTAGTTCTAGATAACTTTAATTTTAACTTCGCTGGTACGGGCTATATGTATATAGACCCGATACAAGGCGTCGTACTCGCCAGTAAAAGTGGCACACAAGACCATCTAATTAATTTAAAACCAGTGGCTGTAGGAACAACTGGTGCGCAAACAGCTGGATTAAACTTTGATTTACGCTATCAGAATGGAGATGGCGATTTAAAAAATATCATGCGCTATGGTATTTCGGGTGCAGTGAGTAATGCACGTTTGTCGTTAGGTGCTGATCAGTCAAAACTGAACTCTTTTGATATAAGTAATAAAGTTGGTGGTGTGCTGACGCGACAAGATCGCAGTGTTTCAAGCTATAACGCAGGTGAAGGCGGCTTGCATCTTGGTTTATCAGCTGATTTTACCAATCAGGAAGTGGCAGCAGCACAGGGTTTAAAACCAACGACTTTGGAAATTGGTCATACGGGTAAAGGAAGCTATGCAGTTCAGTTTAATGAATTACGTTCATTAACTGGAAAAAATAATGCATATATCGATTTTGGCGATATTTATATCAATACAATTCAGGCGCAGAGCCTAGAATTTTTAGTTAATGACAATATTAAGTCAACACTTAGACAAAGTAATCCGATTTTGCAGCAAACTTTAAGCAGTACGTCTGCTAATCAGGATTTTGCACTAATCGCCATACGGGGTATGGATTTCCAGTCGATTGCAGCCAAAGCAAATTTTATTTCTAATGATACTGGTATTATTTCCGGGAATAGTGGTTCTTGGGGAATTGGTATTCCAATTTACAACCTGAATGCCAATGTTGCTTTGTCGGGTACAAAATATGACGGTGACAAGAATGGTATTGCCTATAACGTGATGGCATCAACTGAAGGTTATGGAAAGGATGCCAAAACTGGAGCACCAAGTACAACTTCAATTCTTTTAATTGATGGTGGTGTAGAGAATGGCCATGCGCGAAACTATTATGCTGGCCTTCGAAATATTGATGCCTTTATTGAATCCAAAGGGGTGATTGGTTATGAAGATGAAGGCATCTATGTAAAAGCTGATAAATTGCTGATCGCAGCTAAAGCTGAAGTGGCAATTGGCCAATTACCGGGATCTAAATATAACTGTGTATCAGGCAATAAATGTGATCAGTTTGTTCCTGATGACAACTTTTCTAAACGCGATGATGTATTAACAACAATTGCCATGATGCTTGATGGTAGTGGTGAGTTAATGATTATTCCGGGACTGGATGTAGCAGGCGAAAATTATTTATCGTTGGATGCAAACTTTAAGTTCCGAACATTAACTTCTACAGAAAAAGGTGATGTTAATAATCTTGGTAGTTATTTTAGTCTGATTAATGAAGATGTAGATAGCACAGGTGCAGTTCATACTTCTGCGATTAACTTTAATCGTATGGAAGGGAATTTAGGATTAATCACCAAAATAGGCGTGAGTGAAGATACTGTTACTTTAGATAATCAAATTAAATTTAATAAAGATCAGAAGATTATCGAGCCGTTTAGAACCAACATGGCCATGACCACAAATGGCAATATGCAGAATATAGCAACAATTGCACTCACAGGCGGAACCATGCGCAGTACGCTTGGCATTACACCGCGCTGAAATAAGGGATGATTTCATGAAAAAAATAATATTGAATAGCTTGATTGTCACTTTAATGGGCCTTAGTCAACAGGCGATGGCAATGACAGCCTTAGACGATGAGGCTTTATCGGCAGTTGATGCACAGGCCTTATTAAATTTGGAAAATGCTTATGATTCATCACAAGGGATTAACTTCCATAAGCTAAGTATTGAAGCTTTAATGGAACTGAACATTAATATCAAAACTTTGCAGCTCGGTTGTGGTGGAACGAATAACAGTATTGGGAATACTAATGGCTGTGATATTGATATTTCTAACTTGGCATTGAGTGGCTTAAATACCAGTCTTGATGATAAGGGTAACCCTGTCTTTTCAGGTGACCGTGCTAATACCAGTGCCAGTGTGAGTAATCCCTTTGTTGAGTTTGCAATTAAAAATGGTGGAAGTGCTTCTACCCGTGAAGTGGTCGGTTTTCGTCTAGGTGCAGATAAAATTGTCGGACTCTTAACCATGGGGACTGACAACATCGAAAATCCGAATGATGGCCTCAAAAGTTTTAGTGGTTATATGAAAATGGCGCAAACCACTGGTGAGTCTGTTACAAAAGCGGGAACCTTTGGTATTGCAAATGATGAAAAAATCTCAGGGAATCTAAAGGCTTTAGGACAAACACGTACTTTTACCAGTAAGCCAGGTGCTGATGGCCATACCGGGATTACAGTCCCTTCCATGCGGGTAGACTTTACTATGCCAGAAACTGTCGTGACTGGGCAACGCTTAAAGTCAGCGACTGTAAGTAATATCCGTTCTACTATTGCTTCGATTCCATTAGCAAAGGCTTTAACGGGTTCAACTTTGCCAAGTGATGTGATTGGTACACCAGATTTTTCAAAAGATAAGCTGTATGTAGAGTTTGATCCATTAATTGGATTTCTTAATTTAGGAACACATTCTTTCTTTCAAATGGGTGCTGGTTCAAGTCTGGATAACCTGAATATGGACATCACCTTTGTCCAAGCTCTGAATATGATCCATAATATTCCATTAAATGGTACAGGCGGTTATTTGTCTTTACAGAGTCAGAATGTGCATTGGCAAGGTGCGGACGCGGCTGATATTGCCAAACCAGGTTGGTGGCTATCTTTTAAAGACCCGATTCAACTGGGTGTATTAAAAACTACAGATGAAGTTGATATTTCATTCGTGTTACCTCAGGTAGCAACTGCTATTTCTGAATTTCTTTTACGTCCTGAAAACTTGATTGATGTCAGTGTGGGCGAGGCTTTAGGGTCTCTGGCGAATGTCGCGGTGGTGCGTAAATTGAATATTGATGTGGGTAAATTTACTAATTATGTAGATGGTACTCCTGCAACTTTAACCTTAATGGACAAGCTGCTACAAAACCAGAATGTGACCTCAAACTGCTTTGGCGGACATAAGTTCTGCTAATTCAGACATATAAAAAATCCCGCTCTAGGCGGGATTTTTTGTGTTCGTTAGAAAATATTATTTCGCAATTTTTGCCAGTAGTTCTTCTTTCGAAAGATTTACTGATTCTGCATCACGGCGACCTTTATATTCAAAAGTACCTGCATCCAGACCTTTTTCACCAATCACAATGCGATGTGGAATACCAGTCAATTCAAGATCAGAGAATTTCACACCTGGACGTTCATTACGGTCATCAAGCAGTATGTCAAAACCAGCAGCTTGCAGTTCTGCATATAAGCTTTCAGCAGCTTCTAAAGTGCGAGGTGATTTATGCGCATTCATTGGCACAATTGCCACTTCAAATGGAGCGATCGCAGCCGGCCAGATGATGCCTTTTTCATCGTAATTCTGTTCAATTGCAGATGCTACGACACGTGTCACACCGATACCATAACAACCCATCGTTACAGTGAATGGTTTGCCATCTTCACCTAAGACTTTACAGCCTAAAGCTTCAGAGTATTTTTTGCCTAACTGGAAGATATGACCTACTTCGATACCACGTTTGATTTGAAGTGTACCTTTACCATCTGGAGAAGGATCGCCTTCAACCACATTACGCAGGTCATAAACTTCGCTAAACTGCGCATCACGTTCCCAGTTCACGCCAGTTGCGTGCTTGTCTGCTTCGTTTGCACCTGCAACAAAGTCAGACAGTACAGAAGCAGCACGGTCAACGATTACTGTTAGGCCTTTTTCTACTAAACCTTGCGGACCTACAAAACCAGCAGTCAAACCTAGTTCAGCAAGTTGAGCTTCAGTAGCAAAAGCCAAAGGCGCAGCAATTTTTGGATGCTTTTCGGCTTTAATTTCATTCAGTTCATGGTCACCACGAAGGAACAGGGCAACGACAGGAGCTGCTTTACCTTCTTCAGCTGCAACGCCTTGAACCAGTAATGCCTTCACTGAATGCGCAGGATCAGTACCAAGGAAATTGGATACATCAGCAATGGTTTTCTGATTCGGAGTATCAACTACTTTCAGTTCTTGAGCCGGAGCAGCACGTTCGCCCACCAGAATCGCTTCAGCCATTTCGATGTTAGCCGCATAATCAGATTCAGTTGAGAAGGCGATATCATCTTCACCACTTGAAGCCAAGACGTGGAATTCGTGTGAACCTGAGCCACCAATTGAACCGGTATCCGCTTGTACTGGACGGAAATCCAGACCTAAACGGGTAAAGATCTTGCAGTACGCTTCGTACATTTTGTCGTAAGTTTCTTGCAGAGATTCCTGATCCGCATGGAAAGAATAGGCATCTTTCATGATGAATTCACGTGAGCGCATTACGCCAAAACGAGGACGAATTTCGTCACGGAACTTGGTTTGAACCTGGTAGAAGTTTGCAGGCAGTTGTTTGTAACTTTTTAGCTCATTACGTGCCAGATCAGTGATCACTTCTTCATGTGTTGGGCCAAGCACAAAGTCATTGGTATGACGATCTTTAAAACGTAATAGTTCAGGACCGTATTGCACATAACGACCAGATTCTTCCCAAAGAGAAGCTGGTTGAGTCACAGGCATCAAGACTTCGAGTGAACCTGCGTTATTCATTTCTTCGCGAACGATCGCTGCAACTTTATTTAATACGCGAACGCCCATCGGCAGCCAGGTGTACAAACCTGAAGCCAACTTACGAATCATACCGGCACGAAGCATCAGCTGATGTGAAATAACTTCAGCATCGTTCGGGGTTTCTCTCAACGTTGCAAATAAAAAGCGACTCGCGCGCATGGAAACTGTCCTAAAAAATTAAGCGTTAAAGCAGAGATTATACAATAAAAAATGAGGCGAACATTCTTGAATGTCACCTCATTGTGATGGTTTAAATTATGCCATGATTTTACGGGCTTGGCGCAGCATAAAATTCTTAAGGTCATCCAGGTAAGTGAAAATCACTGGAACCACGACCAATGTCAGCAGGGTGGAGGTAATTACCCCGCCGATCACGGCATGTGCCATCGGTGCACTTTGTTCACCACCTTCACCTAAGCCCAGAGCGAGCGGCACCATTCCCATGACCATGGCACTGGTGGTCATCAGAATTGGACGTAAACGGGTTTTGCCGGCATTCAGAATCGCATCATAACGGGCTTCACCCCGATCCATGGCTTTCTTGATGAAGTCGATAAGCAGAATCGCATTTTTGGTCACCAGGCCCATCAGCATAATAATACCGATAATTGAAAACAGATTCATGGTCGAATTAAACAGGAATAGCGCCAGGAATACACCAATTAATGACAAGGGTAATGAAGCCATAATGGCAGCAGGGTGAATAAAGCTGTTGAACTGGGAGCCGAGTACGATATAAATGAATACAATTGACAGGGTAATCGCAGTCAGCGCATAACCAGCGGATTCTGCCATATCAGCATTGGCACCTTGGGTATCAAAACTATAACCCGGCGGCATGTCGAAACTATCCTGAAGTCTGCTGATATCGGTACCGATGTCACCTGCAGGGCGTCCAGAGGTATTTGCTTCAACCAGTACCTCACGCGCCAGATCTCGACGATTAATCTGAGAAGCTCCCATTTTTTCTTCAAAATTAGCAACGCTAGAAAGCGGGATCAAAATCGGCTGATTATTGCCATCCATTTTAGATGAAGTGATATACATATTTTGCAGATCACTTGGCAAGGTACGTCGGTCTTCGGTCAGGCGTAAGTTAACATCATAAGTTTCACCTTTTTCATCCTGCCAGGTGGTGACATCATCGCCGGCAATCAGTGGGCGAACCACATTGGCAATTTGATTGACTGACAAACCAAGATCACTGGCCAGAACGCGATTGATCTGTACACCTAAGGTCGGTTTTGGCTCTTTCAGTGAGGATTCAAGATCGACAATGCCATCAATTTTAGCCATCTCGACCATAAAGCGATCGGAAATCTTCTGTAGTTCATTCAAATCAGGGCCTTTGATTGAAATCATAATCGGCTTTTGGCCACCCGATACGGTTTCATCCGCGGAAGCGACTGAGGTAATGGTAATGCCGCCCACAGATTGTAAACGTTGACGGAATTCATTATTGAGATCATTCAAGCTTTTCTCGCGTTCAGTCCGCGGAGTCACAGTGACACGTAAGCTGACATGGTTTTTACCGCGATCGGTCACACCATTAATTACGCCGTAAGTTGCACGTACATCAGGATGCTGACGTACAATTTTATCGACCTGCTGCAGTTTGGCTTGTGAATATTCCAGTGAAGCATCGACTGGAGTTTCAAACTTGATCCGGATTTCACCCTTATCCGGGACAGGTACGAACTCGGTACCAATCAGTTTCGACAGGGCTAGAGCGCCAAACAAAGACGCCACTGCAATTACAATAGTAATGAATCTAAAGCGTAAAGCTAGTTTCAATAGCTTTTCATAGACATGACTTAAATTGTCTAATTTGCCTGAAATCCAGTTAAAGAAACGTTTAATTCGACCTGGCTTTTTATTGGGATCTTTTTTCTTTTCTGCCCAATGCGCAGATAGCATTGGATCTAGAGTGAAGCTAACAAACATGGAAATCAGAACGGCGGTACTCACCGTTACACCGAACTGATAGAAGAAACGGCCAATGATTCCGCCCATAAAGGCAACAGGCAAGAATACCGCGACAATGGTCAGTGTTGTTGCCAGAACGGCAAGGCCAATTTCTTTGGTGCCGTCCAGCGCGGCAGTGACATGGTCTTTACCCATATCGGTATGCCGTACGATATTTTCCCGTACTACAATTGCATCATCAATCAGCAAACCGATACTTAAAGACAGGGCCAATAAGGTCATCATATTGATGCTGAAACCAAAAGCCCAGATAAAGGTCAAAGTTCCGAGCAATGCAATCGGTAAAGTGAGGCCAGTAATGACCGTTGAGCGGAAAGAACCTAAAAATAATAGAACAATCAGCACAGCAAGAACCGCACCCTCAATAATGGTACGCGCAACATCACCAATGGTGCCGCGGATACTTTTTGAAGAATCCACCACAACTTTTAAGGTGGTTCCTTGTGGCAATTGGGCTTTAATGCTTTCAAGAGTTTTGTAGGTACTGTCTACTACTTCAATAACATTAGAATCAGAGCTACGCAGAATGTCGACAGCCACTGCAGCCTTGCCATCCAGAAATGCACCAGTTTCAAGTTCTGCCTGACTATCTTCAATTTCTGCGACCTGTTTCAGAAAGATCGGTGCACCATTTTTATTGGCAATGACCAGATCGCCAAAGGCGAGGGGATGCAGGACTTTGGAATTGATCTCAATCACCAGTTCCGAGTTGCCAGATTTTAATGTACCGCCCGGAACTTCGATATTTTCAGATTTCAGAGTATTAATGACGCTATCCACGCCAATGCCAAAAGCTTGCAGTTTCTGTGGTTCAACCTGAATACGAATCTGGCGCTGTGCATCACCGAGCAGGTTGACTGTACCTACACCCGGAACAGTCCGTAGTTGTGGAACAATGCGCTGATCCAGATAGGAGCTTAGTGCTTTTAAGCCCATATTGTCAGATTCAAATACGATCGACATGATTGCATTGGCAGTCGGATCATAACGCTCGACGACTGGCTCCTGAATTTCATCACGGAATTCAGCGGTGACTGAAGCAATTTTGTCACGGACATCCTGTGCTGCCGTGGTTGAAGGCACTTCCAGATTGAATTCGGCCGTAATCATCGACAGGCCTTCACTGGATTGTGAAATCACCTGTTTTAAACCGGAAATAGTATTGATCTGGTCTTCGAGTTTTTTGGTAATTTCCGATTCAACAGTTTCTGGAGAAGCACCTGGATAATTCGTATAAATTACGACAAAGGGGAAATCGACATCCGGAAATTCTTCCACACCCATGCGCTGCCAGGAAGCCAGTCCAAGTACCATCAAACAGAACATCATCATAATAGTGAAGACGGGATACTTCACACTAATTCGGGTAAACCACATATTAATGATCCTGTCTGATTAGTTGGAACGCACTGTCACTGGCTTGTTGAGATCTGCCTCGGTAAATGGAATGCGACTGACCTGATCACCTGTTTCCAGACCTTGGATCACTGCAGTATTCTGGTTATAGCGCTGTTCAAGAACCTGAACATTCACTTTAATAATTTTGTTCTGGCGAATAACCCAGACATAAGGTTTATTCTGGATATCCTGAATGGTATCGAGGGGAATAATCTGACCAGAAACTTGTTGAGAACTCAGAATATTGCCTTCAACAAAAGAGCCAATACTTAAAGAGGGAATACTTTCATTTGGTCTGGCGAAGAATTCAATCTGGCGACTAGCCTGATCAGCAATTGGAGATACCCGGCTAATAGCAGCGGTAAATGTGTTTGGATTGCCCTGAATCTGGTATTCAATTTTGCTACCTAAACGCAGACTGGACTGCATCTCACTCGGGACACGGGCCTGAATTTCCAGTTGATTTGGATTTACGATTTCAAACAGGGTTTGTCCGATCGCCACGGTTTGACCGGGCTCAACCTGACGCTGGGTGATCACGCCACTAATCGGGCTGGTGATAATGCCATCACGATCGGCTTTTACGGCAATATCGACATTGGCTTGCTGTGCGCGGACATTTTCAACCTGGGCCTGATAGTCAACCTGACTTTGCTCATATTCAACTTTAGAAATAAAGCCTTGGTCGAGCAGGCGCTTTTTGCGCTGCATCATGTTACGCGCCTGATTGGCCTGTGCCTGGGTAGATGCCAGATTGGCACGGGCCTGAGCCAGACGTGCGGCATTGTCCTGATTATTTAAGCGAACCAGTACCTGACCTTTAGCTACATTGTCACCGACCTGAGCATTAACACTGGTGGCAGTGGCCGAAACCTGCGCTTGAATACTGCTTTGGTTGACTGCGCGAATAGTGCCGGTAAATGCGGATTTCTGGATTGAAGTACCTGTTTTTACAGCTACCAGATCCTGAAGAATTAGTTCAATTGTTTTGGGACTTTCGGCTTGCGGTGTAGATTCATTTTTATTGCAGCCGCTTAGAAAAAGACTTAAGCAAAGTGCACTCACCATCAATACAGAGCGCGAAGAAGGGGTCTTTGAAATATGAAAATGCTGTGCAAATGGCATATTAATCCTTTTCACTTGTGGTCGTTTAAAGCAACAACAAGTTATTTGTGTTTATTCAAGTGCTTTTAAACGGGCAATAATTCTGTCGTATTCCGCTTCCATATTTCGATAGCGAGTTTGTAAAGATTGAATATTTTCTTTTTGAGAAATCAGGTTTTTCTGGTTGTTTTCAAGGTTGGCTTTCAAAGATGCCGGGGGATTATTGCCTTTACGTAAATATTCACGTTCTTGGCGTAAAAACATAACCCGGTCTTGCTGCAACTGTTTCATCTGCTCTTGCTGAAAGGCAATCTGTTTTTTAAGTTGGCTCAGACTTTCATTCTTTTTTTGTAGAGCAACATGGCTATTGGTATAGGCACGTTTCAGTTTCTGGTCTTCTGCAATGCGCTGAGCCTGCTGGGCACGTTGCGGCGCCTGTTTAATATCTTTATCGACATTATAAGGACGTGCACGTTTAATGACCTGCATATTCTGGTCAAGTGCCTCATATCCATAGCGGATATGGTTGGGGGTAACGTTAGTGCTGATATTGGCCACACCTTTATTATCATAATAGCGGTACCAGGTGGCTTTTGGTGGCTGGTTAGTTGAGGCATAAGAAATGGTGACCTGAAGAAAAAGTGTCACTGCAAATATGAATCGGCCAGTCATTTTATTTTTATCAATGAAAGCAAGTTTTTCTGAAAACTGACTCATCATTGGCTCCCCAATTGAAAGTTGACTAAATTACTTATTTTAAAGTAATAATAATGCTATATTAGACTCAAATTCACGAATTAAAAACTACCATCAGTCAAAAAAAAAGCAATGACAAAATAAAAATGTGAAATGGTTAATGAAAATCCGCCATTTATGCACACTTGTGTAGAAAATGTTCATTGATAATACAAGTGGATTTGTGTTAAAAATGTTTATCGATCGTAATAAAATAATCCTATGAGCCTTATGGCGCATCGTTTCTAAAATGGGAAGGGTCAAAATGGACGATAAATTCCAAAATCTAAAAGTTATGGTCATTGATGACTCAAAGACCATTCGTCGTACAGCAGAAACTCTTCTACAGCGCGAAGGATATGAAGTCGTGACTGCGGTAGATGGTTTTGAAGCTTTGTCAAAAATCGCAGAAACCAATCCGGATATCGTATTTGTAGACATCATGATGCCTCGTCTAGATGGTTATCAAACTTGTGCATTGATTAAAAATTCTCAAAATTATCAGAATATTCCTGTGATTATGCTTTCGAGTAAAGATGGCTTATTTGATCAGGCCAAAGGTCGTGTTGTTGGTTCGGACGAATACTTGACTAAACCTTTCAGTAAAGATGAATTGCTTAACGCAATCCGTAACCATATTAGTGCTTAATAATTGATTTTTTAGGGGAATTGGCATGGCGCGTATCTTAATCGTAGATGACTCACCGACAGAAACATTCCGTTTTAGAGAGATTCTTTCTAAACATGGCTTTGAGGTGATTGAAGCATCCAATGGTGCAGATGGGGTAACCATGGCTCAGGCTGAGTTGCCAGATCTGGTATTGATGGATGTGGTCATGCCAGGCGTGAATGGCTTCCAGGCAACACGTCAAATTGCACGTGGTGCAACCACCAAGCATATTCCGATTGTGATTGTAAGTACCAAAGATCAGGCCACTGACCGCGTTTGGGGTAAACGTCAGGGCGCCGCAGATTATCTTACAAAACCGGTAGATGAAAAACAGTTGATTGAAGTGATTAAGCACCACCTCAACGCAGGATAAGCTCTATGGCAGCAAATGGATTTATCGAATTGCTTCGCATTGCGAAACGGGGAAATAAAAACTACGTTTCTAATGAAAATGAAGTCAACCGATGGTCAGGCATTGCTTTTGAGATGATGGGGCAATATTTTGTTGCCCCGCTGGGGGAAGTATCCGAAGTGATCTATCCTCCAAAATATACGCCAGTTCCTAATACTCAATCATGGGTTTTAGGGTTGGCCAATATTCGGGGAAGGTTATTATCAGTTTCTGATTTGACTCAATATGTATCAGGACAGAGTAGCCAGTTTTCACCGACTCAAAAAGTATTATGTATTCACCATAATGACCAATATGTCGGTTTGGTTGTTGATCAAGTTTTGGGTATACAACATTTTAATAAGAAAAGTTTTTTTTCTAAAACAACTGAATTGGATAATAACTTACAAGAATACTGTCAGGGATTTTTCCACCAGCATAACCAACAATGGCATGTGTTCTTATTCAGTCGTCTGTTGCAAAATCCAAAATTTATGAACGCATCTATAAAATTTATAAATTAAACGTCGCGCACGAAAGTAATAAAGACGTAAATCGGGGAGAGGCTGCATGGGCTTTAAACTTAAAAAGAAAAATACAGGTGAAGGTAGCCGCAAAAGTGGCAATACTTTTTTATCCAAGATTCAATCACAAACAGATCAGTTGTCACGTGTATTTGGTGATAGTGAAAAGTCTAAACCGTTTATTTATGGTGCAGCCGGCTGTCTGTTAGCAGCAACCATCACTTTATTGTATCTTTTCTACAGTGTGCCACGTGCCAACCAGCTGACACAAAGTCTGGGTGATTTACGTCTGCTTTCACAAACCATTTCTCGTCAGGCGACTGAAGCAACGGCTTCTGGTACACCTGAGGCGATGAAAAACCTGACAGATTCTCAAAAAGCTTTTGCTGAAAACCTTGAGACTGTAAAAAATATTCACTCCAATAATGAAGCGCTACAAGCAGTAGATAAACAGTGGACAGAAGTGTCTTCTAGTATTGACCTGATTGCATCGCAACAAAAAATCATTAACCAGTTATATGACACCAACATTGCGATTGGTGAAGCGATCCCGGGGATTCAGGCCGAATATAACTTGATGGTCGACCAGATGGCGCGTCAAGACATGCCGTCTAACCAGGTGGTTATTGCGAAAAACCAGGTATTTATTGCGGAACGTATTTTACGTTCGATCAGTTTGGTATTGACCGGTAACGACGGTTCACGTGAATCAGCGGATGACTTCAGTGCCGATACCGAAACTTTCGGTTCATACTTAAATGCACAGTTAAACGGTTCTGCTGAACTGGGTGTACAACGTATTACTGATCCTAACCTGCGCGAGTCTCTAGAAGGCATCAAAGCGGAATATGATGATGTACTTGAATCAGCATCTGCGACAATCCTGAAAAACTCTGCGCAAATCGTAAAAGTACGTCAGGCATCTGCATCAATTTTCTCGCAATCTGATGCCCTGCTCGATAACCTGAACAAACTGTCTGGTAACTCTGGTCTGAAAACAATCGTTCCAGCGGTTTTGTTAATTCTGTTATTGATCGGCTTCCTGCTGTGTGTATTCCGCCTGTTAACCCTACGTGGTGCATCAGATAAACAACGTGTAACCCGTCTTCAGGAAGAATATGACCGTAACCAGAATGCGATTTTACGTTTACTGGACGAGATTGCTGACCTTGCGGATGGTGACTTACGTTCATATGCAACAGTATCGGAAGACTTTACCGGTGCGATTGCCGACTCGATTAACTTCGCGATCGACCAATTACGTGACCTGGTATCTCGTATTACCGAAACTTCTCAAGAAGTTGCGCAATATACAGCGACAACTCAAAGCATTACCAACCAGTTAGCAGAAGCATCTGAACACCAGGCACAAGAAATTGCCGGTGCATCTGCTGCGATTAACGAAATGGCGATGTCCATTGACCAGGTATCTGCCAACGCGGAAGAATCTGCAGTCGTTGCGGAACGTTCAGTACAAATTGCTGCAAATGGTGCAGACGTTGTACACCGTTCAATTGAAGGTATGGATACGATTCGTGAACAGATTCAGGAAACGTCGAAACGTATTAAACGTCTGGGTGAATCTTCACAAGAAATTGGTAACATCGTCGCCCTGATTAACGATATTGCCGACCAAACGAACATCCTGGCTTTGAACGCAGCGATTCAAGCGTCGATGGCGGGTGAAGCTGGTCGTGGTTTCGCCGTGGTAGCGGATGAGGTCCAGCGTCTTGCGGAACGTTCTGCATCTGCAACTAAACAGATTGAAGGCCTGGTAAAAACCATTCAGACCGATACCAACGAAGCCGTAATTTCAATGGAACAAACCACAGCCGAAGTTGTACGTGGTGCGAACTTGTCTAAAGATGCCGGTGTGGCACTAGATGAGATTCAGAACGTATCGAATAACCTGGCAAAACTGATTGCAAACATTTCCGATGCTGCGAAACTTCAGTCAGCATCTGCAGGTCATATTGCGACCACGATGAATGTCGTACAGGAAATTACTTCACAAACTACGAGTGCAACCTTCGATACAGCACGTTCGGTATCTGAATTGGCGAACATGGCCGATGCATTACGTGAATCTGTATCTGACTTTAAACTACCCGAATAAAGTCAGAAAGTATGAGGGGAGTGTGCCTTAACCCAGGTTGAGGCACATTCAGAAATACAGATAAAGCCTCGACAAGATGGACCTAACTATTAAGGATAGGTCTCGCGTGACGGTCACAATTAAGTTTGAGCGCCCTTCTTGGCGGCACAACGTAAGAAGCATTAGCTATGAAAGAAATATTAAAAAATTTAGTTGAAACGACAACGCTTCCTGAAGACAGTTATCTTGATCAAGATGCAGAAATTCTTGAAATTTTTGTCGAGGAAATCGAAGAAATTTTCGTTGAGTTAAATGCTTTATTTCCAGAATGGTTGAGTGATCCGGCTCATCAGGAAAACCTGAAAACCATTCGCCGCCATTTTCATACCCTGAAAGGTTCAGGCCGTATGGTGGGGGCTAAATCTGCGGGTGAAATTGCATGGGCAGTGGAAGATACCTTAAACCGGGTACTTTCAGGTTCGATCCAGTTAACGCCTACGATTCAACAGTATGCCAAAGCTGTACTGAATATTTACCAGTTTACTTTATATCCAAAATTCAAACAGGTGCAGGAACTCGATGTTGACCTGCGCCCAGTCGTGCTTTTAGGTCAGCAATTACAACAACAAATGACACCTGAACCGGCTTTAGAAGAACTCTTGCAACTGGCAGACAGTCTGACTGCCGAAGGCCAGATCACAGGTCTTGAGCTAGGTGATTCGGCTGAAGATCAAGATACAACTGCAGCAATAGAAATAAGCACAACAGAATTTGAGCTTGAAGAAGCTGATAGTGAAGATGCTGCACGTAGTGATGTAGAAGAAACCGTGGCGATCTTTATCGAGGAAGCGGAAGAGCATCTCGAAACGATTGCCAAGTTCCTGCGTAGCGAAAATGAAAAAGTGCAGGATTATAATGCATTGATTCGTGCTATTCATACTTTGCGCGGCAGTTCGTCCATGGCACAGATCGAAGAAATCTTCGAGGCCAGCTCTAAAGTAGAACATCTGTTTAAAACACTGCTTCAGGATGAAATTGCATCTACCTCAAAAGAAACTGCTGTATTAATCCAGTATGCTGAATTTGTCAGTGACTATCTGCATTTGTTACGTCAGGGTGATAGCAGCAAACTGGCAGCAGTGTATGCGACTTTTGAGCGTGTCTGGAATGATTATGGCTTCGCAGCCACTGAAACGGAAACAGTTGAAACCCAAGGTCTGGTGACTAAGCTGGTTGAACTGGAGATTGACCTGTTGCTGGATGCCGAATTTGAATTCGATAAACGGGCTAAAGTCGATTATCCGGAATATATTCAGGCTTTAAGCGAGCAGGCTGCCGAGCTGCTTGCACATACAGATAACCGTGCCGCACTGGGTATTCATGAGTTTACGACAGATTTAAAATCTGCTTATGATGCCTTGCTGGAAAAACCGGTACTGCTGAATAGTGATTATGCTTATGAGCTGTTTGCCCAGGCACATCAGGAATTCATTCATTTATTCGATACCCTAGCAGCAGGCCAGCGTGTCATTCTGAATGATGATACGCAAAAAACCTTGAGTGAACTGGCTGCATTTGTACAGCAGGACCTGGAAATCTTTGCCGAAGACAATATCCCTGCTGAACAAGTATCAGAAGAAATTTCTATTCCTGAAGCTGCAACCACAGCCAGCATTGACTTTGCTGCTTTAAGTCAGCGTATTGCTTCTGATCGCCAATACATTGACAGCGCAGAAACTCAGCGTGATTTCGATGAGGATCTACTGAATATCTTCCTCGAAGAAGCAGATGAATTACTGGTGGGTATTGATGAAGATCTGAATACCTGGAGTAAGAAGCAGGATGATACGACTTCACTTAACAATCTGATGCGTCATTTGCACACCTTAAAAGGTGGTGCAAACATGATTACCGCTTCTCATATCGGTTCGATCTCGCACGAACTGGAAAGTATTTATGAGCGAATCATCCGTCAGCAGATTGCAGTAACGCCTACTTTGATTCAAATCATTCGTCTGGTGCAAGATAACGTTTCTGACCGTATCCAGTCGATCCGTGATGAAGGTATCGATTATCCAGCGGTTGAAGCAATTTCGATTCTGCAAAATATTCAGGCATTGGTGGCTGGTCAAGCTGTTGCAGCTCCGGTAGAAACATCGATTCCTGTTGTCGAGTTTGAATATGCAGAAGCTACTACTGAATCTGTAGAGACAGTAGATGATGCACCGGAAGAGATTGCATCAGAAAATACAGATTCAGATCTAGAGCCAGCTTTAGGCTTAGAAGATGAACAAGTTGAGCTTACTGAAACAGAAACCTTAACTGAAGCAGTTGAAGTTGTAGCAGAAGAACGCTCTGAAGAAGATGAACTGAAGTCGATTGTTGAAGAAACCTTCCTGGAAGAATCAGAAGAGATTCTCGACAATACCGAAAAACTGCTGAACCAATGGTTTGATCAGCGTAGTGACCGTAGCTTATTGCTTCAATTACAACGTGCTGCCCACAGTATCAAGGGTGGTGCGCGCATGGTTGAAAACGAAAAGGTGGCCAGCATTGCGTATGAACTGGAAACCACATTCGAACAGTTTGCGGTATATCACTTTAACTCGAATGCTTATGATGGCCTGCTGCAAAAAACACTGGCTTGGTTAAGACAAGCGATCTTCCAGCATGACTATAGCAATTTTGAACAGATCCAAAGCAGCCTGAAAAAGATTGCTTATGTGGATGTTACTGCGCAGCTGCCGGAACGTTTGGCTAAAACAGAAACGCTGGTCACAGAAAATAGCTTCGAGTTTGTCGAAGGTGATGGTACTGAGCCACCACGTATGATGGGCGAATGGGTTGATACCGGTAATACCGATACCAGCCACGAGATGATCCGTATCTCTGCTGATCTGGTTGAGAAGATGATCGACCTGTCAGGCGAGAATGCAATTAACCGTTCGCGTATCGAGATGGATTTGGGTCAGCTCGGTAATACTCTGAACGAGATGGAACTGGCGATCAAGCGTCTGGCGGATCAGTTGCGCCGAATGGAAGGCGAGCTAGAATCTCAAATTATTGCCAAACACGGTTCAGAAAACTCGCGTTATGCAGACTTTGACCCACTGGAAATGGACCAATATTCGTCCCTGAATCAGTTGTCCAAGTCGTTAGCGGAATCTGCTTCGGACTTGGTTGACTTCAAGAGCACTCTATCTGACAAGATTCGTGAAACTGAAGGTTTGTTATTGCAACAATCACGGATTCAGGCCGAGATTCAGGAAAGCCTGATGCGTACTCGTCTGGTACCGTTTGACCGGATGTTGCCACGTTTACAACGTATCGTACGTCAGACTTCTACGACTTTGAACCGTCCAGCTGAATTGATTGTTCAGAATAGTGAAGGTGAATTAGACCGTAATATTCTGGAACGTCTGGTAACGCCATTCGAGCATATGCTACGTAATGCGATTGACCATGGTCTGGAAGATACAGCAGATCGAATTGCCCTGAATAAACCAGAAGTCGGTTCAATCCTGTTGAATATTAGCCGTCAGGGTACAGATGTCATCGTCTCATTTAGTGATGATGGTAAAGGTATCGATGCTGAGAAGATTCGTGAGAAAGCACTGAGCCAAGGCCTGATCAAAGAAGATCAGACGCTGGATTCGGAAGAGCTACTGCAATTCATTTTCCATCCAGGCTTCAGTACTGCTAAATCTGTAACCCAGATTTCAGGTCGTGGCGTCGGACTGGATGTAGTACAAAGCGAGATCAAGTCGCTGGGTGGTCACGTATCTGTCAGCTCTGAAGTCGGCAAAGGCACAACCTTCACTATTCGCGTACCGACGACTGTAGCGGTCAGCGATGCCTTGATGGTAAAAGTGGGCGATCAGCAATACGCCGTTTCTCTGGCGCAAATCGACCGTATTGTACGTATTGCACCATCTACTCTGGAAACTTACTTCAACAGTAAAGACGATTTCTTCAAGATTGATGGCGTTAATTACAAATTGCGTTACCTGTCTGAGTTCGTATCGAATCAGCCAATTCCTCGTCTGAATAATGTGGCGCATTCATTACCAGTATTGCTGATTAAAGGGAATAGTGGTCAAACTATTGCCTTGTTAGTCGATCAACTCGTCGGTTCACGTGCACAGATCGTGGTGAAACCAATCGGCCATCAGTTCGCCAATATTGGTGTAGTGACCGGTGCGACAATTCTCGGTGATGGTCAGGTCTGTCTGATTCTGGATGGTCAGAATATTGCTCGTCAGATCCATGGTACGCAGCGTGTGAAACACATGCAGGATCAACGCGATGGTTCACGTTCTGGCAATGCTCGCCGTCTGGTAATGATCGTGGATGACTCGGTGACTGTACGTAAGGTGACCTCGCGTCTACTTGAGCGTCAGGGCTATGATATAGTCACCGCCAAAGATGGTGTAGATGCGATTGAGCAGCTTGAAAATGTCCGTCCGGATCTGATGCTGCTGGATATTGAAATGCCGCGTATGGATGGTTTTGAGGTCACGAACCTGGTTCGTCACCACGATATTCACCGTGACCTGCCAATCATCATGATTACTTCACGTACTGGTGAAAAACACCGTGAACGTGCTTTCAGTCTGGGCGTAACCCACTACATGGGCAAACCGTTCCAGGAAGCTGAATTACTGGCGAATATTCAACAGTTAATTGCTGAAAAACAGGGGTCATAAATGAGTCAGAATACGACTAATGCCAAAATGGCTGATCAGATAAGTCAGCAGGAACTTCAGCATTTAATTACGGTATCTACCGGATTTATTGATGCTTATATTATTGACTGTCACGGCAAAGATCCAATGCTGTTACCACAAAATATTGTCCTGTCTGCACTGGATAGTGATACCCAGGTTAAAGTGGTTGAGTGGCATGATGCGCAATTACCGGTTTATGCAGTTAATGATCCTACACGTAAAAGTGGTGTGGCGCTGGTGATTGAAGGAGATGAGGTGCATCAGCGTTTTGCCCTGATGTGTAATGAAATGCCGAAAACCATTCGTCTGCGTATTTCTGAAGTCGTCGATGCTGATCAGCAAGTGACTGACCCCGCAGTATTCCAGTATGTGCGTATGGGGGATCAGTTATTTCACATCCCGCAAATGGGTTATATTCAGTCTTCAATTGGCTTGTAATTCATTACAAAGCACATAAAAAAAGGAACTCTTCTGAGTTCCTTTTTTTACATCTGGTGATTAATTGGCTAACAGGTTCACCAGAATCTGCTCATAAATTTCAGCCAGTGGTTCAAGGTCTGCAATATCGACATGCTCATTAATTTGATGGATTGTGGCATTCAGTACACCGAGTTCTAGGACTTGTGCACCGGTAGGCGCAATAAAACGACCATCTGAGGTGCCGCCTGAAGTTGATAATTCAGTTTCAGTACCAGTCACAGTTAAAATGGCATCTTTAGCGGCATTCACCAGCTCACCTACTGGTGTCAGGAATGGCAGGCCAGATAAAGTCCATGAAATATCATAGTCCACACCATGACGATCCAGAATTTCAAGCATACGTGCTTTTAGTTCTTCAGCAGTCACTTCAGTTGAATAACGCCAGTTGCAGAGCAGGTTCATCGTACCTGGAACAACGTTGGTTGCACCGGTACCGGCATTGATATTTGAAATCTGGAAAGACGTCGCAGGGAAGTATTCATTGCCATTATCCCAGACTGTTTCGCAGAGTTCGGCAATGGCTTTAGATGCTGTATGAATTGGATTCACTGCAAGATGCGGATAAGCTACATGACCTTGTTTGCCTTTTACAGTCAAGTTGGCATTCAATGAACCACGACGGCCATTTTTGACAATATCACCCAGTTTGTTGGTACTTGATGGTTCACCTACCAGACACCAGGTAATTTTCTCGTTACGGGCTTCCAGAGTTTCAATCACTTTTACCGTACCATTGATCGATGGACCTTCTTCATCTGAAGTGATCAGATAGGCAATTGAACCTTTATGATTCGGATATTTTTCGACAAAACGTTCAGTGGCTACAACCATCGCAGCCAAGGCGGTTTTCATGTCGGCACTACCACGGCCATATAGCTTGCCGTCACGAATTTCTGGCGCAAATGGGTCAGAGTTCCAGGCATCCAGGTTGCCGGTTGGCACAACATCGGTATGGCCAGCAAAACAGAAAACCGGGCCTTCAGTACCTTTACGCGCCCAAATATTATCAACATCTTCAAAGCGCATTGATTCAATATTGAAACCCACCTTCTTCAAACGTTCTGCCATGATATTCTGGCAGTCATGATCAATAGGGGTCACAGAAGGCTGACGTAATAATTGCAGGCTTAAATCAAGAGTCGCGGAAGATGTCATACGATGGATTCATAAGTCGATAAATTTGTCGGCTCTATGATAGGCGAATATGGCCTGTAATGTGAATGTTCTGCATAAAAAAACCCTATCTGAGATAGGGTTTGTGGAGAAGCTAGAAAGAGTTTAGTTTTGACGGATTTCTTCAGAAGTTTTTTCTGCAGTGCCTGTTACAGCTTCGCCTGCTTTAGAAACGTCTTTACCCACACCTTTGACAGTGTTACAGCCAGTTAAAACAAAAGCCATTACCAATGAAGCAGCAAGAATTTTTTTCATCATCATCTCCGTATTATCGATAATAAAATTATTATGATGTGGAACTAAGATTAGAAAATATACGACATAAAAAATATGTGGTTTTCATAGTGCTTCGGTTAATAAATGTAATGTTTTAAAAGGGTTTATGCGCAGGAAAGGGTAGTAGAAGCGGGCTGCGATACATATAAAAATCCTCTTGATCAGCCTTTTTATAAAGTCCATTTGTCCACCAATAGGGACTTGAACTGCTGATCTGCGCATTAGGATAAATCCATTCATGACGTTGTAAACGATAGAAGTTAGCCGCTGGGTCGGGAATCTGCTGACCCCATAAGCCTATGCGACGTTGGGTATTGACCCAGTCAGGTAAGGTCTGATCTGCACGATGTACTGGAAGATAAAGCTGGCCTTTTAACATGCAGAAACGCTGCTCAATCTGCTGATCCAGAGCCTCATCAAACTGAAACTGTTTCTGGGTAAAATGCTTCATTTTACGGATTAAAGTATCGGTGCGGTTTAGGCCATACCAGTTTGGCAGGCTAAAATCGGCTTCTGCGAGGTAGTATTTCAGCGCCACTTCCCAATGTTCAGTCAGACCAGCCTCTGTATTGAATAACAGAAAATCCAGTTCACCCAGTGTTTTAGCGCCGTCAATTTTCTGAATGCTATGACCTAAAAGCTTATAAGGATGATAGGCATCATCCAGCAGCCAGAACCAGACCAGCATTTCAAAGCGCAAACCCAGCCGGGTGCTTTTAAGCTGCTGCACGAATTGCTCCAGCTCTTCTGGATGCCGGTCCAGATATTTCAGACGTGGATGATAATTTTGCAGGTGATGTTGCCAAGTCTCAGAATCATGTAAGTCAAAAGCATGGACGACTTCAAGTTCGTCTGGAATTTGAGACAGAAGGTTTGGACTACCGACAGCAAATGCCAGTTGCCGCACCAAAGGATGCTGATAATATTGCCATGCTTCTACAAGATGATGATTTAGACTGGAAAAGGGCATAGCACATCCTGTGAAAAGTGCACAAATACAACGGACAGATTTTAAAAACACTTTATACTACCCCTAATTTTGTGGGTAGGACCGATTTATGAAAATATTGTTTTGGCGAAGCCTGGTCGTACTATTTGTCGTACTGGGTTTTATCGGCGCAATCTTGCCCGGCATGCCAACTACAGTATTTTTAATTCTGGCGGCTTGGGCGGCATCCAAAGGCTGGCCACAGATGGATGCATGGCTGCTGAATCATCCAAAATATGGTCCGACTTTAAGAGCCTGGCGTGCCAATGGTACTGTGCCACGCAAGGCCAAATGGCTGGCCAGTATCATGATGTTCATCAGTGGCATTATCATGTTATTTACGACAGCACCGCTGGCAGTCAAAATCTTTACTGATGTGACCATGCTGATTGTGGCGATCTGGTTATGGCGTCGACCCGAACCAGTTCAGGACATAATCCATCCAGAACACATGGCCACAAAGAAAGTAGAACTAGAAACTATCAAGACAGAGAAAGAGAAGTCATGAGCCATTTGCAGCTGGATCAGGCAGAAATCCTGATTGATCTCGCCCAACAAAAACTATATTTGCCAAAATATAATAAGCAGTACCTGATTTCTACGGGTAAGAATGGCATAGGTGAAGCAGAAAATAGTGGCAAGACGCCTCGTGGATGGCATAAAGTCGCTGAAAAGTTTGGCCAGCAGACACCTTTAAATAGTGTGTTTATTGCCCGTCAAGCGACAGGTGAAATTTATAATGCAGAACTGGCACAGCAATTCCCGCAGCGAGACTGGATTCTCAGCCGGATCTTATGGCTAAGTGGGCTTGAAGAAGGTTTTAACCAGGGCGAGGGTTGTGATACTTACCAACGTTATATCTATATTCATGGTACGCCTGATTCTGAGCCGATGGGTATTGCAATGTCACATGGCTGTATCCGCATGCGGAATACGGATGTGGCCGAGCTGTTTGAACTGGTGAATGAAGATGCACTGGTCTATATTTCAGAACAGCCTTTGAATCTGACTGTTTAAATGACTTAAATGACATAAGAAAATTTGTGGATGATTTAAAATTAATTGAAATATCTTCTATTTAAATAAGGGAAAGTAGATGAGGTCATCGATCATCTATGTACTCTACTTTTATAGACAAATAGAGTTAGAAACAGGATTTATAGCCCGCCAATAAAAGTCATCAATTTGTTCTTACAAGGCTGCAAGCTCTTAAAATAAAGATTATAGGATCACAACGTTGCGGTGAGCTAGGCTTTGTATAATCTTTCAGCAATACTGAAGTCTGTTGCATGTTCTGGTCTCAATTTTCATGAGTAAAACCGTAAAAATCCGGCTTTTAGTTTCACAGAGTATCTTTAAAAAATCGGTATAGACTTAAAAAATAAACAAAAAGTGTTGTTTTTTTTAACAATCAACCTATTTTTTAATCACTCACACCGAAAAAGCAGAAAACAGTCAGAAAAGCGTTTGACAGTCTGTGAAGATTCTCTATAATGCACCTCATCAAGCGATGAAGTCGATTTGAAAGGGCGCTTAGCTCAGTTGGTAGAGCGTCTGCCTTACAAGCAGAATGTCGGCGGTTCGATCCCGTCAGCGCCCACCAAGCTTCTTTCAAAGTTGAGACACTTATAGTGCAGCGGTAGTTCAGTTGGTTAGAATACCGGCCTGTCACGCCGGGGGTCGCGGGTTCGAGTCCCGTCCGCTGCGCCACTTTAAGTTCTTGATGAATCGTTTGCCACAATAGCGACATTGTGTAAGTGCAGCGGTAGTTCAGTTGGTTAGAATACCGGCCTGTCACGCCGGGGGTCGCGGGTTCGAGTCCCGTCCGCTGCGCCATTTACATGATAGACCTTTTGAGGGCGCTTAGCTCAGTTGGTAGAGCGTCTGCCTTACAAGCAGAATGTCGGCGGTTCGATCCCGTCAGCGCCCACCAGATTTTTTGTGATGCAGCGGTAGTTCAGTTGGTTAGAATACCGGCCTGTCACGCCGGGGGTCGCGGGTTCGAGTCCCGTCCGCTGCGCCATCCTAAGAATCAAACAGTTTGACCCTTTAAGGGCGCTTAGCTCAGTTGGTAGAGCGTCTGCCTTACAAGCAGAATGTCGGCGGTTCGATCCCGTCAGCGCCCACCATATCTTCTAAAGATATACGCGATGCAGCGGTAGTTCAGTTGGTTAGAATACCGGCCTGTCACGCCGGGGGTCGCGGGTTCGAGTCCCGTCCGCTGCGCCATTTTTCATTCCCTGATGTGGAAAATGTGTTTCAAAATCCAAGACTACGCGCTACGCTTGTCTTGCATCATAAAAAATAACGATGTTATTTTTTACTCTTCAGGGCGCTTAGCTCAGTTGGTAGAGCGTCTGCCTTACAAGCAGAATGTCGGCGGTTCGATCCCGTCAGCGCCCACCATATCTTTCTTGCCTAAATCCTGAATATTTCATAGAATTTGAAGTCTATAATAATTTGAAGATTTCAGACTATGAGAAATCCATATCAGCGCAAGGCAGCGATCAAATCGCAAAATACCGCCTACGATCCGCTACAAGTTTATAAAAATTTTATTGAAGCTATTGTTGCCCAAGGTGGCATTTTTGCACTTTACCAAGAGGGCTGGGCTTTATGTGCCACGCCGACAGGACAGCGAGCTTTCGCGACCTGGCAAAGCAAAGGTCTGGCCAGACTACTCATTAAAGATAACTGGGCCAATTACCAGATTCAGGAAATTACCCTCAAAGATTTTGTTGAAAAGGTCATTCCTTTCTTACGTCAGGAAAGCACTATTGTGTCATTGGATCTGACACCGGAAGGGCAGAATATTCTGGTTGCGCCTGAAAAACTTTTGCTGGATCTTAAAAACTACCTGTATCAGGTCTATGTACAGAAACCTGAACTATTCAAAAATCCAGCGATCCCTTCGCCAAGGCATATCCGTTTAAATTAATTTAGTGTTTAAGTCACTTATTTAAATAGTGAATATTCATTGAGCAGCCAGCCACTCAAAAAGGCAAAATATTCTCTTAACCAGGAGTTATAGCGCAGATAAAGGGGAGTACTGGCACTCAAACTAATCACTTGCTGATAACCTTGGTGTCTGGCAATGGCACGAGCACGAGGACTATGAAAATCACTGGTTGCAATCGCAACAGGATCATTTTGACTTATATTTTGTTGTTCCAATATCACTTGAGAATACATCAGGTTTTGAGCAGTACTTCTGCTTCGATCTTCAAGTTGGATAGGATTGATGAGTTCTGGGTAGGTGGTGTGGATATAGTGTTGCATGACTTCAGCCTCACTTTGCCTTTCCCGATAATTACGCCCACCTGTCATAATCATTAAAGCATCTGGATAGTGTGCTGCATATTTAGCTGCAGTATCCAGACGGCTTTTTAAGATGGGTGAGGGCTGTCCATTCGTAATCCCGCTGCCTAAAACCAGAATAGCGGCAGGAGGCTGTGTAGATTCATTTGAATGAATGGACATCTGGATATAAGCGAAGAAGATTGCGACACTGATTATCCAGAGTAGAAATCCGGCCCAGAGGTTGTTCCAGAACCAGATTCTAAATCTGGAATGCTGTTTCCAGCGTTGAATGCCTGAAAAGAGCAGAGCATACAGGATCAGTGCTACGCTAATGAAAATTGGCAAAAGAACACCGAAATGTCTTTGTCCCTGACTTATTAACCAGAGGCTGTTTATGCCAAGGATCAAACCAAAGATCAGGCTGAGACTTCGTTTAAGTTGGCTGGATATTTGGATACTCATATTTTTATTAATCTTTTTATCTTTTCTTCTATCTTATTAATAAAAAACCGGGCATGAAGCCCGGTCTTTTATAGATCAGCTGATCTTAATATACATCACGACGATAACGACCATCCAGACGTAATTGATCTACTGTGCTTTCACCGAGAATATCAATCAGAGCCTGATCGACATCGCTGGCCATGCCATTAATGCTACCACACACATAAATCACGGCGCCTTGAGCGATCCAGAGTTTCAATTCTTCAGCCTGCTCACGCAATTTATGATGCACATAAACTTTTTCCTGCTGGTCACGAGAGAAAGCAAGGTCCAGTCGTTTTAATGTACCCATTTGCAGCCAGGCCTGAATGGTTTCTTCAAAGAAGAAATCATGGGCACGCTGACGTTCACCAAAGATGAGCCAGTTCTGAGTATAGTCCTGACGGTTACGCGCACTCAGCAAGCTCATCAAACCTGCGATCCCCGTACCATTACCAATACAGATAATCGGACGGTTATCTGCAATCAGATGGAAAGATTCATTCTTGCGAATACGCAGGGCAATCGGTGACTTTAGGGCAGTATGCTGTGTTAACCAGCCTGAGCCCAGACCTAACTGGCCTTGTGCATCAGATTGCTGACGCACGACCAGACGTAGCACTTGCTGACTTGGAATACTGGCGATTGAATATTCACGTGTAGCAAGAGTTGGTAATTGCTGTAACAGCTCATCTACTGAATCAAAAGGATCAACCTGAGTCAAATCACGATTCCAAAGTGCCTGTTCGATACTTTGCTTCAGAGAAGGTACCTGTGTACCCGCGGCAATACGGTATTTCTCCATAAATGCACGGATACGTTCAGGGCTGTTTCCTGGCTGGATTTCGGCAATATCACCTGCCTGCCACACGGCTTCATGCTGTGGAACCAGTTCAATATTAAACGCAGGTGCACCCAGACTGTCTGGATTCAGCAATTCACGTTTGCTCAAAGTCCATTGATCAAAGGTTTTATCGATACCCATATCCTGCAATTCAAATTGAGTCACATGGGCAAGGGCATTGGTCCATTGCTGGATATGCTCATTATTTGCATTATCCACTTCGATAGTCTTGAAGAGCTGCTTGGCACCATTCTGCTGTAACCACTGGTCAATACGATGACCGAAGCTGCAATAGGTGTCCGGGTATTCCTGAGAGCCTAGAGCCAAAACTGCATAATTGAGATGGCTGAGATCTGCTTTGGCAGACAGAATTTTCTTTTCGAAAGATGAAGCCAGGTCAGGCGCTTCACCTGTGCCATAAGTACTGGCTACAAATAAAACCTGTTCTGCCTGTTGCAGATCTGCAAGGCTTAACTGTTGTACTGCTTTAACGCTGACAGGTTGACGTGCTTCCTGTAAGGCAGTAGCTGTGCGCCATGCCAGTTGTTCAGAGACACCCGTTTGTGAAGCATACGCAATCAGCCAAGGCTTGGCATTTGGATCCAGAGGCAGGGCAGTTGCCCCTTGGCGTGCAGCCAGAGTAAGTTTTTTCTGCTTACGACGTTTCAGATAGAGCATCCAGCCGGTCACGAAGAACAATGGCATTAATAATGCAGCAATCATGACCAGGAACTGGTAAATAGGACCAAAGAAGCTGCCACGGTGCACCGGTAACATGCTGCTCATGATTTTTTCATTGAGCTTCTTATCTTCATAGAGCTGGACTTCGGTAAATTCAGCACTGCGATAATTATAAGTCGCATTGTTGCGGGCACGTTCATGCTGTGCCACAGGGTCAACAAAACTCAACTGCATTTCACCATCCGGTTTTTTCGGCAGGTTAAATGTCACAGTCGAATATTTGCCTGCAAATTGTGTACTGAAGCCAGCCCAGCTTTGATCCAGTGCACGTGAAATACTTTCTGGACTCATGCCAGCTTCTTCACGGCCTTCACCACGTTGTCCGCGTTCACCACGTGGCCCGCCTTCGCCGCGACCGCCATTGGCCTGCATTTCTGGTTGTGGACGTTCTACGCCCAGAACTTTATACATACCATCACGCCACCAGCCATAAGACCAGGTAAGACCGGTACAAGCCAGAATCAGGTAGAAAATTACCACCCAGGTACCCACCACTGCATGCAGATCCCAGATAAAGTTACGGCCTTTCAGTTGTGGCTTCACTGCTAGCCATTGCTTGATCGAATGACGTTTTGGCCAGCGTAAATACAGGCCAGACAGGACGAAAAAGATCAGCATCAGGGTACAGGCACCGGTAATCTGTTTACCAACGGGACCTACTGTTAAATTACGATGTAGTTGCTGTACAAACTGGAAGAATTCACGACCTTTAATTTCAGGCAATACTTCAGCCGTGTAGGGGTTGACCATCATGTTATAACCACGACGTGCTCCCTCTTTTACAATATTGACCGTACTGGAGGCACTTGGATCCTGTGCCACGGTAATACTGTTAATTTTCATTTCAGGGTTTTGGGTATGGAAATGCTGATACAGCTGGGCAGGGCTAAGCTTATCTCGCTCTTGAACCTGTACAGTATAACTGTCGCTATTCATCCATTTTAAGATTTGCGGCTCATAAGAATAAATAGCACCTGTGACTCCCATAATTGAGAGAATCAAACCTGCAGTAATCCCCAGAAACCAGTGGATTTGGAAAAATGTCTTTTTAAACATGATGGTCAGATTTATGCTGGTATGTGTAAAAGTAGGCAAATTATAACTGAAGAATCAGAATAAATTATAGATTATGATGATAATATTTATTCTCATTATCATTTGTGTCGATGAGTCGGATAAAAGATAGACATAAAAAAAACCTCCATGTCGAAACAGGAGGTCTTTCAAAATCGGGATATGTCTTAGATTTCTTTTGGCGCGCCCACTTCTTCTTGCAGATGCTTGCGAATGGTTGCGAAAGAGAAGTTTTTACTGTCTAAACGTTTAGGTAAGATATAAGCACCTTGCTGACCTTTGACTTTAAAATTGATCAGCATGAATTCTGGCGTGTTATACCATTCATAGATGTCTTTCCAGCCAATAGCACCCACACCTTCCTGCATGCCCATTTTCTGGCGCATCACAATACCATGTGGCTGTACGCCCAGACGAATGCCTTTAATTTCCTGTACCGGAAATTCATTCATCTTGCGTTTAACATACCATTCCAGACCGAAAGTACGAATCAGGTAATACAGGACTACACAGACAATCGCCACCCAGCAGATAACTGTTGAGTAGTTCTTGATCAGGATAATTCCCAAAATAGACAAGGCAACAATAGCACCCATGATCAGCCAGGCTTTCATGCCAATTTTATTGGTACTACGCCAGATCATCAGCTGAGCATGACGTTGCTCAGCTTCTGAAATTTCATAGTTCACAGGCTGTAGGGTATAAGCGTATAAATTTTTCGCGGTCATAATGAAATTAACAGATTTAAAACTGTAAAAAGTTTAGCATTAATTGTGCTGATTCAGTGAGTATATTGTTCCAAAATCGGCCAAATTATAATGAAGCCAATTCAGTGGCCTGTTCATCACGTTCGTGACTTAAACTTTGCTTTAACTGACTCAATTGCTTCAAGATACTAAACATTAAAGACAGTTGCTGTAAAATAATCAATGGTTTCTGGTCTTCTTCCTGCTGTTGTGACAGACGCTGACGGATATTCTGAATCATATTCTGGGTACTTAGGTCAGGGACTTCATCATAAAGCAGGGCACCACGAATATTTTCTAGGGCTTGGTCTAGCAAGTCCAGCACATCCTGATCCTGAATTTTTTCACGATGCGCACCCAGCGCGGCAATATAACTGATAAAAGTATGATTCAGGCACAGGAACTCAAAAGCCTGTGATTTTTGCACCGGATCAAAATCAGGTTCAGTGGCCAAAGTCGAAATCAGGGAAGCAACTTCAGCATCCGTATTATGAGCTGCACGACGTACCACGCGGTAGGTCAGACCATTATTTCGTCCAGACTTATACTGTTCAATCACTTCACTCAAGTAGTCACATTCTGCCTGCAGACTACGGCTAATGCTGCGTGGCAAGCGACGGAATTTCCAGTCTGGAAAGATAAAGCTCACACCAAACCAGGCAATCGCACAGCCAATCAGGGTATCAATCATACGTGGAATAGCTGCGGCAAAGCCCATACCGTCCAGGTTAAAGTTGATCAGGGCCAGAATGGTAATAAAGGCAGTGGCCTGTGCATACTGTTTACTGCGTAATTCAAAGAACAGAATCCCACTCAAAATCAGCAGCAATAATTGTCCTTCAACAGAAGGAATAAAGTACAGAATGGCATATCCCAAAAGAATACCTGCCAGAGTCCCGACAATACGTAAACGTAAGCGGCGCTTGGTAGCATTAAAGTTAGGCTGGCTGACGAATAGTGCTGTAAGCAGGATCCAGTAACCATACTGAATATCGGTCAGCTGGACAAAGATATAGCTGATCAGCAGCACAATCGACAGACGAATGGCATGACGGAACAACACCGATTCAGGTGTCAGATGCTGCTTGACCCGAATCTTGATATCTTCCCAGCCTTTCAGGTCGTCATCTTTGAGCTGGTTTTCAATATGTTTAGCACGATCAAATTTGATATTACGTTCAGTTTCCAGGTTGCGTAACTGCGCATCAATGGATTTCAGGTTCTGGAATAAGGCAAATAGGGCATTGATCCAGACCTGATCATACTGCTGTTCTGTACGCAATTTTTCCAGGGACAATCTCAGGTTTTCAAAGGCATGTTTGAAGCGTTTATTATGTTTATAGGTTTTGCGCTGCTGAATGCTTTCACTCAGGTCTTTACAGGCTTTGCCCTGAATCGACAGGATGCGCTGAAAACGGAACAAAACGTCGCTGTGTTCAAAAATCTTGGCCAGTTTCTGATAATCAATATGCGCAGAATCGGCACGCTCGTGAATATCTTGTGCCACAAAATAATATTGCAGGCTACGACGAGTATCTTTCTGACCCCGGTCACCTTTCAGGCGGGTCAAAAGGACAGTCTTCATTTCATTAAAAATTGAAATCAGTTTGCCATTTTCCAGTGACAGCTCGATCATACTTTGCTGATAACTTTTTGCAGTCATATCGACATCGAACAGATTCGACTTGGCATAGAGGAAATCACCCAATGAGGCATAGCATTTGGCCAGATTATCCTGTGCACGTCGCGCAGGAAACAGTAGAAAGCTGAGGGTCGACAAAAAGCCATACCAGACCGCACCAATCAGCAGCAAGCTTGCCTGCTGATACCATCCATCAAAAAGTTCAACCCCCAGCATGGAATAGACAGAAATCACCAGACAGCCATAGGAAATCGTGGCATAACGTCGACCAAGCGAGCCAAGCAGAATCAGGACAATACAAGAAACAATGAGGGCAGAAGCAAACAGCAGCGGATAAGGAAATAACAGATAGACTGCCACTGCGGTAATGAAGAAGCCTAAATAGGTATAGAACAGATTCAGGATACGTACGGAAAAGCGGTCATCAATATCGCTTAAACCTGCGGCCACCACCCCAAGGGTGAGTGGAATAGTCATTAACTGCTGTCCCATGAAATAGGGAACGAAGGCAGTTCCTGCAAAAGCGATCAGCATACGCAGGTTATACATCAGGGTCGTATTATAGGTCGCGTGCTTAAGACGATTGAGCCAAGATTTCAACGGTGATCCTTTCTCTTGCAGTCTCTGCTGCAAAGCTGAATATACATATGAGAAAAAGTATATTTATAACTTTTAATTTCCATGTAAATCATACTATGCGCTATGTTAATTTGTCTGCCTACTACGCATTAAAATCTTTAATTACATGAACTCCAATACGACAGCACCACGGCCTTATGCCATGTCCTGGATTATTTTGCTGGCTTCACTGACTGCACTTGGTCCTTTATCCATTGATATGTATCTCTCTGCCTTGCCAGAAATGGCAGCGGATTTTGGTGTCAGTACCCAGATGGTCTCCAATAGTCTGCCAGCTTATTTCCTTGGACTGGCGGTTGGGCAGTTGCTATATGGCCCGATCAGTGACCGGATTGGACGTAAGCCACCGCTTTATTTTGGATTGAGTCTGTATATTCTGGCCAGCCTGTTATGTATGTTTGCACAGAATGAATGGAGCCTGATTGCAGCACGGGTATTACAAGCCTTAGGAGGATGTGTAGGAGTCGTGGTTGCCCGAGCAACCATTCGTGATCGGCTGGATATGCAGGCGGCTGCCCAGGCCTTTGCCAGCATGATGATTGTAACGACCATTGCACCGATTATTGCGCCAAGTCTCGGCGCATGGGTACTGATGTTCTTTGAGTGGAATATTATTTTCTTGGTGCTGATGGGCTGTGGCTTGTTTAGTCTGGTCTGTGTGCATTTTTTCTTTCAGGAAACCTTGCCCCCGGAACGCCGTCTTAAACTGAATTTGCAACAGGTATTGAGTTTATACCGAACCATTTTTCAGGATGAAAGTTTCAGACGACCGATGCTGGTGGGCTGTTTTTCTGGGGCGGTGATGTTCTGCTATATCAGCGCTTCTTCAGCCATTCTGATGGATCATTATCATCTGACCGAGCAGCAGTTTGCTTATGCTTTCGGGGGGAATGCCGTTGGAATCATGCTGTTCTCGACCCTGAATAAGCATCTGGCTCAATATCTTTCAGTATTAAGTCGCTTAAAACTAGGTGCTTCTTTACAGGGAATCGGTGTCCTGGCTTTACTGGTTTTAGGCTATCTGAATATTGAATCTGTTGTCCTAGTTATGGCGGCCTTATTTGTCGTTGTGGCCTCGATTGGTTTTGTGGGACCGAATGCGATGGCGCTGGCCATGGCAGAGCAGGGCGCGCGTGCGGGAACCGCCAGTGCGATCATGGGCAGTATGCAATTTGCCTGCGGTTTGTTGGGTGGGGTTTTGCTGAACTTTATGCTGTGGGATGCTTTATTCAATATGGCCTTGGTAATGGCGATCTTTGTAGTTATAGCCTTTAGATCTGTATTGAAATTAGAACTGCCTAGAGTTAAACAGAAATAAGGAGCTGCAAGAACTCTATATCTCTGTCAGACAATCCAAGCAGCTCAAAGTTGATGCTTGGATCATGGCTTATCAAATCTTATTCATCTACAAAAACGGCAAATTCCTCTACCGGGACACGTGGGGTGATAAAGGTATTTACGATATGGTCTGGATCTGCATAGCCTAGTGACATGCCACAGACCAGCTCTTCATCTTCACCTGCTCCCAGTACATCTAGCACAATGCTATGAAAATGATTCCAGGCAGCCTGCGGACAGGTATCCAGACCACGTGCCTTGGCAGCCAGCATCACGTTTTGAATCATCATGGAAATATCCATTTTTGAACCTATGCCCAAATCTTTATGTAAGGTGAAGAATAGCCCCACTGGTGCATCAAACAGTTCAAAATTACGCAGGTTCTGGCGCGCCATTTTTTCTTTTTCGCCTTTCTGGATATTCAGCAAACCATATAAGCCCCAGCCATTTTCACGGCGTCGGTCGATATAAGGAGAGAACCATTGTTCGGGATAATAGGCAAAGGTTTCTTTATATTGCTCGGCCAGTGCCGGATTCTGGTAAAGCTCCATTTGCGCCTGACAGACACGCTGCACCAGCTCATCACGCTTTTTCCCTGTCAGCACATATACTTTCCATGGCTGGGTATTGGTCCCTGAAGGGGCGCGGCTGGCCACAGTCAAAATGTCTTTGAGCATGTCGGTACTGACCGGCGTATCCAGAAAAGCACGAACTGAATGACGGGAAGTAATGGTTTGATCTACAGCATGAACGAGGTTTTGATCCATTCTAATTTCCAATCTCATATCCTTAATGATGGTGAACTGACTATAAACCAAACAAACTCTGTCGGGCAGGGGGAATTTTAGTTTCACAGTGAATTATGATGATTAATAAAAATCACATGAATGAGAATGCACTTAAGAGATATAGAAGTTATATAAATAGCCTAAGAAATTTATTGAATGCTTAAACAAAACTCCTTCTAAACATGCAACCGATATTTTAGATGCTGATATCTTGAGCAATTAACATCGATGGCTGGAACTAAAAGGAAAGTTGAAAACAAAATAGAATGATTAAAATTCAATCTTAAAAATAAAATTAAATATCCGTTTTTACTTTCAATTAATATTTTATTTCGATTAAAATTTGGGGGTAGTAAACTATAAAAAATAAGAAGTTATAATTATTTTTTATATATTCGCTAACTATAGTTAATAAAAAACAATAAAACTTTATACAAAGAAACAGCATAATGTGCGACTTTTCAGTTGAATACATGCATTTTGAAGAAATAATGAAGATTGCATGGTCAAGCTCTATTTGAAATATCTTATTGCAAATGACTTGATGAACTCAGTTAGGTTAAAAGCACTCATGCAGCAATTCATGCTGGTTGAGAAGTAAAAAATATAGGCTGGATGTTATCGCTATGAGTTGCACGCTTAGATGAATTTATGCATCTGGCGTAGCTTATGCAATCAGCAAAAGGCTGTTTTTCGCTTTTATAAATCTCTCACTGAATATGATCATCACGATGATATTCATAAGTTTGAAACAGATGCGGAATGCTTTGTTGATTCTAAAGGCGATGGATGAATGAAGTAGATGACAATTACATGGGGTAATGTAAGGTTTTCTTCTGTGGAAATGAATCGCAACACGACTTTTAGAATGACAAAAATTCAGAACCATCTTGGACAAAAAAATTATGGATTTTACTTTTAACGCATTTTATACCCTGATCGCTGCAGTAATTGTGCTATTACTGGGCCGGTTTCTGGTAGATAAAATCGATTTTCTAAAACGTTACAACATTCCTGAACCTGTCGCAGGTGGTCTGGTTGCAGCGGTTATCTCTCTGCTGGTTCATTCGTTCTGGGGCTACAGCATTACCACGAGCGCGGAACTGCAAACCAGTTTTATGCTGATTTTCTTTGCTTCGATCGGTCTGAGTGCGAACTTCGCTAAATTACGCGAAGGCGGGATCGGACTGGTGATCTTCCTGGTTGCCATCTCAACATTTATTGCCCTACAAAATGCAGTGGGTATGGGGCTGGCAAGCTTGTTAGGTATTGATCCTCTGATCGGTCTGATTGCCGGTTCGATTACCTTGACTGGTGGACACGGTACTGCTGGCGCCTGGGGTGAAATTATGGAGGTTGAGCATGGTATTCAGGGGGCTTTGGCGCTCGGGATGGCAAGTGCAACCTTTGGTCTGATCATTGGTGGTGTTATCGGTGGACCTTTGGCGAAACTGTTGATTAACCGTCATAATCTTGCGGTGGCACGTACCGATCAGCAGATCGAAAAGCGTGACAATACGCCAATGGACAGCACGACAGATGAATATGTGCAATTTGAATATCCACATCGTGTCCGTCTGATCACCGCTGATAATGCCATTACCACACTTGGTCTGTTTGCAGGCTGTCTGGCATTTGCAGAACTGATGACTGGCTTCAGTAAAGATACAGTATTTGAACTGCCAACATTTGTATGGGCACTGGCAGGCGGTGTGATTCTGCGTAACGTGCTGGAAGGCATCCTGAAAATCCAGATCTTCGACCGTGCGATTGATGTGTTTGGTAATGCTTCATTGTCGCTTTATCTGGCCATGGCGCTGCTGTCATTAAAATTATGGCAACTGGCGGATCTGGCAGGACCATTGATGGTGATTCTCGGTGCACAGACCTTGACTATGGCTTTATATGCAGCATTTGTCACTTTCCGGGTGATGGGCAAAAACTACGATGCCGCAGTACTTGCTGCAGGTCACTGTGGTTTCGGGATGGGTGCAACCCCAACGGCTGTTGCCAATATGCAGGCGATTACCAATATGTATGGCGCTTCGCATAAAGCCTTTCTGATCGTTCCATTATGTGGTGCTTTCTTCGTTGACTTGATTAATGCCACGATCATCCAGATGATCTTGAAATTTTTCGTCTAATTTTAAGCTTGATAATGAGTCATAAGCTCATAAGGATATGACATGAATGATCAGCTAAATGAAACCTTACTGGGCTGGGTCGATGCCTTAAATGGTCCACTCTGGGACTTTTTGGTGGTGTTTCTAGTCGCAGTCGGTATTTTGTATACGATCATGACCGGTGCAGTACAGATCCGTTTATTCTGGCACAGTATCAAAGTCATGAAACGTAGTCGTGGCAAGGTCGATGATGACCATGGTATTACGCCGTTTCAGGCCTTTGTAACAGGTCTGGCTAGCCGGGTCGGTGTGGGTAATGTTGCAGGTGTTGCCATTGCGATTGCTGTCGGTGGTCCAGGTGCTGTGTTCTGGATGTGGTTTACTGCATTTCTGGGAATGAGTTCTGCTTTTGTAGAATCATCATTAGCCCAGTTGTTTAAAGTTCGGGATAACAAGAATCAGCAATTCCGTGGTGGACCTGCGTATTACATTACTCAGGGTCTTAAACAGAAATGGCTGGGAATTGTCTTTGCAATTGCACTGATTACGACCTATGGCTTTGTGTTCAATGCCGTGCAGGCCAATGCCATTACGGGTGCAACCTCACATGCCTGGGGCTGGAATGAAGCCAATCTGATGTTGCCATTAGGTGGTTTCGATCTGGAAGTTTCCTGGATTGGTCTGGTCTTGGTCTTGATTACGGCCATGATTATTTTTGGCGGGATCAAACGGATTGCAAAAGTTGCTGAAGGGGTGGTCCCTTTCATGGCAGTTCTTTATCTGGGTGTAGCTTTATATATCGCCGTCATCAATTACGATATGTTGCCGTCTATTTTTCAGCTGATCTTTAGCAAAGCATTTGAGTTTGAAGCAGCTGCAGGCGGTTTCTTCGGTGCCATGATCTCGATGGCCATGATGATGGGGATTAAGCGCGGTTTATTTTCGAATGAAGCGGGGATGGGTTCAGCACCGAATGCGGCGGCTGCCTCTGACGTGAAACATCCGGTGAATCAGGGTCTGGTTCAAATGCTTGGCGTATTTGTAGATACCTTCGTTGTGTGTTCATGTACCGCTATCGTGATTCTGGTTTCTGGCCTATATGAAAATGCCGGTTTTGAAGGCGTGACCTTGACCCAGATGGCGCTTGAAAGCCAGATTGGTGCTTGGGGCGATGACTTCCTGGCCTTGATTCTGTTCCTGTTTGCCTATTCTTCTATCATTGGTAACTATGCCTATGCAGAAGGAAATATTCAGTTCATCAATAATAACAGCAAGGTCATGTTTATTTTCCGGTTGCTGGTATTGTTTATGGTGTATTTCGGCTCGATTGCCAGTGTACCGTTGATCTGGAATATGGCGGACCTGTTCATGGGCGTCATGGCCAGTATTAACCTGATTGCGATTGTACTGCTGATGCCATTTATTTTGATGCTGCTCAAGGACTATACCGGTCAGCTGAAACGTGGCATCGAGCAACCAGAGTTTAAGCTCGATGATCATCCGAAATTTAAAGATAAAGTTAAATCAGATATCTGGTAAGACTTGAGCAAAAGCCCCGACTGGTTCGGGGCTTTTTTATGGGTTTAAATGGTTAGAATGACACAAAATTAAGATAGCTTTGATATAGGATAAAGCCAGCAATCAGGCTGAACCAGACTGGTAATTTCGAGCGTAACAGTAAAATCATCACGATGACAAAAACCAGATCAGACCAGGAACGAAAATATGCCTGAGAGAGATCAATCAGCAAATATAAAAGCAGACCGACCACCGCTGCATTAATCCCGTTCACCGCCTGAAAAATAATACGTTGCTGCATTAACCATGACCAATAAGGCAAAGTAGCAAAAATCAGAAAAAACGAAGGCAGGAAAATGGCACAGGTTGCTAACAGTGCATTAATCCAGGATGAACCTGTCCAAGGCAACAGAGCACCGACATAGCTGGAAAAACTAAATAATGGACCCGGCATCAATTGGGCAAATGCATAACCTAGATCGAAAGATTGGGGCGAAAGTAAATTGGTCGCCACAAAGTCCTGATGCAGCAAAGGCAGAATGACATGTCCGCCACCAAAGACTAATGAGCCAGTTTGATAGAAATCAGCAAAAAATGCGAGTTCAGGCCAAGAACCAGATTTGACTAGTAGAGGAATCAGGAAAAAGGGCAGTATAAATGCGATGAACCAGTAGGGTGCATGACGTGGACGAATATAACTTGAGTGAATGGTAGATGAATTTGAAGCAGGCTTATTTTCCTGAGGATTAGAAAATTTTGCCATTACAAGGCCAAAAACTGCCCCTAAAATAATGACTAATAGCTGATTCAAACTGATACTAATGAAGCTCAGGATTAGGACTGAAATCAAGACCAGTACATACTGCCAGATGCTCTTGCAGAAACTGTTAAGCATTTGCCAGAATGCCCAGACGATTACAGAAAAAACGATCAATTGAATGCTATGAAAGCTGTTTGAGTTTAGAATATGGAAATAGTGCTGACCGAGTACTGCGATCAAGCTCATCAGAAGCGTTGAAGGCAGAGTAAATCCAAGCCAAGCCACGAATGCCCCAGCATAACCTCTTTGCAGATAGCCAATTGAAAGGCCTACCTGACTACTGCTTGGGCCGGGCAAAAGCTGCGCTAATGCAACCAGCTGGCCATATTGTGTCGCATTTAACCACTGTAACTGGTCGACAAATTTACGGTGAAAAAACACCAGATGCGCTGCCGGTCCACCGAATGCCATACAGCCCAGTTGCAGGAAAGTGAGAAAGATCCGGTACAGTGAAGGTGTATTCATACAGTGGCTGAAAATTGAAAGACATTAGTGCAACTGTATGACAGTTTTACGAAATTCTACAGATTATTTAAGCATGTGTTTATACACTATGTTGCTTTAACAAAATGAGGACGTGCTCTGCATGCAGAAATATGTACTGAGTATATTGGCGATGACAATGGTAGGTTTGAGCGGCTGCCAAACGACATCCGGTTTTAATCCATCTAACTCTAGTCATATCAAATCTGCCAGTTCAGTAGCAGAAGCCCAGGCACGTCCAAACCAGATCAATTTCCGCAAAATTAAGCAAACAGAAAACCGTCCGGTGATTGCACTGGTTCTTGGCAGTGGCGGTGCGCGTGGCTATGCGCACATCGGGGCGATTGAAGTGCTGGAGCAGGCAGGCATACAACCTGACTTTATTGTGGGAACCAGTGCTGGCAGTATTGTCGGTTCCATTTATGCCAGTGGTAAACCGGCGATTGAACTGCGTAATATTGCATTAAGTATGAAAGCCACTGATGTTCGCGACATCAAGCTAGACCGCAAAGGCTTTTTTGATGGCAAAAAAGTTGAAAATTATGTGAATTTGCAGGTTGATCAGACGCCTTTGCAAGCCATGAAAATTCCGATGTTTGTGGTAGCAACAGCCTTGAAAGAGGGTAAGCGGGTAGTCTTCAATTATGGTAATACTGGTCAGGCAGTACGTGCATCTGTTTCTATTCCAAGCATGTTTATTCCGACTGTCATCCAGAAAAAAGAATATGTGGATGGAGGGCTGGTCAGTCCGGTGCCAGTTAAAGTAGCTCGTGAATTGGGCGCTGATATTGTGATTGCTGTCGATATTCTGGCGCAGCCAATCCATACCGAAACCACTAATGTCTGGGGCCTATTCAACCAGAATATTAATATCATGCAGCAACGTTTAGCTTCTGAAGAGCTGCAATATGCCGATGTGGTGATTCAGCCAGACTTACGCGAAAAAGGTCATATTTTTGATGTGCGTGGCAGGGAGTTGACCATGGACGCTGGCATCGAGGCGGCTAAACTCAAGCTACCAGAAATTGCTCAGGTCTATCAGAAGCATAATTATAGCCAGGGTCATCAGATTCCATTGCTCTTGGCTCAGCAACAATAGTTTGTTCTAAGATTTTGAATAAAATATTTATCTTTCAAATAGATGTATAAAAATATTTATCGCTTTTCTCAAGTAGGTGAAAAATGGCTCATTTTTGTTCATCGTTTTTAGAGATGAGCTAATGTTTTCTACCTATTGAAAGTCACTTAAAGCCCAAGTTTCAATGGGAAATAAATATTTGAATTATAAAACTATAGTGATTTTATGAAAATGTTTTAAGGCTATTTTTTGATTTTAACAAAATTATTCACAGACTTAAGTTAAACAACTGTTCAAAAGCTTAGAAGATCATGACAGAATAAAAATCGACAGATTAATAAATGTAAAAGCCATATGAATCACATCGAAATTGGCCAGCAAGTCACACTAGCTCAGTTTGAAAATACGATTTTTACTGTAACTAAAGTTCATCCCGATGGTTCTTTTACCGTTGAAACTATATTGCATGGCCAGCAGACTTTAAGTTATGAGAATGTGGCGCGAGAAATGTTGAGACAGGTGCCTGCTTAATTCGAGGTTATTTTTTGTTAATGCATGCATTTTCCTAAACCGAGTTTTGCATGCTTAATGGAAAATCTCTTCATCACAGTGCATTGATTCAAGAAAATAATTTAGTGGATAAATTCCTGTTTATTTTATAGTTACTGAAAATAACTTTCTGATGATTTCTATGGATCCTCAGAGGGATATCTTTTTTTTTGTATGGAGAAAAATTTCATATCAAGAATTATGATGTTTTATTTGCCGAATTGAACATTTTATTTAGGCCAAAAACGCTATAATAATGGTCTATATCATTGTCATTCAAAGAGTTCAGAGAAAACGATGGCCCCTTTAGATCAAATTGCAACAGCATCGGATGACCAGTCAGAGTTAACGATGTCGGTTCTTATGACGCCAGATATGGCGAACTTTTCAGGAAATGTACATGGTGGAACAATTCTGAAATTATTGGACCAGGTTGCTTATGCTTGTGCGAGTCGCTATTCGGGTAGTTATGTCGTAACCCTGTCTGTAGACAAAGTAAATTTCAAAGAACCGATTCATGTGGGTGAGCTGGTGACTTTCCTGGCAAGTGTGAACCATGTAGGTCGTACTTCAATGGAAATTGGCATTCGTGTAGAAGCGCAAAATATTCAGAAACGTACTGTACGCCATACCAATAGTTGCTACTTCACGATGGTCGCTGTTGATGAAAATGGTAAGCCTAAACAGATTCCACCGCTGAATCTGGACAATGACTGGAAACGTTGCCGTTTTGAAGCAGCTGAACAACGTAAAGTTGCCCGTCTGCAGGAAAATCATCATCCTTCATGCAGTATCTATAAAAAATCAGCGCATAGCTAAGAACTAAACTTAATTTGCTTATTAAAAAGACCTTCAATGAGAGGTCTTTTTTTTTTGCCTATAAAATTCATTTAACTCTGGCTTAAGCTTGTTTTTTAATCTACTATGAAACGATACGTATCGTTTTGTTTTTTTGGTTTTAAGCATGAGTGAAGAAGAAAAATGTTCACGGCGTCAGCACAGTATTCTGCAGGCGGTTTCGGATGCACTGGCAGAAGGTGAATATCATCAGCTAACCATTGAAGATGTGGCTGCACGGGCAGGGGTTGGCAAATCTACGATTTACCGCTGGTGGAAACATAAATCTGAACTGGTACTAGATGCTTTCAAGCAGCGCACAGCAGGGGTATTTGAACTGGATGCTTCACAAAGCTTGCGCAGCAATCTGGTTCAACAGCTAACTCTGCTGGTTCAGGCGCTTAATCATCCGGTAGGCCGAGCTTTGCTGGTCGTTATGGCCAATCATCGGGAGCTGGCTGCAGACTTTTTTCAGCAGTATCTATTACCACGTCGAAAACAAACCCACCAATTGATTCAACAGGCCATCGAGCGTGGGGAATTACGTGCGGATTATCCTTTTGATCTGATGCTGGACACCTTGTACGGGCCGATTCATTACCAGATCATTTTCTTCAACCGCATGCCGGATGATCAATATATCCAGAATCTGGTAGATCTGGCCTTAAGCCCAGCTTTGATTTCTCCCTGAGTTTAGTCAGTTCTTAAATTTGTTTTTAAAAGTTGCGTGTTATGTCTGCTAGTCCTGAGCGCTTATGGAATCGCTCCTTTATTCTGTGTTTATTGAACAATCTGTTCCTGTTTGTCTATTACTTTGCCTTACTGACCATTCTGCCGGTTTATATCATGAAAGGTCTGGGCGGATCAGTCAAAGAAGCAGGTTTGGCTTTGACTCTGTTCTTAGTTTCATCCATCGCCATTCGACCTTTTTCTGGCATGATTATCGAGAAACTCGGCAAGAAATTGGCAATGCGCGGAGCCGGAGTTATTTTTGCCTTATTTTCCTTTAGTTATCTGCTGGTCGATAGCATGTGGTCATTATTGGCAGTGCGTTTCTTACATGGGATCTGGTTCAGCATACTGACGACGGTCACCGTTCCCGTTGCAAATGAGTTTATTCCGGAATCTCGTAAGGGTGAGGGCATGGGCTATTTTGTCATGTCGACTAATCTGGGTGTGGTATTTGGTCCATTACTGGCCTTAACCGTAGTTCAGTTCACCAGCTTTAAAGTGCTGTTTGGCTTGCTTGCCGTGATTATCTCTATCGGCTTGATCTTTTCCTTCATGCTGAAAATTACCGAATTAGCAAAACCTCAAGCTACAGTGGTCGAAAAATCAAAATTCAGCCTGCATGACATTATTGAAGTCAAAGTGCTGGCGGTGAGTTTTGTGGCACTGCTCACGGCTTTTGCTTACTCCAGTATCATGAGTTTTATCACGCCCTTTAGTGAAACCAAGCAACTACTGGCTTATACCGGCATCTTCTTTATTGTTTTTGCGGCCTCAATGTTGTTGGTACGGCCTTGGGTGGGCAAAATTTACGACCGTAAAGGACCAAGTGCAGTTATCTATCCTTCCTTTATTTTCTTTGCGATTGGCATGATGATTGTCAGTGTCATGTCCAGCCAATGGACTATGTGGTTGTCTGCGGTATTTATCGGAATTGGTTACGGTTCATTATTTCCATGTTTACAAACTCTGGCGATTCAATCTGTCGAAAAACAGCGTATGGGCCATGCAATTTCTACCTTTTTTACCCTGTTTGATATTGGACTGGCAGTGGGTTCAGTAGTGATGGGTATGATCATTGCGCAATACGGTTTTGAAAAGACCTATATGTTCTGTGCAGTGATGGTGATTGTCACTTTATTGATCTACCGTCAATATGTGGCCAGGAAGCGACCTTCGATTTCAGCATCCTTACCGGAAGAATAAAATGGAATTAAGACATTTACGCTATTTTGTTACAGTGGCTGAAGAGCTGAATTTCACTCGGGCAGCTGAAAAACTGAATACTGTTCAGCCTTCACTCAGTCAGCAGATTAAGGATCTGGAGCGTGAAGTAGATGCGCAATTGCTGGAGCGGAATAACCGCAAGGTTGAGCTGACCGAGGCTGGACAGGCTTTTCTAAAGGAAGCTCTGTTGAGCTTAGAACATGCGGAACGTGCCGTGCAGGCAGCCCGTCAGATCGCCCATGCACATAAGGGTCAGCTGAATATCGGCTTCGTACCGGTCGCGGAAATGAAAATTTTTCCTTATATCATGCCGAATATCCGTGCACATTTTCCTGAACTGAAAGCACTGTTTCATAGCCTGACCGATGCAGAACAGTTTAGCGCGCTGAGACAGGGCAGTATTGATATTGCCTTTACCCGCTACCGAGATCAGTCGGATGAGTTTGAGTCCGTTCAGATTTTTGATGAGCCACTGACGCTGATTGTGCCGAAAAATTCTCCGGTCGCAGAAATGCCCTATGTCAGCATCAAGAAGTTTGAGAATCAGGATTTTGTGATTAGTGATGAACAGGCCTCACCACAGCTGCATAAGATTATTGATGATTTCTTTAGGCAGTCAAAACTGAACGTGAATGTGGTGCAGTATTCCACCAATATTCTGCTGAATGTCAACCTGGTCGGCATGGGCGTCGGCTGGAGCCTGGTACCCGCTTATGTGATTCCTTTACTCGGCGATAATATTGTGGTGAAAAAAACGCTGGAACCTTTACCGATGATTGCTCTCTATGTCAGTTACCGTAAAAATAACCAGCATCCTGCGATTGAGCTGATTCTGAAAGTGCTCAAAGAAAAGTTTTGTGTAGACCTTTTTAAGTAAATTATTGATCTTCCATAAATGAAATGTGTTACAGAAATGATCTGTAGCACATGCTTTTTAATCGCAGAAGAAAATCGCTTTATACTGAAATTCAAAAAATAAGAAATCGGTTGAAGCAGAATGATGAAGCTCTATAACAACCCTCAGTCACGTGGCATGACCTTGCTGCCTATACTTAAAGAACTACAGATTGAAGACCAGCTTGAGCAGGTGGAAGTTCCTTTTAAAGATATGCATCAACCTGAATATCTTCAGATCAATCCGATGGGTAAAGTTCCCTGTCTGGTTGATCAAGGCGTCGTAATTTCAGAAATGGCGGCTATTATCATCTATCTGGCAGATAAGTATCAGGACAAAGGATTGGCACCCGCTTTAGATGATCCCAAGCGTGGTACTTATTTAAAATGGATTTTCTTCTGTCATGGGCCACTGACTGAATATATTGATGTAAAAAATTTACAAGTATCTCAAGAACAGATTGAAAAGGTCCGAACCAGTTTAAGTTTTGGTAACGAAGCCGCGGTATTTGATTTTTTTAAACGAGGTTTGTCGCAGGCCAAGCCTTATCTTTTAGGTGAAAAAGTTTCTGCTGCAGATCTATATGTGGCCTATTGTCTGATCTTCGCAATTAGTACCAAAATTTTGCCGACGTTGGAAGAATTTAAACCTTTCCTACAGCAAATGGCACGTCGTGATTCTCTCAAAGATATTTCATGGTTTGAGCAATACCGAACTTAGCTTCTATGTTCATCTATAAATAAAAACCACGCCGTAGCGTGGTTTTTTTGACTGAGGTCAATTATTTGACATGGAGCTTGTTAAATAGCGCCTGACTTGTGCTTTCTATAGATTGAGGAATCGCTAAGGCTGCCACGAAGCGGTCTGGACGCAGGATGACGATAGAGTCCTTGGTCTTGCCGAACCAGGTACGAATGTCCGTACCGATATCACCAATGGTGATCACATCTTCGTATTGCTTACGATGTTGATTAGACAATTGAACTGTAGGAATAACCTGGATAAATTTTACGCCAAGTTTTTTCCACTGTTGTATCGTTTGCTTGCTTAAGCCCCATTTCGGATCCACCCCCCAGGCAATGATGGCAAAGTCATTGCCAATCACTTCATCCAGCAATACAGTTTCATCAGACTCCAGTTTCACCTGCGGCTGAATGAACATCTTGCCGACTGGAGAGTCTTTCTGAGTATTGGCCAGCAGGGCACCATCATGATACTTCGGCATAGGCTTAAAGCGCATTTCCAGCAGGTACTGTTTGATTGGCTTGATATAGTTCAATGCGTAAGCAATACCGTCACGAACAAAGCCTTGCCATTTTTTTGGTGGAGCAAGGACGTGGCCTGCCATGACTGAAAGATCGATCATCGCCTTGGCATGATCCTTACGTTCTACCTGGTAAGAGTCCAGTAATTCATGGCTTGCTTTACCCTGGATCACCAATGCAACTTTCCAGGCCAGGTTAAAGGCATCACGCATACCGCTGTTATAGCCTTGGCCTTGCCATACCGGCATGATGTGTGCAGCATCACCAGCAAGCAGAATACGGTCAGCACGGAACTTATCTGCAATACGTGCATTGTGGGTATAGACACGTTGACGAATCACTTCGATTCCATCGGTATTCGGTAAAACTTTAGATAGTAGTTTGGCAATATTTTCTGGTTTGCTGAGTTCTTCCTGAGTTTCGCCTGGCATGACCATGAATTCGAAGCGGCGAATGCCATGCGGCAGGGCAGCTGATACATAAGGACGCACCGGGTCACAGCATAGATAAATATGTGGGGTTGCCAATGGGTCATTATCGATATCAATCACGATCCACTGGTTTGGCGCAGTTTCACCTTCGAATGGAATGTTGAGGGTACGGCGTACATAAGAGTTTCCACCATCACAGGCAATCAGGTATTGCGCACGAATGGTTTCTAAGCTGCCATTTTTAGTCTGAACATTTAAAGTTACACCCTCAGCATCCTGGCTGAAATGTGTCAGATGGCGAGAGAAAAGTACTTCAGTTTTTTTATATTGTTTGAGGCCTTCTAGCAGAACGTTATCTACTTGTGGCTGAATGAAAGCATTACGGCGGGAGAAACCAAATTCACGAGTCAGTGGCTGAATGTCTGCGAAGCAACGGCCTTTGGGTGTCAGGAAGCGCATGGCATGATTCGGGGTAGTATGCGGCAAGACCTGATCAACCAGTCCCAAAGATTGAATGGTACGCAAGGATTCATCATCAATGCCGATGGCACGCGGATAATCGATCAGACTATCTAGCTGTTCAACTACGGTGACTTGTATACCCTGTTTGCTTAAATAGTTGGCAATCGTTAAGCCTACTGGGCCAGCCCCCAAAATCGCCACTTCAGTGGTGTAATTTGTATTGCTCATCGCGAATGTCCATTCCATCAATTCAGGATTGAGACTATTAAGGAACAATCAATAGCGCTAAACAAGCTAGTCCATAGTAGGTCATGTCTATCAAAAAGATTTAGTTGAAAAGAATTTTATTTTAATAAGTTATTGATAATAAATAATAATATTTAAATTTATTCATAAGATGAATGAATCCTATGATCATTTCTGGCTATAGTGAATAGCCTATAAGGTATAAAAAAGCTGAATCACGCAGTTGCATGATTCAGCCTTAGTCTACATCCGGCAGCATAGGTTAAACCTACTGGAGATTTACTGCACGAGATGTTGCTTTAAACCTGATTAACGAGTCGATGTCGACTTAGTCGTTTTTTTACCATCTTTGTCTTCTGTAGCAGCTTCAGACGCAGCAGGCTGGTCAGCAGGTCCAGCTGTGGTTACATTTGGATTTGGGTTATTCGTTGCAGGAAGTTCCTGAGTTATCACAGTGACTTTCTGTTCCTCAGTGGTCTTCGTGTCAGTGGTGTTGTTTGCTGCAAAACTGGTAGCTGCGGCTGCAGTAAGCGTTGTTGCAAGTAAGATTTGTGCATATTTCATGTTGAGCATCCTTTTTATTACATTTATAAACTGCCGAATGACCATCACATCAATCCGGCAGGAATTCATCCTAAGCATGAAAATTTTATGGAGCAAAGCAATTAACAAAAGCCGCACGAAGCTGTTAAGCAAGCAAATACAATCATTGGAAATTTGTTTTCTTCTGTTAAATGTATAGGAAATTGTTAGCTGGAAATGTGTGTAAATATTTCAAATATAGCGTTTAAGTGAACTAGTTAACGGTTAAAAAGTACTTACTACAGACTGTTATTTTTATTTGAACCGAGATAAATAGAATCTAATCATCCAAGAATGAACATTTTTGCAAGAGTCCAGTGTTCTATAATAGTCAGGTTTACTACTTCTAATTCTATCTTTGAGAATCAATTTTGAAAGTTCTTGCCGCTCAGCAGCCTATTCCTGTACACATCATTTCCGGATTCTTGGGTGCTGGTAAAACCACTTTATTAAAATATTTACTGAGCCAGAAACCGGAGCAAGAAGTCTGGGCTGTGCTGATGAATGAGTTTGGTCAGATTGGCGTCGACCAGCAATTACTGCCTCAGGATCAGGGCTATGCAGTGAAAGAATTGCTGGGCGGCTGTTTATGTTGTAGCAGTCAGTTGCCAATGCAGATTGCTTTATCCCGGCTATTGTCAGAAACCAAACCGGACCGGCTATTTATTGAACCTACAGGACTCGGACATCCCGGGCAACTGCTGGAACAGCTCACCGAACCGCATTGGCAGAGTCATTTGAAAATGCAGGCTCTGGTCACGGTAGTCGATGGTTCACGTTTACATGATCGGGACTGGACGCATCAGAACCTGTATGCGGATCAGCTGAAAGTTGCCAATATCATGGTTATTTCCCATGCTGATTTGATGACTGAAACTGATCATGCTGCTTTAACTGAACTCAAGTCTGAGTATCAGCCATATGCCCAGCACTGGCTGATGATAGAAAACGGACAGCTGGATATTGAGCAAATCAAACAGGATTATCAGGGTGCTTCACGTCAGATTCAGCCACTGCTCAAGCAACAGCGCCAAGTGTTGGGAGAGGTGCCGGCTGTCGTACATCAGTTGCCTTATCATTATGTTGAAAGTGCACAAGGCTATCAGGTGGCAGGTTGGAAATTGCCAAAACGCTGGCAGTTTGATTTTTATGATCTGCTGGATCTGCTTTGTGAGCAGCAGGATTGGCTCAGAATCAAAGGGATTTTTAATACCAATCAGGGCTGGAAAAGCTTTAATTTCAATCCTGATCAGTTTAATTATCAGTCTGCCGAAGAAGGCATTGATAATCGGGTAGAAGTGATTTACCAGACCTCACGTGACTGGCTGGAATTTGAAACCGCCTTAATGCAATGCCGGATTGTTCAGGAAAAATAACTTCGAATCTGCGTGTTGAAAATAGCTGGATAAGATGAAATCTGTTCAGCAAAAATGCAATAAATCTTATATGCTAGGCGCCAAATTTGAGGATTGTATTATGGCGTTAAAAGCGACAATTTATAAGGCAGATTTGAACGTTGCCGATATGGATACCCATCGTTATGAAGACTATCAGTTGACGATGGCGCTGCATCCTTCGGAAACCATTGAACGTCTGATGGTACGTATTCTGGCTTATGCACGTTTTGCTGGCGAGGCGCTTGAATTTACCAAGGATCTGTTTGAGACTGATGAGCCAGCGCTGTGGGAAAAAGACCTGACTGGCCAATTATTGAAATGGATCGAAGTGGGTTGTCCTGACGAAGATAAAGTCAAAAAAGCCAGCGCACGTTGCAAACAGGTCGCAGTAGTTGCTTATGGTTCTTCAGTTGATGAATGGTATAAACGTAATTCCAAACTGAAAACGCTGTCGAATGTTGAGGTCTGGAAAATCTCGACCGCCAGCACTGAAGCGGTACAACAGTTATGTGAACGTACCATGCAGCTGCAACTGAATGTCATGGATGGCGAATGGACCTTGATCGGTGATCAGGCCCAAGCTGTAATTGAATGGGAACAGTTACAATAACAGCCAATAAGGATGCAAGTCTCGGCTTGTATCCTGATTCAGAAATTGCGTATACCTGACAATAATAAAAATGAAACAGGGATAAATATATGCATCCGGATCTTTATCGTTTGCTCATTGCCCTCGGTATTGGTGCAATTATTGGTGCAGAACGCGAATATCGCAGTAAGTCTGCCGGTTTGCGGACTATGATCATGGTCAGTCTGAGTTCCTGCTTGTTCACGATTATGTCAATCAAAATTGGTCTGGATAGTCAGGATAGGATTGCAGCCAATATCCTTACTGGCTTGGGCTTTGTCGGTGCGGGAGTTATCTTTAAAGATGAAAACCGGATTTCAGGCATTACGACAGCGACAACCATCTGGATGACAGCAGCACTGGGCATGGCAGCTGGCGCGGGTTATGAATGGCTGAGTCTGTTTGCTACTTTTATTGTATTAATCGTGCTGATTTTTCTGATCTATGTCCAAGAGGGAATAGAAACTTTAAGTCAGGCACGAACCTACCGAATTATCTGTCCTTATCAACGTAAAACCTTAGAGCAATACGAAGAATTATTTAAAACTTATAATATGAAAGTCGTTCGCAGTGTGCAGCATAAAACGGAACACCGTATTAGTGGACGCTGGATTTTAATTGGCTCCGCCGAAAATCATAAAAAATTGACTAACTATTTACTGAATGATTCAAATATCCAGGAACTCAGCTTTTAATCCTTTAAGCCTCAAAGCTAAAGGAATTCTGTCTAATCCCGTTTATACTATGCGTATTTGCCAGAGAAAGGATATTGGTCATGACCAAAGAGCTAGAAATTATTGATTTGAAAGTGGGTGAAGGTAAAGAAGCGGTTAAGGGCGCGCTTATTACGACTCATTATACTGGCTGGCTAGAAGATGGCACCAAGTTTGACTCATCACTGGATCGTGGTAACTATTTTGAAACCGTGATTGGCACTGGCCGTGTGATCAAGGGCTGGGATCAAGGGATTATCGGTATGAAAGTAGGCGGTAAGCGTAAACTAATTGTGCCTGCTCATTTGGCTTATGGTGAACGTAAAATGGGGAATATCATCCCGGCCAATTCAAACCTGATTTTTGAAATCGAACTGTATGATGTTAAAACACGTGATTGATTCACTGAAATAAGCTTCATTCATTGTGATGAGTGAATGTTGAACGGGTGAAGTCATAGCTAGATGGACTTCATCCGATGAGCTACAAAAAAAGCTTTGCACTCCCTGCTATTCGACGTAGATTATAAGAAGAATAAAGCACTTTTCAGGAAAATACTGTCTTTGCAAAACATGATAAGGAATGTCTATTCTGTAATATTGATTTGGAGCATTAGCTGGGTCCTATTAGTGATGATTCCAGTTTTCGCCCAGGCATCTCTTGAATCTTCCTCTGTCACGCAGCACAGTCAACCGCATATTTCCGAAATTCACTTTACTGAAGATCATAGTAGCCAATTGCCCCAAAATTGGCAGTTTTATCCAAACCAGTTTATTACTGAACCAAGTTCCGTACTTACTCCGCAAGAGGTTCAATTACCCGCTTCATTTAAAGACCTGACCGGTTCAAATATTGGCTATGGAACCTTTATCGGACATTTCAAAATTCCATCAGAATTTATCGGACGTCGGATCGCCGTGCATATTCCGGCTGAATATGGTGCCTATCGAATCTATATCGATGGAAAATTTATTCTGCGGCATGGGGAAATTGCGAAAACAGCGGAAGAGCAGAGAAATGAAAGGGCTCCTCGAATCGGTTATTTTGTTCCTGAGAGTGAATATTTCACCATGAGTATTCAGGCCTCAAACTATACCCATCTGCATGGCGGGATTGAACAGCCTATACGCATTGGAACAGCCGGAACTATTAACCGTCAGTATCAGCAGCTTATGATGAGCATCAGTATAGTCTGTGGACTGGTGCTTGGGGTGGGCTTTTTCACGATTCTTTTTTCAATGTTTAGGGGATCAACAGAACGCAATAGCAAAAGTATTTTTATCTTTGGCTTGTTCATTATTTTTCTGGCCCTGCATAACTTTTTTGCAGCGCCGTATGCCTATTCGATCGTGACTAAGCTCGGTTGGCTATGGGGAACACGCCTAGAATATCTGTTCACTTTCCTGGCGATTCTATTTTTCCTCAGTTATATGTACCTGTTTAATCAGCGCTATTTGCATCGATTTATTTATAGTGTTGCCGCAGGACTTTTACTACTGAACTGTGTCGTAACCCTGTTGACCGATCCGGAAAATTTTCAACGTCTGGCCTTGTATAGTGCGATTTTCGGGATAGTCGTGGTGGTCAATTTTATCTATGGCTTTTATCAGACTTTACATCATAAAGACAATTATTCGCGCTTGACTCTCTATGCGGTCATTTTTCTATGCCTGACCTTTATAAATGACTATTTATTGCTGATCAATGTGATTGAAAGTGTGCATCTGTCTTTTATCTCGACCAGTCTGTATGCCGTGATCATCATGTTTCAGCAGTCGCAAAATTATGCCCATCAAACCTATGCGACAGAGCAGTTGAATATGAATCTGAAAGAGTTAAATAATTCACTCGATCAGAAAGTCAAAGCACGTACCGAGCAATTACGTGAACTGAATGCCAAACTCGAACATCAGGTGAATATTGATGCTTTGACGGGTGCCTTTAACCGCCGTGCTTTAAATGACCAAATCCAGCAGCAGTTTTTATACTGTCAGCAACATCCACACAGTACACTGATTTTTGCCATGCTCGATGTCGACTATTTTAAAAACTACAATGATTATTATGGGCACTTAAAAGGAGATGAAATTTTACAGAATCTGGTCAAGGTCATTCAGACGGTACTCCCCGAATCCGCGTATTTAGCCCGTTATGGTGGAGAAGAATTTGCGATTCTACTTACTGATGTACCTGTCCAGGCAGCATTTCAATCTCTGGAAAAAGTCTTAATCAAGATTCGCGAACAGCAATTTGAACATTTAAATCGCACAGATGATAAATCCTATGTCACGGTTAGTATGGGCATTTCTTGGATGGATCAAGCACATCTCTATCCAGATATTCATGCACTGATGAAAGCGGCAGATGTACAGTTATATGCGGCTAAGCAGGCAGGGCGAGATCAACTTAAAATGACATAAAAAAGTTTTAATTTTAAAAAGCGTATTTATATAAATGATCTCTGTACACGACAAAAATAGATAACTCATTGAAATAATGTCACAATAATTGTTTTCTAACGACGAATACTATGACACATCTCAATGAGTTATATCTTATCTTAAACAAATCTCTAAAATGGAACAAGTCACATTTAAAGTGCTTTGCGCTCATCATGCTTGTGATTATTTTAAAGCAAACATGTAATCTTTCTTCTGCATCTAAAGCCTTGCCCATCAAGTGTTTACCACAATCATTTTATCGACGTATGCAGCGCTTCTTTGCAGGTCAGTATTTTGATTATCGTCAAATTTCTCAGTTGATTTTCAATATGTTTTCATTCGACCAAGTGCAACTGACTTTAGATAGAACCAATTGGAAATGGGGAAAACGAAATATTAATATCCTGATGCTCGCAATCGTTTATCGTGGAATAGCGATACCTATCCTTTGGACATTGCTTAATAAACGTGGAAATTCAGATACGAAAGAGCGTATTGCTTTGATTCAACGCTTTATAGCCATTTTTGGTAAAGACCGTATTGTGAATGTGTTCGCAGACAGAGAGTTTATCGGTGAGCAGTGGTTTACATGGTTAATTGAACAAGACATCAACTTCTGCATTCGTGTTAAAAAAACTTCATTGTCACCAATCATTTAGGAAAGAATCATAAAATTAGTGATTTATTTCGCCATCTTAAAGTTGGTCAAATTGAATGTCGTAAACGACGGATTTTGGTTGGTCGGGTGAAACTATATATAAGTGCACTACAGTTAGAAAATGGAGAGCTTTTACTCGTCGTTTCTCCTCAGTTTAATGCCAATGCTATTCAGGATTATGCATTACGCTGGGAAATTGAAACCTTATTCAGTTGTCTCAAAGGACGCGGGTTTAATCTTGAAAATACGCGCTTGACAGACCCTAGACGAGTGAAAAAATTGATTGCGGTGTTAGCTATAAGCTTCTGTTGGTGTTACTTAACGGGTGAATGGCAACATAATCAAAAAAAAGCGATAAAAATAAAGAAGCATGGACGACTCTCAATGAGTTTATTTCGCTATGGTTTAGACTATGTTCAAATGGCGATTCAGCGTTTAATTGGTTTTGGGAAAAAAGAAGAGTTTAAGGAAATTTTGGCAATTTTAAGAAAGCAGAATCCTGATAGGATAAGGGTTCTGTGAAATTTGTCGTGTACAGAGATAAATGATAATTTTCTTCATTTTCCGATTGAGAATTCGGTGAGAAAAATCCATTTTTTTGATAATAACTTAAAGCCGTTTGAGTCGATTGGACTTTAATTTTATGGATATTTTTACGCACTAAGGATTTGTGCATCTGATCAAAAAGCTGGGTGCCAACCCCGAGTCGCTGGAAACGTGCAGCCACATAGTGCATCAGGATTTCTCCAGTGTCACTGACCAGCAAAAAGCCGACAATCTGATCATTTAAAATATACACCCAGCAGTCGTTATAAAGCATTTCCACAATTAACTGGGCGTGATTAAACTGCTCCAGCCAGCGCTGGATCACGCTGTCTTCACGTTGATGATCCAAAATACAGGATTGAATACTGTCGTGGATGACCTGAATTATTTGAGGTATATCTTGAATCTTCCCTTCACGAATCATAATTTTATTCATTTACTCGACCATAAAGAGAGACCTTTTATTTGAAGGAAAATGCTCAAAAAAACAAATACCAATCATGTAGCTTTTTGAGTGCATTTGCTAAAGAATCCAGAGTTGATGATCGATTCTGTAGTGATTTGTCTGATTTATTTATCCTGATCAATATTGGCCTCTAAGATTAATTCTAATTTTTAACAAGATTTTAGATCCTCATTTCAAATTGAATACTGGAAAATAAGGCTCAACTAAAGAAAAAAATCCAAGAAGATCTAAAAAAATCCTCAAGTTTGCTGTACAAAAAATAGACTTGTGTTAAGTTAAAAGAAGATCGCCAAATCAAGAATTGGCAGACCGTGATAAAAATAAAATTAACCACACGAGATGATCAATGATGCTTAAATTCCTGATTTTTTCATGTCTAGCCCTGATAATTTATGCGATGTGGTTTATCGGCATGAAAATCTATAAAACCCAGCGTTATGTAAAAAGTAAACGTGTCAAAAAAGCGGACCCGATTTCCAGTAGTACTGAAGAGAGTCAACCTGAGTCTCAGGAAACCTTGCATGTGGTCGATGCCTATGAGCTGGAACTGTTTGATGATGTGGCGCAATTATTTTTCCAGCATCAGGTTCAGATTCAGGACCGCAATGAAGCAGAGCAGTTACAGCAGGAATTGCTCCGTAAAATGCCGATGCATACCGGTACACAAATCCGTCAGATGGATTTAGGCGAATGGTCAATTTTCTGGAATTTTTATGACCAGTCACTGGAATATTATGTCGGCCGTTATGGGGTATTTTATGCCCATGTCGACCGTTTCGGCGAGGAACACCGTCAGGAAATCAGAACCGATATTCAACAGGCACGTTATGCTTAAGCAGCTAAATGCTTAAATGCTCTAGAAACTAAAATCAAGCTGCATATTTGAGTTGATGTAATTCGCTGAACTTGGTGAGCACTTCATCCCAGAGCTGTTCTGCGCCCTGACGGAAATAACCCATATGTCCCATATGCTTGAGTCCATAATCAGCTGCCTGAATATTGATATAATGCAACGGAGCCTGACGATAATGTTGCATAAAAGCCTGTCTGGATTCAGGTAAGGCCCAGGCATCATCAAGCGCGGCTACGGCATAAATAGGTGTTTTTACCGCGGCATAATGGGTATGCAGGTCTTTCAGTTCAGGATCGGCAAAGAAATAGGTCGGATTTTTACACCATTTTCGCCACTGACGATAAACATCACGTGGCAAGTCAGCGCCCATATTTAAACGGCTCCATGGCAAATAGCCTGTCACTGCCACCATCGGTGGGAAAATAATATTCCAGATTACCTGAACCTTGATTCTTTCAGTTAAAGGCATATAACCATGCCAGCCAGCACCAGTGCCAAAGCAGTACATTGCTTCAATGCGATCATGATATTTGCTTAATCCCAAGGCCTGTCCGCCATAGGAATGGCCAATCATATAGATGTCCAGACCGGTTTGGCTGAGATAATCAATCGCAGCGCTGAGATCATATTGTCCCCAGTCCAGATAGGACATCTTAAAATTCTTTAACCGTTTAGGCGCAGAATTAGCCACCCCACGATAATCAAAAGTCAGTACCTGAAAACCTGCATGTGCTGCATAATCGGCAAAGCGCCGGTAAAAAGCTTGGGGAACACCTGTCGCACAGGCGATGACAATATTGGCTTTGGCATATTCACTGCGGTAAAGCTTGCCGGTTAAGGTATAGCCATCTTCTGCCAAAAACTGCACGGTTTCGACCTGAACTTTTCCTTGTAGCATACTGGATATCCTTATACGTGGATTGAATCAGGGGAGGTGAATCTATATTATTTTTAATCTGATCTAAGCCATGATGTCAAAACTCACGAGTCGTAAATGACATCTATGCTTAATATGGCATGCAATCGCCTCATACAAAAGGAAGGGCTGCCTCATGCTGATTGATTTTCATCAGGCACAATTACAGAAATTTATGGCTCTGGCGACTCAGGTTGAAGCCGAACCGGAACACTATCTACAGTTTGATTCCGTTTCTGATTTTTATAAGGCCAGCTGGTTAAAGAAATTTCCTGCGGGTACGGTCTGGTATGCTTCTGGTCTGGATGATGGGGCAGAAGAATTTCATGCGGTCATTGAGTATCGTGAAGTTCAGCTTTTACTCAGCTGTGGACCCTGTATATCTGCAAAAATTGCCTGGAAACATTGACCTCAATGCCAATTTTTCTCAATAAAAAAATAATGACAGCCGATGTAAAATTGACTTAAATAGCTTATCTTCTCTGTCAGATGATTCATTTGACTTAATTTGAGTCCATAACCCCTAATAAAAATAAGGAAAATAGATATGGCCCACCAGTTTACCGTAAACGCAATTATTCGCGGTGTCTCGATTGATGAGTTTAAGCGTCTGGCAAATGACATCAGTTTGCATGAAGCGGTTTGTCATCGGATCCCTGCTCAAAATATGGAAATTCTGGTTTCAGAAAAGCAGGGACATCTGTATACCCTGAAACGTGCCTACAATCTGGATGTCAAAATCCCAGATATTGCCAAGAAACTGCTGAAAGATGCGTTTCGCTTGCAGCGTACTGATGTCAGTAATCTAGAAGAAATGACTTCTGTTGTGGAACTAGGTGCCAATCTGCCAATTGAAGCTAAATGTCAACGTGCCGTAACAGGTGATGAACAGCAGATTCAGTTCCAGTTGAACTGGACGGTGAATGTGAAAGTGCCTTTGGTCGGTGGCATGCTGGAAAAACATGCCGAAGGTGAAATCCGTAAATTCAGTGAAATCGAGATCAGTATTGTGGAAGATGAGCTACGCAAGAATCTGAAAGCTTAAGCTCGTATTTTCACGCTTAGAAAAAGAGCCTGTGAGTCAGGCTCTTTTTTATTTTAGGCTGTTTTTTCAAATTTGCTGCGGTAAAGCAGGGCAGTGAAGAGAGTCACTAGACAAACGGTCCAGATATAGTACAGGGCGCCAATATTGCTATACAGGCTCAACCATTGTACCAGTGGCAAGGTGATTCCACCTGCAATCGCATAGGCCAGATTATAGGAAAATGAAATTCCGCTAAAACGGATTTGTGCCGGGAACATTTTCACCATGCTATAAGACACCATGCCCACGGTTCCTGAGCTTAGACCGAGCAACATGTAAAGCATGAACACCGTTGACGCTTCAACATGACCCAGACTGTGATAAAAAATCCCAGCCATTGCCGCGACAAAAATAGAGCCAAGTAAAATGACCTTGCCTGCACCGAAACGGTCAGCCAGTACACCAGCGATAATGCAGCCGAGCATTTGCATCAGGATTGCAGCACTTTGCATCTTGAACGCATCAGCACGTTCGAAACCAAAACTCGCCACTAGCAAATTTGGCATCGCCAGAATCAAGACTACCACGCAGCCGGTCAGGAACCAGGTAAATAACATCCCAATGCCTACAGCAGTTTTGTGGCTTAACAGCACCTGTTTAACCGGTAATTCTTTAGATAGCTCTTTTCGAGCTTGCATGGCTTTAAAAACTGGAGTTTCTTTCAAATAACTGCGCAGGTAAAGGGCCACAAAACCAAAAATCCCACCTACAATGAAAGGAACGCGCCAAGCCCAGTCTTTGATTTCTGCTTCAGTGAATTGAAGGGAAATAAACAGCGACATTAGGGCACCGAGTAGAATTCCGAGTGATAGGCCAGCGGTCAGTAAGCCATTGGCAATCCCAATCCGGCGTTCTGGTACATGCTCAGACACGAAGGTCCAAGCTGCCGGAATTTCACCGCCAATCGCAATACCTTGAACAACACGCATCAATAGCAGCAGCAATGGTGCAGCATAACCAATACTTTCAAAGGTCGGCATGATCCCAATCATGAGGGTCGGTAGCGCCATCAGCAAGATGGATAAACTGAATAGTCGTTTACGACCGATCAGATCCCCAAAATGCGCCATCACCACACCGCCGAGTGGACGGAAGAAATAGCCTGCGGCAAAGATGCCATAGGTATTCAGCATGGCCCAAAATGGACTCAGGGTACTTGGGAAGAACAGTTCGGAAATTAATTTGGCATAGAACACATAAATGACGAAATCATAGAATTCCAGTGCGCCACCTAGGGACGATAGTCCGAGGGTGCGTTTATCAGCATGGCTCAGATAGGGTTGTGCATTCATGTGGTCGTTCCATTATTTAATATCCATGACTTGATTGCTGATTTTAAAGAAGGGTTATTTTCTTGAATAATCAATCTTTCTTTGTTTAATCTAAACTAAAAGTTATTAAAATTTAAATGAATAAAATTATTTGGAATGTTTTGATTAATTATTTTCCTTTCAGGTGAAGTCTTTAAGGCAACCATAAGCTGGATTTCGACATACTACTTAAAACACAGCTTATCTTTTTTAGACGTATTTATTCATTTTAGTATGATGTTCATTCTGTAATTTTCCCTCTAAGATAGAGTTAAATGAAAAAAATACAGGATAGCGCGATGACAAATACCTTGGCGGTGGCACAGCAAGGTGAGGCCATTTTAACCCTAATTGCCAGTCCGGTCACACAGGCTGAATTTGACAGTGACTGGTTGCGGCAATTTAACAGCGCCTTGATGGAGACCATGCAACAACGTCAGGGCGTGGGCATTGCAGCACCGCAGGTTTATGTCTCTAAACGCATTATTATTGTCGCATCACGGCCCAATTTACGTTATCCAGACGCGCCGTATATGGAAGCTGTGACCATGATCAATCCGGAGATTATCAGTGCTTCAGCTACGCAAGTATTGGGTGAGGAAGGCTGTTTAAGTGTGCCCGAACAAAGAGGGAGAGTAGCTCGAGCAGAAGAGATTCAGGTGCGTTATTTTACCTTAGAGGGAAATGAAATGGTTCAAGTGTTCAAAGGCTTTCCGGCACGAATTGTACAGCACGAAATTGACCACCTGAATGGAATTCTATTTGTAGAGAAGCTTGCAGAAGCATAATTACTTGGTCTGAATTGCAGTGCCATAAGCAAAGACTTCAACCATACCGCCTTGCATGCCAAGTTCAGTCGTACTGAGGCGGATTCCCATAATCTGGTCAGCGCCCATTTTTTCTGCTTCCAGTTTTAACCGTACTATAGCTTCACGTCGTGCCCGTTCAACGACACTCTCATAACTGGTCAAACGACCACCTAACATGTTTTGCACATTAGCGATCGCATATTTAAAGTAATCATGTGAAATGACCACATTGCTGCTGATCATATGACCGGGGAATGTAGATTCGATGAAACGGCTATTATTGACCCGGATATAAGCCAAACGCTGTTCCTGTTCATCCAGATATTGCAGATGCTTGCGCTCGTTAAAGCGACCAAAACCGAAACCCACGCTGAACAGAATGGCAAAAATGACAATCTGTATAATCAATCCGTCCATGCATTAGTTCGCCTGTGGAAATGGATCAGGCAGTTTAGGCATGACCGGATCAACGATGACTGCAGTGCCATACACAAACAGTTCAGAAGCACCTTGGGCAATATTTGAGGTAGAAAAACGAATACCCACAATCGCATTGGCACCCATACTGCGGGCTTTTTCAATCATCCGGTTCATGGCTTCCTGACGGGATTCTTCCAGTAATTCGGTATAAGCGGTCAACTCGCCACCGACAATATTTTTCAGACCGGCCAGTAAATCACGTCCAACATGCTTACTGCGCACAGTACTGCCATACACCACATCAATCTGCTGGCGAATGGTATGTCCCGGTACAGATTCCAGATTGCTGAGTAACATTCATATCCCTAAATTAGAAAAAATACTTTGATTATTATTACACTTAAAATAGATAGTTTAGTCATTATAAATTTCTTCAGATGACTCAGGCAGCTGGGGTAAATACTTTGTTTGGATCACCCCTTGAGCTGACCAATAGGGAAGTTCAAGTTCAGTAATACCTTCTGCATAAGAAGCCAATTCATACAATGGATAGACAAATACAATTCCATTGGCATTGAAATAGAAATTATCACTTACTTCAAATGCATTTTGCTCAATATGATGTTGTTCAAGCCACTCACGATTATGTTCGTAAAGTTCAGTTTTGAGTTTTTCTTTGCTTGCAGGTGCCAAAATATCATTCAGGCTTAAACGCTGCTTGGTATTGAGATCAAAAATAACGTAGTCACTATGATGCATACCATGTGCAGCGCCTGCTGGGTAATATTCGGAAAAGTATGTAAAGTTTGCGATATTGTAATGCTGACCGATATAACGTACAGCAGTGGTACTGTAGTTGGTTGATGGCATTTCAGGATCAAGAGTGACCTCTACAGCAGGTGATTTGTCGAAAGCTTCAGCATGGTCTTTTTGTAAACGCTCCAAAAAATATTGGTTTAACCAATTTACATTCGTTTTCACTGTTTGCAGATGATATTTAGTGCAACTGGCAAACTCATCCTCACTGGCTGGATGGCATACTTCATTTTTACTGAGCTGTACACGTTCAGTTTTAGCCTTAATCAACGGTAAGCTTTCTTTTTCAGCGACGGTTTCCGCTGTTGGTTCAGGTTTTGAATCTACTGTATTTTTTTGTTGGCATGCGGTTAAGAAAATTGAACTTACCAAGGCAGATAACAATATTTTTTTCATCGATTTACATTTTATAAAGTGTTAAGTCTCATCCAATTGAGTATACAGATTTTTTGATTCAATCAAAATATATCGGCTATTGGACCAACGTATAAAAAAAGCCCACCGAAGTGAGCTTTTCTGAAAAAGAGATTAAGCTTATTTTGCCTGTTCGGCACGACGCTGTTCGGTCACAGACGGGCGATACGCTACGGTGTCTGAAGTGTTAACTTTCAAACCACCACCAAGACTCTTGTACAGCTCAACCTGGCTGTTCAGATTCGCCTGTTCAAGTAATAACAAACCTTGTTCTGCTGCATATGAAGCACGTTGTGCATCCAGTACAGTCAGATAGCTGTCAATACCGGCACGGAAACGTGCTAGAGACAGGCGGTAAGTCGTGTTGGTCGCATCAACCAGACGGCGTTGAGCAGCAATACGGTCACCAATGTTCTGTCGTACCGCCAGGGCATCATTCACTTCACGGAATGCAGTTTGAATGGATTTTTCATAATCTGACAGCGCAATTTGCTGATCTGTTTCAGAAATACGAATATTGGCCTGACGTGTACCCCAATCGAAAATTGGAATATCCAGACTTGGGCCTACAGACCACGCAAAACTGCCAGATTTGAACAGATCACCCAGATCCGCAGATGCAAAACCTGCAGAACCCGTCAGACTGATGGTTGGGTACAGACGTGCACGGGCAGCCCCAATATTGGCACCTGCCGCAGACAGACGGTATTCAGCTGCACGTACATCCGGACGGTTAATCAGCAGGTCACTTGGTAAGCCTGCACCTAGGGCCGCATTAGAGGTAATGCGGGTAACACGTTGTGCCGGTAACAGGTTGGCCGGTACGGGTTGACCTACAAGCAGATTTAACAGGTTTTGTGCCTGAGCCACCTGGGTGCGATAGTTGGCAACATCATTACGCGCAGTTTCAACAGAAATTTGCGCCTGACGTACTGGAAGTTCGCTATCGATCCCAACATCAAAACGTTTCTTGTTCAGGTTGTAAGATTCAAGCTGGGCTTTCAGCGTTTGCTCAGCCAGCGCCAGATTGGCATTGGCAAATGAGTAACTCAGCCATGCTTGGGCCACCTGACCGATCAGAGAAATCTGAGTCGCATCACGCGCACTTTGAGTCGCCAGATAAGTATCTAAAGCATTGTCACGCAAGCTACGCACACGACCCCAGAAATCTAGCTCAAATGCAGTTACGCCTAGACCGACATTATAAGTCGTCACAGCGCCACGGCTTTGCGGGTTGTTACTGCCAGTATCCTGACGTAACACGCTGCCGCTCGCACCAATGGTTGGCAGACGGTCATTTTCAGAAATCTGATAAGCCTGTTGGGCACGCTGAATGTTTAATGCGGCAGTACGCAAATCACGGTTATTGGTCAATGCCAAGTCCAGTACCTGTAACAGGCGCTGGTCAGCAAAGAATTCTTTATAACCCTGTTCTGCTACAGAAGTACCTGAAGCATTGGTATAACTGCTTGGGATATTCGCCTCTGCAACGGGCTCTGGGCCACGCATGCTTTGACATGCAGTCAAAGCAAGCGCGAGGGCAGATACCGCAATGCTACGACCTGTAATAGACCATATATTTTGCATTACGACTTGTACTCCTGATTTTGTTGTTTTGGTTTGTATTTAAAGATACTTCGAATCCACACGTAGAATACAGGAATAAAGAAGATACCTAAAAGAGTCGAACTGATTACACCACCGAGGACACCATAACCGACGGAGTGCTGGCTACCCGCACCGGCACCTGAAGCAAGTGCTAGTGGAAGTACACCAAAACCGAAGGCAAGGGTGGTCATGATAATTGGACGTAAACGCATTTTTGCTGCATGCAGGGTCGCATCAAACAACTCTTCGCCTTGTTCCTGCAGCTCTTTGGCGAATTCCACAATCAAGATTGCGTTTTTCGCAGAAAGACCAATTACGGCAATAATCGCTACCTGGAAGTAGATGTTATTCGACAGGTTCGGGTCTTTAAACAGAATCATACCGCCAAAGGTCAATAGTAATGCACCCACGATGCCTAATGGTACAACCAGAAGAACCGAGAATGGAATTGACCAGCTTTCATACAATGCAGCCAGACACAGGAACACGATCAACAGTGAAAGCGCGTACAAGAATGGTGCCTGTGCGCCAGACTCACGTTCTTCCAGAGACAGACCAGTCCATTCATAGTCGAAACCTTGCATGCCCATTTCAGGAAGCTTGGCAATGATTTCTTCCATCGCACGCATTGCATCACCTGAGCTCACGCCCGGTGCCGGTGTACCCTGAATGTTCATTGCAGATACGCCGTTATAGCGTTCTAGACGAGGCGAACCATAGGTCCATTCACCCGTTGCGAATGCAGAGAACGGTACCATTTCGCCACGGTTGTTACGAACATACCACTGGTTCAGGTCTTCCGGCATCATACGAGAGCTGGCTTCACCCTGAACGTACACTTTTTTCACTCGACCACGGTCAAGGAAGTCGTTGATGTACGAACCACCCCACGCCATGCTCATGGTGCTGTTAATTTCAGAAATGCTGACACCTAAAGCACCGGCTTGTGCATGATCGACAATCACACGGTACTGCGGGTTATCTTCCTGACCATTTGGACGGACACCTGCAAGACGTTTGTCTTGTGCAGCCAGACCCAGAACAGTATTACGCGCTGCCAAAAGTTGCTCATGGCTTTGACCACTTGCTGCTTTTAACTGCATGTTAAAGCCGGCAGATACACCCAGTTCAGGCATTGCTGGCAATTGTAATGGCATGATGTAAGACGCATCTTTCACAATCATGTTCAGTGCCATACCACGCTGGATAATTGCACCGACCTGTGATTCTGGTGTGGTACGTTCAGACCAGTCTTTCAGTTTGATAAATGCCAGACCAGCGTTTTGACCTACACCTGTGAATGAGAAACCAGCCACACTGAAGACAGATTGGACATGATCTTTTTCATTTTCCAGGAAGTAGCCTGTCATGGTATTGATGACTTTATCGGTACGTTCCAAGGTTGCATTTGGTGGCAACTGTACCAGCGTCATCACGACACCTTGGTCCTCATCAGGTAAGAATGAAGAAGGCAGTTTCTGGAAGATCAGCACAATAATTCCGATCACCACCGCATAGATGATACCGGAGAAAATTTTGTGGTGGGTCATACGATTGACACCGCCCTGATATTTCACAGAAACACGGTCAAAGCTATGGTTAAACCAGCGGAAGAAACGCGCAGCCGGGTTGTTGCTTTGCGGCTTGTTCGGATCATGCTGTTTCAGAATGGTCGCACACAGGGCAGGGGTAAAGGTTAAGGCCACCACCAGAGACAGAACCATTGCTGTGACCAGCGTGATTGAGAACTGGCGATAGATAACCCCTGTAGAACCACCAAAGAATGCCATTGGTACGAATACTGCAGACAGTACAGAGGTAATACCGATCAGCGCACCAGAGATCTGTTTCATCGACTTTGCAGTCGCCGTCACAGGATCAAGATGCTCTTCAGCCATGACACGTTCAACGTTTTCGACCACAACGATCGCATCATCGACCAGCAGACCAATTGCAAGAACCATCGCAAACATGGTCAAGGTATTGATCGAGAAGCCGAAGATATTAATGATTGCAAAAGTACCTAATACAACCACTGGAACGGCCATGGTTGGAATAATCGTTGCACGCCAGTTCTGCAAGAACAGGAACATCACGATGAAGACCAGAATGACCGCTTCGATTAGGGTATGAACCACCGATTCAATCGATAACTGAATAAATGGTGTGGTATCAAATGCCAGGGTATCTACCATCCCTTGCGGATAGTTCGGACGTAACTGTTTTAGCCGTTCTTCAACTGCTTCAGCGGTATCCAGCGCATTGGCGCCAGTTGCAAGTTTAATCGCAACACCGCCAGCCGGTTTACCGTTGAATTTAGAATCAAACTGGTAGTTGTCTGCACCCAGTTCTACACGTGCGACATCGCCCAGACGGACTTGAGCACCTGAAGTGGTATTTTTCAAGAAGATGTTTTCGAACTGTTCAGGTGTTTGCAGCAGACTTTGCGCATTCACCGTCGCATTCAGCACCTGACCTTCAATCTGTGGCGCACCACCTAATTGACCGACAGCCACCTGAGCGTTCTGGGTACGGATTGCCTGAGCCACATCACTTGGAGTCACTTGCAGACTAGCCATTTTGGCTGGATCCAGCCAGATACGCATTGCATAAGAACCTCCAAAGACCTGAACTTCACCAACCCCGGCCACACGGCTTAAAGGTTCAGAAATATTTGAGTTCACATAGTCTTTAATGTCATCTGCAGTCAGGCTGCCATCAGGCGAATAGAAAGCTAATACCTGAAGGAAGCTGGCACCAGATTTGGTAACACGTACACCCTGACGTTGTACATCATCAGGCAAAAGTGCAGTCGCTGACTGTAACTTGTTTTGTACCTGTACCTGTGCGATATCAGGATCGACACCCTGTTCAAAGTTTAAGGCGATGGATGCCTGACCGTTACCGGCACTGTTCGAAGAAATATAACGCAAGCCATCCAGACCGTTCATCTGCTGCTCGATGATCTGCGTTACTGTATTTTCTACAGTCGCTGCAGATGCACCCGGATAAGTCGCAGAAATGGTGACTGTCGGTGGCGCGATCGTCGGATATTGAGCAATTGGCATTTTGCTGATGGTCAAAATACCCGCCAGCATAATTACCAATGCAATCACCCATGCAAAAATCGGGCGATGGATAAAGAATTGAGCCATGAACCATTACTCCTTATGCATTTGCAGCAGGTTTTTGTTCAGGTTGTTTCTTTGCATCATCTGCCTTTTTTGCATCTGCTGCAGGTTGCTGTGCAGCTGGTTGAGCAGCACCTTGTGGGGCAGCCGCTTGAGGTTGATAAGGTTTAGGCACCACTTGCTGTTCAGGTTTTACCTTAGCAATACCGTCAACAATCACTTTATCACCCGGATTCAAACCTTCGGTTACGATCCAGTTGCTGCCTTGAGTCCCGACTGTCGTTACTGGACGTGGAGTCACTTTATTGTCAGCACCCACCAGCATCGCCATGGCCTGACCCGTAGGTGTACGGGTTAACGCCGCTTGTGGAATCAGGAAGGCATTTGGAATTTCGCCTTGTACGATTTGCGCTGTGGCAAACATACCTGGCAGAAGTAAATGGTTTTTGTTCGGGAATACTGCACGTAAAGTCACAGTACCTGTTTCAGGGTTCACGCTGGCATCCGAGAATGCAAGACGGCCTTCGACAGGGTAGATGCTGCCATCTTCAAGCTTTAACTTCACTTTGGTGTTGTTTGAGCTGTTGAGGTTGCCTTTGCTTAGCTGTTGACGCAGGCGCAGCAGTTCAGCACTGGATTGGTTGATATCTACATAGATTGGATCTAGGCGCTGAATCGTAACCAGTGGTTCTGTCTGATTTGCAGTCACTAACGCACCCGCCGTAATCGAAGAACGGTTAGTTTGACCAGAAATCGGTGCACGTACGGTTGAATAGCCCAGGTTGATTTCAGCATTACGTAAAGTTGCACGGTTTGCATTCAAATCAGCTTCAGCCAGTTTGACCTGTGCTGCGATGTCATCGTATTCCTGTTTAGAAATGGCATTGGTACCGACCAGTTGACGGTAACGGCCTTCTTTAACACGCAATACACCTAAATTCGCTTCAGCACGGGCAATCGCAGCACGGGCATTATCAACAGTAGTACGGTTAGTGCTTGAATCGATTTCATAAAGCGCCTGACCTTCACGGACATAGCTACCCTCAGTGAATAAGCGTTTAAGCACCACACCACTAGCCTGTGGACGTACTTCAGAAATCTCAAATGCTGTTGTACGACCTGAGAGCTCTACAGACTGCTCGACACTTTGTGGCTGTGCAACAAGAATACCGACTTCAGTCGGTGGCATTTGCTGCTGAGCACCAGCTTGCTGGCCCTCTTTAGGATCTTTGCTACAACCAACAAGTGCAAGACTTGTTGCTAATGCGCAAGCAGTCAGGGCGGGTGCCCAAAGCTTTGCAGACATCATTGTTCCACCTCAATTGGATTCTTATCTAAATTTTTTTATTTGTGAGCCGTGCAATATCTGATCCAGACCATATACCACAACGAAATCCAAATAAAACTTATACTCCAGCCGGATATGACATCTGAAGGAAAATGTACACCTAGATAAACTCTTGAAATACCCATAATCAGCATCCATGCACCTGCACCCATCCAGATGATGGTATGTCGGGGATGTTGCCGATATATGAATATTGCCAGACAGCCGAGACAGGCTGCATAGACGCTATGGGCACTCGGGAAGGAGCTTCCATAGCTTTCAACCAGATGAAAAGACTCTGCTGGTCGAGGTCGGGCAATACTGAATTTTAAAAGCCAGCCTAGGAGAATTCCTCCGATAATTCCGATACATATAAAAATTACGCTTGCATACTTTTTATACCACAGTAGAAAAATACACCATAGTGTGGATAAAAATAATACAAATGGCATGCCACCTATCACTGATAAGGACTGATTAATTTGATTTAAAAATTCTGTGCGATAGCCGCTAATCCATTCTATTGCAAGCACATCTAACTGGCTTAAAGTTGCAATATCAAGAAATAACACACTGAAAATTAAAAATAAAATTCCGACAATAAGTAACAAGTAATGCATGCCAAAAATCCTTGTCCTTTTAACCGTTATTCAACCGGTTAACTGTCTGCGCTAAAGTGTACTTGCCAGTACACTTTTTTTCAAGAGTGCGTATTTTATGCAAATTCCATTTTTTATTTATGGGATTTTGTACCTAAATGCCCAAATATTCTCGCAATTTTACAGTTTTGTGGATGTATGATTTTCGTCAATTTCAATGGTTTGCTTCGGCGGCCAGAAAAACTCACTTGGGCGAGTCAGGAAATGGGTCATGACCAGTTTGGCGAGCGGTTTCCACTGTTCGAAACGCACCCGTCGTGCGCGTAATGCCACAATAATGGTCAGGCTGAAACTTACAAAAAGGTTAGTCAGACCAATCAGCAGAACACCCAGGAAAGAGATGATAATGAGTCCAATATCTGGACCATTAATATTGATCAGTCCTTGGATAAAGTTGGCAGACGCAAAGGCAATATGACGAATATCTAAAGGTAGACCGAGAATGAAACCAATAGTACCCATACTGCCCAGCATAACCCCAAAAATGAAATTACCCGCCAGTGCACCTAGATTACGCTCAATATAATCGGCAAATCGATGCAGACGTTCTTGTCCCATCAGTTGTGACAGGCGCACATGAGCTCTCAGACGAGGACCGACCTTCCGATACACTGCCATATTATCGAAATAACCGGCTAATAGGCCTGACAGGAATAAACATACGCCAGCCACTGCTGCATGAGGAATCGCCAAAGAAGTAAATGGGTTCAGGTCATATAAGGTTTTGGCTGCTTTGGCATGCGTCATTAATGGCTCATGTAGGGCAAACTCCCACATCAGGGCAATCAGTGCTGCAACCGGGATTGCGATGGAAATGTTCCCAAGAATCGCGACAAACTGGGTCCGGATAATATTCACAATCAGGGCAGCCAGTTCAGCAATCTGGGCAGTTTTCGAACCCTTACGCTGCTGTACGGTAGAAGCCAGTGCAGCTGCGGTCATTGCCGGTTGTTTGGTCGCAACGGTAAAGTGCAGTACATGAATTAGCATAAAACCGAGCGAATAGTTCATGCTATAGCTAAAGGCTTGCATTAAAGGTGCCATGGTGACACGCGCCATTAAGACTTTCAGCGAAGCCATAAAGGCAATGATGACACCGGCACCGGCTGCCGATTTGTACATGGCCAGAAAGCCTTGCTTGTCGGTACTTACATAATGTTCACCGGTTTTACTGGCATTTTCAGTCACCTGTAAAGCCAGGAGTTCACTATTGGTAGTCAGTAAGGCACGCACACTGCGTTCACTATAAATTGCTTCGGTAATATCGGCGATAAACAGGCCAATGGATTGATAACGCAGGTCATCATCATCCAGCACCATATTCAGCAGGATTTCAATCCGTTCCAGACACTGTTCCAGTAAGGCCAGCATATAGGTCAGGCTGACACTGACCCCAATCCGTTTGGTAGAGCGGCGAATTTTGGCGACAACATCGTGACACTGCTCCAGCATGACCAGAGCTTGGGAAGCATCTGGCGGCGTAATCGCATCCACCAGTTCTACCGTGTTATAGCGTTTTTTATATTCCTGGATAAATTCAATGATCTCACGGTTTTGCACCAGAAAAGGTGATTCATATTCCATGAGCTCAGGCTGAGCATTAATAAATTCAGGATGCAGACCGATCCCACTCACCCGGTAGGACAGAATCGTTAGTGCTTTAATGATCTGATCTTTGATTCGGGTTTTTTCTACCTGATTAGAATGACCCTGATTTACAACAGCAAAAAGTCGCTGCCAGTCTGCTTCATCAAAATAATCCAGCCAGTATTTATCGGTACGCAAATAGAAAATCTTGCGGAACAATTCCTGAAGCTGCAGATGATCTGGAATCACCGGCAGGATATGCGCCCCGATCCGCTGATTCAGCTGGTTCCAGAAACCATCTAGAGAAAGAATCCCGGTATCGGAAAACAAGCTGGCTTGTTTATAACGATTGATAACTCTTAAAGTGAAACTTTGTAAGGTTAAGACTGCATTGGGAGTGAGCAGTAAAGCCCGGATAAATGCATTAAATTTTGTTTCGATTTCTTCTGTATTTCTGCTGTCTTCTGGGCGTATACGTTCTACAAGTTGGATGAGCAAATTCTCATCCAGCACCGCCTGTGGTTGTTCAAGCTGGTGCTGCATGCTTTGAAAAATATCAAGAAAATTAATATGCATAGGCGAGGTAAGCGGCTATTGAATCCGGTGAAGAGCCAGTTTGGCCAGATTAACGAGGGCCTGACGATACTCTGAATCGGGTAGTGCATTCAAGGCTTGAATTGCAATTTCTGTTTCTTCAGTTGCACGCTGGCGGCAATAATCCAAAGCGCCAGAATCATTTACAATCTTGATCACTTCTGCCAAATGATCTGTTCCGCCCGTTGCAATACTGCGACGAATAATTTCATGTGATTCACCGGTCGTATTCTTCATGGCAGCAATCAATGGCAGGGTCGGTTTGCCTTCCATCAGGTCATCACCGATGTTTTTACCTAGGGTTTCAGCATCAGATGTATAGTCCAGAATGTCATCAATAATCTGGAAAGCATTACCGAAGTGACCGGCGAATTTACGTAACGGTTCACGGAACTCAGTCTTGTCGGAAAGAATAGCGGCACCTTCGGTCGCCAGTTCAAACAGGCGAGAAGTCTTGCCATGAATAATGCTCAAATAGGTTTCTTCTGAGGTTTCTGGCTGATGTTGCGATTGCAGTTGCAGAACTTCGCCTTCGGCAATTTCGCAGGTACCCGTAGAGAAGTCTTTGAGCAGGGTCATATTGTTAAGGTCGACCAACAAATCAAAGGCACGCGAAATTAGGAAATCACCCACTAGCACAGCTGTCTGATTGTTCCAGGTCGCATTGGCAGTTGGACGGCCACGGCGTAAGCCTGACTCATCCACAACATCATCATGAACTAGAGTTGCCGTATGCAACATTTCGATAATGGCGGCCAGTTTGCGATGTTGTTCCAGTTCTACGGCACCACAGGCTTTTGCTGCCAACAGGCACATGATTGGGCGCATACGCTTGCCGCCAGCTTCAACCACATGCTTGCTGACCGCCATCACCAGCGCTACTTTTGAGGTAATTCCTTCGTTAATGAATGTGTCCATCGCAGCAAAGTCGTTAGCAACAGGAGCGAGAATATCTTGCTTAAAGTCGATGGCCATGTGAAAGAAAACCTCTAGTTTGGTAAATCGCAGCGGGTAGTTTAACAATTTATAACATGAGTGAAAGCTAAGAAAAGCACAAACTCCACTAAAAATCAGCTTTTTATAGCACTTCTTTGAGTTTAGCCTAAATTTTGACATTTAAAAAATGAACAATATCTTTCCGCTAAAGTTTTTTTCTAAACATTCTCAGGCAGCTGGAAAACTCGGAATTGAGCAGCGTTTTTTGGTCAGTATATCCGGTATTAATCTTTGATTTTGAATGAATAATTTAATGATTTATAGGCTTTATAATGGAGTTCATGATTATTTCCTTAAAATGGCTTGTTGTTTCTTATAATATCCCTTAAAATCTTTGCCCTTGTATAACCCCCAGTGGCGCGCGTTTTAAGATCGATATATTCCTTTATCGGCACGTCGACACGGGCATGTTTGGAGTACATTATGTACGCAGTAATCCAAAGCGGTGGTAAACAGCACCGTGTAGTTGAGGGTGAAACCCTTAAAGTTGAATTATTGAAAGCTGAAACTGGTTCAACAATTACGTTTGATGACGTACTTATGCTTGTAAACGGTGATAGCATTCAAATCGGTGCTCCAGTTGTAGCTGGCGCTAAAGTAACTGCAGAAGTAGTTAGCCATGGTCGTCACGACAAAATCCGCATCATCAAAATGCGTCGTCGTAAGCACTACCGTAAACAACAAGGTCACCGTCAATGGTTCACTGAGTTGAAAATTACTGGTATCTCAGGCTAATTACTAGGAGTAAATAGACATGGCAACTAAAAAAGCCGGTGGTTCGACTAAGAACGGTCGTGATTCGAATCCTAAGATGTTAGGTGTTAAAGTTTACGGTGGCCAAACTGTAACTGCAGGTAACATCATCGTTCGTCAACGTGGTACTGAATTCCACGCTGGTCAAAACGTAGGTATGGGCCGTGACCATACATTATTTGCTACTGCTGATGGCGTAGTAAAATTCGAAGTGAAAGGTCAATTTGGCCGTCGCTACGTATCTGTTGAAGCATAATTTGCTGAAATAGAAAAAAGACCCACAGTTTCTGTGGGTTTTTTTATGCATGAAGATTTATCGGCTTATAAAGCTGTGACAGCGAATGTAAATATCACTATTGAATCTTCATCATGATGAATAAAAACAGGAATTCTGCATTAATAACAATACAAAACTTCTTATTTTCTATCATCTTAGTTCGAGAAATTGGTTTAATATGAGCCATTAGATAAATAGCAATATGCAAATACAAAAAGGTGAGATTATGAGTATGCTTCGTAAAACTGTATGTGCCATAACAATCGGTACGGCGACACTGGCACCTGTCATGAGCACGACTGTATTTGCCGCAACTGCAGCGACGGAGCAGCAAGCTACTGCGAATCTGGTGAAACAGCTCAGCAATATCCGTAGCTTAACTGCAAATTTTGAACAAACGACTAAAGTCACGAATCCGAAAGCGACCCAGAAAAAAGGCTTAACCGCCCAGCACATGAACCAGACCTTTAAAGGTGTGATGAAGGTGGCGCGTCCAGGTAAATTCTACTGGGAAACTTCTAGTCCATCTAAACAGACCATTGCCACTACAGGTAAAACCGTATGGATCTATGATCCAGACTTGCAGCAAGCAGTGCGTCAGAGTCTAGACGACCAGGTGGCAAATACACCGGCATTATTATTGTCCGGCAATACCAGCCAGATTATGCAATCTTATCGCGTAACTCAGCCGAATAAAGCTAAAACCTATTATACGCTTTATCCGAAAAATACCGATGGGGTGTTTGAAAGCCTGACTATTAGTTTTGGTGCGAACAAAGCGCCTAGCTTGATGATTTTGCAAGATTCCTTAGGTCAGACTACGAATATTAAATTTAGTAATGTAAAACTGAATACCACGATTCCGGCATCTACGTTTAACTTTACTCCGCCAAAGGGCACAGACATTATTGATCAGTAAGCATCAATACACCCTAAATAAAAAAGCAACCTCCGGGTCATTGCTGTCCCACAATTTTTCACAAGAGGAAGCCCAAATGAGCTTCCTCTTGTTTTATGGGTATTTTATCGGGTGAAAATAAAGCTTTTAAAGTTCTTCTTTCAAACAAATTCACTTGAATTATTCTGAGTAAACGTTGAACTGTCCAACCTGTTTTTCCTAAATGTTGAGCGAAACTCACCAATAAATAGGCGATCATCGCAATCCAGATTTGTGTCTGAATTGCGTTCCTGCTGCGGCCTAGAAACGCTTTTAATTTGAGATTCTGCTTAATCGCCTTAAAGAACAGCTCAACTTTCCAACGATCTTTATAAATCGCCGCAATGGTGGAGGCGGCTAAATGAAAGTTATTGCTGAGAAAGCTAAAGTGCTTGCCACTTTGCTGATCTCTATATTCAATTCTTCTTAACACTGGGGCTTTTCTTTTTAGGGCATGTGCGCTATTCAGCTGAATGGTTTCATCTTTTAGAATACCTTTGGATTCAAGCACTGGATGTTGCTGGATCACCTGATACACAGATTTAGGCCTAAAACGTGTGACAAATCCAATGTTTTGAGCAGTCAGATTTGCATACCATTGGTAATCGACATAGCCTTTATCAAAAACTACAATGCTGCCAGCAGGAAACTGGAATTTGCGGCCTTGTACCATGTCATTTTCTTTGCCATTTTCAACTGCAACAAACTCAGGAATATCATTGCTGTGATTCAATCCTATACTGAGTTTCATGCTGGCTTTTGAGTCGTGAACTTTGGCCCATTCACATAAGGAAAGCGACAGGTCAATATGACTGGCATCCAAGGAATACAAGGGATTCTTAAAGCGAAATTTATGAGCGACTTTTGAGTGGTCATAGTATTTAAGCAACTTGTAAAATAGCTGTTGATACAAGGCAGCAGGCTGCTGCTCATTGATTCGTGCCAGCGTGCTTCGGGGAATAGACTTTGCTCCGAGATGACTTAGCTTTTCCTGTTGGCACTCCAAATTGGATTGAATATCTCTCAGACTTTGCCTACAAGAGAATTGAGACATTAATATGGCAATAAACTGATCCCACCGGGAAGCCGCTCTAAATTTCTGTCCAACATGGTGTACTTTAGCAAGTTGTTCAAAATCCTGTCGCACAACAGGTTTAATTAGCTCATGAAATACGGTATTCTGATGTGACAAAACCTGAATCCTGGTCGTTAAAGTGTTTGTTTGCACTCATATTTTAACTGTTAGGACTCAGGTTTTTTTATTTAAAGCAAACTATGGGACAGCAGTGACCTCCGGGTTGCTTTTTTGTTCCTGATCGGGATGGATTTGGAGTCATTACAAGGTTGGCGTATATCTGGAAGTTCGGGCGTTTTAGAATAAACAAAAGTTGAGTCAATGAAATTGCAAAATTTTAGGAGCTCAGGATGAAAATGACTTTATATAAAATAGGCTGGATCGGTTGTATCTTATGTTTGAATCTGGGGTTATTTGCCTGTCAGCCTCAAACCTCTTCAGTCACTACATCCGCGCAATCAGAAGACACGGGGCAAATTCAGTCCAAAACAATTCCGGTTAAAGATGCTAATCAGGTCGTGTGTGAAATCGAAGGTTGTGTGCGTTTTGATTTGCAGACTGTAGATACCAATATCAGCTGGATTGATCAGTATTTTATGGAGCGGATCCAGCGTACTGAGCCGGTCGCTTTTAGCAAAGTGACCAGTAATAAAATTAAAGCAAAGGATGAGCCGAAATTTATTGATCAGCGTTCCATTCAGGTGAGTTACCTGAATCAGCATGCTCATCTAGCTACTTTTATCTTCAAAACTACTCATCAGCCTGAACGTGCCCAGTCACAATCTCATAGTGAATATGTCAATCTAGATATAAAACAGAAGAAACGTCTAGCTCTTCATCAGGTTGTGCGCGGTAATACAGATGAAAAACTGAAACAGGCTCTATATCAAGCAAATAAAGACTGGCTAGATCGCTATCAAATCACCCAGCAGAAATTAGCATTGAGCGACAATTATTATTTTGACGGTCAGGGCTTGGTACTGGTTTATCCGGCAGGTGAGTTGAGTAAGCCAATCAGTGACATGGCAGAATTAAAAGTACCTTATACAGCATTAAGCGAGATCATCCGGCCTGAATATTTATCGCTTTTGCCTCAAACAAGCCTTTAAATATTGCGCTAATAAACTCCAGCCGGTAGGTCAGTCACTGTATTTTTTGACGTTAAGAGCTTACACTATAGCCAGTTTTTTTCTTATCCAAAGATTGGCTATGATCGACCCGAAATTACTTAGAAATAATATTGAGGCTGTAAATTTAGCCTTGGCAAAACGTGGTGTTCAACTGAATGTTGAGGAGTGGGCATCATTAGAAGCTCGACGTAAAGAGATTCAATCCAAAACTGAATCCTTGCAAGCTGAGCGTAATGCCGGTGCCAAGCAAGTGGGTCAGATCAAAAAAGCAGGTGGCGATGCCTCTGAAATTATGGCACGCATGTCTGCGATTGGTGATGAAATTAAGGCTGCTGAAGCTGCTCTGGCTGAACTGCAAGCTGAACTAGAAGAAAAATCACTGTCTATTCCAAACCTTCCAGATGAATCTGTACCTGAAGGTAAAGATGAAAATGACAATGTGGAAGTCCTGAAATGGGGTACACCACGCGAATTTGATTTTGAAATCAAAGACCATACTGACCTGGGCGAAATGATGGGCGGTCTGGAATTTGAAACTGCGACCAAACTGACCGGTTCACGTTTCAGCGTTCTGAAAGGTCCTTTAGCGCGTCTGCAACGTGCGATTACCCAGTTTATGCTGGATACGCATACCACTAAAAATGGCTATACCGAAGCCTATGTTCCTTATTTGGTGAATGCAGATTCTCTACGTGGTACTGGTCAATTACCAAAATTTGAAGAAGACCTGTTCAAGCTGCAAGGTGAGAAAGAATTCTACCTGATCCCTACGGCTGAAGTGCCTGTAACCAACTTCGTGCGTGATGAAATCATTGATGCTGACCGTCTGCCACTAAAATATGCAGCACATACCCCATGTTTCCGTAGTGAAGCTGGCTCTTATGGCCGTGATACCCGTGGTTTGATCCGTCAGCACCAATTTGACAAAGTTGAGATGGTGCAGATTGTAAAACCTGAAGACTCTATGCAGGCACTGGAAGAGCTAACTGGTCATGCCGAAGGTATTTTGCAGGCATTAGGTCTGCCATACCGTAAAATCATTCTGTGTGGCGGTGATATGGGCTTTGGTGCATGCAAAACCTATGACCTTGAAGTCTGGGTGCCAAGTCAAAATACGTATCGTGAAATTTCATCTTGCTCAAATATGTGGGACTTTCAGGCACGCCGTATGAAAGCGCGTTACCGTGCTGACCAGAAAAAAACTGAATTCGTGCATACGCTGAATGGTTCAGGCCTGGCTGTAGGTCGTACTTTACTGGCGGTCATGGAAAACTATCAACGTGCTGATGGTTCAATTGAGATCCCTGAAGTACTGCGTCCGTATATGGGTGGTGCAACTTACATCGACTAAATGTCGGTGTATGCACCAAAATGTGCATGAAAATTGCTTAGACAGTCAGATTTAAAACTTTTTGAGGCATTTTGTGGATATCTTTCCAATCTCGTTAAAGTTGCAACAGCAACCTTGTCTGATTGTCGGTGGTGGACATATTGCATACCGTAAAGCGGTATTGCTACAGAAAGCAGGGGCAGTCATTTCGGTGATTGCACCTAAGATTGAAGCGAGTCTGCTTGAGATTGTTCAAGCGACCGCCGGTCAATATGTTCAGGCACCTTTCAATTCTGAAATTTCTCTACGTTCCTATCGTCTGGTGATTGCAGCGACCAATGATGCTGGAGTCAACCGTCAGGTGTTTGAAGACTGTGAAGCCGAAAATGTGCTGGTCAACAGTGTTGATGATCCGCCACATTGCCGTTTCATGGTTCCAGCAATTATCGACCGCTCACCACTGATTATTTCAGTCGCCAGTAACGGTACTTCACCGGTATTGTCTCGTCAGATCCGCACTCAGCTTGAAGCTACCATTCCGCATGGTATGGGTAAACTGGCTGAGTTCTCTGGTAAGTGGCGTAGTGCAGTTAAAGCCAAGATCACTAATCCCGATGAACGCCGTATCTTCTGGGAAGATTTATATGCCAGTCCTTTGAAAGAACAGGTATTTAATGACAATCTGGCTGAAGCTGACCGTCTGATTGAACAAGCTTTAAATGAATGGCAAAAGCCAAAAGGTGAGGTTTATCTGGTCGGTGCTGGACCGGGTGATCCAGAGTTATTGACGCTAAAAGCCTTACGTTTGATGCAACAAGCCGATGTGGTGATCTATGACCGTTTGGTCTCTGCACCAATTATGGATCTCTGTCGCCGTGATGCAGAGAAGATCTATGTCGGTAAGGCGCGGTCTAATCATGCAGTGCCACAAGAAGGAATTAATGCCTTACTGGTGAAATATGCCAGCGAAGGCAAGCGCGTTTGTCGTCTAAAAGGCGGTGATCCGTTTATCTTTGGTCGTGGCGGTGAAGAGATTGAAGAGCTGTTTGCTGCTGGCGTGGCCTTTCAGGTCGTGCCTGGCATTACTGCAGCTTCAGGCTGTTCAGCTTATGCTGGTATTCCGCTCACTCATCGTGATTATGCGCAAAGCGTGCGCTTCCTGACAGGTCATTTAAAAGAAGGTTCACCAGAGCTGCCTTGGAATGAACTGGTCTATGAAAACCAGACCTTAGTACTGTATATGGGACTGGTTGGACTGGAAAAAATCTGTGCACAATTGATTGAGCATGGTCAGCGTCCAGATATGCCAGTAGCCCTAGTCTCAAAAGGCACCACACCAGAGCAAAAAGTCGTGGTGGGAACGCTCCAAGATATTGCATCGAAAGTGAATAAGCACCATATTCAGGCACCAACCTTGACCATTATTGGTGAAGTGGTGCGTTTACGTGAAAAATTGAAGTGGTCCTAAACGGCCATTGGACTCCCAAAAGTAGAGAAAAGCTGTGATCCATGTTGTTTTATATGAACCTGAAATTCCTGCCAATACAGGTAATATTATTCGCCTATGCGCAAATACGGGAGCACAGTTACATTTGGTCAAGCCACTTGGCTTTGAACTGGATGATAAAAAACTAAGACGTGCCGGTCTCGATTATCATGAATATGCCAATATGCAGATTTGGGAAAATATTGATGACTGTCTGGCCGATCTGGCTACTAAGGGCGTAGGTGTAGATGCAGTTTATCCGCTGACCACCAAAGGTTTTGAAACCCCGCATACCTCAGATCTAAATCGTTCTGTAGCCTTGTTGATGGGACCAGAAACTCGTGGCTTGCCAGAAAATGTCCGTATGATGTTCCCGAAAGAGCATTGGATTCGTCTGCCAATGGCAGAGAATTCACGCAGCTTAAACTTGTCTAATGCGACTGCTGTGATTGTCTATGAAGCATGGCGTCAGCAGGGTTTTAAACCGCTTTAAGTTTATCGTACCAATTTAAAAAGCTGCCTAAGGGCAGCTTTTTTATTTTATGTAACAGATGTGGGTACATATTAGGTCTTTCAGGTAATCTTGTAGATAAGCTCTTGAGAATGTAGAAAAAAGGAACAAGATGTGAAAAAAGGATGGTTTTTAGCAGGCTGTAGTACGTTGTTGCTGGCCAGCATGATGACACAGGCTCAAGAAGCGCCACAGCAATTAGTATCATTACAAGATACAGTTCAGCCCATTACTCAGGAAGAAATCCGCCAAGGGCTGGCAGCGATGCAACAGCGCTTGAATAGCCGCATTGAGCAGTGGGGTAAAACCCTTAGCCGTGATGATTTCGAGTGGACTTGGCGTGCACGTCAGATGAAACCTGCCAAACGTCAGGAAGTTTGCGATATTTTTCAGGGCGTGGTGAATGAAATGTATCAAATGGCAGTGAAAAACAAGGCTCGGCTCAGTCCGGAAGATCAGAAACTATTATCCAATCGTGATCAGTTTATTGAAAAATTGGGCTTTCAAAATAACCGGGTAAATACCCAGATGGGCTTCGATTGTCGTCTGCAATAAGCTCAGTCTATTATCCAAGAAAATAAAAAAGGCGCATAAAGCGCCTTTTTTAGGTATGAACAATATCGATTATTCAAACTCGTTATGTTGTGGAGCAGGGTGCTTAAAGCCCTTGGTTTTATAACCCAGGTACAAAATACCGAACATCGCCCACCATAAACCGTATTTCAGTGCAGTTTCTTCAATTTCCAGCCACATCGCAAAGATGCTGATAAAACCAAGCATCGGGATGACCACAAAGCTGAAAATATCTTTCGCAGTTTTAGTACGGCCATCACGCAGTGCATAACGTGAAATTACTGACAGGTTCACGAATGTAAACGCAGTCAAGGCACCGAAGCTGATCATCGAAATCACGATATCCAGATCCATGAAGCCAGCAGTTAAGGCCACTGCACCTACAATCAGAATGTTGTAGTTTGGTGTATAGCTTTTCGGACTGATATGACCAAAGATTTTCTTGTTGATCACGCCATCACGGCCCATGACATACATCAGACGAGATACACCTGCATGAGCAGAGATACCAGACGCCATTACGGTAATGATCGCAAAAGTCAGAACATAAGACTGGAACAGTGAGCCGCCTACAAGAAGCAGAATTTCTGGCTGAGTTTCAGCAATATTCTTGAAGTAAGAACCCGGTGTAGAAGGGAAGTACAGCTGCATGAAATAAGTGCTGATAATGAAAATCACACCAGCGATTAAAGCAGTCAAGAAAATCGCTTTAGGCAAGGTGTTTTCAGTATCTTTGGTTTCTTCTGCCAGAGAGCTTAAAGAGTCAAAACCGGTGAATGAGAAGCACAGTAAGGTCGCACCAGTAATCAGGGCGCCTACCGAAGTCAGTTCATTCCAGAACGGTTCAAGACTCCAAAGCTGGTAACGCTGTTCAGCTGTAATCGGACCATCAGCATTGAAACCGGCCTGCAGTTTGGTAAAGACCATCCAGGTAAAGATACCGATCACCAGTAACTGTACCAGTACGATCAAACTGTTAAAGTTTGCCACGAAGCGTGCACCGCGCAGGTTTACCCCGGTCATGAAGGCAGTCAGCACGATTACCCAGACCCAGTGGTTCACATCAGGAAACAGTGCTTCAAGATAGATCACTGCCAGGATGATGTTCACCATTGGTGATAACAGATAATCCAGCCAGGAAGACCAGCCCACCATGAAGCCAATATTCGGGTGAATCGATTTTTGGGCATAGGTATAGGCCGAACCCGAAGAAGGGTAGCGGCGAATCATGTGACCATAGCTGATCGATGTAAACAAAATTGCAATCAGGGCAATGATGTAAGAAGTAGGAACATGCAAATGACTTTCTTCAGATACCAAACCAAAAGTATCAAATAAGGTCATTGGTTGAATGTAAGCTAAACCAATAATAATGATGTGCCAGAGCCCTAGCGTTTTTTGCAGTTTAGCTGCCGATTGAGTCCCAGAGAAATTTGTCAACGGCGTTATCCTCTTAATCGTTGATCAAGGATCAGTCATATTTAATAAGGATCGTTTGAGACGAACGATCCCCCCTACAATTTTCTATAAAAGCGCGCCAATCTACTTTAAAATTACGGCTTTTACTAGCTATTTTTTGAATTTAGGCCTGCACGAAATGTGCCATTCGAAGCAAAAAACGGCGATTTCCTGCAAGATAAAAGCCCGATGTCTAAAAAAACATCAGGCTTAAATTTTTCGCTATATTGGCTTATTTTTCAGTAATTACCAAGCCTTTTTTAAGATAGATTTCAAATCTTCCAAACTGGCTTCTTTTGGGTTGTAAATGATGGAACCATCATTTAATGCTTTTTCAGCAACTTCATCCAGCTGTGCTTCAGAAATCTTACCTGTTTCACTTAATGTGCGCGGTAATTTGGTCAAGCTATAGATTCGATCACGCATGGTTAAAATTGTAGCAATGGTCTTGTCTGCACGTAAGTGTGCTGGTGTTTGTGCATAGATGTCTGCACCCGCCAATGGCAGCAGCAGCTCGGCAATCTTGTCGCCATTCACTTCCTTGTTGTATTCCAGTACATAAGGCAGGAACAGATTCATACATAGGCCATGCGGCAAATGCGCGACTGCACCTAGAGCATGGCCAAGGGAGTGCACCAGACCCACCATTGAATTGGAGAAGGCAATTCCGGCCATGGTAGAGGCCTGAGCCAGCTCCAGACGACCTTGGGCATCAGTTGGGTTGTCGAGTACGTTAAACAGGTTGGCACTGACCTTTTTCACGGCAGCTGTGGCATAAGCATCTGAAATTGGATTGGCTGCCATACAGGTGTAGGCTTCTACAGCATGTGTCATCGCATCCATGGCTGTCATGGCAGTCAGATGCGGTGGCAGGGTCTGAGTCATACGTGGATCCAGAATCGCTGCATGCGGCATCAGATAATAAGATGCGAATGGCATTTTCATATTCTTTTCGGTATCCGATACCACAGCAACCATGGTCACTTCAGAACCAGTTCCTGAAGTCGTAGGAATTACGAAAAATGGCTTCAGCGGTTTAGGCAGATTATGCGCACCAGAATATTTGAGTAAGTCGTGACCACCTTCAGAGACCAAAATATTGGTCGCTTTTGAAGTATCAATCACTGAGCCACCACCCACGGCAATAATGGCATCGCAATCGTGATCACGATACAACTGTGCCGCGCTGCGCACTGTACCTAAACTGGAATCTGGCGGTACATCATCGAAAATCGCTGCAATTTTGGCATCGGTCGATTCAAAAGCAGCTTCAATCGGCGCCAGCAGGTTATTGGCACGAACACCTTTGTCGGTAATGATCAGTGGACGTTTGGAACCTAAAGTGGCCAGTTCAAAAGGAATGTGTTCTAACGCGGCATGACCAGCAATCACTTTGACTGGACAGAAAAATTCATAATAAGGTTTTGCCATGTTATACACTCCGTTTCAAATAAGATTGAGCGACTTTTAAGTAGATGCTGCTCGCTTCCATGATTTTATCTTTGAGTCCCAGATTATTCGGGTATTCTTTTACTGCCAGTTGCGCCACCATTTTCGGCAAGATCAGCGCTTCCATTTTGTTCAGGCAACGTACCAGACGGATCGCATAGGAAATATCACCATCGGCAATCATGCGGTCATTGGCAAAGGCCTGAGACGTGCTTTCCTGAAAGGAAAACACCAGAAAGGCATGATGCAGATGCTTAAAGGTAATGGTCAGGTCTGGCTTGATGCTGCTGTCTTTGACCAGTTCCAGCTGATGTTGTTCCGTGACCCGGGCAACGAAGGCCGGGCCATGCGGAAAAACATTCATTGAAAGCCTGAAATTGGCGGGAAACTGGGCAACTTCCTGTTTGATTTCTGGGTCTACCTGACTTGCCATGACCAGGCCACGGCCAATGATATCCATCATCAGTTTGACATAGGCAAGCTGCAAAGCGGGTTTTACGGATTTTGTCTCAATCACGTGATGATCCCTATCTTGATATTATTTGTTTAGAGTAATTACTCTAATTTATTTATTATTAAAATGCAAAGGCTTTATCTTTGCTCGACGTTCACCTGATTAAAGTAACCGCTGCTGCTTAAAGTTTCAATAATTTCAACACACAAGTCATTAAACTTTGGCGGATTGCTGACGAGGTCATTAATTCGCACCATTTCCAGACCTGCATAGCCGCAAGGGTTAATGGTATGAAAACCGGTCAGGTCACAATCAATATTTAAAGACAGGCCATGATAGCTACGGCCTTTACGGATTTTGAAGCCGAGAGAACCAATTTTACGCTCATTCACATAGACGCCCGGAGCATCGGGTTTGGCATAGGCTTCAATCTCATGCTTTTTAAGTAGTTCAATCATCAGGTTTTCGGCATAAGACACCAATGTACGGACATTCCAGCCCAGACGGTTCAGGTCAAACATAAAGTATGCGACGAGCTGACCAGGACCATGCCAAGTGACTTGACCACCACGGTCGGTTTGAATGACAGGAATATCAGTTGGAATCAGGATATGTTCCGGTTTACCGGCCTGACCTTGGGTCAGTACATCATGGTGCTGCAAAATCCATAACTCATCAGGCGTATTTTCATCACGGTTTTCCGTGAAGCTTTTCATTTCCAGAAAACGGTCTTCGTAGGGAGTCAGGTTATTATATTGACGGATAATCAGGGAGGGTTTTTGAACCGCAGCTGTCACAGTGTGCGTCCTTAGAAAATTAAATCATACTGCAAATAATTATAATGATTTCAGCAATAGATAGGGGAGAGATTCGTAGTAATTGTTGGTGAGCTAGTCACACACATAAAAAACACGCCCGAAAGCGTGTTTTTTAATTTGCCAAGGTTGGAGCAGAATAATCTTAAAGAGCAGTCTTGATTAGTGGGCAAGCTGCAAGATCAGCATATACGGCATGCACCTGTTCCAGTTCAAGGAAGCGTAGCTGAGCAGTGATCGAATGATATTTACCTGTACGAGATGGAGTGATACTTACGCTATCACCATCAAAGTCAGGAAAATGTTTGGTGAAAATCTCAACGACCGCATTCAGCAGTTCTTCACCTGCAAGGCCAATGAGTTTGATTGGGTAATCCATTGGAAAAACCCAAAGATCTTCGCGGAGTTCACGAGATGGTGTACGGTCTAACATGTAGTCCCCCTATTCGAAACGCCTGCATAGCGCAGGCGTTTGGGTGTATTGCAATACAAAATGGAGACGAGAGATGAAATTTCAAGTCTCCAAAATTGTATTAAATCTTAATCATTTTCCAGGAATGAACGCAGGTGTTCAGAACGGGAAGGGTGACGTAACTTACGCAGTGCTTTCGCTTCAATCTGACGGATACGTTCACGGGTTACGTCGAACTGTTTGCCGACTTCTTCTAAAGTATGATCCGTTGGCATGTCGATACCGAAACGCATTTTCAGGACTTTCGCTTCACGTTCAGTCAGGTTTTCCAGTACTTCGCGAGTCGCTTCTTTCAGGCCTTCTGAAGTAGCAGCATCCACTGGTGAAGTGATGTTGCTGTCTTCAATGAAGTCACCCAAATGCGAATCTTCATCATCACCGATCGGTGTTTCCATCGAAATCGGTTCTTTAGCGATTTTCAGTACTTTACGAACCTTCACTTCGTCCATTTCCAGACGTTCGCCTAGTTCTTCCGGAGTCGGTTCACGGCCCATTTCCTGAAGCAATTGACGAGATACACGGTTGATCTTGTTAATCGTTTCAATCATATGCACTGGAATACGAATGGTACGTGCCTGATCCGCGATTGAACGGGTGATCGCCTGACGAATCCACCAGGTGGCATAAGTCGAGAACTTGTAACCACGACGGTATTCAAACTTGTCTACGGCTTTCATCAGACCGATGTTACCTTCCTGAATCAGATCCAGGAACTGCAAGCCACGGTTGGTGTATTTTTTCGCAATCGAAATTACCAGACGTAAGTTTGCTTCAACCATCTCTTTCTTGGCACGACGCGCTTTCGCTTCACCGACTGCCATACGTTTGGCAATGTCTTTGATGTCACGAACTTTAAGATCAAGGTCTTTTTCGATATCTGCGATTTTTTGCTGGAAGGCCAATACGTCAGGACGTACTTTTTCCAGATAAGCTTTCTGATCAGCAGTCGCTTTCGCAATTTGCTCATCTAACCAGGCTGGATTCGATTCCTGACCCGGGAAAGTAGTACGGAACTGGGTACGGTCCATACGGCCACGACGGACGGCATAACGCATCACTTCACGTTCTGCACCACGGATCTGGTCATGTGTGCCACGAATCATTTCAGAAATGATATCGAACAGACGCGGCGTGAACTTGAACATCATGAACACAGTAGCAAGCGCTTGAAGTGCCTCTTCTGCTTCTTTGCTGTTACGGCCGTGTTTTTCCAGTACCGCTTTGGTATTTTTCCAGGCATCGGAAAGTTCGGCAAAACGAACTTTGGCAATTTCTGGATCTGGGCCTGAGTCACCTTCAGAATCGTCATCGCTATCAGACTCTTCATCTTCCTCGTCATCATCCAGTTTTACATCTTTGGTTGACTTGGTCGTTGCTTCTTCGTCTTCTTCGATTTCAGCGACTTCTTCCAGGACTTCTGGAATTTCTTCATCTGATTCAGGGTCTAAATAACCTGACAGAATGTCAGCAAGGCGGCGTTCGCCAGCTTCATAATCTTTGTATTCTTGTAGTACAACTTCTACAGCATTCGGCCAGTAAGCAATAGAGTGAAGAACGTCTCGGATACCTTCTTCAATGCGTTTTGCAATGCTAATTTCGCCTTCACGCGTTAAAAGTTCAACGGTACCCATTTCACGCATGTACATACGTACAGGGTCAGTCGTACGACCTGGTTCGTTTTCTACAGATGCAAGTACAGCCGCAGCTTCTTCTTCTGCAACTTCATCAGCAGCTTCTGCAGTATCCTCGAACATTGCATCATCAGATTCAGGCGCACGATCATGGACAGGAATACCCACATCATTCAGCATTTGAATGATGTCTTCAATCTGTTCGCTTTCTGTGATGGAGTCCGGGAGATGATCGTTAACCTCAGCGAAGGTTAAGTAACCTTGTTCTTTGCCTCGGCTAATCAGAGCCGCTACTTGAGAAGTAGGGGAAGTCATATCGCTCATCTTTGCTTACTCTTCGTTGAATCTGTGGCAGTGAAAAACCGTGCATGATAGCACAATTCACCTGAAATAGTTTTGGAATTGATCAGTCAAGCATGATTTTATAAATATGTTTGAATAACAATTGAATATCAATATTGGGTCTAAGTTTATCTTTTCAAGTGTATTTCCCAATCTAATTTTAGAAACGTCCCTCATCCATGGGATAAAAAGCGTTCACTATCTAACCAGCTAATAAATACACAATTATGCTGTAGAAAAACAAGAGCCAACTAGTATAAACATACAAAATATATAAATAAAACTTGACAAGTTTTTAAAGGCAAGATAAATAGCGCCTAGACCCATTTACATTTTTCACTACGAGGTAGTTTTAGTGTCTTCGACAGATTTTGAACTAGATGATAGCTACGGTGATGATGATGTTAATTTCGATGAGGCATCGAGTAAGCTAAGTGCGAAAGAGTCGTTGGAAAAACGTCGTCTGATTGATGATCTGCTCTCGCAACGCCGCCTGGAACGCGAACTCAAAGATTTTGATTATGACTTCGACGATGATGACGACTTTGACGACGAAGATTAACGAATTCAGATTTAGCATAGCCTGAATAAATGCTATGCTAATCCTTTCGGTTTTCTAAGTTTGGATGTTAAATGAGTGCTTTAGATTTAGACCTGTTGAGTGAATATCTGGATGGCGACCAAAATGAGTATGGTCTGGATTTTGCGGCAACTCATGGTTTCTTATGTGCTATCGCAGTAGGCCCGCAATTTGACAAATGGATGGATGAACTTTTTGAAGGCAACCAGAAAAAAGTGCCTGCAGAAATCATCAATCAGGTTAAAGCATGGTTAGAGTCAATCCGTCAAAGCTTGGCCAATGAAGAAGGGATCACTTTCCCGTTTGAAATTGAAGAAGCAGATACCGAATCAAGTCTAGGTGACTGGAGCGTGGGCTTTGTAGATGCCATGTTCCTGAACGAAGAAGCCTGGTTTACAGAAGAATTTGAAGAACAGTTGGTCGATTTAACGCTGCCAATTATGGTATTCAGTGGCATCGATGAAGAAGATCCGCAAATGGAATCTTTCCGTCGCAATGGCCAGTTAATGGATGAGCTTGCAGAAGAGATTCCAGAAAACTTGAATGAATTATATCTGATGTACCACACACCAGAATAAGTCATGCCCCGCCATGAAAAAGCACCGTCAGGTGCTTTTTTTAGCTCAGGTGTTTTGTACAACGTTTGGACTAGTGGATGATTTAATCTAAGGTTTATGATCAGCACCGGTACGCTTGCTCAAGCTGTAACGCGCATAGCCATTGTAGGCGATATGGAACAGCAAGGCATGTAAAGCAATACTTGCAGCTACCAGAAACGAATTTGGCCCGCGTCCTGTATAGGCCATCCTTCTATAGATTTCCTCCGTCTGCGGATGCAGCCAGATGACTATAAACAAAAAGATAAATCCGAAGGTCATGGCAATAATCGTGGAACCCCAGACCAGTCTGCTTTTCTCTTCCTGGGTGGGTAGTCGGAGTTCTTTTTTTACAAAGTACCGGGCGCTGAGAAAGGCGGAGGCAATCAGGGCAGGAATCAGCAGAATGGCGCCTAGATTGAACACGTAGATGAGTATGCCGACTATTAAGACCAGAGTCAGATAAACGGTGGCAAAATATTTAAGATAGTGCGACATCGTTTTAGCCTCCTTATGCTGAGGTCTCTTCAGGATGGACGATTTTTACGTTGATGTCTACGGTATAAAACCCAGCCCATGATGATCACGACAATCGCAATAATCACATAACTGACCTGACTGAAGATTTTGTGCATCAATTCCTGATTTTCACCAAAATAAAAACCGACACAGGCCAGGAACGTGGTCCAGATAACAGTACCTAGTCCACTATAGAACATGAATTTCCAGAAAGGCATATGGCTCATGCCAGCCGGGATACTGATGAGGGAACGTACTGCCGGAACCATCCGGCCAAAGAATACAATCCGGTGTCCATACTGCTCGAACCATTCCAGAGATTTTTTCACGTCTTCAGATTTGATAAACAAGAATTTTCCATATCGGTCTATGAATCTGAAAATACTGTCGTGGTTAAATTTATAGCCAATCCAATAGAGCAATGCCGCTGCCAATAACGAACCGATACTGCCTGCAATAATGACTCCAACCAGCAGTAATTCTCCCTGAGAAGCGGAATAGCCGGCAGAAGGCATAATAATTTCAGAGGGGATCGGGGGAAAGACATTGTCAAGAAACATGAGCAAGGCAATGCCCCAGTAGCCCAGCTGTTCCATGACAGAAATAATCCATTCAGTCAGATTCATAAAATTGGCAAAATAAAAAATACTGCTTGTATCCTAAGCAGTATTTTTAAGAGGGTAAAGTTAAGTTATATAAATGGCCAAGTGCGGATTAACTATGGGTTAAGGTATAAATGTAAACTTTACGTAAGCTGTAAGCCAGGCAAACTGGCAGAGCACTGAGCAGTAAATAGTGTGCTGCTGTAGCCTCAATATGGTAGCCAATAAACAGGGCAAGAATGGCACCAATGATAGTTCCCAAGATCACAATAAACAGATGTGATTCTGCTTCTAGCTCATCTGTCAGTTGGGTAATACGTTCCAGTTTTGTATTTTCTTTAGGTTGGAATCTAACAATATTATCTGGATCCCGAGCAAGTGAATTGGCCATTTTGTTTTCCTTTTCATTTAAAAAATTAATTAATAATGAAAGACTTATGGTAACAAAGTAATGTGATATAAAGACTATCAAGCTTAGCTGTAAAAATATGCTGTTCTTGGTAAGGGATTGGTAAGTTTTTTATTGCAGATGTAATGCTTATGTAAACAAAAAGCCCTCCGAAGAGGGCTTAGATATTTTTAGTTACAAAACTGGAATTAGAGACGTTTACGTTTTGCAGCCAGAATTTGCGATTGACGCATACGGAAACCTTCTTTTTGTTTCTCGGTAGTTTTATCGATGCAGTACACACAAGATACGCCGTGTTCATAACTTGGCAGCGCTGCCTCTTCAGGCGTTAATGGCCAGCCACACGCATGACATTTGGTATTTTGACCTTCTTCCACACCATGTGTAACTGCAGTACGGCCATCAAATACGAAACATTCACCTTCCCAAAGACTTTCTTCAGCTGGAGTTTCTTCTAGGTATTTCAGAATACCGCCTTTCAGGTGATACACCTCTTTAAAGCCTTCCTGAAGCAATAAAGAAGTTGATTTTTCACAACGAATACCACCGGTACAGAACATGGCAATTTTCTTATCCTTGTGCTGTTCCAGGTTCTTTTTCACATATTCAGGGAATTCACGGAAAGTTTCAGTTTTTGGATCGATTGCGCCTTTGAAGGTACCAGCTTTGTACTCGTAATCATTACGGGTATCAACCAGAATCACATCATCACGTGCAATCAGCTCGTTCCATTCTTTAGGATCAAGATAATGGCCAACCAGATCTCGTGGCTTAACCGGTACACCTAAAGTCACAATCTCTTTTTTCAGCTTGATCTTCATTTTACGGAATGGTTTGTCAGAGCTATGAGATTCTTTGTATTCCATTTCGTTGAAGCCTTCATCAAGCAGGAACTTGTGTACTTTGTCGATAGCTTCACGGTTACCCGCAACAGTACCGTTAATGCCTTCACCTGCCACAATTAGAGTACCGCAAAGGTTGATGGTTTTTACCAAGTCTAAAAGACGTTGTTGCAGACCCTCAGGATCTTGAACTTCTTTGAATTGATAAAGTGCGGCAACAACCCAACCAGTCGTCGCTTGCTGTTCTACAGGTGCAAGCTGTTCTACAGTAGCGTTCATGGAATACTCCAACGTAGCATGATAATTTGAAAGGCGCATATTTTAACGTGATTTGAATGAATAAGCGAGTAAAAGGCCGGGTTTTAACGGACTTCAAATCGATAGGGAGAGCGTGTATAGTCATGCCCACCCAGGATTTTGATGCAATGATGCAGATGCTGGAAGTTGCAGCACAGTTGGAGTAAGTTTTGAGTTCGGATCGTCGTATTGCATCTTTAACCCCTTGCGCAGGGCGTTGCTCAACCGTATTTGGGGATGCGGTCTGTCGTGGTTGCCGCCGTTTTAATCATGAAGTGATTCACTGGAATAGTTATAACGCAGATCAACATACTGCAGTCTGGCAGCGGCTGGATGCACAGCTAGATCAGATTTTGGTCCCGATGCTGCCGATGGCGAATCTGGCCAAAGTGGAAACATTTGTCCTGTCTAAACGGGTGCGTCTACGTGAAGATGCGACTAAAGGTCGTAAGCTTTACCATGCCTTAAAACTCTGTGAAAAGAATCGTCATTTTACTGATGAAAGCGGTTTAGGCATTCATTACAAACAGGTGCGCCCGCTTTGGGATGAATTCGAACGTCGGGTACTGGCACTCGCCAAAGCCAGTTATGACCTGGCTTTTTTACGGGCAGATGGGATCAGCCAGCATCTGATTCATATGCAGGAAGAGGACTAAGTCCTCTTTTTTATTTAGTAAAATCATGATAGCTGAGGAAATGGCATGAATATCAGTGAATATATTCTCTATTGTCTGGCCGTCGTTATCATGATTGCCACACCTGGGCCTGTGATGTTGCTGGTCGCTAGTGCTGGACTGAAAGGTGGCTATAAGCATGCTTTGCAGACCATTTTCGGGACGAATTTTGCTTCTCTGGTATTGATCACCTTATCTATTTTTAGCTTAAAAGGCTTATTGGTCATTAATGAAAACTGGCTGAATGGCATCAAGCTGCTTGGCTGTTTATATATTGCCTGGCTGGGAATCCAGATTTTCCGGGAAGTCTGGCAAGGGCAGGGTTCAACCAGTTCACAAGGCTTGCAGCCAGTACAGGGTGGCTTCCGAACCGGTTTTCTGGTGGGGATCTCCAACCCCAAAGATATTATTTTCTTTGCTGCGTTTTTCCCGCAGTTTATTGGCATTACTCCAAACTTAGATTCCAGCTTAGTGATTCTGACGATCAGCTGGATTGTGCTGGATTTTTTGACTCTGTCATTAGTTTATTTAGGCTTTCAACGCTTTGCTAAATCCAGGCTGTATCCTTATTTGCTTGGTTTGTGCGGTTTGATTTTATTAGTAGTCGCAGTCTATGGAATATTGTCTGTACTCATCTAAAAATATTTATATAAAATAAAAATCCCGGTCTTAAGCCGGGATTTTTTATCTTTACGTCTTAGACATTGTGCTGCTGGCGGTAATGCACCAGTTCATCAATAGTGATCACGGTCAGCTGATGAGTCTGTGCATAAGACAATACCTGAATACCAGAAGCCATGGTGCCATCTGGATTGGTCAGTTCACACAGAACCCCGGCAGGTTTCAGTCCAGCCAGACGTGCAAGATCAATCGTACCTTCGGTATGACCACGACGGGTCAGCACACCGCCTTCACGGGCACGTAAAGGGAAGACATGCCCTGGGCGATTCAGGTCACTGGCGACAGCGCCGTCTTTAATGGCTGCTTTAATCGTGGTGGTACGGTCTTTGGCAGATACACCAGTGGTCACACCTTCCGCAGCTTCAATGGTGACAGTAAATGCAGTTTTAAACTGACTAGAGTTATCCTGCACCATAGGTGGCAGTTCTAAATGATTGGCCAGTTCATCAGTCAGACATAGGCACACAATACCGGAACCATCACGAATCATACGAGCCATGGTTTCTACAGTCAAAGTCTCTGCTGCAATGATGAGGTCGGCTTCATTCTCGCGGTCAAAGTCATCCATCACCAGAACAGGTCTACCTTGGCGGATGTCTTCGAGTGCTTGTTGGATGCGCTGTTCAGCGGGAGCTAAAGCGGAAAAGAAAATTTCGGGTTGAATCAAACTTGACATTGAAACGCTCACGTAAAGTAAAAGTACGATTGAACATTTCAGGACATAGTGAAAATAGGCTTATAGCAAAACAGTTTCATGCCAGGCATAAAACAGGGTGTACTGCTTTCGTCTTCTTTCATCCGGACTATACCGTCGGCTCTGGATTTGCACCAGATCTGCAGATCAATCGAAATTGACCGCTCGTGGGCTGATTTAGGAATAGAGATTTACTACCCTGAAATTACCACCGGTGGGGAATCTCACCCCGCCCTGAAGCGATGTAGGGCCATTATAGTCCTGATTTTTAAAAGATGGGATAGTTTGGCCAGTCACGAATTTGCAGAATTTCAGATAAGCAAAACAGATTATCTGAATTACGACAGCCTTTAGCAAAAAACTGGAAACATGTTATGTTGCTATTAAGAATAGAAATTAATCAATCATTCTGACAATGAAGAAAACCGAGCTGATCCATAATAATCCATTTTCTCCCTTGCTGTTTTGTGATGCAAAGGTTTTGCGTTATCTCAATATTTTGGGCGTTGCGCTGATTGCAGTCAGTTTGCTGTATTTAATGGCTGCGAACTGGTGGATGCTACCGAATCAGGTACAGTTAGCAATTCCAATGCTGGTTTTACTCTGTAGTGCAATAGCCAGCATTTACTTTAATCAGCGGGAATGGATCAGACAGAGTCTGGATACTGTATCTGGCCTGATGCTGGGCTTAAGTCTGGTGGTGATTGGGCAGATCTATCAGACTGGTGCGGATAGTTATCAGTTATTTCTGCTCTGGGCCGTATTGCTGTTGCCGTGGCTATATCGACCAAATATCGGGGTTTTTGCCATGCTTTGTGTGGTCAGTCAGCTTGCATTGTATTTTTACTTTAAGCAAAGTTTCTGGATGATACGGGCAGAAGGTTTGTATTTATTGACTTTGAACCTACTGACAGCCATCAGCTTTGCCTTTGCCATACGTTATTATTCGTTACTGCGATATCTGTTTATTGCATTCATTATCATGATTTCGATCAGCAGTATGATGCAGTTTACCCATCATTTTCAGCTGATCTATCTGGCTTCTTCAGTTGTTCTACCAGCAGGGGCTGCATTTTATTTTTATCGTAAGCATCAGGCACTAGAAACCATTTTACTGATTGCAGGCTTGGCTGCCAGTTTGAGCCTATGGCTGTTTGAACTGGTGGACGATCAGCTTACCAATTCAGCAGCGGGCTTATTTATCTTGGCAATGCTGATCTTTGGCTGGTTTGCGCTGATCAGTTTTGCCCTAAAGAAAATTTTTCCACAAACCAAATTCTCCGTCATTCCTTTGGCACTTGGTGCCTGGATTGCTGGGATTATTCTGGCAGTGTTGTTACTGACTTATTGGAAAGTGGTTTCAATTGTTTTAGGTCTCATTTTTATTGGCATCGCTTGGAAATTATTAAGTCAAAAGAATTCCATATTTTTACGTCAGTTTGCCTATTGTCTTTGGGTTTGCGGGCAAGCTGCGGTATTAATTCATACGGAACTGCTCACCGATAGTCTGTTTATAGTGTGGCTGTTGCAATTAATGATGCTGGCTCTGACTGTGATCAAACGGATGCACTGGTTCATTCTAACCTTACAGCTCTTGATAGCTCATGCTTTAGCAATTGTGGTTTTGGCATTAGAGAATTCCTTTAAGCATGATGATATTGTAATCACGCTTGCCCTAAGCTTGAACTATGTCATTTTTATCGGGCTAATTCTAACCGCTAGATATTGGCAGTCCTCAATTTATCAGAAAAGTATTCTGCTCTGGATCATTGCTATGCTGACAGGTTCAGCCGTGGTTCAATCTGTGACTGGATTAGAGCACTGGCAGGGCATCGGGCAGATCAGCCTTGACCACGTTCTGCTGTTTTATGTTCTTCCGAGCTTATTGTTGCTTGGTTTTATCTGGCAAAACTGGCAGCAATTTTCTGAAAAATGGCTCTGGCTGATTCCTGTATTTGGCATCTTACTCATTCTGTTGGGCTATTTTGAGATTTTTATTATTATGCTGCTTATGGCGTGGGCAGTGGTCTATCAGCAACGACTTATACAGGCACTTACCATTTTATTGCTGATCTTCTGGCTATGGATGCTGTATTACAATCTGGGCTTAAGCTTCCTATTAAAAAGCATCAGTATCTTTGCTTCAGGGATACTGGTCTTGTTGCTGGCCTATATTTTAAAGGGGTCAAAACTACAACATGAGCAAGGAGAGGCAAGATGAAAAAGTTTCTTCCTTTGCATCTGGCTATTTTCACTATTGCCTTATTTTGTGGATTGATTGCGCAACATGAATGGCATCTTCGAGATAGCCAAAGTATTTATGTGGAGCTGGCACCAGTAGATCCGCGATCAATTCTGCAAGGCGATTATATGGCGCTGAATTATGATCTGCATTTTAGTGCACTAGCAGCGGAGAATAGATCAGAACAATCAGAACCTAAAATCAGTATTCAAGATTTTGAAAACCAGTCCCGTGTACTAAGCTATGTACAGCTTGATGAGCAAAGAAGAGTTGTCAAAACCAGTTTTAATCGAAGTGCGCTGGATCAGCCACGCTCAGCGCGACTAATCCTGAAAAATCCACGGAATACCTTTGAAGGCTTATATCCGGCTGCCAACAGTTTTATGTTCGCTGAGGGACTTGAGCCTTGTTATCGTAATGCTAAATTCGCCGAATTAAAGCTAAAAGAAAATGGAGAAACTTTGTTGGCTGACCTGGTAGATCAAAATCTTAAGTCCTTAAACTGTGAGAACCGAAAAAGCTGGTGGCAGGGGCGTTAGTTTTATTTTAATCAGCCCATAAAAAAGCCCGCGAGAAGCGAGCTTTTGAGAATCTTGTTGAACCAGCTTAGGCAACCTGTACCGGAATGCAATTTGCAGTGTGATTCACAGTGTTATCCGGGTTGGCATAAACCAGACGTGGTTTATGAGCATTGGCTTCGGCTTCAGTGAAATCACCAAATGTTGCGATAATCACGATATCACCAACATCAGCCTGGTGCGCAGCACCACCATTCACAGAAATAATCCCTGAATTATCTTCACCACGAATGGCATAAGTAGTAAAACGCTTACCATTGGTCACGTTCCAAACATGAATTTCTTCGTATTCACGAATGCCAGCTAGATCCATCAAAACGCCATCAATTGCACATGAACCTTCATAGTGTAATTCTGCATGTGTAACAAAAGCGCGATGAATTTTGCATTTTAATAAACGAGATAGCATGGCTAGCGTCCCCTTAGTTGACCTAAGACTTTGATCTTATGGTTGAATCAATTTCTACGACACTGGATAAGTGGGTAGGCTTGCGCATTTTGCGCCTAAATGGCCAGCAAGGCAAGCGGAATTGTCCAGCAATTTATGAATGTTTAGTTCGGTTTATAAGCATTGATTTGATTCATTGCCTGTTGTACTTCACCGTTCACCAGCATTTTGGCGCGAGCAAGTGCATGGGCAATTGCATCGTCCATTAACTCTTGTTCACTGCTTGGTGCTTTACTCAGGACATGACCAGAAACACGGTCTTTAGAACCTGGGTGACCAATACCAATGCGTAGACGATGAAAGTTCGGACCGATATGCGGCACGATATCGCGTAAACCGTTATGTCCACCATGACCACCGCCAGTTTTCAGGCGAATAATGCCTGGATTCATATCCAGTTCATCATGGGCAATCAGGATTGATTCGGGTGCGATATTGTAGAATTTGGCGAAAGGAACAACACTTTTACCGGAAAGGTTCATGAATGTTGTAGGAAGAAGGAGACGGACGTCTTGACCTTCGATATTGCCACGACCGCTGAATCCATTGAATTTAGGGTCTTTTTTAAGGCTAATGCCATATTGATCTGCAAGGCGTTCTACAAACCAGAAGCCTGCATTATGGCGGGTTTGAGCATACTCAGAACCTGGGTTGCCCAAACCTACAATCAGTGAAATATTTGACACTAATCTACACCATTAACACTTATGCGCGTTTGAAGTCAGCGTGCATTGGAGTGTTTTTAGCTGGGTGACGTTGTAACGCTTGGATTTTAACGCTTTCAACTTTACCGTTTACATCAATTTCGATTACTTCTTCGAAGAATGAGTTGCTTTCTAAGAATTTAACAAGCTGACGAAGTTCAAGAGAAACAGCTACAGGAGCAGCTTCGCCACCATAGATGATCGCTGGAACTTTAGCAGCATGACGAAGGCGGCGGCTCGAACCTTTCCCTTGTTGTGCTACTTCACGTGCTTCTGCGTTTAATACGAAGTTTGCCATGATAGACATCCTATTTAAGTTTTAAATGAACCGGACCTGCGACCGATCCGGTGATAGAAAGCCCCGCCAAATGGCAGGGCTTTGGAAATTCAGCGCACTATTATAGATAAGAATCGAACATTGCGCTAATAGATTCTTCGTTGTTGATACGACGAATTGTTTCAGCAACCATGCTTGCAACTGAAACCTGGCGAATCTTGCCAAGAGCTAAAGCTTCTTCTGAAAGAGGGATGGTGTCAGTAACTACCAACTCATCGATCACAGAATTTTTCAGATTTTCAAGTGCTTTACCAGATAATACTGGGTGAGTCGCGTAAGCAACTACTTTGCGGGCACCGAAAGTTTTCAACGCATCAGCAGCTTTACAAAGCGTACCAGCAGTATCCACCATGTCATCAACGATCACACAGTCACGATCTTTCACATCACCAATCAAATGCATCACTTGTGATTCATTCGCTTTTTGACGACGTTTATCGATGATCGCCAGGTCGATATCACCCATCTGTTTCGCAACAGCACGAGCACGAACTACACCACCTACGTCAGGAGAAACAACCATCAGGTTATGATGCTGTTGTTGGCGTAAGTCAGCAAGTAGGGCTGGCGTACCGTAGATGTTGTCTACAGGAATATCGAAGAAACCTTGGATCTGGTCAGCGTGAAGATCAATCATCACCACACGGTCAATACCTACAGTGGTCAGCATATCTGCAACAACTTTTGCAGTAATCGGCACACGGCTTGAACGGGGACGACGGTCTTGACGGGCATAACCGAAGTAAGGAATCACGGCAGTAATACGACCAGCACTTGCACGGCGTAACGCGTCAGCCATGACCAGGATTTCCATCAGGTTATCGTTGGTCGGTGCACAAGTAGGTTGTACGATGAATACGTCTTTACCACGAACATTTTCAGTGATCTCAACAGCGATTTCGCCATCAGAGAACTGGCCTACAGAGGCAGCGCCTAGAGGAATATGTAAGTGACTTACGACTTTTTGAGCGAATTGTGGATGCGCGGTTCCACTAAAAACGACAAGATTGGGCATGAAGCACCCTTGGCGGTTGGTATGTATGGAAGTAGATGGCAGGGGTAGCTGGATTCGAACCAACGGATGCCGAGATCAAAACCCGGTGCCTTACCACTTGGCGATACCCCTAATGCGGCAGAACTTTAATATTTTTGCGGTATTGTGTCAAGGTAAATTAACAGTCTTACAGCAAATGATGTTCTGTCTTTTTTCGAGAAAATGGCAGGGGCGGCTGGATTCGAACCAACGGATGCCGAGATCAAAACCCGGTGCCTTACCACTTGGCGACGCCCCTAGATTTGATGAACTGTAAGATGGCAGGGGTAGCTGGATTCGAACCAACGGATGCCGGGATCAAAACCCGGTGCCTTACCACTTGGCGATACCCCTAATACAGTACATCTACAGGTGAATAATGGCAGGGGTAGCTGGATTCGAACCAACGGATGCCGAGATCAAAACCCGGTGCCTTACCACTTGGCGATACCCCTATTGAACCTTGAAATGACGTAATGGTGATTCTTGCAGACTGTTCACCAGGTAAGATTTACATGGTGCATTCTCAAGAATGTCGATCACATTCATATCATCAGTTACCTCGATAAAAACACAAGCACCTGTACCTGTAAGCTTTGCAACACCGAACTGGTCGAGATATTGCATTGCCTCATCGACTTCTGGATATAAGCTTCTTGCCACTGGCTCAAAGTTATTTCCGAAATCAGATGGCTTTATCTGATAGGCGCAAAATTTAGAGCTCTTCGTGTCTCTTGTCAACGTTTTTTGTGAAAAAAGCTGTTGAGTGCTGATAAAACAGTCAGGTTTTAACACAATGAACTGTTTTTGATCTAAGTCTATGAATGTTAAGTGTTCACCAATGCCTTCAGCCCAAGCATTGCGACCATGAACAAAAATGGGTACATCTGCGCCCAGCTTAACGCCGAGCTCTGCCAATTGCTCGGAATTTAAGCCACAATGCCATAATTGATTCAGCACAATCAGGGTCGTTGCTGCATTGGATGAGCCGCCGCCAAGACCTGCACCCATAGGAATGTTTTTCTCTAGTCGAATGATCAGGCCAGAAGGCGTTTTGGCATAAGGCTGCAAAATCTGCGCTGCACGATAGATGAGATTCTGTTCCAGATCGACCGAGGATAGACCTTCAATCTGAATCTGCTGATCATCTGTTTGCTCAAACTCTAGCCAGTCACACAAATCTATCAACTGAAAGATACTTTGCAGCTCGTGATAACCATCCGGACGGCGACCGGTGATATGGAGAAACAAATTCAGTTTTGCAGGTGCGGGAACACGAATCATCATAAGCTTGCGTCAGACCAGTTAACGGTTTTGAATCACCATTGTAATACGGTTTTCACCCCCATTCTCAAATGACTGCTTTAAAATCAAGCGGTTTGGAACAGTTGCCTGCTGGTTATAACTCAGATCTACCGTCCAGCCTTGTTCAGTAATCTGGCTGATACGCTGTGAGCTGTCTTTCTGGATCTGGGCAGATTGAGTCGCGGGACGTGCCTGTACCCAATCAACTAAATGACTAATCGGGGCTTGCCAGCCGGTTGCACGTTGCAATAGTTCTTCTGCCGTTGCTGCCTTGATCAGGCCGGTTTTGGCACTATTCAACGTCACCTGACCAGGAGTACCTGAAATCTGGGTTTTTCCGGCACCTAAGATACCAGTCAGTTCAATATCAAACTCTTCCTGCTGCTGCACCCAGGTAAAAAAGGCACTGCCGCTTTGCTGAGGTGTACGTACCCCGATTTTACCTTGCAGCTGGAACTGGTTTTCAGCCTGTACCGATGGCGTGACAGGCGCTTTTTGCTGAACCATTTGCTGACAGCCACTCATGAACAGGGCAGTAGAAGCAATGAAACAGCAGCCTAAAGTACTTATGTTGCGCATAAAAGAATGGACTCGTTCAGGATTGTGGTGCTAACAATAGCGAATTAAGTTGGTTTAATTCTGGGTCATTTGGATGGTTTTGTTGTAATTGTTGTAACACTTGATGGAATTGTTGTAGATCGCCTTTCATATAAAGCGAACGTGCATAACGGACGCCAATTTTTGCACTTGGATTCAGTTCATAGGCTTTAAGCAAGACTTGGGCAGCCGTGGTAAAGTCATTTTGCAAGTAACAGATATAGCCATAGGTATCCAGAATAGAAGCCTGTTCTGGTGCGTATTCCAGTGCCTGTTCAGCATAGCGCCGTGCTTCATCCAGACGGCGATTTTGACGGGCCAGCGTATAGGCATAAGCATTCAGATAGGTTGGACTATTCGGCTCGATTTTAAGCAGGGTTTTTAACAGCTGATCTAGTTGATCACGGTCTTCATGCGGATCTAACAACAAGACTTGAGCATAGACCAGTTCCGGATCATCCGGCAGGTTTTTGCTGGCTTCTTCCAGAATTCGGATCGCTGCGTTCTTATTGTTCATGCGTTTCAGAATATCCGCTTGAGCCAGATACAGGAAACTGGCATGTTGCGGATAATTGACCCGTTCCTGAGTCAGAAAGCGCAGTGCATCATGCAGTTTATCCTGCTCGGCAAAGATCGCAATGATATTGCGTCGTGAGACCGTATACAGGCTGCCATCCACCAGGCGGTAATACGCCTTGGCGGTTTCATAATGCTGTTTGCGTTCTGCATTGACCGCCAGATAGTAATAGGCTTCATTCTGGTACTGAGCCGAATAACGGAGCTCAACCAGGTATTTTTCAGCTCGTTCATATTGCTGCAGGTCAATACTGGTCAGACCGGCAATAAACAGTGCTTCTTCGTGTTGTGGTGATTTTTTCAGGATCGTTTCTAGTTTCTGTAAGGCCTTTTCAGCTTCATTTAGCTTGATCAGGTATTTAACCTCAGCCAGACGTATATCCATGTTATTGCGATGTTTGCGACTGGCTTTCTCGTACCATTTCAGCGTTTCCGCATCATCACCCAATGCCGCCAACAGATTGGCTTTCATCAGGATATAGCCAGTCGACTTTGGACGTTTTTTTAGGGCGCGATTAATAGTGTTGAGAGCCTGTTCTAGTTGACCTTTTTGTGCTTCCAGACCGGCGACCAGCACCAGAATCGAAGGATTGTCTTTGGCTTTGCTAGTACTTAGAGCCTGAATTAAATATTCACGGTCATTCGGCTCATCCGGGGCAATCCCGGCCAGAATTTCTTCCAGATCGGCGTTATCATCAATTTTCAGGATCTTTTCCAGCGTTTCTGCCGCCAGTTCGTACTCATGCGCTTTTAAGGCAATATGCGCCAGATAGAATAATGCCGGCACATCCTGTGGTTCTTGAACGACCCAGTGGGTAGAAATATCCAGCGCTGCATTCAGGTCTTCATGTTCGAGGGCGATATTGAGTGCGCGCTGTTTAACCGCGGTGGAATTGCTTTTAATGGCCAGCACAGTATAGTTGTGTAAAGCGTTTGGAATATCGCGATAGGCGAGTGCGAACTCGGCTATCATACTTTGTTTTATCGCATCATAATTTTGATTTGCATGGTAAACTGCTTCTGCTGCATAAAGATGAGCAGTTGAAGCCATGCTAACCACCAGCAAGAATGTGGTAGAATATTGCTTAATGGTAGGGCCGTTTATACGGCTAGTTGTTAGACGCAATTTTTCTTTATCCAAGTAATGCTTTTTATGACACCGATGTTGCACAATAGCATAAATTTAGTGAAATGATGACCTGATATGTCTTTCTTTGCATTGGGTGTCAACCATCAAACTGCCTCTGTAGAGCTGCGCGAAAAGATTGCTTTTAACCCTGAAAAGTTAAGCATTTTACTTGCCGAGCAAAGCCAGCACCCTGTACTGAATGATATGGTGGTGGTGTCTACATGTAACCGGACCGAAGTTTACGCGATGTCGGACAATGTCGACATGGTGCTGAACTGGCTCGCCCAGACCAATGGTATTGATCCCAAGCAATTACAGAATCATGTTTATCGTTATGAGAATGCGCAAGCCGTCACTCATCTGATGCGTGTCGCCAGTGGTCTCGACTCCCTGATGCTTGGTGAACCGCAGATTCTGGGACAGGTCAAAACCGCACTCTCTCTTGCCAAAGAATCTAAAACCGTTTCGCAAAACCTGAATCGTATCTTTGAATATGCCTTTTATGCGGCCAAGCGTGTGCGCTCGGAAACAGCAGTTGGCAGTCATGCAGTATCGATGGGCTATGCAGTTGCACAATTAGCATTGCAAGTATTTAGCCGGCCTGAGCAGTTAACTGTAATGGTCGTGGCAGCCGGGGAAATGAACAGTCTGGTGGCCAAACATCTGGCAGAAATGGGCGTCAGAAAAATCATTATCTGTAACCGGACTCGTGCTCGTGCAGAGAATCTGGCGCAGGAAATTGCCCACCGTGCAGAAGTCGAGATTATTGATTTTGATCAGTTGGCAGCAAACTTGCATCGTGCAGATGTGATTTCCAGTTGTACCGGTAGTTTGCATCAAGTCATTCACTATCCGGATGTCAAAGCTGCTTTAAAGAAGCGCCGTTACCAGCAAATGCTGTTGGTCGATCTGGCTGTACCGCGTGATATTGATCCAAAAGTTGAAAAGCTGGATGGAGTTTATCTCTATGGCGTGGACGATCTGCAAAGCGTGATTGATGAAAACCTGGCGCAGCGTCGTCAGGCAGCGGTCGAAGCGGAAGTGATGGTCAATCAACTGGCGACTGAGTTGATCACCCAGCAGAAGGTGAGTGAGGCGGGTAGTACGATTCATGCTTACCGGGATTATGGGGAAAGCTTACGTCAGGAAGAACTGGCAACTGCTATGCAACGTATTGCCAAAGGTGAAAGTGCTGAAACAGTATTGGCCGAATTTTCGCATCGTTTGACCCAAAAACTTCTGCATCCGACCTCAATTATGCTGCGTGAAGCTGCCAAAGCTGAAGATCCAAGCTATTTTGAAATGCTACAGAACAGTTTGCAGGACGTGGTTCAGCATCGCCGTAAGGTTAAACATTAAGATGATGTCGGGATAACTTTCCGATATTTAAAAGGCGTTTAAAATAAACGCCTTTTTTATTTTCATGATTTTTAATCTTCGAGTAAGGTCATGGAACGTTTTTTATCAATTTCATAAATCCGCATCTTGAGATTTTTCATCTCCGCGATGCTACTAAACTTTTTCGATTTTAATTTGTGTTGTAGACACTGATATTGCAGCTTGATCGAGAAGTCTGCCGCCAGTTTGTCTGCCTGCTCAGGAGAAGAGGTGTAATCACTGACATTGGCATGTTGCAGGATATGCTGTAACTCATGATGATGTGCAGCACAGGCACCGAGTACATAATAGGTCGACAATTCCGGATCATCCGGCAATTCATCAAAAATCACATTAAATATATTCAGGATCTTGAACAACAGCTGATCTTCACTGACCAGTGCGCGTAATGGTTCAAAATGAATATACAGATATGGATGATTCAACAGAATCGCAATGACATACTCTTCGGCATCAATTTTGGTGCTAAAGCTTAGAGAGGCGTCATTATTGACTTTGGGTTGCCATTTGCGGCTAAAACCGAGTTTTTCCCGAAAGAACTGCTGTAGTAGATAACGGAATGAGCCAGCTTTGGGCAATAATTCGGTTAGCTGACGTAGCTCTCCCATCACCTGACTTTTACCTTCAGGCGTTGCAATGTCGTGATTCTGGGTGAGATGAGCAAAGACAAAGTCAGAGAGCAACGGTGCCTGATCCAGCAGACGGCGGAAATTTTCAATGCCTTCACGACGAATCAGGGAGTCTGGGTCATGGTCATTCGGCAGGACAAAGAATTTGAGCTCACGCCCATCGTTCAGTAAGGGTAGAGCAATTTCCAGAGTACGGCGTGCCGCTTTTTGTCCAGCCGCATCACCATCAAAGGCAATGGTAATCCGGTTATTCTGCTTGAACAGAATATTTAGGTGATCAGTATTACTGGCCGTTCCCAAAGTAGCTACTGCACCATGAATGCCATATTGCTGCAAGGCAATGACATCCATATAGCCTTCCACCATCAGCCAGTCTTGAGCTTTCTGCTTGCGACCTTCATACAGGCCATACAATAACTGGTTTTTATGGAAAACTTCTGAATCTGGTGAGTTGATGTATTTCGGTTTGATCTCGTCATTCAGTGCACGACCACCAAAACCGACCACACGGCCTTTACTATCCCGAATCGGAAAAATAACCCGATCACGGAGCAGGTTAAAATCCCGGCCACTGTCACTGGTACGGATCAGACCTAAAAGTTTGAGACCTTCAATATCCTGCGGGAAGGCTTTTTCCAGATGCTGCCAGTCTTCCGGTGCATAACCGAGTCGCCAGTAGGCAATCGTTTCTGCGGTTAGACCACGCTGTTTAAAATATTGCTGGGCACTTGGACTGTTGGGTAGCTGACGCTCATAAAACTGCGCGATATTTTCCAGCAGGTCGTATAAGTTGCCATCTGCTTGTGCTTCTGCTGCAGGCATTTGCTCAAAAGCGGCAAAAGGATCATCTGTATAAAATTCAGCTTCAGGTGCCTGAATTTCAGCAAATGGATCAAAATAAGCGTTTTGTTCAGGCGCTGGATTTATAGATGTATCCGCAGTTTTTGCTGGTGGTACAGTGACCGGTTTCGGTTTGGCTTCGCGTTTGTATTTTAAGCGGTTGGAATCTTTATTATCTTTAGGCAGTTCAATTCCGGTCTGGCTGGACAGGTCTTTCATCACTTCAATGAAATTGCGGCTGCCAATATCCATTAAAAAGCGGATGGCATTACCATTGGCCTGACAGCCAAAGCAGTGGAAATACTGCTTGTCACGGTAGACGTGAAAAGAAGGCGATTTTTCCTGATGGAAAGGGCAACAGCCCGAATAAGTACGGCCAGTTTTTTTTAGTTTCACGTATTGACCAATCACATCGACAATATCGGTGCGATCGAGAATCTGATCAATCGTATGCTGAGGAATGGCCATGGTTTGCTAAGCTTCTCGTGCTGCGTTATTTAGGTGTTAAATCATTGAAAATTAAGAGTAGGATGATTCATCCAACGCTATAAATGAATTAATTGGTATAACCTGTTTGCACAATTTGTTCAAGCATGGCTCAGAAAATGCAAAAGGGCAAGTATGATAACTTGCCCTTTGTAAAAATGCACCTGTAACAGTCGGCTTATTCAGCAGTCGGTTCAGGCAGCTCAGTTTCAGTGGTTTTAGGACGATCGAGTAAACCAAAAGTCATGCGATTGGTCAGACTGCGTTTTTCTGCTTGGTCTTCAGATGATTGGCTAGACGTATCGGTCACGGTTTTGGCTTCTTTACCGAAAATACCCAAAGTCGCACGATTGAAGAAGCTGCCTTCACTACGTGCTGCACGCAGGTTCACGGTACCGTCGGCATTCACTAGACCTGGATAGTTTAGTTTCAGTACTTCGATATATTGCTGTGCTGTGGCTTTGTCACCTAGCTTGTCATAGCCGTAAGCAACGGTTGCCAGCGCTTCTGGAATCTGTGGCGTTTGTGGATAGTGTTCAATTACCCATAAACCACGTTCAACAGCAGCCAAATATGCTTTACGCTTGATATTGAAACGGGCCGCATTCATTTCGCTTTCTGCCAGTTCCTGACCGATAAACTTCATACGTTGTGCAGCGTCTACTGCATAGGGGCTTGATGGATAGCGACGAATGAAATCGACAAAATTCTGGTAAGCTACTTTCAGGTAGCTCACATCACGGTGTGACTGTTTTAGTGAGGTATAACGCAGCAGGCCATTATAGTTCTGCTCCATATTCGCTACGCCACGGACATAGTAAGCATAGTCGACATTTGGATGTTGCGGATTCAGACGGATAAAGCGTTCTGCCAGTGCCACTGCACCTTCATAATCTTTTTGCTGGAATTTGACATACAGCAGTTCCAGTTGCGCCTGCGGTGCATACTGGCTGGTTGGATAATAGGTTTCCAGTGCTTCGAGCTGTTTTGCTGCATCAGTATATTGTTTGCGATCTAGCGCGTTCTGTGCTTTTTGGATATAAACCTGTTCGCTAGATTCTGGACCTTTGTCCACGACTTCTTTTTTTGGATTACTGCTACAGCCTACCATTGCCGATGCAATGCCTAACGTCACAGCAAGCATTGTCATTTTATAATGTGGTAGCGACATAAAAATTCCTCTGTTAATACGGGCAATGAGCTACAATTGCACTATTAAACCACTTTTGTCTGAATGAGCAAATGAGTCAAGCACAATCTTCCAATTCTAATATCCCTGATACTGATTTCAATTTACTTGAAGATTCTGAGGATGCAGATAACCATACTTCAGACGCAACTGCAACACGTTTATCGTTGCAATTTCAATTGGATGAAAGTTATATCGGGCAACGTATCGACCAGATTGCGGCCATGGTCTGGAGCGATTTTTCTCGAGAAAAGCTCAAACAATGGATCAAAGACGGCAATTTATTAGTGAATGGTCAACCAGTTAAGCCGAAATTTAAAAGTGACGGTTTTGAAACACTGACTTTAAACGTTGAACTGGAGGCACAAACTCGTAGCCTACCTGAAGATATTCCACTGGATATCGTCTATGAAGATGATGACATTATTGTCATTAACAAACCAGTGGGCATGGTGGTGCATCCGGGTGCAGGCAATATGACCGGTACGCTGGTTAATGCCTTGCTGCATCATTATCCGAAATCTTCTGAACTGGCGCGTGCAGGTTTAGTGCACCGGATCGATAAAGATACTAGTGGTCTATTGGTTGTCGCTAAAAATCTGGAAGCGCAGTTTGCGCTTAGCAAGCAGCTTGAGAAAAAGACCGTCTACCGTGTGTATGACCTGATCGTATATGGCAACATCATTGCCGGCGGTACCATTGATGAACCGATTAAACGTCATCCAGTGGATCGTGTGAAAATGGCAGTCCTGCCAGGCGGTAAGGAAGCGGTGACGCACTACAATGTGAAAGAACGCTTCCAGCATTTCACCCGTATTCAGGCACGTCTGGAAACCGGTCGTACGCACCAGATTCGTGTGCACTTTAGCTACCTGGGCTATGGTCTGGTGGGTGATCAGGTCTATATGCCACGTGTGCGTATGCCAGCCGGTGCTTCGCAATTGCTGGATGACACCTTGCGTGGTTTTAAACGTCAGGCACTGCATGCAGCGACTCTAGGCCTGAAACATCCACGTACCAAAGAAGAAATGACCTTTAATGCGCCGTGGCCAGAAGACTTCGCCAATCTGGTTGAAGTGCTGCGTAGCGAAAACAAGGCCTATTAATTTTTCATTCTATTAGCAGTCATTAAAAAAAGGGAAGCGACATGCAATTTGTACAAGGTTTGCCTCAAGGCGTTTATGTGGGTCAGACCCGTGTTCATCATGAACAGGTACAGCCTTCAGCCCAGCCAGAACTGGCCGGCTTTAACCTGGCTTTGCATGTCAATGATGATGCTGCACGTGTACAGAAGCATCGCATCCAGCTGTTGAAAGACTTCCAGCCTTTTGGTGTGGACAAAATTACCTGGATGACACAGACGCATAGCACCATTTGTCATACCATCAATGAGCAGATGCCTTTCGAGGCATTGGTCGGCGATGGCCTGGTCACACAGCGCAAGGCCCATGCCTTGATGATGATGACGGCAGACTGCTTACCTGTGGTACTGGGTAATGCTGAAGGCACTGAAGTAGCCAATCTGCATGCGGGTTGGCGTGGGCTGGCAGGCGGTATCGTTGAAAATACCATTGCCGCGATGCAATCCAAGCCTACCTGGGCGTGGCTCGGTGTAGCGATCAGCCAGCCTTGTTTTGAAATTGGCTCAGAAGTAAAAGAAGCTTTCTGTTCCAAATATCCTGAACTGGACAGTGCATTTCAGGCAGGGGAACAGGCCGGAAAATACTATGCGGATCTGTATGCGATTGCGCGTTACATCTTACAGCAGCAGGGTGTTGAGACTGTTTTAGGTGGCGATCAGTGTTCATATCGTCAGGCGGATGAATATTTTTCCTATCGCCGTGAAGCCAAAACCGGACGCATGGCAACATTCGTGTTTATGGCATGAAAATGTTAAACTTGATTGAAATTCTTGGTTTTTGATTGTTATGTCCCTATCTTCCCAATCTGCTGCGATTGTTTATCACAGTCCTTATGGACACACGGCTAAAGTGGCAAACTTCATTGCCGAAGGCGCACAAAAAACTGGTGTCCAGGTGCATATGATGAATGTGGAACAGGTGGATTGGGAGGTGTTGGACGCTGCCGATGCAATTGTATTTGGCTGTCCGACCTATATGGGTAGTCTGACTTCTGCCATGAAGTTATTTATGGAGCAGTCGTCCAAGCGCTGGCTGGCACGTAGCTGGCAAGGCAAGCTGGCAGCAGCCTTTACCAATGGTGGTGGCTTAAGTGGGGACAAGCTGGCTGTCTTGCAGCAGATTAATCTGTTTGCGATGCAACATGGCATGTTGTGGTCAGGTCTACCGTTAATGCCGACAGGTCGTGCCACTACCGATCTGAATCGTATGTCGAGCTTTCTGGGTCTCATGACCCAATCTGATAATGCGCCTGTTGAAGTGACACCACCGGAAGGGGATTTACAAACCGCGATCTGGTTTGGTGAATATATTGCCTTGACACTGGCCCGTCTGAATCTGAAAGCCTAATTCGATCCATAAAAAAAACCTCCATCAATTGGAGGTTTTTTTATTGCTGGCATTATTTATGGAAAATACGCGCTTTATCACGTTGCCAGTCACGGTCTTTTTCAGATGCACGTTTGTCGTGTAACTGTTTACCTTTTACCAACGCAATTTCCAGCTTGGCATGCGGGCCTTTCCAGTAACAGGCCAGTGGTACACAGGAATAACCTTTCTGGTTGATCGCGCCCATGAGTTTTTCAATTTCACGGCGTTTCAGCAGCAGTTTACGGGTACGCGTTGCTTCAGGGACAACATGGGTAGATGCACTCAGTAAAGGCTGAATCTGTGCGCCGAACAGGAACGCCTCACCATTTTTAAAGGTGATATAGCTCTCCACAATACTCATACGACCGGCACGCAGGGATTTTACTTCCCAGCCTTGCAAGGAAAGCCCAGCTTCAAATTTTTCTTCAATAAAATAATCGTGACGGGCACGTTTGTTCAGAGCAATCGTTCCGCCGTTATTTTTTTTAACTACAGTTGCTTTCGCCATAATCAGACACTTCCAAAGTTGTAGCTATTGTACCGTAACTTTTATTGAGTTGAAGTGTTTAAATTGATGGAGTTTCTTCACTAAAAAATGAAGATTTTGTTAAAATGGAAACTTACACAATAAACAGAGTACAAATGGATGACTAAAACTCGTGTAATTTATCCGGGAACTTTTGATCCGATCACCAATGGCCATATTGATTTGGTGACCCGCGCAGCAAAGATGTTTGATGAAGTTGTAGTTGCAATTGCAATCGGACATCACAAAAACCCGGTATTTAGTCTGGAAGAACGAGTTGAACTGGCCCAAACGTCATTAAGCCATTTGAACAATGTTGAATTTGTAGGATTTGATGGCCTGCTGGTGAACTTCTTCCGCGAGCAGAATGCTACAGCGGTATTACGTGGTTTACGTGCAGTGTCCGATTTTGAGTATGAATTCCAGCTGGCCAACATGAACCGTCAACTGGATTCTCATTTTGAAGCGGTATTTTTAACCCCTTCAGAGCAATATTCTTTTATTTCATCCACATTGGTGCGTGAAATTGCTCGTTTAAGAGGTGATGTGACCAAGTTTGTTCCGCCAAACGTGGTTGAAGCCTTCGAGCGTAAACTTCAGCAAGGTTGGTAGAGTGTCTTTATATATCACCGATGAATGTATCAATTGTGATGTCTGTGAACCTGTCTGTCCGAATGAGGCAATTTTTATGGGTGACGTCATCTATGAAATTAACCCGGACTTATGTACAGAATGCGTCGGACATCACGACAAACCACAGTGCCAGTTATTTTGTCCTGTGGACTGTATCCCGCTTGATCCGAACCATGCCGAGACCCGTGAGGAGCTTCAGGCCAAGTATGAAAAACTGACTGCTCAAAAAACATCAAGCAATTAGTCGCCAGATTTGGTACTATGCGGCTCGAAGTGAGCCAGACGATCGCTGCTGTGGAGATCTCCGTGATTGAAGCAGGGGAGGAAAGTCCGGGCTTCATAGGGCAAGGTGCCAGGTAACGCCTGGGCGGCGTGAGCCGACGGAAAGTGCAGCAGAGAGTAGACCGCCTTCATTATGGTTCTGAGCAATCGGAATCGGAGGTAAGGGTGAAAGGGTGCGGTAAGAGCGCACCGCATGGCTGGTAACAGTTCATGGCATGGTAAACCCCACCGGAAGCAAGACCAAATAGGGATCCTTTAGGCATGGCCCATGCTGGATCCGGGTAGGTCGCTTGAGCGTATGAGTGATTGTACGCCTAGAGGAATGATCGTTCTCGACAGAACCCGGCTTATCGGCTCACTTCAACAAATTTTGATCAAACAGCACAATATGGGGTTGACGTGATTTACAGAAAATCCCATAATGCGCGCACAGTTTAAGGCTATGTAGCTCAGTTGGTTAGAGCACCGCACTCATAATGCGGGGGTCACAAGTTCAAGTCTCGTCATAGCCACCATATTCTGAAAAAACCCACTCCGATTGAGTGGGTTTTTTTATGTCTGATATTTGATGATGATGTTGGTGGAAAATCTAAAAAGCCTTACAATAGTTAAAATAAAACAAATAACAAGAATATGTATGATGATTAAAAATTTAATGCTATCAACTCTGATTTTCTTTATTGCTTTACCTGTTTTTGCTGCAGATTCAATTAAGTCACTTCCTTTTAAAGAAAAAAGTATTTCCAAAGCAGAAATACGATCAATTTGTCAGAAAATAAAACTTAGTTGTGATGAGAGTGGTGCAAAACTTTGGGTAGTTAAAATTGCTGAAGCTGAAAAATATTATTTAATTAATGAAAATTTACAAATGATTCAGCTTTCAAAACATCTTGGAAAGTATCAAATCGTTGATTATTGGGATCTAACCAGGTATCAACAGGTTTATGCGCTTGAAGAGGATAAGAGTGGTATAGAATTTATATATCCTGCCTTATACCCACTCAATCGGCATAGTTATGCTATTGCCTTAATTCATGGCTGGGTTTCAAATGATGCAGGTGAACAGAATGCACAGTTTATTCAATTACTTCCAAAAGGAAAGACAAAACTGGTCTTCGAGCATTTACCTTTTTACGAATACCAGAATCGACTTTCCTGCTACAAAGATATGAAAGATAAAAAGAATAATTATTGTGATGATCAGAAGGAGACCGTACTTAAGATCAGCTATAGAGATGTAGGATTGGCTTATTATGAATGGCGTTTAAGTTATTTGAATATAAACTGGCTTAAGAATAATAAAATCGACGAATATAAACAGCGGAGTTTGGCGTTAATCCCTTTTATTCAAGCGCAGTAAAGGCATGTAGCAGTGATCTAACATCATCCGTCTGCAACTGCTCACGCATTTTTAAAAACTGCTTTTCATCTAAGTCATATAGCTTAAGAGCAAGCAGTTTTTCAATATCTTCATCAGGGAAACGATATTTAATAATTTTCGCAGGTACGCCACCGACAACAGCATAAGGTGGCACATCTTTCGTTACCACAGCACCTGTTGCCACCACAGCACCTTCACCAAGCTTTACACCCTGCATAATCATGGCACGTGAGCCAATCCAGCATCCATCACCAATGACTGTGTCGCCAGCAGGTACAAAACTACGTGTATCGAACGGAAATGCTGAAATCCAATCCGTGCGGTGTAATTGGTTGCCACCCATCATAATCACGCATTCTGCACCAAAACAGACGAAATTACCGATATAAAGCTGGTCAATTGGTTTCTCTGGTGTGGCTGGCTTGTCATGCAGATAACGCACCACACAACGCTCAAAACCTTGATCCCAATAGGCTGAGTAATAACTGTAATTGCCCTTAATATGAATATTTGGATTCTTCACCGTTTTCGAGATGAATTCGAACTCACACCAATGGTTCACAGGGGAATTAATCAACTTTTCAGCCATAACCGGGATACAAAAATAAGGAATACGCCATTATAGCGAATTGATCTTTAAGCTGGAGAACAATCCCATTCAATAACTGGCCTGATCAGGGTTAAGTTTTACATGGCCTTAGCGGATTGAGGAATACGCGCAATGACTTTGATTTCGAAGTCAAAACCTGCCAGCCAGGTCACCCCCACAGCTGTCCAATTCGGATAGGGCCTTTGCGTAAAAATCTGGTTTTTAACTTTCATAATGCTTTCAAATTGCTGTTCAGGATCGGTGTGAAAAGTCGTGACATCGACAATATCATCGAAAGTACAGCCAGCTGCTGCCAATGTAGCAGCCAAGTTTTCAAAGGCTTGTTCTACCTGTTTCTCAAAGTCAGGTTCAGGACTACCATCTTCACGGCTACCAACCTGACCAGAAACAAAGAGTAAATCTTGCGATTTGATTGCAGCAGAATAACCATGTTGTTCATACAGGGCATGGCGATCTTGGGGAAATATTGCAGTTCTAGTCATGATAATCCTCGCTCAATTTTAATTTATACATATTTTAGAAAGCAGTTCAAATCTTCACATACGCATCGTATGTAAACATAATTGACATACGAAGCGTATGTCAATTAAAATTTTTCACAATGCTGATGGAAACAACATATGTCTGTACGTGAACAAAAAATGGCGGAAACCCGCAAAAAACTCATAGAAGTCGCACGTCGTGCATTTGCTGAATACGGTTATGCGGACACTTCCATGGATAAGCTCACGGCAGAAGCAGGGCTAACCCGGGGTGCGCTATACCATCATTTTGGTGATAAAAAGGGCTTATTTGCTGCCGTGGTCGATCAGATTGATTCAGAAATGGCTGAATATGCCGGGCAACATCTGGAGCAGCCTGATGATCTATGGGAGGGATTGATGCTTGAAGGGCGTACCTATATCGAACATGCTTTAAATGCTGAGTTCCAACGGATTGTGCTACGTGATGGTCCGGCAGTATTAGGGGACCCCGCACATTGGCCAAGTCAAAATAAATGCCTGCAGTCGACACGTGAATGCGTAGAACAGTTACTGGTTGAAGGTAGATTAAAACCAGTTGATGCACTTGCTGCGGCAGTCTTGCTAAATGGTGCAGCAATGAATGCAGCACTATGGGTCGCTTCTAGTGAGGATCCTGCACAGGTCTTACCTCAGGCTTTACAGGCATTTGAAGCCTTGGCATCTGGCTTCTTAAAATAAAATCGATGGGAATTTCTAGGCTCAATAAAAAACCCCTCATCTGAGGGGTCTTACAGCCTAAAATATCTAGTTAAAAATTAGATATATTCAACGCTTACAATTTCGTATTCGACTTCACCTTGTGGTGTCACGATTTTCACATCGTCGCCTTCGTTTTTACCCAGCAGGCCACGCGCGATCGGAGAGTTCACAGAGATCTTGTTGATCTTAAAGTCTGCTTCATCATCACCTACGATTTTGTAAGTTTTGCGTTCTTCAGTGTCTAGATTCTCAATAGTCACAGTGACACCAAAAACTACACGACCGTTTTGCTCCAGTTCTTTAACATCAATCACCTGGCAAGCGCCCAGTTTACCTTCGATGTCCTGAATACGGCCTTCACAGAAACCTTGCTGCTCACGCGCAGCATGATATTCCGCGTTTTCTTTTAAATCCCCATGCTCACGTGCCTCTGCAATCGCTGCAGTAATACGTGGACGATCCACAGTTTTCAGTTGGTGTAATTCTTTCTCTAAGGCAAGTTTGCCTTCGGGAGTCATAGGATAACGTTGCATAGTTGTCCCTCAGTAATAAAAATGAAAGTCTATAAATGAAAAAAAGCCCGCCACCGAGAAGGTGACGGGACTTCTCAGTAACGAATTAACCTACTGTTAAATCTTGCAAACGATATACATCCATCGGCAATTTAATTGCTAAAGCTTGGCATACAGCATCAGCACCATTCAGGGTAGTGGTATGGTATACCTTACCTTGAAGCGCAGAGCGACGGATCGAGAATGAATCCTGCTGAGCTTGTTTACCTTCAGTGGTATTGATAATGAGGTGAATTTCACCATTTTTCAAGCGGTCTACAATGTTTGGACGGCCTTCGGTTACTTTATTTACACGTTCACATTCAATACCTGCAGCTTTAATCACATCGTATGTGCCGCCAGTCGCAAGAATCTTGAAGCCGAAGTCAGCAAGCTGCTTCGCAATACCTACCGCACGTGGTTTATCAGAATCACGTACAGAGATGAATGCATGTTTCACTTCGCCTTCAGTTGGCAGACCTGGTAAACGATCGTTAGAGCCTAGAACAGCTTTGTAGAATGCCTCACCAAATGTTTTACCAACACCCATCACTTCACCTGTAGATTTCATTTCAGGGCCAAGGATCGGGTCAACACCAGGGAATTTGTTGAATGGGAATACTGCTTCTTTCACAGAGAAGTGAGCAGGGATAATCTCTTTGGTAAAGCCTTGAGACTCAAGAGATTGGCCAGCCATACAACGTGCAGCTACTTTTGCTAAAGATTCACCGATACATTTAGAAACGAACGGAACCGTACGAGAAGCACGAGGGTTCACTTCCAGAATGTAAACATCATCACCTTTAACTGCAAACTGAACGTTCATCAAGCCTACAACGCCAAGCTCTTTAGCCATAGCGATGGTTTGACGACGCATTTCGTTTTGCACGTCTTCAGACAATGAATATGGAGGAATCGAACATGCAGAGTCACCAGAGTGAATACCGGCTTGTTCAATGTGCTGCATAATACCGCCGATCACCACGTCTTTACCGTCAGATACGCAGTCCACGTCAACTTCAATCGCATCATCAAGGAAGTGATCCAGAAGAACAGGCGCCTCATTCGATGCTTGTACAGCATCACGTAAGTAGCGTTTTAATTCTTCGTCGTTGTATACGATTTCCATCGCACGACCACCAAGCACATAAGAAGGACGTACCACTAATGGGTAGCCAACTTTCGCTGCTTCAGCCATACCTTCTTCAGCAGATTTTACGATGCTGTTGTTCGGTTGACGAAGTTGCAAACGTTGAATCATTTGTTGGAAACGTTCACGGTCTTCTGCACGGTCAATGGCATCAGGAGATGTACCGATAATTGGCGCACCAGCTTCTTCCAAAGCACGAGCCAGTTTCAGTGGAGTTTGACCGCCGTACTGCACGATAATGCCTTTCGGTTTTTCAGTACGTACGATTTCAAGAACGTCTTCAAGTGTAATCGGTTCGAAGTACAGACGGTCAGACGTGTCATAGTCAGTTGAAACCGTTTCAGGGTTACAGTTCACCATGATGGTTTCATAACCGTCATCACGCATTGCCAAAGCAGCATGTACACAGCAGTAATCGAACTCGATACCTTGACCGATACGGTTAGGACCACCACCAATTACCATGATCTTGTCACGGTTAGACGGATTAGATTCACACTCTTCGTCATAAGTTGAGTACATATAAGCAGTATCAGATTCAAACTCTGCTGCACATGTATCCACACGTTTGTAGACTGGAGTGACGCCCAGGTTCCAACGGTGCTTACGGAATTGTTTTTGTGAAATACCCATCAGGTTGGCAATACGGTGGTCAGATAAACCTTTACGTTTAAATGAACGGATATTGTCAGCGTTAAGATCACCAAAACCTAAAGATTTGATTTGTTCTTCAGTTTTAACGATGTCTTCGATCTGAATCAGGAACCAGCGGTCGATGTTGGTTGCCGCAAATACTTCGTCTAGAGTGAAACCGTGACGGAATGCATCAGCCACATACCAGATACGTTCTGGACCTGGAACTTTAAGTTCTTGAAGAATCTTCTCGCGTGCACCTTCAGTACCCACTTCGATTTTTTCATCAAAACCAGTAGCGCCAACTTCAAGACCGCGAAGTGCTTTGTTCACAGATTCCTGGAAGTTACGGCCGATCGCCATGACTTCACCTACAGATTTCATCTGTGTAGTCAGTGTTGCATCAGCTTGCGGGAATTTTTCGAAGTTGAAACGTGGAATCTTGGTAACAACGTAGTCAATTGCCGGTTCGAATGATGCTGGAGTCGTACCGCCAGTGATGTCATTTTTCAGTTCATCAAGGGTATAACCAACAGCCAGTTTCGCTGCGATTTTCGCAATCGGGAAACCAGTGGCTTTAGATGCCAGTGCAGATGAACGCGATACACGTGGGTTCATCTCGATGATTACCATACGGCCATCTTTCGGGTTAATACCGAACTGAACGTTAGAACCACCTGTTTCAACACCGATTTCACGAAGAACCGCTAAAGATGCATTACGCATTAACTGGTATTCTTTATCAGTCAGTGTTTGTGCAGGCGCAACAGTGATCGAGTCACCTGTGTGTACGCCCATTGGGTCGAAGTTTTCGATCGCACATACAATGATACAGTTGTCGTTTTTGTCACGAACAACTTCCATCTCGTACTCTTTCCAGCCAATCAGTGATTCATCGATCAGTAACTGGTGAGTAGGAGAGAGGTCGAAACCACGTTCACAGATTTCCAGGAATTCTTCACGGTTGTAAGCAATACCACCGCCTGAACCACCCATCGTGAATGATGGACGGATAATTACAGGGAAACCGAAGCGCGCTTGAATCTCAAGTGCTTCTTCCATAGATTCAGCAATAGCCGCTTTTGGACATTCCAGACCAATTTTACGCATTGCTTCGTCAAACAGTTTGCGGTCTTCTGCTTTTTCGATCGCTTCTTTGGTCGCGCCGATCAGTTCAACGTTGTATTTTTCAAGAATACCGTTGGCATCCAGTGCAAGGGCACAGTTCAGTGCAGTCTGGCCACCCATCGTTGGAAGCACAGCATCTGGACGTTCTTTTTCAATGATTGCTGCAACAGTCTGCCAGGTAATCGGTTCGATATACGTCGCATCTGCCATTGCAGGGTCGGTCATAATGGTCGCTGGGTTAGAGTTCACCAGAATAACGCGGTAGCCTTCTTCACGAAGCGCTTTACATGCTTGAGCACCTGAGTAGTCAAACTCACATGCTTGACCGATGACGATCGGACCAGCACCAATGATCAAGATGCTTTTAATGTCAGTACGTTTAGCCATGATGCTTCCTTAATTACTTCTTAGATGCTTCGATAAGTTCGATGAAATGATCGAACAATGGTGCGCAGTCATGTGGACCAGGGCTTGCTTCAGGGTGACCCTGGAAGCTGAACGCAGGTTTGTCTGTACGATGGATACCTTGGTTTGTACCATCAAACAGTGAGCGATGAGTCACACGCAATACCGCAGGCAAGGTGCTTTCATCCACTGCGAAGCCGTGGTTTTGAGAAGTAATCATCACTGTACCAGTTTCGATATTCTGTACAGGATGGTTAGCGCCATGGTGACCGTGCGGCATTTTTACCGTTTTAGCACCCGATGCAAGAGCAAGAATCTGGTGACCTAAGCAGATACCAAATACTGGAATTTCAGTTGTTTCAACAATTGTTTTTACAGCTTCAATTGCGTAGTCACATGCAGCTGGATCGCCAGGACCATTTGACAGGAATACGCCATCTGGATTTAACGCAAGTACTTTTTCAGCAGGAGTTTGTGCAGGCACCACAGTCAATTTACAGCCGCGGTCTGCGAGCATACGCAAGATGTTGGTTTTGACACCGTAGTCGTATGCAACCACATGGAATTTAAGTTCAGGTTGAGTAAAGCCTTTGCCAAGTGCCCATGAGCCTTCAGTCCATTCGAAACCGGTCGGATCACAGCATTCTTTCGCAAGGTCTAAACCACTTAAACCACCGAATGCACGTGCTTTTTCGACTGCTTCTTCTTCAGTGATGTTTTCACCCGCAAGGATACAACCGTTTTGTGCACCTTTATCACGCAAAATTCGAGTTAATCGTCGCGTGTCGATGTCAGCAATGGCAACTACATTGTGCTGTTTTAAATAATCACCGAGTGATTGATTCGCACGGAAGTTACTATGTAGTAAAGGAAGGTCACGGATAATTAAACCGTTTGCCCATACTTTATGAATACGACCTGATTCAGCGTCTTCTTCGTTGCAACCTGTGTTACCGATATGTGGGTAAGTTAGCGTTACAAGCTGCTGTGCATAACTAGGATCAGTCAAAATTTCTTGATAGCCAGTCATGGCAGTGTTGAAAACGACTTCACCAGTCGTACAACCCGATGCGCCAATTGAAGTACCTTTAAAGATAGTTCCGTCGGCAAGGGCTAAAATTGCTGGGGTGCTCAAACCAAAGCTCCTGAAATTTAGGCTGTAAAAAAGCGAGTAGACGAAAAAAAAGGAAGGTTAATTTTTAAACCTACCCTCCTATGTCTGCTCGCTTGAACTTAACACGGCATTATACGCAGAACCACCCCCCAAGTCCAATAGCTTTACAGCAAAAGTATGAGATAAATGGCTTGCTTTTTGCTTGAAAGTCTGTTTTACGAACAACGAAAAAAATGTAAGCAATTAAGAATTGTCTAACAAATCAAATCTTAATTTTTATCAAAACTACTAATATGGATGAGTCGTAATATAACTATAGGAATAAGACACATGACTACAGCAGCGAAATCTTCCCAATCCAAGAAAAAGATCAATACCGTGGTTTCAGAAACGACTGAACAGCTTGAAAAAGTAGCAGCTGAAGCCAAAGAACAGGTGGTGGAAACCATCGAAGAAAGCAAAGAGAAACTTGAAGTCGAAGCGAAACAGCTGGGTGATACTGTGCAGGAGCAGTTACGTCAGTTGAAACAGGATCTGTTGCAACGGATCGATACTTTGAAAGAGCAGTTATTTGGTTCGCAAAAAGAACTGACTGAATTAACCAGCTTTATCAAAACCGAATTTACTGCAGTCATTGAAGACTTATCCAATATGGGTAAGGAACTGAAAGAAGATGTCAGCCAGATCTCGACCAAACATAAAGAGCATCTGACTGGTACATTCAAGCGCTCAAAAGACAGTACCATTGAAGTTCTAAAAAAGGTCAAACCCATGGTAAAAGCTGAAAGTTCAGAAAAAAGCCCTGAGCTGAAGAGTTAAGGGAAGCCGCTGATTTAAATTGCATGAAAGGAGAACTGGATACGTTCTCCTTTATCTTTTTGAGGCAAAACGGACTCACAATAATAATGAAAGGGGGTCACGATGCAGCAGCATTATTTTGTAGGTGTACTTTGTTTACTGACGCTGATTATGATGCTTAATCTGGAAAGTTGGTTGATGCGTGCACTTTATCTCGGTGTGATGATGTTATGTCTGGGATTCTTTGGACTAACTTTTGGAACGATTATCCTGATCATCTTCACGTTAACTGTAATTTTTTATGCCGCGGTAAAATCAGTGCAGGACAATTACCGCTTACATCACTAAAATGTTGAAAACAATTAAAATGAACTCTTAGTCTATCAGCTTAAATAACGTTTAAATCATTATCAAAATAGCCAGCCCTAAGTGTTGAGAGCAGGCTAATTATTTCAATTTAATATTGACCTGAATCTACGTAGAGAAAATACAGAAAAATATTTTCTTCAAGCTATAACAGCGAACTTTGAGCGGATGAGCCGGAAAAGCCCATAAAAAAACGTGAGACTTTAATGCTCACGTTTTTTAATATCTTTGTTATCCAGCAAATGCTTTTAATCTGCATTAAAAGACATGCAGCCAATCCCGTTTATTGTGGAAGTCTGCTTCTGGGCTGCTGTGCTGCATCGCAAAGTATTGATCACCTTGTGAGGTTTTTAATACTGCTGTCAGACCAATAAACAGGTCTGCCCATTTAAGTTTATGCTCAACCATAAACTCGGTCAGATCCAGACTGACATTCAGACCATAATGGGTACGTTTAAGCTGATTCAGTTCGATATCGTATGCAGCAGGTGGCGGCATATCTTCCGGATAGCGATATTCCTCAAACTGATAGGCTTGCCAAGCCTGAGAAGGGGAAAGATTGATTTCGCGATAATAATCTTCACCCTGAACCCCGATAAAGATTTCAAAGCAGGTCTGTTCCCACAAAAAATCACGACGGGGATGTGCAGTAACCATTTCTGGCCACAGCACGTACTGGTTGGGATCACGCAACCAAAATCCGACATTCAAGCTGCATGGATTTTGCTGTTCGATGGCACCGACCAATGAGATTGCCTGAAAACGGCGATCAAATGCGCTGAGTTCGTAACTGGCCATAAATCCTGTACTTAGTTAGAAAGATGGGCAAAACGGACAAGATTGGATAACTTCTGGTTTTGCTTTGGAGCTTTCTTGTAAAGCAGCGCAATTTTACCAATAGTTTGTACCACTTCAGCACCTGTAGTTTCTGAAAGTTCAGCAATGAGTGCTGCACGTGCTTCACGGTCTTCAGCCACCACTTTTACTTTAATGAGTTCGTGATCATTAAGGGCACGATTTAGCTCTTCAACTACAGATTCAGTTAAGCCTTTGTCACCAAGCATTACAACCGGGTTTAATGCATGTCCAATTTGACGTAAACGCTTACGTTCCTGAATAGATAAAGACGCCATGAGAGATAACCTGATTTTTAAAACGGCTTAGTATAGCAAAAGCGAAAAACAAACGCTGTAAATTCTCAGGAAATAATCACTTGTAAATAATCGGAAATCACACCGGAATACTCAGATTTAGATACACATGTATACTGCAAAAAATGTGTTTTTCACGTACAATGAATCATTAGAAGTTTTTTTTATTTAGAGAGTTATGGCAACACGCATTACCAACCAAAAGTTATCTAAAAGTAGTCGTGCGTGGATGAGAGAGCATCTTGATGACTTTTATGTGAAAAAAGCACAAAAAGAAGGTTATCGTGCCCGTGCTGCGTACAAGTTGCTAGAAATTCAGGAAAAATACGGCATTATCAAACCCGGCATGACTGTAGTGGACTTGGGTGCTGCCCCAGGAAGCTGGTCCCAGATTGCCGGAAAACTGGTCGGTGATAAAGGTCTGGTGATTGCATCAGACATCTTGGAAATGGATGCGCTACCTGATGTGACTTTCTTGCAGGGCGATTTCCGTGAACAAGAAGTATTCGATAAATTGTTAAATATTTTAAACGGACGCACAGTAGACGTTGTAATTTCAGATATGGCCCCCAATACATCAGGTAATAGAGCTGTAGATCAACCACGTCAGATTTATTTATGTGAACTTGCTCTGGATTTTGCCAACAAGGTACTCGGCCCGAAAGGACAGTTTGTAGTGAAAGTATTCCAGGGTTCAGGTTTTGATGAATTTCGTAAAGAAGTCGTCAACAGTTTTGATGTATTGAAGACGATTAAACCTGCTGCATCACGTGCCCGTTCGAAAGAAGTGTTTCTGGTCGGACAGGGGCGCAAGAAGGCTTTGAAATAAAGTTTACTTGCCAACACGTTAAAAATTGTGCATTTTGTAGGTTTTTACATTATTGCAAATTGATTTGCAGCTTATTGATTAAGGTCACCCTTCGAGGGCATGATCAAATTAGATTGGAATGGGAAATAAAGCTTTGAGCGATCTTTTTAAGAATGCCGTATTGTGGCTCGTGATACTGGGTGTGCTGGTGTTAATCTTCAGCAACGTCAGTGACCGCAATCAACCGACTACAATGAACTATTCGGAGTTTGTTGCCGCGGTCAATGCTGGCCAAATTAAACAAGTTACAATTGATGGCGAAAGAATTCGCGGTGAAAAATCAAACGGTTCAGAGTTTGAAAGCATTCGCCCGGCAGTTCAAGACCCAGAACTGATGCCAAGCCTGATTAAAAATAATGTGGTCGTTGAAGGTGAAGCGCCTCAACGTCAAGGCTTGCTCATGCAATTGCTGATTGCAAGTTTCCCTGTGCTTCTAATCATTTTGTTATTCATGTTCTTTATGCGCAACATGGGTGGCGGTGCAGGCGGCAAGAATGGCCCAATGAGCTTTGGTAAATCTAAAGCGAAAATGCTATCTGAAGACCAGATCAAAGTAACATTTACTGATGTTGCGGGTTGTGACGAAGCAAAACAGGAAGTGGTTGAAATCGTTGACTTCCTGAAAGATCCTGCAAAATTCAAACGTTTGGGTGCGACTATTCCTAAGGGCGTCCTGATGGTGGGTCCTCCAGGTACAGGTAAAACCTTGCTGGCTAAAGCCATTGCAGGTGAAGCAAAAGTTCCATTCTTTAGTATCTCAGGTTCTGACTTCGTTGAAATGTTTGTGGGTGTCGGTGCATCTCGTGTACGTGACATGTTCGAACAGGCAAAACGACATGCACCATGTATCATCTTCATTGATGAGATTGATGCAGTCGGTCGTCATCGTGGTTCAGGTACAGGTGGCGGTCATGATGAACGTGAACAGACTCTGAACCAGATGCTGGTAGAAATGGATGGTTTCGAAGGCAATGAAGGCATTATTGTCATCGCTGCAACTAACCGTGCTGATGTACTGGATAAAGCCTTACTTCGTCCAGGTCGTTTCGACCGTCAAGTCATGGTAGGTCTGCCAGATATTAAAGGTCGTGAGCAAATCCTGAATGTACACTTGAAGAAACTTCCTTCTACTACTGGTGTAGATGTCAAAGTTCTTGCTCGTGGTACGCCAGGCTTCTCAGGTGCACAGTTGGCCAACCTTGTAAACGAAGCAGCATTATTCGCTGCCCGTCGTAACAAGAACACCGTCGATATGCATGACTTTGAAGATGCGAAAGACAAACTGTACATGGGTCCTGAACGTAAATCGATGGTACTTCGTGAAGAAGAGCGTCGTGCTACGGCTTACCATGAAGCAGGTCATGCGATTGTGGCAGAAATGCTTCCAGGTACAGACCCTGTGCATAAAGTGACCATCATGCCGCGTGGTTGGGCATTGGGTGTCACTTGGCAGTTACCTGAGTTTGATCAAACCAGCCATTATAAAGACAAGATGTTGAATGAACTTTCAATCCTGTTCGGTGGTCGTATCGCAGAGGAAGTCTTCATTAACCAGATGTCGACTGGTGCTTCGAATGACTTTGAACGTGCAACTAAAATGGCACGTGCAATGGTGACCAAATATGGTATGTCGGACAAGTTAGGTGTCATGGTCTATGAAGATGACTCTCAACAGTCATTTATGGGTAGCATTGGAACCCGTACGATTTCTGAAGCAACCCAACAACAGGTAGATGCGGAAGTTCGTCGTATCATTGATGAGCAATACAAGGTTGCACGCGATATCCTTGAAAATAACAAAGATATTGCCCATGCCATGGTGAAAGCGCTACTTGAGTGGGAAACAATTGATCGTGAACAGATTCGTGACATTATGGAAGGTCGTGAGCCAAAACCACCTAAAGTTTATGTTTCAGACAATCCAGTGATTGATGTAACACCGACTGATGGTCCAATGACTCCTCCGCCATTACCAGCGAACTAAGTTAAAAATTAAAACCACCTTCGGGTGGTTTTTTTATGGCCATTGTTTTGTCATATCTAGTTGAATGCTATAGTCAATTCATAAAAATCACTGAGTAAAAATAAGAATGACTTTACCTGTTCTGGAATCCAGTATTTATCAGCTACGTTTAGAACCATTGAGTTGGGAACATTTTGCAGACTTAGAAAATGCCTGTGCCGAAGGGGACTTGGGGGAAGTGTTATATAATTCGGTACCTTACCTACATAAACTTAAACACTACTTTACCCAAGCTTTTGAACAGCAGTCCAAAGGTGAAAGAATGGCTTTTGCCGTGATTGATTTAACTTCAGACCGAGCAATCGGCACCACCAGCTTTCATGATATCAAGCCGGAAATTCCACGCGTTGAAATTGGCTTTACCTGGTATGCCAAACCTTATCAACGAACCTATGTAAACCGGGTCTGTAAATATCTTTTGCTGCAGCATGCATTTGAAGAGCTGAATGCTCAAGTGGTAGGCTTTCGGACTGATCATCTGAATCTTAAAAGTCAAAAAGCTATTGAAGCTCTGGGTGCCAAACAGGATGGCATCATTAGATGTCATATGCTGCGTAAAGATGGCGTGACACTCAGAGATAGTTATATCTATAGTATTTTAAAAAGCGAATGGGTTGATGTAAAAGCGTTACTGCAATCCAAGCTGATGCAATATTCCAATAAGAACTATTTTGAAATCTAGCTATTGAATAGATTGAGCTTTGCTTTATTGATCTTTCCATAAGACAATACCGGGGTTATTGTGAACTAGGATTGAACCATGCAGCTGAAGCCACTACGACCACAGATCTGGACTTTCGGTCATTTGAAACTGGATTTGTCTCAGCCGCATGTGATGGGAATTTTAAATGTGACTCCGGATTCCTTTAGCGATGGGGGGCTGCACAATCAGAAAGATCAGGCAGTAGTAAAAGCCCTGGAAATGATTGCTGATGGTGCCACCGTAATTGATGTGGGTGGTGAATCTACACGTCCAGGTGCATCAGTCGTGGAAGTTGAAGAAGAAATCCGTCGTGTTGTGCCTGTAGTTGAAGAACTGGCCAAGCATGATGTGATCATCTCGATTGATACTTCACAGCCAGAAGTGATTAAAGCAGCCGTGAAAGCGGGTGCACATATCTGGAATGATGTACGCGCGCTCACTCGTCCACAAGCGTTAGAGACGGCAGCAGAACTGAATATTCCGGTGATCATCATGCATATGCGTGGTGAGCCGACTACGATGAATAATCTGGATCAGTATGATGATGTGACTCAGGATGTGATTCGGGAACTGTCACAACGGGTTCAAGATGCTCTAGATGTGGGTGTTAAAGCTGAACATATCATGATTGATCCTGGTTTTGGATTTGCAAAAAATGCCCAGCAAAATTTAAAGCTGTTGCAAGAGTTTTATAAATTGACAGAAATGGGCTATCCGATTTTGTCTGCTTTATCCCGCAAACGTTTTATTGGTGCTGCACTAGATGGTGCAGAACCACAAGCACGTGCAGTAGGTTCGGCTGCGGCGCATTTGCTGAGCATTCAGCAAGGTGCCTGTATGGTTCGAGCACATGATGTCAAGGTAACAGCAGACGCCATCAAAATCTGGAAAGCTATGCAAAATGCCTAAATCTGGGCTGAAAGACATATAGGAGCACAAGCTGTTTGGCTTTTAAACAGCAATGTGCTATACAGGCACGCTTAAGTTAGATTGTCATCTTTTAGAGTGCCTGTAATGTTTGCAGATTTACTTCTCCCCATGTTCGATGATGAATATTATCCCGATATTCTGGTTGCAGAAATCAAGCAACACATCGAACGTTTTGCTTCAAAAGTATCTAAATCCGGTTTATCAGATCAGGATGTATATCAGCTGGCCCATGAGACTGTGGCAGACATCAATGCCATGAAGCCACAGTTTGAAGATCTGGACTCTTCTCTGGATGATACTGCCGCAGACTATATTGCCGAGGCCATGATGATGGTCGTGCAAGAGCAGGGTCTGTTTGATATTGAAATGGAAGAACTGGTCGTTAATCGCGAATGGTAAAAAAAGCCCTGTTAAACAGGGCTTTTTTTTAATAATCTGAAAATACGTCTTTTAAATTTTTATAATGAATTTCATCCAGTAATTTCTGCTCTTCCAGCATGCAGCTATGATGCAAATCCAGATAATACTGTTTTAAATCTTTTTGATAAGGCACCGGTTCCGGCTCTTTGCTTTGCGATTGCTGATAAGACCAGTAAGCCAGCTGACGGATTTTCTGCAAACGTACCAATAGGGTGCTGCGAGTCGAAACTCTAAAGCAGGGCTCAACTAAAACCGGTATGAGGCTACTGAAAGCAAGCAGGGCCAAACAAGGCAAGGTAATAAATGCTGAGTGAAAATACTGATAATTTATAAATGACAGAATCGCAATCAGGGTTTGCATATACAGGCAGAGTTGCAAACGCTTGGCATAGCGAACAGAACTGTATTTCGCCTGAAACTGGGCGCGCCAGATATAAGGATAGAGCATGCCGATCATGACAATAGTACCTGCACTAAGCGCCTGATATTTTGAAGTCACAAAGTCAGGGTAAAACGGCAGCGAAAAGCACAGGCAACAAAATCCTGTGATCATGATCAGAATACCAATACGTAAATACAGATAGAGATCAGTGGTCTGGTTCAAATATTTATAACGGCCATAGCTGAGGCTGCAAAAGAATGCATCAGGATGGCGTAATTGCAATCTGGCTAGATCAAAAGAACGGGATGCAGACATGGGAAGGGCACATTCTATTGGTGATAATCACGCATAAAAAAAAACCAGCTGAATGCTGGAGATTTTCATTGCACCATTCTAATCAGAATTAAAATGGTGCCCGAGGCCAGACTCGAACTGGCACGCTTTGTGGGCGGGGGATTTTAAATCCCCTGTGTCTACCGATTTCACCACTCGGGCATGTGCGCAATAATAGAGGACGAAATAAAGCTTGGCAAGTAAATTTCAATACGTTTGCTTTATTTTCAAGCAATTCAGTAGTTTAAATTAAAAAATTAAATCCATAGTGCTAGATGATAAGCGTGAGAAGTCATGTAATTTTCTATTTCAGGCCGTGATTCATAAAACATTTACAGGTGCTCGTCCAGATAAGTATCGATATCGATGTATTTAATCTTCTTGCACTGCTCATGTTCCAGTTTAAACAAGCGGGTATGTAAATCCGCATAGTGCTGAAGCTGATTTTTCAATTCTTCATTTGGGGAGGTCGGCTTGGAATGAAAAAATAATTTCAGACGTAGTTTCCAGGTTTGTTGATAAGCCCAGAAACAGATGCGACGTAACTGCTGCAGTTGATATTGTTCAGTGCTATTGGTAGCAGGGCGGAACATATTTTCTTTATAGAACCGTACAAAACCAAAACTGATCCCGAAAAAGAATAGAATCCACATGGTCATACTGCTTTGTAGAAAAACCAGATTCAGCGCTTCCAGCACAATGACTACAGTGAGTTTAATCGGTGTATGTCTTAAAAACTGATAGAGGGAATGAGAAGAGTGCCGGATCTGCTTGATCACCAGTGGAACCACCAGCATCAGAAATAACAGAATAGTCAGAATTGCATAAGCTTGCGCCTGAAAGTCTGGGGCAGTTGATAGCTTAGAGGAATAAACATCTTTGAGAACCAGGCTAATCGGTACAAAGATCATGGCAGCCAGCACCCAGGGAATCAGTTCCTTGAGATCACTTAAAATACCCTTGGTCTTGATCTGGCCATAAAACAGATAATTTCTTTTGAAGGCAGCGGGATAAAGCAGTTTAAGTTGCTGCAATAAAAGATCAATCTGTTTGGTTTGCATGATAAAAAGTAAATAAGAAACTTGCCGCCTACTATAGCCAATTTACGCCAGAATGATAGAGATGATCCGGATTTTGCAATTATTAGAGTTGAAGCTAAAGATTTTAATTTTTTAGCGAGGATTTATGCGAAAATAGTTCATTGCATATTTATTTTTTAGGGACAGTTTATGACTGATCAATCTCCTGCGACGCTAAGCGACATCGAAATTTTAGACATCCTTCAAACCATGAAGAATGATGAGCTAGATACGGAAGCAAAAGAAGTCATTCGTCAAGGTGGTAAAGCGGGTCGTCAGGAAGCGCATAAGCAGGCGCTGGTTGTATTGAATCAGTCATTTGAAGAAAAATTTGTTGAAGCAGTTTCTCTGGCCCTGAATCTGAATGAAGCCCAAATCAAAAAAATCCGCTATAAGAAAGACCGTATCCGTATTTTAAAGGCGCGTGGTGTTGATTACCTGGCAATTGATGGTGCGGAAACTGCCTTTGTACTGGCACAGATTGCACAGGCGATTCTACGTGAAGATGCTGTTGTGACTCATGACTTACATAATATTTTCCCATTCTGGAAAGAAGGCTGGCCAATGGTGCAATTTGATAATGCCTACAAAATTTTGCAGGAAGATATCCAGATCCATTATCAGGCAGTCCTTGAAGCGCTTTTATCAAAAATCTAAATTGAATTGAATGTAAAGAAGCACCTTCGGGTGCTTTTTTTAATGAGAATAAAATAGGGAAAGCAGCCAGCGCACAGGAAGTATAAACAGCCGCCACCAGGTAATGAGCGGATAATAAAAATATTCGCCTATTCTTAAAGTCGAATCAAATCCTTGCCGGCGCCGCTCATAAGGATAGGGAGTCAGCCAGATTGAAAGTAAAATGAGCACAATTGCTATAATCAGAAATACAGGCTGTTGATCTTGCATAAAGAAGAAATAGAATAAATATAAGGCCGAATAAAAACTCAGACAGGCGAGTAACGCAGCAATATTCATAAAAATCTCATTATTATTGTTTTTGGAATTTTAAAACAATTGAAGAAGAACCAGATTATTCTGATTCTTCTGTCGGTGGCTTTTTTACTTCCAGCATACGTGTAACCAGTAACTGGTCAATCTTGAAATGATCAACATCGACAACTTCAAACTTATAACCCGCATGTAGCACAATATCTGCAGGACGTGGAATCTTGCGCAGCTTGAACATCATAAAACCAGCCAGAGTTTCATAATTCTCTTCATCTGGCATTTCATCAATTTCCAGCGCATGTTTGATGTCTTCAATAGGCGTACTGCCATCAATCAGCCATGAATTGCTGTCACGCTTAATGATCTGCTGGTCTTCTTCCAAGGGAGTAACCCAGTCGCCCATCACGGTAATCATAATGTCGGAGAGGGTAATCACACCTACGACCAAGGCATATTCATTAATAACGACGGCGAACTTTTCCTTGGTTGAACGGAAGCGATCCAGTAATTCAGATAGAGTCAGTGTATCTGGAATGGTTAGAACCGTACGGATGGTATTTTCATTTAACTGAAGTAAAGACTGATTATTCAGAATACGAACCAGAATATCTTTGGAGTCGACATATCCAATCACATCGTCGATATTTTCATTACAGACCAGGAACTTGGAATAAGGGAATTCAGCCAGTTTCTGGCGAATACTGGCTTCCGATTCTTTCAAGGTAAAGAACACCACATTTTCACGTGTGGTCATACTAGAAGGAACATTACGTTCTTCAAGCTCAAACACGTTCTCAATAAAGTGATGTTCCTGTTTCTGCAACACACCTGCCTGAGCACCCGCATCCATTACCGCAGAAATATCCGCAAAGGTAATATTATCATCTCGGATGGTATTCACTTTAAATAAGCGGAACAACAGGTTCGCAATGGCATTGATGAACCAGGCCAGTGGTTTACAGATTTTGATAAATACCTGAATTGGATTAATCACCGAGACAGAAATTTTTTCTGGAGCGATCATGGCCAGACGTTTCGGCATCAAGTCCGCAAACAGAATAAATAATGAAGTAACTGCGGTGAAGGACAGGCTGAATGCAATCGTTTCAGTCCAGGGACCTTGATAAAATCTGGAAAGTAAATTGATGATATAAGGGCGGAAGGCGCCTTCACCTAAAATACCGCCTAAAATGGCAACGGCGTTTAAGCCGATTTGGGACGCTGCAAAAAAGTCAGCAGAGTTTTCTTGTAAATCTAAAACTTTTTGAGCGCGAATATCTCCCGATTCAGCCAAAATTTTTAATTTGACCTTACGAGCACCTGCAAGCGCGATTTCTGTTAATGATAAAAAACCGGCCCCCGCGATGAGTAATAAGATAATCACGATGTTTTGAAAGAGGCTCACGAATCCACCTGTGGATTAATATGATCTAGCTAAAAATATTTTTAACACAAAAAAAGACTTGAGGTACAAATAAAGCAACTCAAGTCTCTAGAGTATAAGCTTAAAAATGAGCAATTTAGCTAATATTCAATTCAATAATGCGAAAATTGCGAATTATTCATTAAAAATTCACGATTTTCTTCTTCGATCATCTGACGGGCTACATATAGAATCAGCTGACGTAACCAGCGATGGGCGGGATGATGATGCAATAAAGGACACCACGCCATCTTCAATTCAAACTCAGGAATATAGAATGGTGGATCTTTAATGAGTAAGTTCTGGTTTTTGGCTTGCAGACGTGCAATACGGGTCGGTAATGTTGCTACAAGATCGACATTGGCAGCCAGAAGACCAGGCATCTGATAATGACGGGTAAATACCGAAATCTTACGTTTTTGGCCAATACGCTCAAGCGCCTGATCAATCCAGCCGAGACCCGCCTGTTTCTCAGGGTTTACCCCAAAGCCAACGCCCATACCAGTTTTTGATACCCAGATATGCTGTGCATCGAGATAGCTTTTCAGGTTTAGGTTGCCCGCAGCCGGATGCTTGTTATTTAACAGGCAAGAAAAGCTGTCACGCCAAACCAGTACCTGATGGAAACTTTGCGGAATTTCATTAAAACGGTTAATCGCCAGATCAACTTTACCTTGTTCCATGTCACGATAGGACACATCACTTGGCGTTAAGAAGTCGAGAACCACATTCGGTGCTTCTGAACGTAATGCTTTCACCAGGCGTGGTACCAGTGTAGCTTCAGCATAATCTGAAGTCATGATGCGGAAAACACGGTTTGAAGTATAAGGGCGGAACTCGGTACGCGGTTCTAGAATCATGGAAAGATCTGCTAAAGCATCGCGGATACGAGGTTGAAGTTCTAGTGCGCGTTCTGTTGGGGTCATACCTTCAGAAGAGCGAATCAGGAGGGGATCATTAAATAAATTTCGTAAGCGACGTAAAATGTTACTCATCGCAGGCTGGGTTACCCCAAGTTGTTCTGCAGCACGCGTGACATTTTTTTCACGTAGAAGTACGTCAAGATAAATGAGGAGATTAAGATCGACCCGCTCCAGATTCATAAAAAAAATACCGAAAATAAAATTATGAAATTATATGGATTATGCCATAACTACTATAGCTTGTGTACGCAACTGATGAAAAAAAGCCCAGCTGATTGTACTGAAATACCTTTTTAGAGTCTCTTTCACCGCAGATTTTGCCAGTCTGAATCCTTCTCTATTTTTAAGAGCAGAAAGGAAATCTGGCTGCCTCTAAAACGAAAGAAAGGTATTTCTGAAAAACAGAGGGAATTAGCAAATAATGTGCCAGGTTTGATAAAAAATATTTCAACAAATAAATGAAAAATAATTCTTTTGAAATAAGTATTCTAGGTTTTAAGGCTTAGAAAATAGACAAAATTTGCTGAAATTAAGCGCTGCTAAAGTCTTGCAAGACTTAAGTCTAATGAATATTTTTTACTCATGTTGCTGATGTTTTAGGCAAAATACAAATTTAAAAATTCAAAAATAAAATATAAAATACAATAACTTATAAAAAATTGATCAATATATAATTAGACTTTCATCTACATATTTTTTAAATAAATAATGATAATTCTTGCAGAATATTGGATTAATTTTTCGAAGCCCACTAATCTTTAGCTATCCCAACGGATCGTCGAAAATCTGAACAAGTCATTGAGGGTGTGATTTGAGCGGTTCGTTGCAGAAAAATCCTAATATTAATACAGGAATATATCATGACTACATACCAAACAGCGATTGATGCAATCCGCGAATTAAAAGCGAAATTCGGTAACACTTGGGCAGACATCAGTCCTGAAGATGCTGCGCGTATGCAACTTCAAAACCGTTTCAAAACTGGTTTAGACATTGCTAAATATACAGCGGCGATTATGCGTCGTGATATGGCTGCTTATGATGCCGACTCTAGCAAATACACTCAATCACTAGGCTGCTGGCACGGTTTCATCGCTCAGCAAAAAATGATTGCGAACAAAAAATACTTCGGTACAACTGAACGTCGCTATATCTACCTTTCTGGCTGGATGGTTGCTGCACTTCGTTCAGAATTCGGTCCTCTTCCTGACCAATCTATGCACGAAAAAACTTCTGTTCCTGCATTGATCGAAGAAATCTACACATTCTTACGTCAAGCTGATGCGAAAGAACTGAACGACCTGTTCCGCGCACTTAAAAAAGCTCAAGACGCTGGTGATACAGCTAAAGCTGCTGAAATCACTTCACAAATCGACAACTTCCAAACTCACGTTGTGCCAATCATTGCGGACATCGACGCTGGTTTCGGTAACGAAGAAGCGACTTACTTACTAGCTAAGAAAATGATCGAAGCGGGTGCTTGTGCACTTCAAATCGAAAACCAGGTTTCTGACGCGAAACAATGTGGTCACCAAGCTGGTAAAGTAACAGTTCCACACGAAGACTTCATCGCGAAAATCCACGCTCTTCGCTATGCATTCCTTGAAATGGGTCTTGACGACGGTATCATCGTTGCACGTACTGACTCTGAAGGCGCTGACTTGACTCAAAAAATCCCAGTGGTTAAAGAGCCAGGCGACATCGCTTCTCAATACATCAGCTACTTAGACACTCAAGAAATTGACATCTCTGAAGCGCAAGAAGACGAAATCCTGATCAAACGTGATGGTAAACTTCACCGTCCTAAACGTCTTGCTTCTGGCTTGTACCAGTTCCGTGAAGGCACTCAGATCGACCGCGTTGTACTTGACTGTATCACTAGCTTACAAAACGGTGCTGACCTTCTTTGGATCGAAACTGCGACTCCAAACGTAGCTGAAATCGCTCACATGGTTAACCGTGTACGTGAAGTTGTGCCAAATGCGAAACTTGTTTACAACAACTCTCCATCATTCAACTGGACACTGAACTTCCGTCAACAAGCGTATGACCGTTGGGTTGCTGAAGGTAAAGACGTATCTGCATACGACCGTGCTAAACTGATGAGCGCTGAGTACGACGATTCTGAATTGGCTGCTGAAGCTGACGAAAAAGTACGTACATTCCAAGCAGATGCTTCTCGTGAAGCAGGCGTGTTCCACCACTTGATCACTCTGCCTACTTACCACACAGCTGCTCTTTCTACTCACGAGCTTGCTCAAGGTTACTTCGGTTCTGAAGGTATGTTGGCGTATGTTGCTGGCGTACAACGTAAAGAAATCCGTGGCGGTATCGCTTGTGTGAAACACCAAGCAATGGCTGGTTCTGACATCGGTGATGACCACAAAGAAATCTTCGCTGGTGACAACGCGCTTAAAGCGGGTGACGATGCGAAAAACACAATGAACCAATTCTCTGCTTAATCAGCTCTGAATCGATTCTAAAAAAACCCTGCGCAAGCAGGGTTTTTTTATGCCTAAAATAAAAATAATAACCTTATAAATTGTTGAAATAGCTAGATGAAAGGCAAAATCTTCATATTTTCTTCATGATTCAATTTTATACATATTTTTCTGTGATCAAGCCTTGCATTCTCTAGGCCACTGCCTGAATATCCTTAAGCTGACTCAATAATGCAACGCTTTCCATAATTCATTAAATTCAAAGTGATTCAGACTTATGCTGTCTAAGTTTTTCATTCATCGTCCTATTTTTGCAGGTGTGCTGGCCATTGTAGTCATGGCCATTGGACTTTTTGCGGTGATGAATTTACCTGTTGAACGTTATCCGGATATTGCACCGCCTCGTATTACTGTGGCAACAACCTATACCGGTGCATCTGCAGAAACAGTAGAAGAAAGCGTGACCCAGGTGCTGGAACAGCAAATTAAAGGTATCGACCGCTTGCTGTATTTCAGCTCAAGCAGTGATTCCTCAGGTCGAAGCCGGATCAGCATCAGTTTTGAAAATGGTACCGATCCAGATACAGCACAAGTACAGGTTCAAAATGCGATTAACGGGGTTCTCAATCGTTTGCCAGATGATGTCCAGCGACAGGGCGTGAATGTCTTCAAATCTCTTGGCGATACCCATATGGTCATCGGTTTGTATGATGAGTCACGGCGTAGCAGCAATATTGAACTGTCTGATTATTTGACCACGCATCTGGAACAGGATATTTCCCGAATTGATGGCATTGGGGAAGTGGATGTTTTTGGTTCACAGTTCGCGATGCGCATCTGGCTGAATCCAGCAAAATTGAAACAATATAACCTGATGCCAAGTGATGTGCGGGCAGCGATTGAATCACAAAATACTCAAGTGGCAGCCGGCGCAATTGGTGACTTGCCAACAGTCGATGATCAGTATCTGAATGCCAAAGTCACATCAGGCAGCCGTTTAAAAACAGTCGAAGAATTTGAAAATATTATTGTGAAGTCTGCCCGGGATGGTAGCTTTATCTACTTAAAAGATGTTGCACGGGTTGAATTGGGTGCGGAAAATTATCAGTCATATAGCACCACCAACGGCTATCCTTCTGCCGGTCTGGGCATTTCACTGGCCTCCGGTGCCAATGCAATTGCGACGTCGAGTCTGATCAAGGCTGAAATCGAGCGACTCTCCCAGCAGTTGCCGGAAGGCTATAAAATTGCCTATCCGCGTGACAATACACCGTTTGTTAAAGAATCGATTAAAGAAGTCGTTAAAACTTTATTCGAGGCGGTCATTCTGGTCGTCATCGTGATGTTTATCTTCCTGCAAAACTGGCGTGCCACCTTAATTCCGACTGTAACTGTGCCTGTAGTTTTACTCGGAACCATGGCAGTACTTTATGTTTTGGGACTGAGTATTAATACGCTGACTTTGTTTGCCTTAGTACTGGCCATTGGCTTGCTGGTCGATGATGCCATTGTGGTGGTAGAGAACGTTGAACGTCTGATGCATGAGCAGCAGCTTACAGCCAAAGAAGCAGCGCTGGAATCCATGCAGGAAATCAGCGGCGCACTGATCGGGATTACCCTGGTTTTAACCGCGGTCTTTATTCCCATGGCATTTTTTGGTGGCTCAACCGGGGTGATCTATCGTCAGTTCTCGATTACGCTCGTGGCAGCGATGTCTCTGTCGCTGATGGTCGCACTGATTCTGACACCTGCACTTTGTGCGCTGATTCTAAAACCAAATCCAAAACCTGCCAAGTGGGCGAGTTGGTTTAACCAGAAACTGGATGGTTTGAAGCATCGTTATCTGAAAGTTTCTAATGTCACTCTACAACATAAGGCCATTAGTCTGGTGCTGTTTGCCGGATTGCTCTGCGTATTTGCTTTATTTTATCGCGCCTTACCCACCAGCTTTTTGCCGAGTGAAGACCAGGGTATTCTGAATCTGCAAATCCGGCTGCAGGAAGGCGCGCCAATGAAAAACACCATTCAGGTCGGTGAGCAGATTCGTCAGTATTTTCTGGAAGAAGAAAAGGACAATATCGACTTGGTCATGCTACGTTATGGCCGTAACTTCTCAGGTACCGGTCAGAACCTGGCGACCGGTTTTGTTGCCTTGAAGCATTGGGATGACCGTGCTGGAGAAGAAAATACCGCGCAGGCGATTCGTGAACGTGCTATGAAGCATTTTCGCAGTAACCGCGATGCTCAAGTCAATATCAGCATGCCGGCTTCAGTGAATGGTTTAGGGCAAACCGACGGCCTGGATTTCTGGATTCGTGATATTAACGGTAATGGCCGTCAGTATCTGGAAGAGCAGTTCCAGAATATGCAGGCTGGAGCAGCTCAATATAGTAGCTTTGAAAATCTGGATAAGCGTTCCAATCCGGAAAAAGCCGAACTGAAAGTCAATATTGACCAGAAACAGGCTATGGCCAATGGTCTGAGTCAATCCGCAATCAACAGTACGCTTTCAGCGGCCTGGGGGGGTAATTATATTAATGACTTTATTGATCGTGGCCGGATTAAACGGGTGATTATGCAGGGCGATGCAGAATTCCGTTCCAAACCTGAAGATCTGGCGCAATGGCATGTACGTAATGACCTGAACGAGATGGTGCCTTTCAGTAATTTCGCTCAGGTGGACTGGAGTGGTGGTCCTGAGGTGGTCAACCGTTTTATGGGCTATACCTCGCTGCAAATGCAAGCAGATATGGTCAAAGGTTCCAGTTCTGGTGAAGCGATGAAGGATGTCGAAAATCTGGTGGCAGAGCAGGATGGCATTGATGTGGTCTGGAGCGGTTTATCCTTTGAGGAAAAACAATCCAGTAATCAGGCAATCTGGCTTTATCTGGTGTCGATCGGATTTATTTTCCTGTGTCTGGCCGCTTTATATGAAAGCTGGACGATTCCGACTGCGGTGATGTCCGCAATTCCTCTAGGGATTGGTGGGAATATTATTTTCAGTTTTCTGGCAGATTTTCCGAATGATATTTACTTCCAGATTGCTTTGCTGACCACGATTGGTCTGTCCTGTAAGAATGCAATTTTAATCGTAGAGTTTGCGGCATTGGCTCAGGAAAAAGGTAAATCGGTAGTTGAAGCTGCACTTGAAGGTGCTTCGCTACGCTTGCGTCCGATCCTGATGACATCTCTGGCCTTTGGTGCTGGCATTCTGCCACTGGTCTTTGCTTTTGGTGCTGGTGCAGCCAGTCGTCGAGAGATTGGAATCAGTGTTTTTGGTGGAGTGATCTTCGGAACGGTACTGGTACTAATTTTTATTCCATTTATGTACGTTTTAATTCGCCAAATGACGATGAAGAAATCACGTACCTAATATCAATGCAAAAATATTGAGCTCAAAAATCCCCGTTATAACGGGGATTTTTTTATCGGAAATAAAAAGGTAAAGATTGGCTTAAATTTAAGCATGGTGTGAAAATTGCTATAGAAATCATCTATTCATGGCGTGTGCATTCTAAAGATGCATTTGATGGGGATTTCTAATTTATGTTGTCGCGCTTTTTTATTTATCGTCCCAAGTTTGCAGCGGTCATTGCAATTTTAATGATGGCGCTTGGGGTATTTGCACTTCAAAAAATTCCCATTGAACATATGCCAAATATGGATACGCCAGCTTTAGGCGTTTCCGCAGGTTATCGTGGTGCATCGGCTGAAACAGTTGAGCAATCGGTGACCCAGATTCTGGAACAGGCGGTAAAAGGCATTGAAGGTCTGGAAACTTTTCACTCCAGCAGTTCGGTGGGACGGGCCCAACTTACGCTGCAATTTGAGCCAGGAGTCGATCTTGATCAAGCCCAGTTACAGGTTCAAAACGCCGTGAATGGTGTATTGAGCCGCTTACCTGAAGAGACGCAGCAGGGCGGAGTCAATGTTTATAAATCAGGGTATGACCAGTTTGCACTATTAAGTTTATATGATGAGAGTGGGCAGAGTAGCGTCACCGAACTTTCAGATTATTTGATGGTCCACGTCGAACCGCGTTTGTCACGTATTGAAGGTGTAGGGGAAATTGACCTGTACGGTGCAGGTTATGCCATGCGGATTTGGCTAAATCCGCATAAGTTGCACCAGTTTAACCTGATGCCAAGCGATATCCGTAATGCCATTGAAACTCAAAACGCGCCACTGGCTTCAGGCGCAATTGGTGGTTTGCCGACGATGCAGGATCAATATCTCAATGCCAAGGTCAGTGCCGGTTCACATTTAAGCAGTGTGAAAGAATTTGAAAATATCATCGTTAAAACCACAGATTCCGGTTCATTGCTGTATTTAAAAGATGTGGCACGGGTAGAACTAGGTGCAGAAAGTTATAACCACATTAACTATACCAACGGACAGCTCTCTTCAGCTTTATCGATTACTTTGGCGCCGCGGAGTAATGCTATTGCCGTGTCCAAACAGATTCAAGACGTATTAAAAAACGCTCAGGCCAATTTGCCACCGCACTACCAGTTGCAAATGACCATGGACAAAACTCCATTTATTACCAGCTCAATTGAACAGGTAGCTAAAACTCTGGTTGAAGCCATTATTCTGGTCATTGTGGTGATGTTTATCTTCCTGCAAAACTGGCGTGCCACGATTATTCCGGCCGTTACGATTCCGATTGTAGTTTTGGCGACCTTTGCAGTGCTGTATGTCTTGGGTATGACTCTGAATAGCTTTACCTTATTTGCCCTGATTTTAGCCATCGGTCTGCTAGTCGATGATGCCATTGTAGTGGTAGAAAATATTGAACGCCTGATGCAGGACGAATATCTGGATGCCAAGGCGGCTGCCTTAAAGTCCATGCAGGAAATGAGTGGGGCACTGGTCGGTATTACATTGGTACTTACCGCAGTATTTATCCCGATGGCTTTCTTTGGCAGTATTACTGGGGTGATTTATCGTCAATTTTCCATCACTTTGGTAGTGGCGATGTTGCTGTCTTTATTCGTGGCCTTGGTCATTACCCCAACATTTGCAGCACAACTGCTTAAACGCAAAACTCATCAAGCACGCTGGGCGCGAAGTTTTAATCGTGGTATGGATCGGCTCAATGCAGGCTACCAGAAAGTGTATGCAGGAAGCATGCGATTTAAATTCACGATGTTGGCACTGTTTGGTGTGTGCATAATGAGCTTCGGCTGGGTATATAAGCATTTGCCGGAAGGCTTGATGCCCACGGAAGACATGGGCTTTGTCATGGGGCAGATCGTCATGCCGGGCAATGCACCGCGTACAGAAGTCGAAAAAGTCGGGCGTGAAGTACAAGATTATTTGATGAAACATGAATCAGAACGCATTCAGAGTGTAGGCGTCTGGTATAGCGGCAACAACGTTGGTGTAGGCCCGTATCGTGGGCAGCTCTTTGTGGTATTAAAAGACTGGGCTGAACGTAAAAATCCTGAAGATTCGGTCTTTGCCATTGTCGATCGAGCACAGAAACACTTTGCCAATCATGCCAATGCCCAAATTTTCTTTATGGCGCCTTCCATGTCGAGTAATGGTCGTGTAGTCGATTTCTGGTTGCAAGACCTGGATTATAAAGGAGCTGAATTTTTACAGGAGGCATTTGGCCAGATTGAAGCGCGTGCCCAAGGCAAATCATCGATTGAATTTTTACAGCTGGACCAACCCAAAGAAAGTGCTGAGCTGAATATTAAACTTGATGCAGAGCGTGTGTTAAAGCATTCCATTCTTCAGCAAAATGTAAACAGTACTTTGGCCGCAGCGTGGGGTGGAACTTACATCAATGACTTTATTGATCGCGGGCAGATTAAGCGTGTGATTATGCAGGGTGAAGCAGAATACCGGTCCAAACCTGAGAATCTGGCCTTCTGGCATGTACGCAATCAAAAAGGTGAAATGCTGTCATTTAACCAGTTCAGTAGTCTGAATTGGCAGGGCGGGCCGAACAGTATTAACCGCTATATGGGCTATAACGCTGTTCCAGTCTATGCCGGGATTCCAAAGGACAAGTTTTCCAGTCAGACCATGCAGGATGTTGAAACATTGGTAGATGCCCAGGAAGGTGTGAATCTGGCTTGGAGCGGAGCCGCATTGGAAGAAAAGCGCAGCAGCGGTCAGGCGATTTTCCTGTATGTGATTTCGATTGCCTTTATTTTCCTGTGTTTAACCGCTTTATATGAAAGTTGGACCATTCCTGTGGCCGTGATCAGTGCCATTCCATTGGGCGTAGGTGGCAGTATCTTATTTTGCTGGATCTTTGGTTTCGCCAATGACATCTTTTTTCATATTGCCTTGCTGACGACAATTGGTCTGTCCTGTAAAAATGCCATTCTGATTGTGGAGTTTGCTGCACAGGCAGAGAAAGCAGGAAAAACAGCTATAGCTGCAGCCTTAGAAGGAGCAAGTTTGCGCTTACGGCCTATTCTCATGACTTCTATTGCTTTTGCTGCGGGAGTGATTCCTTTGATTTTTGCTTCTGGGGTCAGTGCGATCAGCCGTCAGGAAATTGGTGCCAGCGTTTTGGGCGGGGTCATTTTTGCAACTATTTTGGTATTATTCTTTATCCCGTTTATGTATGTGTTAATCCGAAACCTGTTTCGTGTCAAAGCAACAAATAAAGTTATACAAATCAATCAGGAAAATGAGGAATACTCACTCTAGGGCGGGTATGTTTCATACCTGCATGGAATGATGGTAGGGAAATGCAGTACCAAGAAAAAATACAGCAACTTCATGAGACTCTGCTGACAGGGGAAAATAATATTCATCAGCTTCTACAAAAGCTAAATATTGCCGATCAGGCCAGAATTTTGTCTGAGCTTGGACCAGCAGAACGCTGTCACCATTTCAAGCAGCTGGAACGTCAGGCAGAAGTACTGGAGTACTTACCACTGGCCATGCAAATCCAGCTGGCCTATCAATTTCCTCTGGAGCAACTGGCCAGTCTGATGGATGCCATGCATTCCGATGACTTCATTGATTTATACAAGCAGATGCCCTGTGAAGTACAGCAGCAGTTACTTGGCAAATTATCTACCCAGTCGCTACAAACCCTGCGAGAGCTGCATGCTTATCCGGAAGAAACAGCCGGTGCATTAATGAGTTCAGACTTCGTCACGCTTGCTCCCGAACTGAGCATGACGGAGGCGATTGAAACGCTACGTGATATTGCGGGGAATCATGACACTTTATATCTGATCTATATCGTGGATGAGAAACAGCATCTGCTCGGTGTGATTTCCTTGCGACAAATTATTCAAGCACGGCCGGATGCCACCATTAATGAGGTCATGACCACAGATGTGGTCTATGCCACAGTGGATGAGGATCAGGAGCAGGTCGCCCGTACCTTGGCCTATTATGATTTTATTGCCTTGCCAGTGGTCGACGCGACCCAGAAGCTGGTCGGGATTATTACCTATGATGATGCCATGGATATTGCAGAGGCAGAAAGTACTGAAGATATTTTAAAATCCGGTGCAGTGACGCCTTTGAATGAACTGAGTCTGAAAACCGCACCGATTCTCAGATTGTATCAAAAACGGGTATTCTGGCTGGTCATTCTGGTGTTTGGCAGTCTGCTCTCCGGAATCGGAATTGCCCATTTTGAAGATATTATTTCCACCCATATTGTGCTGGTATTTTTCTTGCCATTGTTGGTGGGAAGCGGCGGGAATGCTGGTTCGCAATCTGCCACCTTGATGGTGCGTGCCTTGGCAACAGGCAATGTGCAGTTTAAGGACTGGTTTAGCCTGCTGGGTCGTGAATCCCTGGTTGCGTTATGTCTGGGTGGAACGATGGCCATTGCTGTATCAATCTTGGGTTATATTCGAGGTGACTGGATGGTCGCCATCGTACTTGCTTTAAGTATGTTAGGTATTGTGCTGATGGGCTGTCTGATTGGCATGAGTTTACCCTTTATTCTCAACAAGCTGAAAATGGACCCAGCCAGTGCATCAGCACCGCTGGTAACGTCGATTTGTGATGCCACTGGGGTGATTATTTACTTGTTTATTGCCTCTCAATTATTGTTTTAAATACCTAGCAATTACAGCTTAAATAGAAAAAATACTTTATGCTCAATTACATCAGCTTCATTTCTGGAAGAACCTATGCCTGATCCCGGACAAAAAAATAAATTGAGCCAACAGGATGTCATTCGTCTGGAGCGGGATCTGGCCAAGTTTGCCAATATGATGGATTCGGTGGTACGGATTCCATTTACCAAGCAGGGCGTCGGGGCAGATGCTGCTTTGAGTACCATTCCGGTAGCTGGAGATATCGCAGGTTTTGTATTGACCAGTTATGCGATTTATAAAGCCCGTCAGATCGGGGTGCCAAGTGAAAAATTAAAGCCAGTCCTGAAAATGGCCGTCATGGATGCTGTGGTCGGCTTTATTCCTGTAGCAGGAACAATATTTGATATTTTTATTCGTCCTAGCCGTAAGGCACTGGATATTGTGCATCAGCATATCCGGGACGAATACCAGATCCGTACCGATCATCATGTGGTACATCCATTTCTGCATGAAAGTTTGGAACGCAGACAACAGCAATCTGCTTTCTGGCGTAATCCTGTGGTGGCCTGGATCTGGATTCATCTACCAGATATCTTAGGAACTTTCTTTTTGATTCTGTTAATTATGGCCATTGGCTGGGGCACAATGCAGCTCTTTCAATGGTTTAAAGCCTGAAGGTTTATAAACCTAAACTTAATAAAAAAGCCTGCAAATGCAGGCTTTTTTCTATCAAGCAATCAATGCGTTGCTTAAGGGCAATCGAGTTGTTGCAAAGCAGCAACACGTTGTTCAATCGTTGGGTGAGTCTGGAACAGTGCCGCCAGACTAAAACCTTGTTCCTGACCAGCAGAAATTGCAAAGGCTTTCATTTCTTTCGGCATAGTATCCGGCATTTCTGATTCCGCCTGTAAACGTAATAACGCTGAAATCATCGCCTGTTTGCCTGCCAAACGTGCACCTGCTTCATCAGCACGATACTCACGGTAGCGTGAGAACCACAGCACGATCGCTGAAGCCATAATACCAAATACGATATCCAGCACAATGGTAATCACAAAATAGCCAATACCCGGTGCCTCACCTTCTTCACGACCGAAGATCGTACGGTCTACAAAGTCGCCAACTACACGGGCAAAGAACATGACAAATGCGTTGACTACACCTTGGATCAAGGCCAGTGTCACCATATCGCCATTGGCAACGTGACCAATCTCGTGTGCCAGTACTGCACGAAGTTCGTCTTTATTCATGCGTTCAAGCAGACCCGTGGACACAGACACGAGCGCATCGTTCTTGTTCCAGCCTGTTGCAAAGGCATTTGACTGATAAGATGGGAAAATACCCACTTCCGGCATTTTAATGCCAGCGCGCTGAGAAAGTTGCGCAACTTCTTGTAATAACCATGCTTCTGCCTGGTTACGAGGGGCATTTGGGTCAATCAGTTCAGTACCGGTTGTTTTTTTCGCCATCCATTTAGACATGAACAGGGAAATCAGTGATCCCACCATACCGAACACAAAACAGATCACCAACAGGTTGCCTAGATTCAAGCCACCCGCGCCATGGTAACTACCGACACCGAAGAGTGACAGGATAATGCCAGCTACAACCAGTACCGCGAGGTTGGTTAGCAAGAACAAACCAATCCGCATCATTGAGAAATCCTCTTATTATAAAAAAATAATCTGATTAGCAAATGAAAATCATTGAAATCAATATGGGGTGAAATGACTAAAAATTCAAGAAAAAAAATGGCCCTAGATCACAAAACACAGCTTTATTTTTTGCTGCATTTTCGCTAAGGCCATTCAGAATCAAATAATTTTGATTTGTTTATTCACTTAAATAAATTTTAGCTGCTGCTGTTGCATTTGCCGTTGCATAAGAACCCATCGGTGCATCGGTATAACTGCCATCAGCATTCATAATAATCTGACGCTGATACTTGGCTGCCTGGATATGCGAAGTGCTGCTGCTATCATTGGAGTAATTTGCTGAACTGGCAATGATGCGGCCTTCACTGGGTGAAATGCTAGACGGGGTTGTGCTTGCACTCAGGCCATGAGTATACAGATTTTGATAACGGCTGGTCACACGGCGTACATAATCCTGAGTCTCCCGGAAAGGCGGGATTCCCCCATATTTGCTGACATTGCCTTCACCGGCATTGTAGCCCGCCAGTGCCAGGCTGGTATTGCCATTAAAACGCTTTAATAACCAGGCCAGATATTTAGCACCCGCCATAATATTCTGATGAGGATCATAAGCATTACTGACATTAAAGCGACGTGCAGTGGCTGGCATCAGCTGCATCAAACCTTGTGCACCCACAGGGGAGCGGGCATGGGTATTAAAGCCGGATTCAGTATGCATGACTGCTTTAATTAAACCTTCAGACACACCATAAGTCTGTGCGGCCTGACGAATGATCGAATCAAAAGCATTCTTATTCTTGCTATAGCTAGGCAAAACCGACGACTCGCTGCTGCCCCAGTTACTATAGCTATGAATATTGCTATCCGGATAATAAGTCTTCTTTTCGACCTGAAGATGATTATAACGGCTCTTCTTATTGGTCAATAAGGTACTGCCGTTTTTATCACGCAACTGATAGATGGTTTCACCGGCATACACCAAATGACTGCAGCTCAGCATGACCAAGCTACCGATCAGTTGACACCCCAAGAAATACGTCTTTATTTTCATTGTTTATATTTGATAAATAATAAGCTAGAAAAATTCATGAATGAGTTTAACAAAAAATTACGTAATGCACAGCCTTATACGCTGCATTTATAAACGAGTATGTAAATGGGAAAGGCTGTCAATATTTTGAACACTAAAATATTTTTTTTATTTAATTTAAAACCTTAGGGTTGACAGGTTTAACTTGTTGATTTTAATAATAAAATAAATTGATCAAAAAATGATCAATTTAAAGAAAAGCCTTAAATTTTGAGGTGAACAAGTTGTCAAGTCCATTTCAATCCACAAAGTTATCCACAGCTTTTGTGGACAACTGTGGAAAAGTCCAAAAGATAAGCATCTCGTTTAAAAATTGAACTAAATCGTTCAATATATCAATCTAAATAAAACATGAAAATGAAACTAATATGGCATTTGTATGAAAATAAATTCTTTTGATGCGATACGGAACCGAATCAGCTAAAATTGCGCGGTATTTTTATTTATGGGTTATTCTCGTCTATGTACTCGCCAGTTGAATCCGAGCAAGGATTTAATTTCAAACCTGAACTGCCAACAAGCTCTGCCTACTACCGTTTGTTGAAGAAGCTTCGCCGCCAGGTCGGACATGCCATTCGCGACTTCAAGATGATTGAAGACGGCGACAAGGTCATGGTGTGTATTTCTGGTGGTAAAGACAGTTATACCTTGCTTGATATCCTGCTTCAGTTTAAACGCATTGCACCGATCAACTTTGATGTGGTGGCGGTTAACCTGGACCAGAAACAGCCCGGTTTCCCGGAAGATGTATTACCGCGTTATTTAGAAGAAAATAACATTCCGTATTACATCTTGGAAAAAGATACCTACAGCATTACCAAAAAACTGACACCGGAAGGTAAGACTTACTGTGCAGTATGTTCACGTCTGCGCCGTGGTTCTTTGTACGGTTTTGCTCAGGAAATTGGGGCGACTAAAGTGGCGCTGGGGCATCACCGTGATGATATTCTGGCAACATTCTTCCTGAACCTGTTCCATGGTGGCAGCCTGAAAGCCATGCCACCAAAATTGCTGTCTTCTGACAAAAAGAACATTCTGATTCGTCCATTGGCCTATGTGGAAGAAAAAGACATCATCAAATATGCACAGATGCGTCAATTTCCAATTATTCCATGTAATTTATGTGGCTCTCAGGAAAATCTTCAACGTGCCATTATCAATGACATGTTACGTGAATGGGACAATGCGCATCCAAAACGTCTGCACAGCATCTTTGGTGCCTTGCAAAATGTTTCACCATCTCAGTTAGTTGACCGTGAATTATTCGACTTTGAAATTCTGGATAGCCAGCGCGAATTCGATTTCAAAGGCAGCAGCTGTTCAACTGAAGAGGCGGTAGAAAGTGAGAACCGCCGCATCAATATGGTCAATCTGGGCTTTGCAGCAGACTAATCGACCTATATAAAGTTAAGCCGATACAGGTATGGGCTACGGCCGATGCCTGAATCAAAAATAACACAAGATAAGAACTATAAAAATTGAACGGTGCGTACAAAATTCGTTAGCCTTTGCCATAATGATCATGTTATAACAAGTCACAAGCATAATAGCTTCAACCTGATGTCGTCTGGATAGTCGACACAAATGAATAAATAAATTGAGGAAAGATCATGCCTGCTTTTTTAACTGATGATTGGTTTTCGACTGTAGACACGCTCACTGCACAAGCTGGTGATTTGGATTTGCCACCTGCTTTGGCGAATCTGGCAATTAATTTGGTCGTTGCAGACACTACAGGTAATACAGAATTATCTTTGGAAGGTGGCGCGATTAAAAAAGGTTTATCTCCAAATGCGAAAACAACATTGAACATGGATGGTGAAACCTTACGTAAAGTTTTCCTTGAGTTTGATATGGCGGCTGCAATGCAAGCCTTCATGACAGGTAAAATCAAGGTGCAAGGCGATATGTCTCAATTGATGGCATTGCAAACAGCGAAGCCAAGCCAAGCACAAAAAGACCTGTTCAAGAAAGTACTTGAAAATACCACAGCTTAATAGTCTTGATCTAAAAAGCTGTAGTAACAAAAAAAGCTTACCCTGAGGTAAGCTTTTTTTATGGCTGAATAACTAGATTTAAATTGATCAGGCTTAAATATTCACCAGCTGTGGAGTAGTCTTGATGTGTTCCAGATAGGCACGGATACGGGTCACGTATTGCAGGGCCTGACGGTAACGACCATTACTGGCTTTATTCTGTTCCAGATAAGCATACAGGTTTACCCAGTTATTCGGATTCTTGCCTTGGGCCTGAATACGTTTTTGCAGCTGATTCACAGCACCTGGGCCCATGTTATAGGCAACTAAAGCAAACCAGTTACGATCCGGATAAGGGATATGTTCATAACGGCTCAGCATCTGGTCATAGTATTTGGCACCCCCATCAATACTTTCGCCTGGGTCTGTCCGGTTACTAACCCCCATCGCTTTTGCGGTAGAGCTTGTGAGCATCATCAGACCGCGGACACCGGTGGGAGATACGGAGTTTGGCTTTAGATAGGATTCCTGGTAACCGATCGCGGCGAGCAGGTGCCAGTCCAGATCGTACTGCTGAGCAGATTTCTGGAAGCTCGCCTTGTATGTGGGGAGTCGCTGGTTCAGGTCCTGTTGAATTTCATCCCAAGAATGTTCTTCTACCACATTCTGATTGTAGAAGGATGCAAGCTGCTTGATCGCACCGCTTTGTTTGCCTTGACAGACAAAAGCACTGGCGGTTTGACTCAAGGGATCACTGGCTGATTTAAATACCAGATTCAGATTGGAATTCAGTCCATTACTGGCCAGTGCAGACTCATCACCACAAGTGGCAGAAAAAGCTGTTAAACGCTGTTGTTCAATCGTACCCAGATCAGTGGTGGTCATGGCCAGATTGGCTTTGCCTTGGGCTACCCATTTCAGGGCCGTGGCATTATCCGGAACAGTTTTAAAATCCAGCTTAACATTCAGGCTGTTGGCATAGTTACGAACCAGGTCATAACCAAAGCCATGCTGATGTTGTCCATCCTGAAACACAGTCGTTGGACTTTGAACTGTGACGACGGTGAGTTTGTTGCTATTGACCACATGATCATATTGAAATGTGGTTTTAGTGGCATTGATACTATGAAAGGGGATAAGTGCCGTACTCAGTACCAGTGCTTTTACAGGGAGAGAAGAGATAAAAGAGCTAAGGCAAAGCCTCGACCCAGTGGTTGAACTACTGTGCATGTTGTCTCCGCTACAAGTAATTTATGCCCTAAAAATCACAGCCAATACTAGCCAGAAACTTTTAAAAGTTTGATAAATTCAATAAGGGTTGGGCAGTCATGACGTCATTCAAAATGACTAAATTGATCGGGAAATATGTAGAAAAACTACATAGATTAAAAAATAAGCGATTCCAAAAGTAGGGTGCATATTAAAGATCAAAAAATGAATTGTCAAATTTTGTACATAATTTATTTTTTAAATGTAATTTAAGTTATTAAATTTATTGAAGAAAAAAATTGCATATTCTGGCTTGTCCTAAAACTCCAAATAAAATAAGCTCTTAATGTCTAAAAACTGGTTCAAAATTGGCAATTAAAATACATGAAATCTAACCTGATTACCCGTGGTGGACATGATAAATTGGTGGCAGAACTTAAAAATCTCTGGCATGAAGAACGTCCTGAAATTACCAAAAAAGTGAACTGGGCAGCCAGTCTCGGCGACCGTTCGGAAAACGCAGATTACCAGTATAACAAACAGCTTTTACGTAAAATTGATCGTCGGGTTCGTTATCTGGGCAAGCGTCTGGAAGAGCTGCGAATTGTTGATTTTTCTCCTGAACAGGAAGGCAAAGTTTATTTTGGTGCCTGGGTCGAAATTGAAAATGAACAGGGTGAGCAAAAGAGCCTTCGGATTGTGGGCGTCGATGAAATTTATGATCATCATCCGCAGCATATTTCGATTGATTCACCCATGGCACGTGCCCTGTTAGGCAAGTCAGTGGATGATGAAGCTGAGGTGATGACACCATCCGGCAAGAAACTCTGGTTTATCAATTCAATTCGCTATGAAAAGCCAGAAAATTCAGAAGATTAATGAAATTGATTTTATTTTGTGCAGTTGATGCAGAGAAATTGGAAAAATATTTGCCAAGCGCAATTTTTATTTATATGATGGCGGCCATGGAAGCGTGGCAGAGCGGTTTAATGCACCGGTCTTGAAAACCGACGAGGGCTTATACCCCTCCGTGAGTTCGAATCTCACCGCTTCCGCCAGATACGAAAACCCCGATCATTGATCGGGTTTTTTATTTTTAACTCATTAAAATGATTTTAAATTTTCATTGTTCAAAATGATGTGAACATTAAGGCTAAATTCATTCTGAAAATAAAAATATCAGCCCCTAAATCTTATGTATAAAATTTTATCTACTCTAAAATTTTCGTCTGATTTTTAACTGAATGAACTGATTTTTACAGAAGTTTTGCGAAAATTTATTGCCAAGAAACAGAAATATTTATATGATGGCGGCCATGGAAGCGTGGCAGAGCGGTTTAATGCACCGGTCTTGAAAACCGACGAGGGCTTATACCCCTCCGTGAGTTCGAATCTCACCGCTTCCGCCAGATACGAAAAACCCCGATCATTGATTGGGGTTTTTTATTGTCTGATCATTGGGGTTTATAGGTCAGACTCAGATGGAAGGCTGCCCTGAATTTCCTGTTGTATCCATGCAACAAATTTTTCAATCAGCGGTGAGCTTTCCTGACTGGAGTGGACCAGATAATAGCCTCGTTTCCTTTCTAAAGTCTTGCTGGATACCAGCACCAATTCCTGCCGCTTTAATTCTTTTTCAATCAGCATTTGCGGGATCAAGGCCATTCCCATGCCATGGCTAGCCACTACAGCGAGCATAGAAAACAGTTCATGTCGTTGCCCCTGCAAAGGATTTGGATGTTGGATCTGATGTAGCTTGAACCAGTCTTCCCAGATATTCGGCCGGGTGGTTTGCTGTAATAAAGGGAGTTGAACCAGTTGTTCAGCACTTAAGTCATAGCTGTAGTCATTAATCTTCTGTGCATCGGGAAAATACTGTTGAATCAGGTCAGGTGCACAGACAGCAACTACATCTTCATGCATTAGAAAATGGCTATGCGTACCAGGCCATTGTTCGACCTGTTGAGGTGTTCCTGCATAAATAGCAGCATCGAAAATCTGTTCCTGAAACAGAAAAGGGCGGGTGCTGGTTTCCAGATGTATCGTAATTTCAGGATACAGCCGATTAAAGCTCTGGAGTTTAGGTAATAGCCAGCGAGTCGCAAACGTAGGCACTACGCCCAGTTTTAAAGTACCGCCGCGCCCTTGATGCGTAATGACATCCAGTGTTGACTGTTCCAGTCCTTTGAGATGCGGAGTGATACTTTTTAAATATTGCTGTCCAGCATGATTGAGTTCTACACCATGCCGCGTACGGGTAAATAAAGCTGTGCCTAAATACTCCTCCAGTTGCTGGATCTGGCGTGAAATTGCACTTTGGGTTAAAAACAGTTCCTGCGCTGCATAAGTATAACTGGCATGACGTGCAGCAGATTCGAAACAGATCAGCGCTTGCAGGGAAGGTATTTTTCTACGCACCTGTTCATCCTTGAACTTAAAATGGTCAGATATCAATAAATGGTATATCAATCTTATACTACTATACGACTTTGGTATAAAAAACAGGCAAATAAGCTAAGAAAATAATTTCTAGAAATAGCAACTTATATAAGGTATGCATAAAGTGCATAGCTGCATGCAAATTTATTGTTTGAACAAGTCATGATTCATGCCTAGAGTCAATCTGAAGGATAAAACAACATCATCTAATAGATAGATGAAGGATTGGAAGGGAATACTATGAATCAAATGGTCGATACGAAAAAAACCAGCAAAGTCTATTTTAACTGGCAGGATCCGTTCTTACTGGAGCGGCAGCTGACTGAAGAAGAACGCATGATCATGGAATCTGCGCGTGCATATTGTCAGGGACAGTTACAGCCGCGTGTATTAGAGCAGTTCCGTCATGAAAAAACTGATCCAACCATTTTCCGTGAAATGGGTGAACTCGGTCTGTTGGGTCCAACCATTCCAGAACAATACGGCGGTGCAGGTTTAAACTATGTCAGCTATGGTCTGATTGCTCGTGAAGTAGAACGTGTAGATTCGGGTTACCGTTCTATGGCCAGCGTGCAAAGTTCTCTGGTGATGGTGCCCATCAATGAATTTGGTTCTGAAGAACAGAAACAGAAATATTTGCCAAAACTGGCGACCGGTGAATATATCGGTTGTTTCGGTCTGACTGAACCAGATCATGGTTCAGATCCGGGCAGCATGATTACTCGTGCCAAAAAAGTCGATGGTGGTTACCGTCTGACGGGCGCGAAAATGTGGATTACCAACAGCCCGATTGCGGATGTCTTTGTGGTTTGGGCGAAAGAAGTGTCTCCTGAAGGCAATGTCGGTGATATTCGTGGCTTTATTCTAGAAAAAGGCTGGGAAGGGCTTTCTGCACCAGCGATTCACGGTAAGGTTGGCCTACGTGCTTCGATCACCGGCGAAATCGTGATGGATAATGTATTTGTACCAGAAGAAAATGCGTTCCCGGAAATTCGTGGTCTAAAAGGTCCATTTACCTGTCTGAACAGTGCGCGTTATGGCATTGCCTGGGGTGCGATGGGTGCAGCTGAATTCTGCTGGCATACAGCGCATCAATACACCATGGACCGTAAACAGTTCGGTCGTCCATTGGCTGCGAATCAGCTGATCCAGAAAAAACTGGCAGACATGCAAACTGAAATTGCGTTGGGTCTGCAAGTAGCATTACGTTTTGGCCGTATGAAAGACGAAGGCATTGCTTCAGTAGAAGGCACTTCACTGATCAAGCGTAATAACTGTGGTAAAGCTTTAGACATTGCCCGTTTAGCGCGTGACATGATGGGTGGTAACGGGATCTCTGATGAATTTGGTGTAGCTCGTCATCTGGTGAATCTGGAAGTGGTCAACACTTATGAAGGTACACATGATGTACACGCCTTGATTCTAGGTCGTGCGCAAACAGGTATTGCTGCATTCTCCAATTAAAAAAGGAAACTTTTTCGTGCAGGGTATGGCTTTCAATCGCCTAACCCTGCGTCATTTTCTTACTCCAATTACACTCCTTTGCCGAAGTGATGTTTGACTTCGGCATTTTTTATATCTCTATGTTTATAAGAATTCATCTAAAGCTTGAGTGAAAATAGTCACATCCCGGTTGACGCGGTATGATAGACAGATTCAGGCGTTGGAACAGATTATGAAAATTGTCGCAGATGAAAATCTGGCATTTACCGATTATTTCTTTGCAGAATTTGGCGATATTCAGCATTGTGCAGGAAGAACTCTCACTGAGAACGATGTAAAAGATGCCGAGGCTTTATTGGTCCGTTCCGTGACCAAAGTCAATGCAGCACTCGTACAGGACAGTCAGATTAAATTCGTCGGCAGTGCCACCATTGGTACAGATCATCTGGACATTGCTGCACTAGAACAACAGAACATCCGCTGGAGCAATGCACCCGGTTGTAATGCGCAGGCGGTAGCTGAATATGTGATTACGGCTCTATTATATTTACAACCCCAATTGATCAATGCAAATAAAGATTTCACCTTGGGTATTGTCGGTCTAGGAAATGTCGGTTCGCGTTTAGCAACAATGGCCAAATTGCTAGGCTGGAATGTGATTGCCTATGATCCCTTTGTACAGCGCGATCAGGTTCATCAGGTTGAATTTGAAGAACTGCTAAAAACTGCAGATGCCATTTCCATTCATGTGCCTTTAACCAAAACGGGTCAGCATCCGACTTATCATTTGATTAATGCTAATGCTCTTGGACAAATGAAGCCGGAAGTCATTTTAATTAATTCAGCGCGTGGGTCAGTTGTTGAAGAAGCGGCATTAATTGCTGATATTCAGGCAACTCAACGTCAGGTGGTACTGGATGTCTTTGAGCATGAACCGGAAATTTCTGAACAGCTGCTGAATCTGATTACTTTGGTGACGCCGCATATTGCAGGTTATAGTCTGGAAGGTAAGGCACGCGGTACTCAAATGATTTACGAGGCATTTTGCCAGACTTTAGGCTTTGAGATTAATAAGCAGTTTGAAAGCCAGTTGCCTGTCTGTGTACAGTTTTTCCAGAACCAGGATTTAAAACTGGCGCTACAACAGCATTTAACCCAGATCTATGATATTGCCCGTGATGATACCAATCTGCGTGCCTGTTTAAAAGATGGCAAAGTCGATCAGAAAGCATTTGATCATTTACGCAAGACTTATCCTTTACGCCGTGAATGGGCCGCTCATGGAGGGCCAAAGGCATGAGTCAGATTGTATCTTATCAACCGACCTGCGACTTAAAAGCCATTAAAGCGCGTGCCAACATGTATGCTCAGCTCCGTCAGTTTTTTGCTGAACGTGAAGTGCTGGAAGTGGAAACCCCGATTTTATCTCAGGCTGGCGTGACCGATGTGCATCTGGCTTCAATCCAAGCTCAGCGTCATGTCATGGGTAAGCTCAGCACACATTATCTACAAACGTCACCTGAATTTGCCATGAAACGTTTATTGGCCAGTGGTAGTGGGCCAATTTACCAGATCTGTAAAGTGTTTCGCGATGATGAACACGGCCGCAAGCACAATAGTGAATTCAGCATGCTGGAATGGTATCGTCCGGGCTTTAGTCTGAAAGATCTGATGTTTGAAGTGACAGATCTGTTAAATGTGACACTTAAGGCACGTTTTGGAGAAATCCGCCCCACTGTGCTCAGCTATAAACATGCCTTTATGGATCGCCTGGATCTCAATCCTTTACAGGCCACTTTGCAGCAACTCAAAGATTGCTGTCGCAGGGTAGGTCTCAATCTGGACTTGGGGGATGACCGTTTAGGGTATATCGACCTTTTATTCTCGCATATGGTCGAGCCAAGCCTGGGTTTCGATACGGCTGTATTTCTGACAGATTTTCCACCGGAACTGGCATCATTGGCTAAAACCAGAATCGATGAAGATAGGGAACTGGTTGCGGCCCGTTTCGAGTTGTATATCGAAGGGCTGGAACTGGCCAATGCTTATGATGAGCTGATTGATGCTGAAGTTTTGCGTTCCCGCTTTGAAGCAGATAATGCAGAACGGGCAGTGCTTGGCTTGCATGTCATGCCGATTGATGAGTATTTGCTGGCGGCATTGCCACAAATGCCGGAATGTTCAGGTATTGCCCTAGGTCTTGATCGCTTGCTGATGATTGCAACCAATCAGATGAAATTGGAAAAAGTGATTACTTTCCCGGCTGAAATTTCATAAATTAAATTCACGATTGATCAGCTGGTTATGACTGGCTGATCATTCCAGATGCTTACGAAATCCAATACTGTAACTGTCAAATCCCAGTCCTTGATAAAAGGTATGCGCAGGGTGGTTTTCTTCGCGATTTCCGCTGTTGAGCTGAATCATCTTGAAGCCTTGCTCTTTTGCAATCTGTTCAATAACAGCCATCAGTTGCTTGCCAATACCTTTTCCACGATGGGCCTGATCAATTACAAAAGCCTGAATCCTTAAGTATCCACCGTCAAATTCCCTGGTGTATTCCTGAATAAAACCGGCATAGCCGATTACATGTGAATCCTGTTCTATAACTAGTGTCTGATAATGACTGTCTTGATGAATCCGTTCCCAACGCTGTTTGATATTTTTCAGCGTAGAGGGATAGCCAAGCTGAATCGTGAGTTGATGAACGTCATACAGGTCTTTTTCAAGATCCAGTTGACGGATGAGATAAGTCATTAGACATATTCTTAGCTAAAAATAATATCAATCATAATCAATATTTACTTTGCTTAAGTGTTGCAAGTGCACAGTAGCTTCAAAGAATTATTGCTATCTATATAGAAAATCGAGATGAATGAGATTTCAGATATTAAATAAAAAGGCCCCTTGAAGGAGCCTGATGTTTAAAGTATGGCACTATGCTGTTCTTTCAGTTCTGCTAAAGCCGCAATCCGTCGTTCAATCAGCATTTCACCAATATCCGGACCTTGAATTTCCGGTGGTAAATCTTGTGCTTTGATGCTACGTACAACCTGCATGGCATCCAGCACATATTGAGCCTGAGGATAAGCACGATTTTCCAGACCCAAGCGACCGCGAGAGTCACATTCACAGGCCTGTACAAACGCTTCAACACGTTCAGGACGACGCAATACATCCAGACGCTGTAATAAACGCCATAAAGTGCCAGGTTTTAAGTTAAAAGCCTGGTGACATTTTAAGTGTTCTTTACAAACTGCCAATGCCAGCTGTTTGGTATGAGTCGGAACTCTTAAACGTTCACACAGCTCATTTACCGGTTTGATCCCACGTTCTTCATGCATGATATGGCGTGGCAATTCTTCAACAGGGGTTAATGCCTTACCCAGATCATGAACCAGAACTGCAAAACGAACATCCAGAGTATAATTTTGGCGGCAGGCTTGCTGTAAAGACATCATGGTATGAATACCACAGTCAATTTCCGGATGATATTCAGGACGTTGCGGAATGCCATATAAGGCATCCAGTTCCGGGAACAGCACTTTTAAAGCACCACAACTACGTAATACTTCAAAATACACATCTGCATCTTGTTCCATCAGTGCGCGTGTGGTTTCTTTCCAGACCCGCTCAGGTGTCAATGCATTAAGCTCGCCCGATTCCGCCAGCTGCTTCATCAGCACCAATGTTTCTTCTGCAATGCTAAAACCCTGATGTTGATAACGCGCAGCAAAGCGGGCAATCCTTAAAACACGTAAAGGATCTTCGACAAAAGCTTCTGATACATGACGCAGTACACGATCAGCCAGATCTTTTTGACCGCCATAAGGATCATAAATCTTACCTGAATCATCCATGGCCATGGCGTTGATGGTCAGGTCACGGCGGATCAGATCCTCTTCCAAGGTGACATTGATATCGGTATAAAATTCGAAACCATGATAACCATAGCCAGACTTGCGTTCGGTACGTGCCAGAGCATATTCGTCTTTGGTTTCAGGATGAAGAAAAACAGGGAAGTCCTTGCCAACAGGTTGAAAACCTTTAGCAAGCAATTGTTCCGGCGTCGCGCCGACAACCACATAATCTTTTTCGTGATAGGGGTGTCCAAGTAAATGATCCCGAACTGCACCGCCTACTAAATAAACTTGCATGAAAAAACCTCTATTCTTACAAGCATCATGCTACAGAATAGAGGTTTTCTCAAGTCAAGAAGTTACGCTGATGCGTACATTCCTTAAAGCGCGTTTTTTTCTGCTTCCTGAATTTCAGCAACAGTTAACGCTGTCATATTCACTACGCGACGAGTCGTTGCAGTTGGTGTCAGGATATGAACAGGTTTCGCAGCACCAAGCAGGATAGGACCAATGGTCACGTTATTACCTGAAGTTGCTTTTAACAGGTTAAACGAAATATTGGCTGCATCCAGATTTGGCATGATCAGCAAGTTTGCAGAACCTTTGAAACGAGAGTTCGGGAATGCAAACTGACGGATATTTTCGTCCAGTGCTGCATCACCATGCATTTCACCTTCAACTTCAAGCTCAGGTGCAGTTTCAGAAAGGATTTCATATACACGGCGCATTTTTTGTGCGCTGGCATCGTGCTGGTCTGAACCGAAGCTAGAGTGAGAAAGTAGGGCAACACGTGGAGTAATACCGAAACGACGTACTTCTTCAGCAGCCAGAATCGTCATCTCAGCAAGCTGTTCAGCCGTTGGATTACGGTTGATGTAGGTATCCGCGATAAACAGGTTGCGCTCTTCAAGCATTAATGCGTTTAAGGTGAAGAAGGTATTATGGCCATCCTGTTTGCCGATGACATTGCTGACAAAGTCCAGATGGATGTCATAGCTTGAGTAAGTACCACATAACATACCGTCCGCCATGCCATGACGAACCAGCATCGCAGCGATCAGGGTAGAACGGCGACGCGCTTCACGGTGTGCATATTCAGGCGTTACACCTTTGCGTTGCATCAGGTTGTAATAGTCGTCTGCAAATTTTTCGTAATCTGGGTTCTTTTCCTGATCCACGATGGTGATGTTGACACCATCTTCAAGACGTAAGCCCAATTTCTTGATATTGGCTTCGATGACTGCTGGACGACCTACCAGAATCGGTTTTGCCAAGCCTTCATCCACTGCAATTTGTGCAGCACGAAGTACACGCAGGTCTTCACCTTCTGCATAAGCGATACGTTTAGGATCTGTTTTAGCTTGTGCAAAGATTGGTTTCATCATGAAGGCTGAGTTGTAAACAAACTCAGACAGACGTTGACGATATGCCGAGAAATCCTGAATTGGACGAGTTGCCACGCCAGAATCCATTGCAGCTTGAGCAACTGCAGGCGCAATTTCCAGAATCAGGCGTTGATCCAGTGGACCAGGAATCAGGTAATCACGGCCGAAAGAAGCTGATTTTTCACCATAAGATGCAGCATCTGCTTCTACATGTGCCATGCGTGCAATTGCATGTACGCAGGCAATTTTCATTTCTTCATTAATGGTGGTGGCACCAACGTCTAATGCACCACGGAAGATATAAGGGAAGCACAGTGCATTGTTTACCTGGTTCGGATAGTCAGAACGGCCAGTCGCCATGATGACGTCATCACGAACTTCGTGTGCATGTTCAGGTAGAATTTCTGGATCTGGGTTCGCCAAGGCAAAGATAATTGGATCTCTGGCCATCAGTTTCACCATTTCTTTGGTGAGAATACCGGCTGCAGAAAGACCCAGGAACATATCTGCACCTGCAATCACGTCACCGATCTGAGAGGCATCAATGTCTTGTACATATGCTTTTTTAGATTCGTCCAGACCTTCACGTTTAGTTGTCAATAAACCACGTGAGTCAGCAACGATGATATTTTCTTTTTTCGCGCCAAGGGCACAAAGCAAGTTCAAGCAAGACAGGGCAGCAGCGCCGGCACCTGAAGCAATGATCTTGATTTCATCAATTTTTTTGCCGTTTAATTGCAAAGCATTAAGAAGAGCAGAACCTACAATGATTGAAGTACCATGTTGGTCATCGTGGAACACAGGAATTTTCATGCGTTCACGAAGTTTCTGTTCAATGTAGAAACATTCTGGAGCCTTGATGTCTTCCAGGTTGATCCCGCCAAAAGTGGGTTCTAGAGAAGCGACAATATCAACAATCTTGTCTGGATCATTTTCAGCAATTTCGATATCGAATACATCAACACCCGCAAATTTTTTGAACAGTACGCCTTTACCTTCCATGACTGGTTTAGACGCCAGTGGGCCAATATTACCCAAACCAAGAACTGCTGTACCGTTACTGACCACTGCAACCAGGTTACCGCGTGCGGTATAAAGTGCAGCTGTTGAAGGATCACGTTCAATCTCAAGACATGGTGCGGCAACGCCAGGCGAGTAAGCAAGGGCTAAGTCACGTTGGTTGACCAATTGTTTGCTTGGTGTAACGCTGATTTTTCCTGGAGTAGGGAATTCGTGATAGTAAAGAGCCTGCTGCTTTAAAGATTGTTCGTCCATCTGTATCTCTATCGTTGTAAAGATTACCCAGAAAGCGGGTAAAAAATTGCATTTATGGCTCTGAATATAACATTTGTTAAGCACTTAGCCCAGTCAAAGTCGACCATTTTTGCGACAATATTATTCGAGGTAGATATAGACTTAGACTTGATATATATAAGTTTCAGCGACGCGATTCTGTTCTAAATACGCAGTTGCTTCCAGTTCAGGCAATGGCTTGGAGAAGAAGTAGCCTTGGGCAATATCACAATCTAAATCACGTAGATATTGCAGCTGTTCTTCAGTTTCAATACCTTCAGCGACGACAGTCATGCCCATGGCTTTACCCATCGCAACCATGGCGCTGACAATCGCTTCCTGTTTATGTTCGCCAATTTTAGAGACAAAACTGCGGTCAATTTTGAGAATGTCAATAGGAAAATCGGCAAGATAGGACAAAGAAGAATAACCGGTTCCGAAGTCATCCAGCGAGATATTAATCTGGCGCTGCTTGATCTGGTTCAGCAGATTTTTGACAGATTCAGAGTTTTCAATCAGTGAAGATTCAGTAATTTCCAATTCCAGACTGGTGCCAGAAATCTGGTTTTCGCTAATGGCCTGATCCAGATCATCGAGTAACTGACCACGACGCAGTTGCTGTGCCACGATATTCACAGAGACACAGATATTATGAAAGCCAAGATCATTCCATTCACGAATCTGTTTGGCAGTTTGCTGAATCACCAAACGGCCGATCTCGGAAATCAGGCTGGTCTGTTCGGCTAAAGGAATAAACAAGCTAGGTGGGATGATGCCTTTTTCTGGATGTTTCCAGCGCACTAAAGCTTCAAAGCCATAAATATGCTGGTCATTGAAATTAATTTTCGGTTGATAATAAACTACGAGTTCGCCATTTTGGATGGCTTTACGCAGATCGCGTTCAATGAAAATTCCTTGCTCTAGCAAAGCTGTATTTTCATTGGAGTAAAAATGGATAGTATTCCCGCCGAGATTTTTGGCTTCACTCAGCGCCTGTTCAGCACAGTTATTCAAATAATCTAGCTGACGACCATGATCCGGATAGAAGGCCACGCCCATCGATAGGGTAATCACATAATCTTGTCCAAAAATATGGAAAGGAGCCTGGAAGGCTTCAGCAATTCGTTGACAGTGTTCCTGTACAGACGGGCGAATATGCGAGATTTCATACAGAATCGCAAAATCGTCACCATTTAGATGGGCCACAAACAGGGCTTCAGCATTAGTCAGACGTAAGCGCTGTGCCACCTGACGCAACAGCTCATCACCACCATTATTAGACAGGTATTCATTCAATGGACGGAAACGGTCGATATTGAGTCGGATCACCGCCATTTTCTTGATGGAATCTTTTTGCGTCATCAGATATTGATGCAGCTGGTAGTTATAGTAAAAACGGTTCGGTAAATCAGTCAGTGTGTCGTAATTTTCCAGATAAGACAGGCGCTGTTCCTGTAATTTACGTTCAGTCAGATCAGAGACAATGCCGATATAGTGAGTGATACGGCCTTCATCATCGGTAATTGCATTGATATGTAACCAGAGTGGCATCTCTTTGCCAGACAGGAATTTCTCACTCAGTTCGCCATCAAAAGAACCGATTTTCACAACTTGTTTGATGATATTGGAATGAATGCTGCGCTGCTGTGACTTATGACTCGCAGTAATATCAAATAGATATTTACCCAAGATGTCATTACGTTCAAAACCGGACAAATTCTCGAAATAAGGATTCACTTCGATATAACGTAATTCATCATTTAAAATGAAGATTCCTTCAGCCGCCTGCTCAATTACACTTGCTGCCAGTTTCAAGCGTTCTTGAGAACTACGTTCCTGTTGAATATCTCGTAAAATTCCAACCATGCGTAAAGGACGGTGAGTTTCGGGATCGCGACTGATCACCCGGCCTACATCATGTACCCAGCTCCAGACTCCCGGCGCTTGCTGAATCCGGTAAGTTACTTCATAGCGCTCAGTTTTCCCACGCAGATGCTGTTTCATATTGCTTTTGAATGCAGCCAGATCATCGGGATGAATCATATGTTGTAACTGCAAATGATGCTCACTGGATTTCCGTTGTACCTTCTCATCTTTATGATTGGTCAGCAAAATACTGCGGTCTTTGATATTCCAGTCCCATGGACGGATACCGGCGATTTCATGAGTCAGTTCAAGGTTTTGCTGCTGGTTTTTCAGATCAATATTAATCTGTTCAATATCATAAGTACGTTCACGAACTTTCTGCTCTAGTAGTTGATTGCTGAGTTGTAGCTCCAGTTCGATATCTTTTGATTTATTGACTTCCGTTTGTAGCTGTTTGCACAGTTCATCCGTCCAGGCGACCTGTTGTTCGGCATTATTCACCAGCAATTCATTTTCTGCATAAAGGCGGGAAGTACGGGTATGAATACGATAGGTACTATTGGCACAGAGCAGGATCACAATGACTGCAAAATTTAAGGCTAGACCAAAGACTGGATTGGCACCTGAGATATGAAAAAATTGAAAGAGTAAAAAGGGTACCAATGAAGGCAAAAATACCAGTGAAAAATAACTGAGCTTCTGGGTTAAATAAGTCAGACCGAAAGCTTGGGTCACGATTAACAGCAAGGCTGATAGAGTCAGTGCTTCTATTTCATCAAAATTGGTATTGGCCTGCGGCAAGTAATAATAAATCAGGGAAATACCGGAAGCGATACAGCAACCTACCGCAAGGCTCTGAATTTGTAACCAGTAATGCGCATTTTTTAGTTGATATTGTTCAGGCTTAAAATACAGGGTATTGATGAGCCAGCACATGCTGACGGTAATTTCAGTCAGGATAAACCAGAGATTAAAGTAACTATTCGATAAGCTATATTGAATGTGATAAACACAGAAAATATAGAGGCAAATAATCATGATACTTAACAGAAAATATCGGCTATGTCGAAGCGTGTTCGCAATCTGAGCACGATGCAAGTGCTCTTTGATATAAGCCTCTTGATTATCAATCATATAATTAAGTGCCTTGTATTCGTCCTGAACGGTTTTTATCCTAGATTTTAATTTTTATTCAAGCCTGAATGATTCTTAAATCAATCAATATGTGTTTCATTATTATTGACTCAAGAGTAGAGTGCTTATAAATAAAAATCAATAAAATTAATAACTAAATTTTACAATTTTGACCGCTTAAATAGTGTAATTCAAAATTGAGAGAGCAACGACAGGAGCAGTTTCGGTACGCAGGACACGTTCACCAATACACCAATTGACAAAGCCTTGCGTATTCGCCGCTAGGATTTCAGCTTCACTCAAGCCACCTTCAGGGCCAATCAGCAAGGCAATATCCAGCGTGGCATTCGCCAGAACATCAATTTCTTCTTTGTTTGGCGCTAGCACCAGTTTGGTATGAGGAAGATCGGTTTCCAGCCATTTTTCAAGTGACATTGGCGCTAAAATTTTAGGAACAATATTCATTCCACACTGTTCGCAAGCGGCAATCGCCACACCTTGCCAATGATCCAGTTTTTTCTGGTCGCGGTCGTATTTCAGGCGCATCTCACAGCGTTCAGAGGTTAGAAGTTGAATTTCAGATACACCCAGTTCGACCGCTTTCTGGATCGCATAATCCATGCGGTCACCTTTACTCATGACCTGGCCAAGCAAGGCTTTAAATTTGGGTGTGCGATCCGTAGGGTTGTAACTATTGACCTGTACAGCAGCCGACTTTTTGGAAACTTCAACCAGTTCAACTTCATATTCACCACCTTGTCCATTAAACAGGGTGGCTTTTTCGCCGACTTGAGCACGTAAAACTTTAACCCAATGATGAAACACTGTTTCAGTCAGTTCTACAGTGGTATCTACTGCTAAATCAGCTTCAATAAAAAAACGTGGCATTAAAGTTTTACTCTCAAATCAGGTATTTTACTTATGCAAGACCGAGGTCTTTAACAAGTTGACGGGTTGGATCAGTGGTATTCATGGTGTAGAAATGCAGGCTCGGTGCACCGCCAGCAATCAGGCGTTCGCAGAATTTTACGACGACTTCATGACCAAAGGCTTTAATGCTTGCAGTGTCATCCCCATAAGTTGCCAGTTGCTTGCGAATCCAGCGTGGAATTTCTGCGCCTGTACCATCTGCGAAGCGAATCAGGTTGCTGGCATTGGTAATCGGCATGATGCCTGGCGCTACTGGAATATCAATGCCTGCTTTCTGGATACGGTCTACAAAGTAGAAGTATGCATCCGGGTTAAAGAAGAACTGGGTCAATGCCGCATTGGCACCAGCATTTACTTTATCCACAAAGTGCTGAATGTCTTTATCAAAGCTGTCTGCTTGTGGATGCATTTCAGGATAAGCGGCAACTTCAATATGGAAGTGGTCACCTGAATGTTCACGGATAAAGCGAACCAGATCCTGTGCATATGGCAGTTCACCCAGGCCCACCTGACCAGATGGCAAGTCACCACGCAGCGCGACAATACGGTTAATTCCTTGTGCCTTATACAAATCAAGCAGTTCAGCGATACGTGCCTTGTCATCACCGATACAAGACAGGTGAGGGGCAACGGGTGTACCTTTACCATTAAAGTCATTGATCGTAGATAAAGTACGTTCGCGTGTTGAACCACCCGCGCCATACGTCACAGAAAAGAATTCTGGGTTCAGCAGTTGTAGTTCTTGATGTACGGTTTTGAGCTTTTCCGCACCCGCATCGGTTTTGGTCGGGAAAAACTCAAAAGAAATTGGAATCTGTTTAGACATGTTCAAATCCTTTTTATAAATACTTTTTACTTATCACCCTCTCCCTGACCTCTCCCAAAGGGAGAAGGGACTACCATTGTGATAGTTAAAGTCTTTAAAGACTTACCCTATAACAATTTTCACAATGGAAATCTCCCTCTCCTTATAGGAGAGGGCCGGGGTGAGGTGGAAATCAAAAATTAGTATTTATAAGCATCAGACTTGAATGGACCTTCAACAGGTACACCTAGGTAATCTGCCTGTTCTGGAGTCAATTGAGTCAGAACACCACCGAAACCGGCAACCATTGCAGCAGCAACTTCTTCGTCTAATTTCTTAGGAAGCAGTTCTACACGAATCGCTGCTTGTTTTTGATCTTCAGGAAGATCCGCAAATTTCTCAGCGAACAGGTGCATTTGACCCAATACTTGGTTCGCGAATGAACCGTCCATCACACGTGATGGGTGACCAGTTGCATTACCCAGGTTTACCAGACGACCTTCAGAAAGCAGGATCAGGTAATCATTTTCATTTTCTGAACGATATACTTGGTGTACTTGAGGTTTCACTTCAACCCATTTATAACTACGTAGGTAGTTGGTATCGATTTCAGTGTCGAAGTGACCGATGTTACATACCACAGCACCTGCTTTTAATGTATCAAGCATTGCAGCGTCACATACGTGGTAGTTACCAGTGGTAGTCACGATCAGGTCGGTATTTTGAAGAAGATCAACGTTCACATCTTCTTTTTTGCCAGTTTGAACGCCGTTTTTGTATGGAGAAACCACTTCATAACCGTCCATGCATGCTTGCATCGCACAGATTGGATCGATTTCAGATACACGTACGATCATGCCTTCTTGACGAAGAGACTGAGCAGAACCTTTACCTACGTCACCATAGCCGATCACTAACGCACGACGGCCAGAAAGCAGCATGTCAGTTGCACGTTTGATCGCATCATTTAGAGAGTGACGGCAACCGTATTTGTTGTCGTTTTTAGACTTGGTTACTGAATCGTTGACGTTAATCGCTGGAACTTTCAGAGAGCCATCTTTCCACATTTCCAGAAGACGCGCTACACCTGTAGTTGTTTCTTCAGTAATCCCGTGGATTTTTGCAATCAGTTCAGGATATTTTTCGTGAACAACAGCAGTTAAGTCACCGCCATCATCCAGAATCATGTTGGCATCCCAAGGTTTGCCGTTCACATTGATCTGTTGTTCAAGACACCACATGTATTCTTCTTCTGTTTCGCCTTTCCAAGCAAATACAGGAATACCACGAGCAGCGATTGCAGCAGCAGCGTGGTCTTGAGTAGAGAAGATGTTACAAGAAGTCCAGCGAACTTCAGCGCCTAATTCAACCAGAGTTTCAATTAAAACTGCAGTTTGAATAGTCATGTGGATACAGCCAAGGATTTTGGCACCAGCAAGCGGTTTGGCAGCTGAGTAGCGCTTACGCAGACCCATGAGGGCTGGCATTTCAGCTTCTGCAAGTTTGATTTCTTTACGGCCGTAGTCAGCTAGAGAAATATCGGCAACTTTATAATCTGTAAATGAAGCATTAACCGCGTTCATCACGATCTCCTTATAAAAAACAATAATTGATCATTCAGTTCGCGGATGCCGTTGTTGGTCCGTCTAGAAAAAGTTGGACCGATCGTCGAGCCTGGCGCTTTTACATTTCGTACCTGTAAAACGTCGCAGCATCCCTCGACTAGCGGGGTATTGTACTTGGAAATTAATTTGGTTCCAATCCGAAATTGTTTAATATCTGACTAATAAGAAAATTTTGAAAAATATCCTGATATTTGAAAACTGAAATAAAGTTTTATTCTCGTAAAAAAGCCCATCATCTGACGTAATGCCAGTCAGTTAAGAGATTGACTGGCTTTTTCTTGGGTATTTTTGAGGTTTTCCTTTTACAACCCTTGGATAACTCCTCACTCTTCTCTCAGGTATAACATACCGATTAGATTTCTCCATTAAACTTTCCAGATGTTTGGGGAGATTACCTGCAGAAGCCAAAGAGTCGAATCTGAGTAAATTAAGAAGGGCAATAGATGCAATATGAAAACTGATTCTCAAAGGACTTACTTTAGCTCGTTGAGCCATATGTTTCATTTGTCGTCTCAGAACATTATAGGCAATCAAGACACCCCATAATTCTTGATAAATTAAGTCTGGTTGCTTGCTTCTTAAGAGCTTACCTTTCTGCAAATTGCTTTTAATTTCTCGGTAACACATTTCAATTTCCCAACGCTGAGCATATAACTTTGCCAAGGCTATAAGTGGGTATGTCTTTGAATCTAATAATGAAGTAATGTAACGTCTGATTTTTCCTGCCTGCTCAACTTCAATCAAACGTGCCTCCCAATAATCCCCTAACGTTGGGTTAAGCTTCTTGGCTCTAGGTGATATTGGCATCCTGATATGAAAATCATGTGGGGAATTCCGTTTAATAATTTCATAACGTAAATTATCTTTTGCTCGCATCAGCCAATGACTTGATTCTGCACGTGTTTGCCACCCTATTAGAAAATCAGCAGAGAAATAAGCTCGATCAAATAATGTAATACTTTGTGCTGGAGGAGATAATTGATTTGCTAATGTGAGTTCACCCTGATCCATACTGCCTATTTGGGCATCTATGATTTCATGGGTATTGGTATTGACTAGGCACGTGGCTCTCACTTGTGGGTAAGGTGCTACAGCAGTTTTACCTTTAGATGAGCCAAAATGATTAAAGTTCTCTTCGGTCAGCGGCATAGACCAAACCACCCCATCAACAGCACATATGCTAAGTCCTTGAAAGTTTGAATATTGTTGCTGTGTTTCATCAAACCATGCTTGGCTGAGCAGAGAGAATAAGGTACTTAAAGGCTCTTGTCCTAAACGTTGTCGTGCTTGGACTGCTGCACTAGGAACACAATATTCTGTTGTACCAAACACGAGGTTTAATTGCTCTACAACATAGCTGATGGGTTGATTTCGAAACAAGGCAAGCCCAATAACAAGCCAAACCACATGCTCAGCAGGTAATTTTCTCCTTCTGATTGATGCCTTACCTGTTTGATGCAGGCTTGTTTCAATCCAATTTAAATCAATAAGTTCACAAAAATGGTTGAGTGATGGGAGAGAATGTTCAAGAGTGGATTCTAAATGTTCAGATAAAGACATAAAAAAATGAGCGTATTTACATACACTCATTTTTACTACATTTTACTAAAATTTGCTTAACTGACTGGCATTACATCATCTGACGGGCTTTTTATTTATTCTATGTCCTGCTCAATTTCATCTGCTTTCTTAGTCCAGTAATCTGCCTGTAGGTCATCAGCGACCACACCAAGACCATTGGCATAAATAAAGGCAAGATCACGCATGGCTTGAACTTCGCCCCATTCAGCTGCTTGCTTTACAAGAGCAATGGATTTTTCGACATCTTTTTCGACCACATCACCACGTCGGTAAAAGCCAGCTAGCTCTAAAGTTGCCGCAGGGTGTTTTTCGAAATTGGCTTTACTCAACCAGTAATAGGCTAACTCAAAGTGAGCTTTAGAATCTTCAGGGTCTTCCTCAGCGATTTCTTTGGCATAAACCGTATAACCCTCACCGAGCCAGTACATGGCTTCAACCCAGCCGCCATTGGCTGCTTTCAATGCCCATTCTTCAGCCAGCATGATGTCTTCGTCATGCTCGCTTTGCATATAGAGTTCGGCAAGCTCAAATTGGGCTTCGGCATTGCCTGCCAGTGCGCGGTTTGCCAGCGTGGCAGGGGGAGAAACACGCTCAGTCATGTCAGTATCTCAAATATCTTTGTATCTAGATTAAAAGGTTCAAAATAAAAAAGCCAATCCGAAAACTGGCTTTTGTATAAAAGTCGACTGATAGAGCTTAAAACACGCAAACTAAGCTATTTGTTTAGAGGAATAACAATAAAACGAATAGAAAGAGAACAAGAATAAATTTAAATATTTTTCAATGATTCAGAAAGCAAAACAGCGGCCCGAAAGCCGCTGTTGATATACGATTAATGAGATAAGAATTTAGTCTTGCTGGATTCCTGCAACCACCCAATCTTGTTGAGAACCGGCAGGTTTGACAAAGTGCCAGATTTCAGCAAACGGTTGAGGTTGGCTATTCAAGTCTTCACTTACAGTACCAGTGAAGCGTACGCTTACTACGTATTGACCATTCTCATTCGATGAATCCACAACCATTGCATTCAGGTTAGAGAACTCAGCTACGTCCTGATCCTGATTTGCCATAATATCGTTATACATCGACTGGTAAAGATCAGGGGTCAGGTAACGTTTAATTTCTGAAATGTTGCTCGCCGTATTCATTGACTGAATGTGGTTGAAGCGCTGACGTGCAACACGTAAGAAAGTCGCAGGTTCTGTACCATCTGGAAGCTGGTTGCCGCTATTGGTATAGGCTGCACCAAATGGCGCATTATTTACCGGAGCTGAACCAAACGGAGCATTTGTGCTTGGCGTGCTACCACCCACGTTCTGACCAAAAATATTGGTATTGTCACCACCGCGAGGAGGTGTCTGACCAAATGGTGCTGAATGACCAGCACCACTATTTGGAGCGTATGGATTAGAAGCTACTTTTTTTTTTGCGCCCATCTTACGGAAAATGAAGAAGGCAACAGCGGCAGCAAGCAAGATCCAGATCCAGCCAGGAATACCACCTTTTTCCTCTTGTTGCTGTTGAGCTGCTTGAGCTTCAGAAGCCGCTTGTACTTCTTTGTCATCAGCCAGCGCATTGGCAGCAACCGCACCCACGGCAGCACCTGCTACACCGGCAGCAACCATACTACCTACACCTGGGCCAGATCTTTGCTGAGTTGCAGCACCAGCGGCTGGAGCCTGTTGTGCTGGCGCAGCTTGACGAGGTTGTTGATAAGATTGAGTAGGCGCAGCAGAACGTTGCATACCATGGCTTTTACCGCCACCGGCACGTTTTGCTTCAGCAGTTAAAGGAGCAACCAGTAATGCTGCTGTTAAAAGACCTGCAATCAAACCACGCTGTCGAACTTCCATTCAATTTTCCTATGTGAAAAAAACTTATTTGAATACTCTATTTATATAGGCTTTATAGGGGATTTCAATCAAAAATGTGTATTTTTTTAGGCTTTTCGCAAGATTTATCGATTAAAACTAGCTGAGTTCATCACTTAGGCTCATTGCTTCACTCAGAGCCTCATGCAATCGGGCTACAGCAATGACCTGCACGCCGGGAATCGGTTTTTGCGGTGCATTGGCACGCGGCAAAATAATATATTTAAAACCGTGTTTAACGGCTTCCTTCAGACGCTCCTGACCATTCGGCACCGGACGAATTTCGCCAGAAAGACCAACTTCACCAAAAACAGCGAGTTGCTGAGGCAAGGCTTTAGTCCGGATACTGGATGCACAGGCTAAAAGTACAGCCAAGTCAGAACCGGTTTCAGTAATCTTTAAACCACCGACGATATTGACATAGACATCCTGACCAGATGTTTGAACACCACCATGACGATGCATCACGGCGAGCAGCATATTCAGACGATTCTGCTCTAACCCCAAGGCTACACGGCGTGGCTGGCCATGGGCATCATCGACCAAAGCCTGAACTTCAACCAAAAGTGGGCGAGTCCCTTCACGGCTGATCATGACGATGGAACCTGGAATCGCTTCATCATAACGACTGAGGAAAATGGCAGATGGATTGGCAACTTCACGCAGACCTTTATCGGTCATGCCAAATACACCGAGCTCATTGACTGCACCAAAACGGTTTTTGACTGCGCGGATCATACGGTAACGAGAATCCGACTGGCCTTCAAAATACAGCACACAGTCCACCATATGTTCCAGTACACGCGGACCTGCTAAGGCACCTTCTTTGGTCACATGACCGACAATAAACAGGGCAGTGCCGCTATTTTTGGCAAAACGGGTCAATAGGGCGGCAGACTCACGGATCTGTGAGACTCCACCTGGCGCAGACTGCAAGGTTTCGGTATATAAAGTCTGAATCGAGTCCAGAATCGCAACAGCAGGACGTTCCTGTGCAAGCACCTCGCAAATGCGTTCCACACAGGTTTCTGCCATGACTTTTAACTGGTCGGTTGGTAAATCCAGACGCTGGGCGCGTAATGCCACCTGAGATAAAGATTCTTCACCTGTCACATACAGGGCAGAGCTATTGCCTGCTGCCATATGGGTTGCGGTTTGCAATAGGATAGTTGACTTACCAATCCCCGGGTCACCACCAATTAGCACCACGGAACCTGTGACCAGACCACCGCCTAAGACTCGGTCAAATTCGCCAATCCCGGTTTGCAGACGGGTTTCATGTGAAACGGAGACTTTGTTTAAGGTGGTAATCGCTGCTGCCTGACCGGCATAGCCCCCAATTTTTGGCTGAGCACGATGTGTCGTTGCAGGCGCAATACTGACTTCTACCAGACTGTTCCATTCCCCACATTCAGAACACTGACCCGCCCATTTGGGATGGTCAACTCCACATTGTTCACAACGATACACACTTTTTGCTTTAGCCATAATTTCCGAAAATAAATATTGGGAATGGGGGGGCTACAGCATAGCGGTGAATGAGACTGAAAACCAAGACCTTTCGCTGAAAAAGTCAGTGATTTACGTCAACATATGACGCTTATGGATGCACCTTTCTACATGAAAGTAAAATACCTTCTATAATGAGAAAATTCATCACGGGTACAGGAAACCTGACATGCCACAACTTTTAAAACATATCGATGCGATCGCACGTGAAAAAGACCGTGATGTATTATTTGTACATTTTGAAAATTACGAACATGAAAATGCAGATGCTGAGTCCTATCATTTACGTCAGAACCTGATGGAATGGCTAGAGCAACGCCAAATTAATTTTGCACCCTGTATGGGCATAGAACAGCCTGGCGTAATTGAAAGTTATTCAGGTGATCTTTATATCGATGTACCATTTGATGAAGCCCATCCAATTTACCAAATGGTTAGTGAACATCTTGAAGATGCCGAAGGGGAAATGAAGATTCCGGGAGTGCTGTTCTTTGTATTATCTCTAGAAACTGCGCTGGAAATTGAAGCCGATCGTGAAGAATTCTTAAATCTAAATCAAGCCCATGATGATGACGATGAATTTTCTGGCCGTGTGAACTGATATTTTTAGCAAACTTAAATAATAAAAAAGCCACTAAGAAAGTGGCTTTTTTATTAAGGGTTTTAAATTTTATTAATACAATTCACCTGATTTACGGCGAGCAATAAAATCTTTGGATTCTTTCACGATCACTCCAGACAGTAGTAACAGGCCGATCAAGTTTGGAATCGCCATCAAACCGTTGAAGGTATCTGCAAACAGCCAGACCAGATCTAGTGTCGCTACACAGCCAATAAATACTGACAGGATATAGATGATGCGATAAGGGAATACAAATTTCTCACCGAGCAGATAGGTGGCACATTTTTCGCCGTAGTAGCTCCAGCCTAAAATGGTGGAATAGGCGAAGAAGATAATGCCGAAGGTCACAATCCAGCCACCAACACCTGGCAGCAGTTTGTTAAATGTAGAAACGGTCAGAACAGCACCGGTTTGTCCACCAAAATCACTGCCGGCCATGATGAAGCCCATTACCAGGACAATACCGGTAATCGAACAGACAATAATCGTGTCAATAAAAGTTCCGGTCATGGAAACCAGACCTTGACGGGCAGGATGATCGGTTTTTGCAGCAGCAGCGGCAATCGGTGCCGAACCCATACCAGCTTCATTCGAGAAGACACCACGCGCGACACCATAACGAATCGCCGCACCAATCGCACCACCTACGGCAGCTTCACCAGTAAAGGCATAGGTGAAAATCATTTTCAGTGCAGGGCCCACTAAATCGAGATGGGTGAAAATAATGATCAGACCGCCCGCCACATAACCAATCGCCATAATTGGAACGATGAAGGAAGCAGCTCTAGAAATCCACTTAATCCCGCCTAGAATTACCAGTGCAGAAAACGCAGTGATCACGATACCTGTAACCCAGGTTTCCAGACCGAAACCATTTTCTACTGCAAGTGCAACAGTGTTGGACTGAACTGAACTACCAATTCCGAAAGATGCGACAGCACCAAAGAACGCAAAGATCAGCGCCAGCCATTTCCATTTCAGGCCACGCTCAATGTAATACATTGGACCGCCAGACATTTCACCGCGTTCATTTTTAACCCGGTATTTGACGGCCAGTACACCTTCGCCATATTTGGTTGCCATTCCGAACAGGGCAGTCATCCACATCCAGAATACGGCCCCAGGACCACCCAGTACACAGGCAGTTGCCACACCGGCAATATTACCGGTACCGATGGTAGCTGACAGTGCGGTCATCAGTGAGCCAAACTGGGAAATATCGCCTTCATGCGAAGGGTGTTTGCCAAAAACCTGTTTAAAGGCCAGTGGCAACATGCGGAACTGCCAGAACAGCAGGCGGAAGGTCAGGAATATACCGGTACCGACAATGAGGACCAGCATATATGGGCCCCAGACCCAGCCACTGACGGTTTCCATGATGCTTTGTAAATTTTGCATAAATTTCTTCTTATTTATCCGTGTCAGCTTTATTTGAGATGTTGATTGAAAAGCAATTGCTATGCCATGCGCGCTCATCCTAAACGCAAATATTGGCGGATTTGTATTCTATTTTTTACATAGTTTCAGCGCTTTGACAAGAAAAATCCTGTATTCATTGCGCCTTAAAACTAAGACTAAAGATAAATGAATATTGATATAAGAAAAATAAATTAACTTGCAAGATTAGTTGGAAAATACAAATGATGCGAATTTTCTTTTTGTATTCCATGTTTTTTACGTTAATTTGTCGCGATTAAAACTCAAAGTTGAAATGAAATAATGTCAGAAAAATATAGTCACTCATCATCGGAAGATGGTGAGCTACAGCGTAGTTTATCCAACCGGCACCTGCAGTTAATTGCCATTGGGGGTGCGATTGGCACCGGCCTGTTTATGGGTTCAGGTAAAACCATTAGCCTGGCAGGACCATCCATTCTGGTGATTTATATGATCATCGGTTTTATGGTGTTTCTGGTCATGCGCGCATTGGGTGAGTTACTGTTATCCAATCTGCAATATAAATCTTTCATCGATTTTGCCACCGATCTGATCGGGCCATGGGCAGGTTATTTTGTCGGCTGGACCTACTGGTTATGCTGGATCACGATTGGTATCGCGGATCTGTCAGCCATTATCTATTACCTGCAATTCTTTAATAACGGCCTGCCATTTACTCCGGGCGAAGGCGTGCTGATCAGTATTGCCTCTATTGTCTTCATTATGGGCTTGAACCTGGCAACCGTGAAACTGTTTGGTGAAATGGAATTCTGGTTTGCTTTGATCAAGATTATCGCCATTATTGTTTTGATTGGTGTGGGTCTGTGGATGATCTTTACTGGCTTTACTAATGATGCAGGTACGGTCGCTTCATTTGCCCATATCTGGGATCATGGCGGTTTATTCCCGACAGGAACTATGGGTTTCCTGGCTGGTTTCCAGATTGCGATTTTCGCCTTTGTAGGTGTAGAGCTGGTTGGTACTACGGCTGCTGAAACCAAAGATCCAGAGCGTAACTTGCCGAAAGCGGTGAACTCGATTCCGATCCGTATTATTATTTTCTATGTGCTGGCTCTGATCATTGTGATGTCAGTAACACCATGGGATCAGATCAATCCAAATGTTTCTCCGTTTGTGAATCTGTTCAGTCAGGCAGGTATTGCGGCGGCTGCAATCATCATGAACCTGGTAGTGCTGTCATCAGTAATGTCATCGATGAATAGTGGAGTGTTCTCAACCAGCCGTATGTTGTTCGGTTTATCTCGTGAAGAACAGGCACCGAAAGCCTTTGGTCGTTTGAATTCGCGCGCCGTTCCAGCGAATGCTTTGTATTTCTCTGCGATCTGTTTATTGCTCGGTGCAGCATTACAGTACTTCGTGCCGAATACGGTTGAAGCATTTACTTTGGCAACAACTTTGTCGACTATTCTGTTTATCTGTGTATGGCTGATCATTATCTGGAGCTACATGATCTATTACCGTACCCGTCCGGAATTGCATGCTAAATCCATATTCAAGCTGCCTGGTGGATTGGTGACTTGCTGGATCGTGATTATTTTCTTTGTCGGCATGATTGGTGTGTTGTCGCTGGAAGATGATACCCGTCGTGCCTTGATGGTCAGCCCGGTGTGGTTCATTTTGCTGATTATTGGATATTTAGGCTTATATAAACAGAAACATAAATAATCCATATCAATAAAAACGTCAGCGATCTGCTGGCGTTTTTTTATGTCTGAATATACTCTCTAGCGTTTAGCGCTTTGGTCATACGGATGATCGCGTTATACTTCATCGAAAATACTCATATAGGTGGTCAGATGCGTCAGGTCATTTGCTACATCAGTTTAATTACAGTCGGTTTTGCCTTGGTCGGTTGTGGTCAGTCGGGAGCTTTACATCTTCCAAATGATCCAAACTACGATAAACGTGCCAAGTATTTACTCTATAAAAATACTGAATCTGCACCGCAAGTATCAGATGAACAACAGGATGCGCCGGTCAAGCAGCAATTTGAAGCGCCCGCTGAATCCGATTCAACACCATCTCCTTAAGACTTTCAGAGAAAGGATACATTCATGAGTTTCACCCGCATTAATGGGGTATTGCATGCTGAGCAATGTTCACTGCAACAGCTCGCAGAGCAATTTGGCACACCACTTTATGTTTATTCAAAAGCAACTTTTGAAAAGCATTATCTGGATATGGACCGTGCTTTTAGCTTTATCGATCATCAAATCTGTTTTGCGGTAAAGTCAAACTCTAATCTTGCGGTATTGAATGTATTGGCCAAGCAGGGTGCTGGTTTCGATATCGTGACTGGTGGTGAACTGGCTCGTGTCTTGAAAGCCGGTGGTGAGCCTTCAAAAATCGTATTCTCAGGCCTGGGTAAATCTGAAGCAGATATCAAGAAAGCACTGGAAGTCGGCATTGCCTGCTTTAATGTGGAATCTTATGCCGAGCTGGATCGTATTCAGAAAGTAGCGGCTGAACTTAAGGTTAAAGCGCCGATTTCTCTACGTGTGAATCCGGATGTTGATGCGAAAACCCATCCATATATTTCCACTGGTTTAAAAGAAAACAAATTTGGTATTCCATCAGATAGCGTATTTGATACCTATGCTTATGCAGCATCATTGCCAAATCTTGAAGTGGTCGGGATTGACTGTCATATCGGTTCGCAGTTGACTGAAACTCAGCCTTTTGTTGATGCGCTGGATCGTGTCATTGTCATGATCGACAAGCTAAAAGACATGGGCATCAACTTGAAACACATCGATATCGGTGGTGGTCTGGGTGTGACATATAAAGATGAAACACCGCCATCGGTTGAAGAATATGCCAATGCCATGCGTCCGGCTTTAGAAAAACTGGGCCTGAAAGTTTATATGGAGCCGGGTCGTAGTATCTCTGCCAATGCAGGTGTTTTACTGACCAAAGTGGATCTGCTGAAACCAACCAATCACCGTAACTTTGCCATCATTGATGCCGCGATGAATGACCTGATTCGTCCAGCTTTATATGAAGCATGGATGGATATTCAGTCTGTGACACCGCGTACAGATGTGGAAACAAAAGAATGGGATGTGGTGGGCGCGATCTGTGAAACAGGCGATTTCCTGGGCAAAGAACGCGAGCTTGCCATTAAAGAAAATGATGTACTAGCAGTTCTTGGGGCTGGTGCATATGGTTTCGTAATGAGTTCAAACTATAACAGTCGTGGCCGTGCTGCTGAAGTGATGGTGGATGGTGATCAGGCGCATCTGATTCGTGAGCGTGAAACGGTTGAATCACTTTGGGAACGTGAGCGTTTATTGCCTTAAGGAGACTGAATAATGTTGCTTGAATTTACCAAGATGCATGGCCTGGGCAATGATTTTATGGTGGTAGACCTGATTAGCCAGCGTGCTTATCTGGATACTCTCACTATTCAGCGCTTGGCAAATCGTAACTTTGGTGTGGGTTTTGACCAGCTCTTGATTGTTGAACCGCCTGATATTCCAAGTGCAGATTTTAAATACCGTATTTTTAATGCGGATGGTTCTGAAGTTGAGCAGTGCGGTAATGGTGTGCGCTGTTTTGCCCGTTTCGTGCATGAACGTCAATTAACGACTAAAACCAAAATCAAGGTACAGACCAAAGCTGGAATCGTGGAACCTGAACTTGGTGCCAATGGCTGGGTACGAGTGAATATGGGTTATCCAAAATTCCTACCTCAGGAAATTCCATTCGTGGCTGAAGAACCGGAAAATCTGTATGACATCGATCTGGCGGGTGGTGAGAAACTGACGATTGATGTGGTGAATATGGGTAATCCACATGCAGTGACGATTGTTCCGGATGTGTTGACTGCTGATGTGGCTAAAATTGGTCCACAGGTGGAATCTCATGTGCGTTTCCCTGCACGCGTTAATGCTGGATTTATGCAGATCATTGATGAAAAGCATGCCCGTTTACGTGTTTATGAGCGTGGTGTAGGCGAAACACTGGCTTGTGGTACAGGTGCCTGTGCTGCAGCAGTGTCTGGTATGCGCCGTGGTTTGTTATCTAGCAAGGTCGAAATTGAACTTGCGGGTGGTAAATTGCAGATTGAATGGAAAGAAGGTGATGTAGTCTGGATGACAGGTCCAACTGCCAATGTTTATGAAGGTCGACTGGACTTGCGCTACTTCCAGGGTTAATCCCACATTTATTTCTCTAAAAAGCACCGCACATAGTACGGTGCTTTTTTTATGATAGGATGAATTCCATATTTAATTGATATCACAACAGCTCTATGAATCAGCTTGTGTTTTTACCGGGTGCATCAGGCAGCCAAGGCTTTTGGCAGCCGTTGTTGGCTCATTTAAAAACAGATCAATCTACAAAAATATTGACATATCCGGGCTTCGATGGGGTAGAACCAAATTCAACTATTCAAAATCTTCATGATCTGCAGGAACTCATCACAGAGCAGATTGAGGATGATTCGATTCTGGTTGCCCAGTCCATGGGGGGAGTTCTTGCAGTTGGGCTTGCCCTCGAACATCCAGAGAAAGTCAAAGGACTGGTTTTATTGGCAACTTCTGGTGGTGTGGATCTATCACAGTTCAGTTGTGCTGACTGGCGGATAGATTATCGCGAGCAGTTTAAGGCTGTCCCTGATTGGTTTTTACAAGATCAAACTGAATTTAGCCTGAAACAGTTAAGCAGTCTTGAGATTCCTGTTCTATTGATCTGGGGTGACCAAGACGCTTTAAGCACCGTTCAGGTGGGGAAATGCTTAAAGCAAAATTTTAAACATGCAAATTTGCATATAATTCAAGGTGGGGATCATTTCTTTGCGGCGACTCATCCAGTACAGACCGCAGAACTGATTGAAGCCTGGCTGGAGTCAATTGAATGGAGCAAGTAATAAACCTTTCTGCAAAAGACTTGCTCGAAATCTGGCTCAAAGAACGTGAGATCCAGAACCAGTCTAAACATACCTTACAGGCCTATGAACGTGATGTGGCTGATTTTCTGGAATTCTGCGCAGTACAACAACTTGCACTCAATGATGTGGAAGCCACGGATTTACGCCAATTTCTGGCTGAAAAAGTCGAGCAGTACGGATTAAGTTCGAGTAGCTTGCAGCGGATGCTTTCTTCGATTCGCCAGTTCATGAAATGGGCAGAGCAGGCGCAGTATCTGGCATTTAATCCGGCTGATGATTTTCAGTTGAAACGTCAATCACGTTCTTTGCCGGGTATGGTGGATATTGAAACTGTGAACCAGATTCTGGACCAGCCGGCTCCAGAAACCGAAGCGCAGCAGCAAATGTGGTTGAGAGACAAGGCGATTCTGGAATTACTCTATTCCAGTGGTTTACGTTTGGCAGAAATTCAGAGCTTAAGAATCAAGGATGTTGATTTTAATCGTCAGCTCCTCCGTATTACCGGTAAAGGCAATAAAACCCGGGTGGTGCCTTTTGGTTCAAAAGCCAAAGATAGTCTGATGGAATGGCTAAAAATTTATCCGCTCTGGAATGGTGATTTTGTACCTGACGCGAATGTATTTATCACCCAAAAAGGCAATCCGCTCGGTGCACGGCAAATTGAAAACCGGGTCAAGTTTCAGGCGCAGCGTGCAGGGGTTAATGTTGACCTGCATCCGCATTTATTGCGGCATTGTTTTGCCAGTCATATGCTGTCGAATAGCGGTGATCTTCGTGCCGTTCAGGAAATGTTGGGGCATAGCAATTTGAGTACTACACAAATTTATACTCATATTGATTTTGATCGACTTGCGCAGATTTATGATCAGGCGCATCCGCGGGCACAGCATAAAGAATAGGAAAAATATAAAGTTTTCTTCCGCTTGTCGTATGATTAGGATTCATGGCATAAAACTTTCATGTATCATGCTCAAAATATGACCTGAACATACTGTTGGAAAGATATTTCACTATTGTCTTATTTTTCAAATGGCTGTTTTCGGATATAAGTATAAATAGTAATCAATTTTTAAAAGAAAATCAGCGATCTCGATACTGGAATTTTTATGGACACAGCAATTATCCCGGATATACAACAAAAGTATGCGCAGTTAAGCCCAGCTCAAAAAGACATGTTCGCGGGTTATGGTTTACGCCAGATCAAACATTTTGTTGAGATTAGCTTGCCCACTATTGAAGCCGTTCTCCCTGAAGGGGCAATCGTGCAAGGGATTAATGCAGAAGGGAAAATGCAGGCTTATAATCCTAAGATAGACCAGTATTATCTATGGATTTCTGATCTGCAATGGCAGACCACGCAGCGAGCCAGTAAAGCTGTTGACCTGAAAGAAGACGCGCTCGAAATTTGGAATATTTTCGATCTGAAGTCTTATGAATTGATTGAATTGAGTCATGTACATCGTGACTTTTTACAAGTTTAATGAACATGAAGGATGACTAAGGTCATCCTTTTTTATTGCTAAAATATTTTATAAATCATCCAGCGGTAACTGAAAACTTTGTTTAATAATCTGGCTGGGTAAATCTGTTTTGACACTGGTAATACCATTTTTCTTGGTCAAATGTGTGGACTGGAATTTACGGTAACTTTCCAGATCAGGCACCACAACTTTTAACATCGCATCACATTCACCCAGAATGATATAGCACTCCATCACTTGAGGCAGTTCTTTCATCGCCTCGATAAAAGTATCAATGGTTTCTGCATCCTGACCGACCAGCCAGATCCGCGAAAATAGGATCAACTGAAAACCAATTTTCTGTGAATCAACAATGGTCGTGTAATTCTGGATCACGCCCGCATCTTCAAGCAACTTTACCCGACGCAGGCAGGAAGAAGGGGATAGTCCAATTTCACGTGCCAGATCGTTATTCTGAATACGACCATTGGCTTGCAAGTGATGAATGATATTTTTATCAATTCGATCAAGTTTTACTCGCACAGACTTGGAAGATATTTTCATAAATTAGAATATAATTCGAAAAATAGTACTTATTATAAAATAAATTGAAAGCCTATTTTGTAAAAATTCGCAGATACTAATTCCACTTTCCGAAGATTTAAAGGAAAAGGAAATGTCTGTATTTGCACTTTTTGCACTAACCGTGCTTCCCCTGATTTTTACACCTGGACCAGATATGCTGTTTATCCTGTCTCAAGTGATGGGTAAAGATGCAAAAGCAGGCATGATGGCAACCATCGGGATCTGTTCAGGTTATCTGGTACATTCCATTTTGGTAGCAATAGGAATCGCAGCCATTATCGTGTCTTTTCCGGTATTGTTTGAGGCGATTCGCTGGTTGGGTATTGCTTATTTGCTCTATCTGGCTTGTAGCCTGTTGAAATCAGTATTTAGCAAAAATTCAATGAAAATTGAGAAAAAGACCAGTGCTAATCCAGTGAAAAAAGGCTTCTTTACGGCCTTACTCAATCCTAAAGGCATGCTGATCTATTTTGCGATCTTGCCGCAGTTTATCGATAAAAGCGGAAATACTGTAAGCCAAGGCTTAATTCTCTCTTTTATTTTTATCGGTATGATTTTCATTGTTTATTGTGCTCTCAGCATTCTGTTCAGCAGAATTACCCGCAATACACAAATTGATGAGCGTAAACAGAAATGGGTTGATGGCACCTCAGGCGGTTTACTTGCCCTTGCTGCAAGCTGGTTAATTATTAATTAAGCAATTGCGTATTTTAAAAAAGCATACTGCTCCCAGTATGCTTTTTTTATATTTATAGATTGATGACAACCCGATTTTTAGACCTACCTAACAAAATAAAGCGGAGTAAATTGAGCAGATATGTAGAATAAATCCTGATTAATTTCGCTTTATGTCCAAACTGACCAAAGCGGTCATTTTTAAATATAAGTCATTTTCCACAAATCTTAGGACGGATTTGTGCATTTAATAAGCAAAAATCAAAAGTTCTGATGTGTTTCATCAAATAAAAACATAATAAAAATCAAAGGTTAAATTTTATTAAATATTGATAAAATTCATTGTAATAAATCGATACGGATTAATTGTGAACGCATCGTTCAAGGAAAATTACGCATTTTTACAGCTCTTTGCTGAATTGTGACTTGACCGAAATGCCGTGCACATTGCAAGATAGGGCACCTAAAAAAATTTAAGTGAAGAGTTATTATAACTTTTCTCAACATTTACATTTGCTAAAACAGCCGAGGATTACATGAAGGCTCTTGTTGCTGTAAAACGTGTGGTTGATGCCAACGTTAAGGTTCGCGTTAAGCCGGACAACAGTGGTGTTGACTTAACAAACGTTAAAATGTCAATTAACCCATTCTGTGAAATCGCGGTGGAAGAAGCGGTTCGTTTAAAAGAAAAAGGAACTGTTTCAGAAATCGTTGTTGTTTCTATTGGTCCTAAAGAAGCTCAAGAACAAATCCGTTCTGCAATGGCGCTTGGTGCTGACCGCGGTATTCTGGTTGAAGCTGATGACAGCCAACTAGGAGCGCTAGAAGTTGCTAAAATTCTAAAAGGCGTTGTTGAAGCTGAACAACCACAATTGATCCTTCTTGGTAAACAAGCAATTGATGACGACTCTAACCAGGTTGGTCAGATGCTTGGTGCACTTCTAGGTGCAGGTCAAGGTACATTCGCTTCAGAAGTTAAAGTTGAAGGCGACAAAGTACAAGTGACTCGTGAAATCGACGGTGGTCTACAAACTGTTGAATTATCACTTCCAGCGATCGTAACTACTGACTTGCGTTTGAATGAGCCACGTTATGCAGCTCTTCCAAACATCATGAAAGCGCGTAAAAAACCGCTTGATACCAAGTTACCTGCAGATTTCGGTGTAACTACTACAACCAAACTGAAAACAGTAAAAGTTGAATCTCCTGCAGAGCGTAAAGCTGGCGTACAAGTGAAGTCTGTAGACGAACTTGTAGAAAAATTGAAAAACGAAGCGAAAGTGATCTAATACAGAAGGATAAAAATCATGAGTATTTTAGTAATCGCTGAGCACGACAACAAAGCACTTAACGCTGCTACTTTAAACGTTGTTGCTGCGGCGCAAAAAATCGGTGGTGATATCACTGTATTGGTTGCTGGTTCTGGCGCTCAAGCAGTTGCTGATCAGGCAGCTAAAGTTGCGGGTGTAAGCAAAGTTTTACTTGCTGACGACGCTGCTTATGCAAACCAACTGGCTGAAAACGTAGCAAAACTGGTTGCAGAATTAGGTAAAGGCTATAGCCATATTCTTGCTGCTTCTACTACAACTGGCAAAAACATTCTGCCACGCGCTGCTGCACTTCTTGATGTCAGCATGATCACAGACATCATCGCTGTTGATTCTGCAAATACATTCAAGCGTCCGATCTATGCAGGTAACGCGATTGCAACTGTTGAGTCTTCTGAATCAGTAATCGTTGCAACTGTTCGTGGTACTGCATTTGATGCGGTTGCTGCTGAAGGTGGTTCTGCTGCGGTTGAAGCTGCTGCTTCTACTGGTGATGCTGGTATTTCTAAGTTCATTAATGAAGAAATCGTTAAATCTGAACGTCCTGAATTGACAGCTGCTCGTATCGTCGTTTCTGGTGGTCGTGGTGTAGGTTCTGGTGAGAACTACCACAAAATCCTTGATCCACTAGCTGACAAACTTGGCGCTGCTCAAGGTGCTTCACGTGCTGCAGTTGATGCTGGTTTCGTTCCTAACGATATGCAGGTTGGTCAAACTGGTAAGATCGTTGCACCTGACCTGTACATCGCTGTAGGTATCTCTGGTGCGATCCAGCACTTGGCAGGTATGAAAGAATCTAAAGTGATCGTTGCGATCAACAAAGATGAAGAAGCTCCAATTAATGCAGTAGCAGACTACTGGTTAGTAGGTGACCTGAACACTGTAATTCCTGAATTGGTTTCTAAAATCTAATTTCTGAATCAGTTTCAAAAAAACGCTCCTTTAGGAGCGTTTTTCTTTTTTTTTAATCTAAATAATTAATCTAACTAACAAGTCGTCCATTTCTGACTCGAAATTTTGGTTATTGTATATTTTGTGTTAATATTAAACTTTTATTAAGCTTGCCATTTGGCGGAGTATCCGTGAAATTTGATTTTCAGTTACCAGTCAGTATTTTGGTAATGATGATCTGCTGTTTGATTTTCCCTTTTCTCCCGAGTTTGCACCTTCCTTTGTTAGGAGGTATGACGGTTACAGCAGTTGAGTCAATTCAAGCATTAATGTTGTTTAGTTTTGCCGTATTTAGTTTTTTCTATATCCGTCCATTTGAATTAAGTAAAGGTCAAAAACAATTTTGGCTCTGGTCAGTTGCATGGTGGATTATGCTGTTTGGTAGAAGTACCAGTTGGGGACGTGACTATTTCCCGGAAGTGCCAAAAATCTATTTCCGTGGTATTTCGGTTCTTGTGATTGCACCCGTGGTGTTTATGCTGTTTTTAGCACCTTTGCGTCAAGAAATTGCTTATAAGTTTAAGCATGTATCACTTCCAATTTGGGCACTCATATTAGCTTTCATTGGCTTGCTGATGTCTGATGGCATTGAACATAATCGGTTTTTTATTCATTTTATTTTTACAGATTTTATCTATAAAGATTTGATGGAAGAACTATACGAATTTCCGCTTATTATCGGCTTATTCCTGGTCGCTTATCCATTAATGAAGCAAGATTGTGCTGTGACAAAATCAACTAGTCAGGTCATAGCTGAAGATGATTTGTCCGATATAGATTCTAAACTTCATATTTAAGTGACTTGCTTTTTTGAAGAAAAAAATGAACCTCTGCAAGCAGAGGTTTTTTAATATCAAAATATTGTGAAGTGATTAAAATTTCTACTAAAAATCCTGTGGATAGTTGGGGCTGAAACAGGTAAATTTAGCCTAGATTATGCTATACTGTACGACTAAATTTTAATATTGGTTCAGCTTTTTTTTGAGCCAATTTATAGCTGGATTTACGACATATAAATGCAAGCCAAATCTGGCTTGTAGAATAAGGAGTATGCATGAGCGTATCGGAAATTAGACCGATTGCCATTGAGGATGAACTCAAGCACTCGTATTTAGACTATGCAATGAGCGTGATTGTTTCACGTGCCTTGCCGGATGTACGAGATGGTCTAAAACCTGTTCATCGTCGTGTGCTTTTCGCAATGCACGAATTGGGCAATGACTACAACAAAGCTTACAAAAAGTCTGCCCGTGTTGTAGGTGATGTCATCGGTAAATATCATCCACATGGTGATTTTGCTGTTTATGAAACCATTGTCCGTATGGCTCAGGACTTTAGTCTGCGCTACCAACTGGTTGATGGTCAAGGGAACTTTGGTTCGATCGATGGCGATAGCGCTGCGGCAATGCGTTATACCGAAGTTCGTATGCGTAAGCTAACCCATGAATTACTGGCCGATCTGGAAAAAGATACAGTTGACTGGGAAGATAACTACGACGGTTCTGAGCGTATTCCGCAAGTCATGCCAACTCGTATTCCGAACCTGTTGGTGAATGGTGCGGCTGGTATTGCAGTCGGTATGGCGACCAATATGGCGCCACACAACATGACTGAAGTAGTGAATGCGTGTCTGGCTTATGCAGATAATCCAAATATCAGCATCGAAGGTTTGATGGAATACATTTCCGGTCCAGATTTCCCAACGGGCGGTATTATTTACGGTAAATCAGGTATCGTGGATGCCTATCGTACCGGTAAAGGCCGTTTGCATATTCGTGGTAAATATCACTTTGAAGAAGATGCCAAATCTGGCCGTACTACGATTGTCTTCACAGAAATTCCTTATCAGGTCAACAAAGCGAAAACGATTGAACGTATCGCCGAGCTGGTCAAAGAGAAAAAACTTGAAGGCATTTCTGAACTTCGTGATGAATCTGACAAAGAAGGGATGCGTATTGCGATTGACCTGAAGCGTGGTGAAAATGCTGAAGTCATCGTCAATAACCTGTTCCAGAATACACAGTTAGAAAATTCTTTCAGCATTAACATGGTTTGCCTGGACAATGGCCAGCCGAAATTGATGAATCTGAAAGACATCATCGCTGCGTTTATTCGTCACCGTCAAGAAGTCGTGACACGTCGTACTATGTACGAACTGCGCAAAGCACGTGAACGTGGTCATATTTTAGAAGGTTTAACCGTTGCTCTGGCAAATATTGATGCCATCATCGAAACCATTAAAACTTCTGCCAACCCGGCTGAAGCGCGTGAGCGTTTACAGGCAGGCGAGTGGGCAGCAGGCGGTGTAGCAGCCTTGCTCGAAAAAGCGGGTGCTGTTTCTGTACGTCCTGATGAAATTGAAGGTGAAGATCCAAACCGTCCATTTGGTATTGATGGCGATGTGTATCGTTTATCTCCGACTCAAGTCAACGCGATTATGGAATTGCGTTTACACCGTTTGACCGGTCTTGAGCAGGATAAACTTCAAGCTGAATATTCTGAAATCTTAGGTCAAATTGCTGAATACACAGCCATCTTAAATGACTTCAACTTATTGATGAACGTGATTAAAGAAGAGCTAGCGCTAATTCTTCAGCAATATGGCGATGCGCGTAAAACAGATATCGTTGAGTCTCGTATCGACTTCTCTCGTGAAGACCTGATTCCTGAAGAACAAATGGTTCTTACGGTTTCAAAAACTGGTTATGCGAAAACTCAACCATTATCTGACTATGCTGCGCAACGTCGTGGCGGTCGTGGTAAGTCTGCAACCAGCATGAAAGAAGACGATTACATCCAGCACATGGTTGTAACATCGAACCATGCTACGGTACTTTGCTTCACCAATGTCGGTAAGGTTTATCGCCTGAAAGTTTATGAGGTGCCACAAGCTTCGCGTGGTGCCAAAGGTCGCCCAATGGTGAACTTGTTGCCGCTGGATGACAACGAAACCATTACTGCTATCTTGCCAGTGATTGATGCACCGAAGAAATTCAAAGAACGTCTGGCTGACTTCAAGGCATTTGTGAAGACCAATGCTGCCCAGCTGCAAACCAATGAAGTGATCAATAGTCACTTTGCGGCACTAGAAGCTGCTCTTGCTGAATCTGAAGATGGTGCAGATGATATTTCTGATGCACTGCGTGTTCAATTGAAAGAGCTTGGTTTAGCACTTTCAACCACTGATCTTGATGCTGACATCATCAATGACTTTGCACAGCAAGCCGAAGCTGTTCGTAAGAACTTCTATGTGTTTATGGCGACTGAGTACGGTACGATTAAACGTGTAGAACTGGAACAATTCTCGAATGTTCGTTCAAACGGTTTACGTGCGATTGAACTGAATGGCGATGACACCTTAATTGGTGTTGCGATTACTGACGGTGAACAGCAAATCATGTTGTTCTCGAACGAAGGTAAAGCAATTCGTTTCGCAGAGACTGACGTACGTTCAATGGGTCGTTCAGCCAAAGGTGTACGCGGTATGCGCGTGACCATCGGTGCTTCTCAGGTTGAAGATGCAGAAGATGCAGATATTGAATCTGATGATGAAGATGCAACTGAAGCTAACTTCATTAGCCGTATCGTATCTCTAGTGGTGGTACCTGAAACCGGTGAAGTGCTGTGTGCTTCTGCAAATGGTTATGGTAAACGTACCCCGGTAGATGACTTCCCAACCAAGAAACGTGGCGGTAAGGGCGTAATTGCGATTAAGACCTCAGAACGTAACGGTGAGCTGGTCGGTGCAGTTGCGATTGACGCATCTAAAGAACTGATGCTAATTTCTGATGGCGGCACTCTGGTTCGTACCCGTGCTTCTGAAGTGGCACAGACTGGCCGTAATGCACAAGGTGTTCGTCTGATCCGTCTGGCTGAAGATGAAAAACTGGTGGGTGTGGAAGCGATTGAAGCAGTTGAAGATGAGTTGGAAATATTGGAAGATATTGAAAATACTGAATCTGCAGCTGATGATGTAACTGATGCACAAGCAGCTGAAAAAGATGATGACAATACAGTAGAGGAATAAGTTCTGCTACTGATGAAAAAGGGCGCTTCGGCGTCCTTTTTTACACATCGGCTAAATGAGAGATAAATAATGAAAACCAGATTGATGCTTTTGACCGCAGCTATTGCACTTAGTGGCTGTAATAATGCAATGGACAGTATGCCCGATCCAAGCCCTGAGCAGGAAAAGGCTGCGCAAGTAGCTTATGAAGACCTGCGTGATGGAAAATATGACGAGTTTTTAGCTCAGCTTGAGCCTAAGTTGCAGGCAGAGTTTCAAAACAATGAAAAAATCATGAAGCGTTTTTCACGTTCAATTCCGCAAGGTGAATATAAGTCCAAGACTATCATGAGAAAGAACTTAGAGGAAAATAACGGCAAACCAAGTGAATACAAGGTGAGTTATGAAATTGCCTATCCAAAAAATCTGGTTCAGTATGATGTGAGTTTTGACCGGCCGAATGGCAGTACTAAAATCCGCAATTTTAATATTCAGGTATTTGGTGAATAATTTTCAATGCGAATAGCCTGAGTAAATCCAGATTTAAGAACGTGGGCGTAGCCGATAATAGCCTAAGACCATACAGATGATGCCGATCACCAATAGATAAGCAAGCTTTCCTAGAATCATATAAGTGGGCACACCCATCTGATTGAGTTGAATAAACATCTGCACGATTTGGGTCGAAGGTAAGGCTTGCCCAATAAGTTGGACCCAGACTGGCATGGCAGCATGTGGCCAGGCGACTCCTGAAAGCATAAAGAGCGGAATCGAAGTAAAAACAATGATATGACCGGCGCGTTCTGGCATGTCCAGAAAGCTGGCAAACAGTACTGTGATACCAATCATGCAGAATACAAAGATGGGTACAGCGAGCAGCATCCCCCAGAAATTTCCGCCACGGGGATAATCAAAATACCAGAAGGTAAATCCAAACAGGTAATAACAACCTAAACATCCAATGGTCAGAATTGCCAAGCTGAGGCCACTTAAGGTGGTCAGATTAATCACCTGTTTATTTTCCCGATACATTGCAATCAGCATGCTCAGTCCCAGAAAAATAGTCTGATGAATAATCAACGGTGCAACAGCGGGAAACACATAGCTGCCATAGCCAGAGAGTGTATTAAATAGTGGAATCTGGTGAATGGATAGGGCAGGAGAGAAGTGTGAAATCTCGCTAAAGCGTTCAGCATATTCACTTAAGGTATTTTCTACTGAAGAGACCAAGCCCAAACCAATCTGTTTGGTAATTAAAAAGTTAGCAGCACTTAAGTACAGCCCAATCCCGCCATTTTCACCATGCCGGATAGATTGAGAAAGATTATCTGGTAATAATAAAATCCCGTCGGCTTTTTGAGTTTCCACCCAGTGTTTAGCTTCAGCAAAATTTCCAGTCACCGCCTTAATCTCTACATTCGGGCTTTGGCTGACATGACTGATAATGGTATTGGTTAAAGCACTTTGCTCTTCGTCGACAATAATAATCGGCAAGGCTTCTGCCTGTTCTGCCTTATATGCGGTCGGATAAAAAAAACTGTAAAACAGAACCGATAAAATCAGTGTGGTAAAAATACTGGTATTGCTAATAATGTCTTTAAAAGTTTGGCAATAAGCTTTCCAGAGTGATTTCATGCTGACACTCCTTTGGCTGTTTTTTTGAGAAAGGTATAGGCCAGCACAGCATAAAGCAAGACATAAATGATGAGTACGAATATCGGTTGCAGTGAAAGATAGAGCGGACTGCCAATCACCCATTGCTCCGTCTGTAATTTGGCATAGGGTGTATAAGGAATAATATTGGCCCAGAACTGGGTGAATAGTGGAGCATTATTAAGAGGTAAAGTTACCCCAGCAAAACTGAGCGATGAACCACCATAAACTGCTAGTAGACCAAAAGATTTGGTTAGGTCCTGAGTAGCCAGAACCACAGCACTACTGATAAAGGCATAGGCACTATAGAACAGTATTTGAGCCAGAAGAATTAGCCATAATGACCCGGCAATAAACCAGCCGCGAATTTCGACCAGCCAAAACATCCAAGCCCAAGTCCAGAAACAAAAGATTGCTACATAAACCAGATTTTTTGACAGTAGTGCCGACCACAAGTTTTGTTGGGCAATCCAATGACTAACGGTATGTCGTTTAATTTCCTGACCCACAGCAAAAGCTACACAGCAACATAATAACAAGTGCAAAATTGCTGGCACCATGTAAGGTTCCAGATAAAATTCATAATTCAGCTGCGGATTATATAGTGGGGAAATTTTAATGTTCGGTGTCGGTGCATCCAGATAGGGGAGCGTGTTGCCTAGATACTGCTTACCAGTAAATTCAGCCAGAGCCTGCAAGGTACTCAATAACATGGCTGAAGAAATGGTATTACCGATACTGAAATAGCTCTGGTTGAAAGCAATACTAATTTCAGCATCCTGAGCTTTGACCAGTCGCTGCTCGGCTCCGGCAGGAATATGAATATAACCCCAGATTTTATTCTCGTTTAATAACTTTTCGATTTCGACTGTTTGATCAGAAACAGTATGCACTTGTAGAGTATGATTCAAAGATAAATGATCATAAATCTTGCTGCTCAGGCTACTTTGATCCTGATCAATAATGGCGATTGGTAGATGATCCGGTTTGCCTTTGGCAAACATGCTACCAAGTAAAATCAGAATACAGGCAGGGGCGAGCAGGACCAGAGCCAGATCCCATTTTTCTCTGCATAAATAGCGTATTTCACGCTGAATACCCGCCCAGAATCCAGATGCCATTTATTTTGGCTCTTTTAATTTAAACAGCACGCTCATCCCGACTTTTAGCTCAGGCATTTCAGTGACTGGCACAAGATGAACTTTAAAACTGCGGACATCATAACCACCGGTTTGGCGCGTGGTTTTAATGGTGGCAAATTCACCTTCAGCACTAATATTTTTTACTTTAAAAGTGGCTGATTGATTCAGTGCCGGAATAAAACCTTCAAGCTGTTGCTGTTTACCTAAAGCGGCATATTGGTCTTCACGAATATTCAGGCTGATCCAGCGTTCTGCCGAGATCAGGCTGACCACTGGCACTGCGGTTGCCACCAGCTCAGTGGTATTTCCATAGGTTTTGGAGACGGTACCATCAATCGGTGCCAATAATTCAGTTTCTGCTTCTAGTGCATTGGCTTCGGCGACTGCTGCACGGGCTATATCGACCTGAGCATCTGCTGAACTTTTCTGTTCTGGTGTACTGCCGCGTTTAGCCCGGGCATATTGCTGATAAGCAGCTTCGGTCATTTGGGATGCAGATTGTGAAGCTGCAAACAGTTCATCTCGGCGCTGGCGGGAAATGACGCCTTCCTTAAATAGATTGGCTCCACGTTGATAGGAAGTTTTAGCGAGTTGCTCCTGTGCTTTTAGTGACTGCCAGTTGGCATACAGAGAAGCGATATTTTCTTCCTGAGAACCACGTTCTGCGGTGGACTGAAGTGCTAATGCAGACTGTAAAGTGGCTAAAGCCTGCTGCTTTTTCGCCTCAATTTCAGGACTATGCAATTTTACCAGCGCCTGACCTTTCTTGACGTTATCGCCTTCCTGCACATAAATCTTTTCAATCCGACTTGGAACTTTGGTGGCCACTTGAACGGTCTCTGCCTCAACCCGGCCTTGTAGCTCGATTTCTTTGGGTTGATAAGTTTTCCATAGGCCAAACCCAATCAAAGCAAGAATGACTGGAATCAGCCCTAAAAGCAGATATTTTTTGTGCGATTTTTTTTCTTTGCTTTCAGGATTACCTGGCTCTGATTCACTGTAATTGATTTCTGAAGCCGTTTTATCAACAGGATGTTCTGGCTTTTGCTCATCTGTCATGTCTGGCTCCATTAACGAATATAGTGGGTGTTGGCATGTTGCATATAGTTTGGAAATTCCACAATTGAGCCATGGCTCTGTAATAAGGTCGCAAGAGATATCACATATTTATAAGCATTTAATGCCATTTCTGCTTTTAAACTGCTGAGCATGTTTTGGGCATCGATGACCTGAGTGGCTGTCCCGACATCTTCCTTAAAGGATAACTCCTGAATACGCAGATTTTCCTGAGCTGCTTTCAGATTCTGCTGAAGTAGAGCATCACTTTGCTGGGCGCTGACTGCTTCACTAAATGATTTATAAATCAGGTTTTCAATCTCCTGTTGGGTACGCGCCGTCATGAGTTCAGCGGCATAGCGTTTCAGCTCAGCAGCCTGAATATTTTTATTTTTATCAATGCCTGAGAACAGGTTATAGCGTGCAGCTACACCCACAATCCAGTTTTGATGTTGATCCAGGCTATATTCACCAAACGCAAAAACATTTGGCTTTTTAGCGGCCTGCTGGGCTTTGACATTGGCTTTGGCCAGTTCGGTATCCATCTGCATTTTTTTGATCAGGGGAGAGTTCTGACTAAAACTGCTGAGCAGAATATTCACATTTTGTGGTTCAGCACGATTCACAAACAAAGGTGTGCTTAGCTCGGTGATATTGCTATCCAGCAACAGATTATTTAGCTGAAATAGGGCAGCATTCAGATTGGCTTGGGCATTTTGTTGTGCGCGTTCAGCATTATTGCGTGCCACTTCGAACTGCATGCGTTGACCTTTACTGATAAAACCCTGCTGTTCCAGCTTCAGAGCATTACGATAATGTTGTTGCATGGCATTTGAATTAAAAAGTGCCGCATCCAGTAACTGTTTTTGTAGCTGCACATTGAAGTAGGACTGAATTAGTTCAAAACGCTGCGTATCCTGTTGCTGCTGATTACTAAGTTCGCTACGTCCTGACTGAATATTGGCAATTTCTTTGGCGTTACGGGTGAGGCCTCCGGTATATAGTGGCATCATCACGGAAACAGTGGGACGAATCACCTGATCTTCAAGGACTACATTAGACGTATCCGGAATCAGACCAACTCCGCTATGAATAGTATTGTTAAGTCCTTCACGCAGTGGATCAGTAATACCTGCAGGTAGATCCACACCATTACTGGCTTCCCACTCATTAAGCCGGCCATTCACGCCTTGAGAGAGTGAATTTTCCAGATTATTTTTAAACTGCTTTAATGGAATATCGACTTCACTATGAAAGGCATAGGCACGAACATTCAGGTCAACACGAGGTAGGCCAATACCTTTGACAGCTTCTGCTTCAAGTTTTGACGCTTGCTCCAGACTTTGAAAAGCCTGGCTACTATAGGAACGTTGCAACAATTGTTGTTCTGCATCCTTAAAGCTGATGCTTTGTGCATAAGCAAAACTGCCATACATCATAGATGCAAGCACAGTCAGACCCCAGCAGACACATTGTTTATTTTTCTTCATATTCATAAAGTGGTAATGTAAAAGTCACATTAATTCAGTCTAAGCTGCATTATAAATCAAGTGCTTGCAGTGCAGGAATGGGTTAAGTTGTAGTATTGTTGTAATTTGAAACAATTCACTTCTCAAGTTTCAAGCTGATAGTTCTATGTCACTCTAAAACTTGAGCCGAGTTTAACTTCATTTTTCAATTATTTTATATTAGCGGCCGATTCAACATCTTCTAAGCATTGGATGAGATTGAATATTTTTAGCTGTACAATTTCTCATAAATGAAATCACCGAGTTAGAACAAAAAAATCAAAGATATTCAAATTATCCCTTGAATCTAGATTGGTTTTTTGACTCTATCTTCATTCTTGGATAGAAATAATTTTGTGCAAGCGGCGTCCAGATATGGTTAAATGCCATCATTTTATTGTGTTTCACTCTGAAAGGAAAAATCATGCGCGCGTACAACTTCTGTGCTGGTCCTGCTGCATTACCTACTGCCGTACTTGAAAAGGCTCAAGCTGAAATGCTTGACTGGCAGGGCAAAGGTCTTTCGATCATGGAAATGAGCCACCGTAGTGCAGACTATGTTGCAGTTGCGGAAAAGGCAGAAGCAGACCTTCGCAAACTCATGAATATTCCTGAGAACTATAAAGTACTGTTCTTGCAGGGTGGTGCATCTTTGCAATTCTCGGCAATTCCATTGAACTTGCTGGGTAAAAACAACAAAGCTGACTATATCCGTACCGGTATCTGGTCTGAAAAAGCATTGAAAGAAGCTAAACGCTATGGCGATATCAATGTGGTTGAAGCAGGCATTAAAACTGAAGATGGTAAATTAGCGATTGCTGATCAAAGCACATGGAATCTTTCTGATGATGCCGCTTATGTGCATTATGCAGATAACGAAACTATTGGCGGTCTGCAATTTGCCCATGTGCCAGAAACTGATAAGCCACTCGTATGTGATTTTTCTTCAAGCATTCTGTCTGCACCGATTGATGTTTCTAAATTCGGTCTGATCTATGCCGGTGCGCAAAAGAATATTGGTCCTGCAGGTTTAACACTGGTTATTATCCGTGAAGATCTGCTTGATCAGGCAAAACCTGAAATTCCAAGCATCCTGAAATATGCAGATCAAGCGAAAAACGGTTCGATGGTCAACACACCATCAACTTATGCATGGTATCTATCTGGTCTGGTATTTGAATGGTTACTGGAACAGGGCGGTGTAGACGCGATTCATAAAGTGAACCTGCAAAAAGCTGAATTGCTTTATGGCTATATCGATTCTAGCGACTTCTATGCAAATCCGATTGCCAAAGAAAACCGTTCAATCATGAACGTTCCATTTACCTTGGCAAATCCTGAACTTGAAAAACAGTTCCTGCAAGAAGCAAAAGAAAACCATTTGCTTAACCTTGCCGGCCACCGTTCAGTAGGCGGTATGCGTGCCAGCATTTACAATGCCGTACCGTTAGAAGGTGTACAGGCATTGGTAAACTTCATGGATGACTTTGCTAAACGCAATGCTTAATTCCTGAGAATTAAAAAACCCGGCAATTGGCCGGGTTTTTTTATCATTTAATTCGGGTTAAAAAACAAAGTTATGTAAGATATAGCCGCAAATGAGCATACCCAATACGAAAAATAGGCATGACATCATATCAAGCTGATAACGCGAGCCAAGATGATGCTCAACCTGCTGTAAATTTTCTTCTTGAACGATTTTCATAGATATTTATTATCCGATCTATTTATCGTAAATGATTATTTGTTGATCGTATTTTTACCATAAAAAATTGATTAAATAAAGTCCATTCTTAACTAAACTTCATAAAGTATTAATTTTATTTAAATAACTGGCCTCAATATATTCATAAAAATAGAACTATTATATTAAGTCATTATTTTTATAATGTTTTTAATATGATTATTCAGTTTAAGATAACATTGAAAATGAATTTATTTGAATTTAAATCTGTGGATAAATCTATTTTTAATAAATTCAAAATCCATTAATTCTGATTTCAATTGTGGATAAAAAATAATCAGAATTGAGAGAATATCGCACTAAAATAAATAAAAAACAGGAGACTCATATAAAAATATGAGCCTCCGATCTGGATATTCAGCTTAAGCTGCTTTTCGATAGATATTGGCCTGAATCCACAGATTGCCCCGAATATATTGACCAATCTGGAAATCTTTATGCTTGTCATTGCGGGTGGCTACACGGATCAAGGTAGCCGGCTGGCCTTCATCATGAATCAGGGTAACATCATAGAGCATGTAGTCCTGATCCATAAATTGCATTGAAGTTTTACCGACAATATTGCCCTGGAACCAGGCTTCATCTTCCTGACCCATGGTCTCACCATAGAGATAAGCGACCATTTTGGAGAAATCAACCGTTACCGGTTCTTTGTCTTCTTCAGATTTCGGCTCCCAAGCATCGATCTGTTCCTGTAAATTATCCGGTGCAACACCATTATTTTCCGCAAGAATTGCATTCAGGGCACGGTGATGTTTGATAGAGGCAGGATCATCCACGACTAAATGTTCATGGTCAGTCACCACTTCCAGTTCATAAGCCCAGGCATTTAAGTTGACGATATAAGACTGGTCTTTTTCATAATGCGACCGGTTGACGCTGTACAGCGTATCAAAGGCATAGATGATATTGTTGGCACCCAGATTGAGACGCAACACAGCTTGGGTGTCGGATTTACAAGAAATAATCCGGTCAATCGTGGCTTTCACCTGGTAGGGACTGTCAAAACCCGGAAATGCGGTTTTCACAGCCTGTGGCTTGTTATTTTCTACGGCAATCACTTGGCTTAACTGTACCGCAGCTTTGCTCGGTCCCTGAATCAGCCAGGTGGTTTCATCCATATCGCATTCTTGTGTACACAAGCCCATCGGCATTACAGGTGCATCAAGGGCTTTGCCTAACCATTGAGGAACATCTGTGCCTGGGTTTTCAGTAAGCAAGGTCCAATGTTCGACATGACTACCGAAATTCTGATCATCAATAGTGATGATCTCTGGGCTATTCTGTTTTTTCATATGCACAATTGATCTTGGATGACTTATTTATAGTTAATCGAGGGTCATTGCGATTTTTCAAGTCACTCGAATGAATTTAAAAATTAAAATGCAAATCATGTGAAGTCAAATATTTTTCTAGTTGTGAGTGGCTGACTCATTTAATACGGTTGAGTTGAGTATTTAAATACCAGGATATTCAGAGAAAGAGCGTTTTTAAGCATCAACCTGCATTCTCTGATTTGCTACACTAGTCCAAATTTCTCCCTTATGGAAAGCTGTGTGTTGCCATTCAAACTTTGGGTCGATGCAGATGCATTACCTCGTATTCTGAAAGATGTGATTATCCGTGCCTCCGATCGTTATCAGCTTGAAGTCACTTTTGTGGCTAATCAGCCGGTAGGGATTACACCGTCGATTCGTATCAATTCTATTCAGGTCATGAGCGGGGCAGATGCGGCGGATCAGGAAATTGTTGACCGTATGAAAGAGCATGACATTGTGGTGACGCAGGATATACCCTTGGCTGCTCAAGTCATCGAGAAGGGTGGTATCGCGATTCACCCGCGTGGTGAAATCTATACAGTGGCTAACGTCAAAGCACGTCTGCATTTACGTGATTTTATGGATACCTTGCGTGGTGCCGGTGTGCAAACTGGTGGCCCACCGCCGATTTCTGAACGTGATAAGCGTGAGTTTTCCAGCTCTCTAGATCAAACCATTCAAAAACAGAAACGTAAAACTGCGATTAAATAAAAAACGAGATTAAGTATGCCCCCAAAAAGTAACCTGATGTTGACCTATGCCTTGCTGGTTTTCATCTGGTCCACCACACCGCTCGCGATTGTCTGGAGTGTGGAAGATTTGCATCCAATGTGGGCATTGGCGATCCGCTTCTTTTTGGCTTTGCCTCTGGCCTTAGGATTATTGTGGTTATTTAAAACCAGATTACCGCTTGATCGTGTTTCCCTACATAGTTACTTGGCGGGTGCATGCAGTTTTATCGGCTCGCAAATTTTTACTTACTGGTCTACGGATTATTTAAGTTCTGGCATTATTGCCTTAATGTTCGGCTTGGCACCCCTCATTTCAGGTCTGATTGGGCGTTTTGTCTTTCAGATGCAGCTTTCGCTGAATCAATGGCTGGGGATGGGAATCGCTTTAACTGGACTTTCGGTGATCTGTCTAGGTGATGCAGATCAGCATATACAGCCAATTGGAATCGTGATCGCTCTGGTTGGTGTATTAGTTTATTGCGTATCTATGTTCTGGGTGAAGAAAATTAATGCACCAATTGATCCTATGGCACAGGCGGCCGGTTCGATTGGCTTGTCAGTCGTTTTTTCTCTGGGTATGTTGCCATTTATCTGGCAATACGCACCCACTGCTATGCCACATGCCAAGTCCTTATTTGGTCTGGTATATGCGGTAATTATGGCTTCGCTGATTGCGATGTTCTGTTATTTCAAGCTGGTACAGAAAATTAAACCGACGACTTTGTCTTTAACTACAGTCCTGACACCGATGCTGGCCTTGCTGGTAGGCGTATTATTGAATAATGAAAAATTGCCACTCATTGCTTTGGTGGGTGTAGTAATTTTATTGTTCGGCTTAGTGGTTTATTTCGCTAAAGAAATTAAGGCGAGCTATAAAGCCCGCCTTTAATAAAAAGATAGATGCCAGTCTTAAGCAAAGCTGGCTTTCACACATTCGCCCAGTTTGACGCGATCCTGAGGGTGCAGGGTAATAAAATAAGCGCCCGTACGATATTTTCCGTTTTCTTCTGCACGACTGTAGGCCACCTGAGCGGTTGCCGCGATGTGGAAGAAGTTTTCCGGGTGACTTAAAGTCACATGTAGATAGGTGCCTTCACTAATCGGCTGATCACTAAAGAAGCTAAAACCAGTCTCTGAAAAGTTCACATGTTCCGGTACAGGTAACATGCTTTGTACAATTGCGTCATACAAAGAACCGGTAATAAGGTTTAATTTTTGGTTGAATAAGGATAAGATTCGAGCAATTTGTTGATCTTTTTCAGATAATTGTTCTAATTCGTAGTTAACAGCATGATCAAATTGATCTAGCTCTGCAAGTAGTAGAAAATAGCGGGGCAATACGAAATTAGCATCGTAAGGATCATTCAAGGCAACATCATCGGAAATAATCTGATAATTGATTCGTAAAGCAGCATCGATTCGAGACATGACTCGTCTTTCAGTGAATCCGTTTGGATGCTGTACATTTTCCATAATTTATTACCTCGGACTAGATGGTTATGTTCAAACCAATCTCGCTGTATATAGGGTTGAAATATACTCGCGCACGGCGTAGTAACCACTTCATTTCTTTTATCGCATTGGTCTCAATGATCGGTCTCACGCTCGGTGTAGCAGTCCTCATTACAGTTTTGTCTGTCATGAATGGTTTTGACCGAGAGTTGAAAAATCGCGTCTTGGGTATGGTTCCTCAAGCCACTGTTTCTTCGACGCAAATTCTAACAAATTGGCCTGAACTTGCAAAGCAGATTGAGCGGCATGAACACGTTCAAGGTGTGGCTCCGTTTACCCAGTTACAGGGGATGCTCACGGCTCAAGGGCAAGTTGCCGGAATTATGGTCAGCGGAATTGAACCAAAGTATGAGAAGAAAGTTTCGATCATTCAGAACCATATGGTCGAGGGTAGTATTGATAACCTGAAAAAAGGTGAATTTGGGATTGTTTTAGGCAAGCAGATGGCAGATGCCATGGGCGTAGGCTTGAACGATAACATTACCTTGGTTCTACCTGAAGCGACGCCTTCACCAGCAGGTGTCGTACCCCGTTTTAAACGCTTTAAAGTGGTCGGGATCTTCAGTATTGGTGCAGAAGTTGATTCGATGATGGGTTATATTGCCTTGAACGATGCTTCAACCTTGTTACGTTTGCCAGATGGTGCTCAGGGCGTACGTATGAAGCTGGATGACATTTTCGCAGCGCCTCAGGTTTCTCAGGAAATTGTGCGTGACTTACCGGGTAACTTCTATGCCTCTGACTGGACTTATACCCATGGTAATCTGTTCAGTGCAATCCAGATGGAAAAAGCGATGGTCAGCTTATTACTATTCCTGATTGTTCTAGTTGCAGCATTTAATATCGTATCTTCGCTGGTGATGGTGGTCACAGATAAAAAATCCGACATCGCAATTTTACGTACTTTGGGTGCTTCACCTACCACGATTACCCGAATCTTTATGGTTCAAGGTACTGTGATTGGTGTGATCGGAACTTGTGCGGGTGCCATTCTCGGGATTATTGCGGCTACCAGTATTAGTGGTTTTATTGGCTGGTTAAACAATTCACTTGGCCTGAATATGTTCGATGCCTATTTCATCAACTATTTACCTTCTTATCTGCGCTGGCAGGATGTGGTCGTGATTGTAGGTTTGTCACTTGCCTTAAGTTTCCTGGCAACTATTTATCCAGCATTCCGTGCTGCTAAAATTCAACCGGCGGAGGCATTGCGTTATGAGTAAACTGGTTCTAGATGCCCAAAATATCGAGAAATCTTTTACAGATGGAAAATCTACGGTTGATGTGATCAAAGGGATTTCATTGCAGGTAAAGGCCGGGGAATTTGTTTCTATTGTTGGTTCAAGTGGTTCCGGTAAAAGTACCTTATTGCATATTCTGGGAGGACTTGACCGTCCTTCTGCCGGACAAGTGATGGTCAATGGCCGCCGTTTTGACAATTTATCTGAAGCAGAACGTGGCTATGTCCGTAATGAAAATTTGGGCTTTGTATATCAATTCCACCATCTATTGCCAGAGTTTACTGCGCTGGAAAATGTCGCGATGCCATTGATGCTGCGTAAAAGCGTCAAGTTTAAAGAGGCTAAACAGCAGGCAGAATACTTGCTGGAACGTGTTGGATTAACCCATCGTTTAACCCATCAACCTGGTGAACTCTCTGGTGGTGAGCGTCAGCGTGTAGCACTGGCTCGTGCCGTGGTGACCAAGCCGAAGTTAATGATGGCAGATGAGCCAACAGGTAACTTGGACCGTAAAACAGCCGATAAAATCTTTGAATTACTGACTGAATTACGTAGCGAATTCAATATGGCCATGTTAATTGTGACCCATGATGAACAATTGGCACATTCGGCAGACCGGATTCTACATATGCGTGATGGTCTATGGATGAATGACTAATTGTAGGAATAATCCTTTTTAATTGAAGCTCACTTCGGTGGGCTTTATTATTGCCTGCACATAATAATAAAAAAGAAAATCTTCATGTTGCAATGGCTGTGTTTGGGCTGGATTTTAGGCCTGGCTTGTATGGGAAAATCTTTTCTGAATATTGAGTTGAATTCAATCTCAGTGATATTTCTTACTGTGCTCTGTTATTTCTGTAGTTCTAAGCTCAATGCGATTCTAAAAAATTCCTTATATAAAGGATTGCTGGTAGGCACCTGCATTCTAATCGGGATATTCCTGGGACATGGTTATGCCAATCAACAGCTTAGCCAACGGCTATTGAATGTCGAGCATGAAGTACAGCAAAAAGACATTATCGTTTATGTTAAACGCTTGAATAAGCTCAGTGATCAATCCATCCAGCAGCCTTTGGAAGTATTAAATCTTAATGGACGCACCGTAACCTGGATGGGTTTTCTATCTGTAAAACCTCCGAATACTTCACAACTATCAGCGAATCATGAAAATTTAAATACACTTAAACTGGGGCATTATTATCGGTTGCAAGGGCAGGTACGTCCTAATCACAGTTATGCAACGCCCGGTGCTTTTGATGTGGAAAAGTGGGCACTGCAACAGAATGTGATGGCAGGTTTCCGGATCAAACAGATAGAGCAACTTGATTCAGCTACTGTTTCTACACTGGGGCATAGTCAGTATATTCGAGAGCAAAGAGCTTTAACTCAGCAATTTTTACTTTGGGTAGAACAGAAACGGCTGGAATTAAGAGAGTTCATAGCAAGACAACCTGTACAAAATAAAGGTTTGATTCTAGCTTTGCTTACCGGAGATGAAAGCCTTTTAAGTCCTGCAACTGAGCAACAATTTCGACGTATGGGCATGAGTCACTTATTGGCGATTTCCGGACCACATGTGCTGATCTTTGCCCTGATGGTCTGTGCCATGCTTCGGCTACTTGTCGCACGAAGTATGCCTAAGCTTTATCTAAGATGGCCACGCCAGTATTTTCTGGCTTTACCTTTTCTGTTTTGTGTGGTGCTGTACTGTGCCTTTGTGGGTTTTGAAATCCCGGCAATCCGCACTCTGCTGATCTGTATGATTGGTGTCATCCTCATGCTGCTTCGACAAAATCTGCAGGCTTTAAAACTTCTGATTCTGAGCGCCGCCTTACTGTTATTCATTGATCCCTTTAGTATCTTGTCCGCGGCTTTCTGGCTGTCCTATGGGGCCTGTTTTGTATTGCTCAGAATTTATCAGACCATTCAACAGCGACCATCCGAGCAAAATCAGACAGCAATACAAAAACTGTATTTTGCAGCTAAAGTGCTAGTGGAATCACAGTGGAAAATCTTTCTCGCTTTATTTCCTTTAATGATGCTGTTTTTTAAGCAGATTGCCTGGATCACACCGTTCAGCAATTTGGTCGCAATTCCCTGGATCGGTCTTTTGATTGTACCGATCGATATTCTGGCAGCAATTCTCTTTTTTATCGCTGAACCGGTCTCAAGCATGCTATTTCAGCTGAATGATCTGTTGCTGAATATCCTGTTGGGCTTCTTAAATCTGCTGGATCACTGGTTTAAACCGCAGTTAATACCAGTTGCGATGAATCTCTGGATGATTGGCCTATGCATCCTGTCTTTGCTGATTTTATTCTTACCACGAGGCGTATTGCCAAAATCCTGGATAGCTATCGCGGCAGTACCAATTTGTATTCCTCAACTCTATCATCCGCCATTTCAGCTTTCGGTGCTGGACGTTGGGCAAGGGCAGGCGATATTCTTTCGTTATGGAACTCATAACATGATGATCGATATGGGCGGTTATTATGATGAGGAAAAATTTAGTATTGGGAAGCAGGTAATCATGCCATTTCTGTCGGTACAAGGTGTTTCTCAACTGGAGCAGGTGATTTTAACGCATCTGGATCAGGACCATAGTGGTGCTTATCACAGCATTAAAGACCAGCTCAAGATTAAGAATATCTATGCCAATGAAGTGACCGAAACTGCAGCCTCTTCAAACTTTCAATTATGTTATCAGGAACAGCGGTGGCAATGGCAGAATGATGTGCAGATTAAGGTCATTGCACCAAAACTAGAACAATTAAATACTGCTAATTTCAATAAAAATGACCTGTCTTGTGTAGTGTATTTGCAGCTCAAAGATGTCTGGCCTTATCAGAATTTTCTGCTGATGGGAGATGCAGGTTGGCAGACTGAATATCAGTTACTCAAAGACTACCCCGATTTAAAAGTGGATGTCTTGGTCTTAGGCCATCATGGCAGTCAGCACAGTTCAGCTTATCAATTCTTGCAGCACTATCGCCCTAAACTGGCGATTGCGTCTGCTGGAAAATTTAATCGTTACGGGCATCCAAGTCAGTTGACTCAACAGCATCTCAAAGAATTGGATATTCCTCTATTGACTACAGCAGAGCATGGCAGCCTGCATTTTCATCAGCAAGGAACTCAAATCATTCTAGAAACTGAAAGAAGTCGCTGGAAATGGTTACAAAAACAAAATCTAACTGACTGATTCTAGAGATGGTTCAACAGCAGCCAGATTAGAAGTTCTTAACTGGTTCACTTTGGACAAAGCTTGGTTATGATCAAGCTTATAAATATTTCCCAGATCTTCGTGAGCTCTAAAGCGTTTATAGCTCCAGTGATAATGTTCAGGATGACGCTGAATCAGGTTTTCAATCGTGTTGATGATGATGCCTGTACCTTGATTAGCATCTCCCTGATAAATTTTTTCATCTATGGCCTCGATATGAATATCAAAGCCAGCATTCTCATTACGCAGGGCATAAAGGAACAGCGCACGGGCTTTGGTTTTCTGGATCAGCTTGGCACTCAGATTGCTGGTAGCTAGAGGAACACCAAAGTAAGGAATATATTCACCGCCAACGTTGGGTGTATGATCCGGCAGAATGACAGTGGTGCCACCTTGCTTCAAGGCTTTGAAAATCTGTCGTACACCAGACTCATCTGTCGGCACCAGATTGGCCTGTTCGCGACTACGAGCTGCACGAACAAATTGATCCGCTGCCTGATTTTTTACAGGCTTATACATGATGGTCATTGAAGTGAATTGCGCAACATAGGCATTCATGATTTCCCAAGTGCCAAAGTGCGGCACAATTAGTACCAGACCTTTATTTTGTGCCAAGGCATCATGCAGTAAATCTTCGCCTATAACCTTATGCACTCTCTCAATATTTTTCTGATTACTCGAACCCCAAATACTGAAAAATTCGAAATAAGACATCAGTTCATTGCGAATCGCGGCACGGGTAATCCGTTCTCTTTCCTGTGTCGACAGTTCAGACAAACTGATCTCAAGGTTCAGGCGAATTACATCAGAAGTTTTAGAAACTTTAAAAATATTAACGATTAAGGCAAGAATCCGCGCAATCCATCGGGAAACTGAAAGCGGTTGGCGGCTAATATATTTGAGTAAACCGTAAGCTGAATTCTTTGAGCTGCGTTCAGTCATTGAGTTGTAATATTGATAAAATAAAAAAGAATAGCACTTATTATAGGCGAAAACGGTTTCTTTAGACAGAATTACCCTTTTCGGTGTATATAATGGGTTCAATATAAATTAATTTATTGGATTATTTATGTCCGATTGGCCACCAAAACCTGAAAATCAAATACAAAATACGCAACAACCAGTTCAACCGACTGGCCCGGAATGGAAACTGCTGGAAAAAGCGGTTTTAGCTTCAGTAGAAGAGCAACGACGGGCACGTCGCTGGGGGATCTTCTTTAAATTTCTGACCTTCGCTTATCTGCTGGTTGTCATTCTTGCGCTGGGTAAAGGCTGTAGCATGAGTGCTTCTGATCCAAGTGCAGGCGCAGGTGCACACATTGCTGTGGTTGATATTATTGGCACGATTGCCGCAGACAAGCAAAGCGTAAACAGTAGCAATACCATCAAATCACTCAAAAAAGCCTTTGAAAACAAGCAAAGTAAGGCTGTCGTTTTAAATATTAATTCACCAGGTGGTTCACCAGTCCAGTCAGATGAAATCTGGCAGGAAATCCAGTATCTGAAAAAACAGTATCCTGAGAAAAAACTCTATGCCGTGATTGGTGATACAGGGGCTTCTGGTGCTTACTATATTGCATCCGCTGCAGATGAAATCATTGTCAATCCATCGAGTCTGGTCGGTTCAATTGGTGTGATCATGCCGAACTATGGTGTGAATAACCTGCTGCAAAAACTTGGAGTTGAAGACCGCACCATGACTTCAGGTGAAAATAAAGCTTTGCTGTCCATGACACAGCCGGTTGATCCTGCGCAAAAAGCGCATGTACAAGGTGTGCTGGATAATGTGCATGGTCACTTTATTAATGCTGTAAAGCAGGGACGTGGAGCTAAATTAAAATCGACTGATCCTGCTATTTTCTCAGGTCTGTTCTGGACCGGTGAACAGGCGGTGAAATTGGGTATTGCAGACCGTATTGGCAGTTTAAATACTTTGAAGCGTGAACTAAAAACTGAAAAAGCACTGAACTACACTATTGAATATAGTCCATTTGAGTCAGTACTGGGTCGTATGGGTTCATCGATTGGTGAAGGAATTGCAACTTCAGTGGCACAGAAACTTCAGTCAGAAAATAAAACGACCTTACAATGAAACCCTTGATTCATTTTGCGCACGCCAATGGCGTGCCATCTAAAGTCTATCAAAAGCTGTTTGAAGGACTACAAGATGATTACGATATTATCTATGTGCCGTTATTAGGGCCTGATAAGCGTTATCCGATTGATAATCACTGGAAAAGTCTGACTCAGCAGGTGATTGACAGTATTGTGCGCCAATCTCATGGACGTCCGGTAATTGGTTTGGGGCATTCATTAGGTTCAGTCCTGAGTTTTCAGGCCTCCTTACAGCGTCCGGAACTTTTTTCGCAAATGATTATGCTTGATCCGCCGATGATCATGGGCAAAGAAGCCTTTGCGTTGCATATTGCAAAAACTTTTCGCTTAAAAGCACTGGACCAGATGTCACCTGCAGGTTTGTCGAAACGCCGTCGTGATCATTGGGAGTCTCGGGAACAGGCAGCTGAACTGCTACGACCGAAAGGCTTTTATCAGGATTTTGATGCAGATTGCTTCCAGGCTTATATTGACTATGCCTTAAAGGATGATCCGGTTCGAGGTGGAGTTGAACTCACCATTCCTAAAATGGATGAAGTGAATATCTTTAGAACCAATCCATCGCTATGGTGGTTACCTCAGGCAAAACCAAAAGTACCAGTACATCTGGTGGTTGCCAAGAAAGGTCCATTTTTGGCGCGCAGATTTCCGCAGCAAGTGCAAAAGAAATTTGGCATTCCATTTACAGTAGTAGATGGTGGGCATATGTTCCCATTAGAGCAGCCTGAGCAAGTAGCGAGTCTGGTCAAACAACTGATTCAGCAACTGTCTGCTTAAAGTTCACCTCATCTAAAGAAATAAAAAAACGCATCCGAGGATGCGTTTTTTATATTTGGACTTTTAGAATTTGCAGAATTGAACAGGTTCTTGCATTTTTGCATTACGATACAACACACCTTGTTCAGTATGCTGAATTGTCCCATTACAGATCCATTCTACCACTTGTGGGTAAATCAGATGTTCCAGTACATGTACCCGCTGAGCTAAAGTGTGAGCCGTATCTTGATGCGATACTTTTAACACACCCTGTGCTAAGGCTTGGCCGGCATCCAGTTCAGGAGTGACATAATGCACTGTACAACCATGCAGAACATCACCAGTATTCAGGACACGCTGATGGGTATGCATGCCTTTGTAATGTGGCAAAAGAGAAGGGTGAATATTCAGCATTTTCCCTTCCCAAGCTTTCACAAATTTTTCACTTAAAATTCGCATAAAGCCCGCAAGTACGACCAGATCAACCTCCCAGTCCAGAAGCTGCTGATGCATGACATCATCAAAAGCTTCCCGGCTTGGATACTGCTTATGTTCAATGACTGCAGTCGGAATTCCTGCTTTATGAGCGCGCTCTAAAGCAAATGCTTCAGGCTTGTTGGAAAGCACCCCGACAATTTCTCCTGACAGATGGGCATCTATCAGGGCTTGCAGGTTCGATCCACTGCCTGAAACAAGTACAGCAATTTTAATCATGCGAAATTACGCGAAGATCACACGAATTTTTTCGTCTGCACCTTCAACAGATTCAGCATTATCTGCAATGTGACCCATTGCCCATGCTTTCTCACCCAAACCGTTGAGTAACTCTACAGTTTTGTCTGCTTCGGCTGCATCAACAACAAGAACCATACCTACGCCACAGTTAAAGGTACGATACATTTCAAACTGTTCTACACCGCCTTCGCGTTGAAGGAGTTTGAACAGCTCAGGCCATTCCCAAGAAGATTCATTTACGACTGCTTGAGCACCGTTTGGTAATACGCGAGGCAGGTTGCCTGGTAAACCGCCACCCGTGATGTGTGCCATCGCATGTACATCAACCTGTTTTAGCAGTTCAAGAATAGATTTCACATAAATGCGTGTTGGTTCCATTGCAACATCAGCAAGTGGACGACCATCAACGATTTGATTCAGGTCAACATTTTTAACTTCAAGAATTTTACGAAGCAACGAATAACCGTTTGAGTGTGCACCAGAAGATGCAACACCAATGAGTACATCACCCGCTTTTACTTTAGAGCCATCAATAATTTTGCTTTGCTCAACTACACCGACACAGAAGCCTGCAAGATCGTAATCTTCACCTTCGTACATGCCTGGCATTTCAGCAGTTTCACCACCAACCAGTGCACAGCCTGCAAGTTCACAGCCAGCACCGATTCCTGTTACAACATTTGCAGCCACGTCCACATTTAGGTGACCAGTCGCATAATAGTCCAGGAAGAACAGTGGTTCAGCACCACAAACGAGAAGGTCGTTCACACACATTGCAACCAGATCTTGACCAATGGTGTCATGACGGTTCAAATTCAGTGCCAGACGTAATTTTGTACCAACACCATCTGTGCCTGATACGAGAACAGGTTCTTCATAACCTTTAGGGATCTTACAAAGGGCGCCGAAACCGCCTAATCCGCCCATTACTTCAGGACGTTTAGTACGCTTAGCGACGGACTTGATTCGGTCGACTAACGCGTCTCCCGCTTCAATATCGACACCTGCATCTTTGTAGCTTAAACCAGTGTTTGGGGTAGAAGTTGAGTTGCTCATAATGAAGTCTCCGCATTCGCGCGGGGGATTATAACCTGAATATGCAAAACTCTTATGGTATTTATGCCCTAAAATGCTATCTTTATTAAAATATTTTACTTTTTATAACGATTAATAGAGAGAAGGCGAAACTTTATGGTAGATCGCACATTGCGTCGCGTGTTTATCCTAGCTGGGATAGCTTTGTTGTTGTGGATTCTATATTTACTAAAACCCGTTGTAATTCCATTTGTTGCAGCGTTTTTGATGGCTTATCTGTTTAGTCCGCTGGTAGATAAACTGCACGATATCGGTCTGCCACGTTGGCTCTCTATTAGTATCGTTTTTACTGGAATCGGGATTGTTATGATCCTGGCGATCTGGTATCTGGTGCCGTTGATCTGGCAGCAGCTGATTTATGCGCGTGACAATATACCTGCGGTCATTGGCTGGATTAATTCGACCTTTTTTCCATGGTTGTCGAATACCTTCAATGTCGTTGAAATGGAAATTGATACCACACAGATTTCTGATGTGGTCATGGACTATGTGCAAACCAATTATAGTGCTGACAGTATTCAGGCCTTCCTGCTACGCCTTGCACAATCTGGAATTAACTTCTTGCAGATTGGCGGTACGATTGTCCTGATTCCAATTATTGCATTCTATTTCCTGCTGGATTGGGATCGTATGCTGGAAAGCTTACGTCGCCTGATTCCACGTCCTTATGAACAAAGTACATTAAGAATCGTCGGTGAATGTCACAGTGTACTTGGGGCCTTTGTCAAAGGACAATTTCTGGTGATGATTCTGCTGGGAATCGTTTATGCGATTGGTTTGCAATTGATTGGTCTTGAAGTTGGTCTGATTATTGGCATGGTGGCAGGTCTGGCCAGTATTATTCCTTATCTGGGGTTTGCGGTCGGGATTATTGCAGCTGTGATTGCAACTTTCCTGCAATTCGGGATCGACTGGTGGCAGCTTGTTCTGGTGGGTGTCGTATTTATGGTCGGTCAGGCGGTAGAAGGCTATGTATTACAGCCATTCCTGCTCGGCGATAAAATAGGTTTATCTCCGGTTGCTGTGGTTTTTGCGGTATTGGCGGGCGCACAACTGGCTGGCTTCCTGGGAATGCTGATTGCTCTCCCAGTTGCAGCGGTAATTGTGGTTCTGCTCAGACATGCACGTGAATATTATGAATGCACATCATTTTATGGAAATCAGGCAGTCGTCATGAATGATCCGGCTACAGGCTCCATAAGCGTAGAAACTTCAGACTTAGATGTTGATATTGAAATGAAAAAGTCAGAAGCAAAACCACTGCAAGAGGTAAAGAAATCAAGTAAGATGGATGTACCTCTTCATAAAGACTCATAAGGCCATCAGAATCATATGCGTCAATTGCAGCTAGATATAGAACCTCAACTCGATGCTCGAATTAGTGATTTTTCGGGCCCGGGATGGGGTCATGTAATTGACGCAGTCCGACAGCTGCATGCAGGCCTAATCAGCCGCTTTTATGTGTATGGCGGAGCTGGAACAGGGAAAAGTCACTTACTCTCTGCCATTTGTGATTCTTATCTGGAAATCGGTAAGACTGCTATACAGGTGTCTTTGCTGGAGCTTCTGGATGCGCCTACTGAAGCCATTACTTCGCTGGACCGGTTTGACCTGATCGCACTGGATGATATTGAAGCCATTAGTGGGGTTCCACACTGGCAACGCGCCGTTTTTCACTTGATTAATTATAATGATGAAGGCGGTGGTCAGCTGGTATTTTCTTCCCGTTTTGCACCCATTGAGTTAAAGCTTGAATTGCCCGATTTGCAGTCCCGACTCACGCAGGCAGTCAGTGTCCGTGTCCCAAATGGCAGTCTTTATGCGGACCGATTTGCCTTGGTATCCTCGGTATTGGACCGACGCGGTATTCATCTTGATCCACAGATTTTTGATTATTTGCTAAATCACGGACCACATCAAACTTCCGTGCTTCTACAAACATTAGAACAGATTATTCAATTACTTAAAGGCGAAAAGCTGAAGGTCAGCAATGCTAACCTGCGGCAGATTTATGCATTAATTGATGAATATCGTTAAATTATAAAACATCTTGAGTAATTACTCAGTCTATGCGAAAGTAAGGCAAAATAATTCGCTGTTGCAAGGAAGATGCAACTTTAGAAGAAAAAGAAAGAAATAAAAAATTAAGGAGAAGGGTATGCTCAAGAAGAGCATAGGCATGGCTTTGCTATGTATGGCGGGGCAGGCATATAGTGCAGAAATTATTGTAACTACCACAGAAGATATTGAAAAAGATGACAAGGAATGTTCACTTCGAGAAGCTGTTGAATATGTGAATCGTGGCCTGGCTAAAGAAGGTTATATGGGCTGTGGTGGCGAAAATGCTATTGGCACCATTATCTTAAAAGAAAAAACGACCTATGTACTGAATAAGCATATCCCGATCAAGAAATCAGTAACGATTAAATCTATCGCAGAAGTAGATGGTGAATTTAGTAGTACCGATAAGGTAATGGGGTTATATAACGCTCATATTCAAATGAAAGGGACAGATAATCTCTTCCGTATTAGCAATGATGAAGAGCTGATTCAAGTCAATTTAAAAGAACTCGACCTTGAAGGTTGCGGTAAAAGCAGCTGTGCCGAACAAGGTGGCCTAATTCATAATAAAGGTAAATTGGTGATTGATTACAGCCGCTTATACAAGGGAGCTGCGAGTCAAGGTGGTGCCATTTATAATGTGGGGAAATTTGGCCAGAATCTGATTGCTTTTGCCGAAATAAAAACCAGCCTGATTGAAAATAATCAGGCGCAACAGGGTGGCATACTCTATAGCCAGCTTCCATACTTTCTGGTTTATCAAAGCGTTTTAAAGAATAACCAGACGCTGAATAATAATGCTACCAATATTTATACAGCGGGCCAAGTCGATAATCCTGCCGATATTCAATCCATTAATGCTGAAGTCCTAAGCAGTACCCTGTTAAAAAATAAGGGAGCACTGATCAATGTGATTGATGGAGTGGGAATCAATAACCTGACAATAGTGGACAATACAGGTACAGCACTACGTATTAGTGCCCCGAATGGTAAAGCCTATGTGGCGAACAGTATTATTTTAAGAAATGGTACGCAGGATTGTCAGATTGAAACTACGGATAAAAGTACGATTCACAATAACCTGGTAACAGCATCTTGTGGTACAGGTGATGCTGCGTATCCAAACCAGATCTGGACAGGTACTCGCTTGTTTGCAGAGGCTTCAGATCAAAGTGAAGGTGTTTGTCTAAATTTAAAACAAAATAGCGATGCTATTCTATGTCCTTATAGCGTTCCTAAAGATCAGTTCTTGGGCTATCTACGTCCTCGTATCCTGTTGAATTATAATCAGGTTAGTGATTCACCGATTGTAAATAGAGGGACTAGCTACAATAGCAGCAATCCTTCAGTCAGCTGTGAGGCGTCAGACCAACGCGGTGTAGACCGTTTACTAGATAACTTATTTTGTGACCGTGGTGCGATTGAAATTACAGTTCCAACATCTACCAGTCTGGTTGGACAGGATCTTCTAAAAGGAGAGACTGCAAAGTTTTCAATTGAATCTGCTTTAGGAGATAGTGATTTAATTCCTAAAGAGCAATGCAATAACATTATTGGAGAGAATCCAAAGGGTGAGCCTTGGCAAGATGGCTGCTTACAGGTTATCCAAACCAAAACTGTTTCCAAGGGCAAAACAGTCATTGATATTGATGGGAATGTTGTTTATACCCCAGATTCACAATGGCATGGTGCTGACATTTTTGAAATTCAGGTAGTTACTTCCTCTACACGATTTAATAAGTCCAAACCTTATCTGGTTTTAAGTACCCAGATTGTACAGGAACCTAAAAATGAAATGAAAGACAAGTCTGTGAAGACCTCGGGTGGGGCATGGGGGATTGCTGGCTTAATGGGCTTGATAGGGTTGATCGGCCTACGTCGCAGATTAAAAGATTAAGGAAAAATCATGAAAAATTATAAAAAAGGACTGCTTGCAGCCATGATTTTATCTGCCATGAGTTTAATGGCAGCCGAAGATAAAACCATATATGTCACTACATTTGCTGACGAGGACGGGGAAAATACCAGTGCCTGTTCCTTGCGTGAAGCCATTAAGACAGCCAAGCTGGATAAATCCTATGGAGGATGCAATGTTGGCCGTACATTGCGTAATGATGGTTCCGCTCCAGATGTCATCCAACTCGAAGCTGGGGAATACAAACTCAATAGTGAAATTATTGTTGAATCCCATGTCAATATTTTTGGAAAATCACCCTTCAATTATACTCAAAGAAGCCCTATTACCTTTTTATATCCAACACGTGAGGCTTTAACAACCACCATTTCAGGCCAAGGGAAAACTCGCTTATTTAATACGGTCGCTAGCCAAGCCAGCATGGTGGTAAATGGTGTCATCCTGAAAGATGGTTATGCTGCAAAAACCAGTCTGGATAAAGGTAATGGTGGAACATTTTATGTCGCCGGTCCTCTAAGCCTCGTGAATAGTGAAATTGTAAATTCACGAGCGGCTGCAGAAGGGGGAGCAATTTATGCAGTAGCGATGAATAATGAAAAAGTTATCAGGATTCAGGATTCCTTAATTCATCAGAATAAAGCAGCTACATATGGCAGTGTCTTGGCTATGGATTGTGTGGGGAATTTGGGCAGTACAGAGACCAAGCTAGAAATTAGCGCAAGCAGCATTGTCAAAAATGGTTCTACTGATACGGCCAGTATTCTGGACTTCTGTGGTTATGCCAAAGCTGATATTAGTAACTCTACGATTGCAAAAAATACGACCAGTACTACAGGTCATATTTTCCGAATGGCCAATGAAATCAGCCGTCCATTAAGTTCTTTCTTCACTTTTAGTGCTATTAATAACACGATTGTCGAAAATACTGCTCGCTCTACCATCTTTTATGACAATACTGGTAATTCGAGTCTGGCTTATAACGTGTTGGCCTTTAACCAGGGCTTGTCTTGTGAATATGCCTTGAATGGTGGGAATCCAAGTAAAGAACAAGGTGTAGATTTATTTACTGCTTATAATGCGATTCATACAAGTGGTTCCTCACGCTGTATATTACCTGAACTGGCAGAAAACAGTGTTTCAACGAATATTGATGTATCCAGTAATCAGATCACAGATCTATTAACTGCTTATATCGAACCTTCTGTAAATAACCGTTATTTAGGGATGTATTATCCTATTGATCGACAATCGAATACGGATCTGGTCAATATCGGTACAGAAAGTTGTGAAGAAACTGATCAGCGTGGAATTGAGCGGTTGACTAAGGCAACCTTATTATTTAATCCGGACGCAAAAAATTCCTGTGAAATTGGGTCAGTAGAAATCCGGCGCTTAACTGCAGCAGATATTTCTGGCCTAAAAAATAGTTCTTTAACAGAGTTGCTGGATTATTATCAGGAAAATATTGATGATATTAATTCTATTCTGGCCGATAAGAATACAAAACCTGAGGAAATACAGGGCTTAAAGGAAGAGCTAAAAGAATATGAGGATCTTTTAAAATATACCAAGCAATACCAGAAATATCGTGCCATATACGTTAATCCATTTAGTTTGGTCATGCCTCAAGAAACTTTAAATAATACTCAAGTACAAGCTAAAGCATTAAATTCACAAAATTATGAAATTACAGTGCAATCTTTAGGTGTAGGGTCTTTATCTGGATCAGGCAGTTCATTAATTGTTCAAGGTGCGCCGAATGACCCAAATTTAAAATGTGAATGGAAGCCTGACTTAAACCGTATCATGATGTATCGTACTGATGGCAAAGTAACCAGTCTCTCGGATACGGAGTATTGCCGTTATACAATTAAAGACAAGCAGACAGGTGCCAGCAGTACAGGTATTTTGCAGGGCGCATTTGTAAATATTAAACCGATTGTAAAAAATGATGAATATAGAATTAGCGCAGAGAACAATCTGACCGTAACTGTGAATCCATTAGAGAATGACAGCGATGATGGTGATGGTCCACGGATGAATGGCAAGGCTGCTTTCTATCGTGATAAAGATGGTCGTGAGATTCCAATTCGCATTGTCAAGCTTCCTGCCGGAGTAAACCTTTCCGCAGAGCGAGAAGGACCATGCCCAGGAAATTTTGCAGGTGAAACCTGCTATGGTGGAAAATTAACCTTTAGTGTGAAAAATACTTTTAGTCAGTCAGATTATGATATGCAGTATCATGTTTTTGATGCAGATGAGTTGATGTCAGATACAGCTAGAATTAACTTAAAAAATACGGCTAAAAATACCAATACATCATCAAGTGGTGGTGGTCCATTTGGAATTTGGGGATTGTTCGGATTATTAGGTCTGGCAGGATATCGCCGAGTTAGAAAATAATTGCAGCATGAAAAAAGCCTCCAGATGGAGGCTTTTTTATTTAACTTAAATTAATGAGTTTTAGGTTGAGTGAGTTGCTGGTATTTCTGGATATATTCTTCACGGATCGCCAGTCGTTCTTCTGGTGTTGCTTTTTGCATCCGTGCACCTAACTCCTTACGTTCCTGGCTGCTCATCATTTGCCAGGTTTCACGCATACGCTGCTTTTCAGCTTCAGGAAGCTGAGTGAACCAGTCCATGCGTTGCTGTAAATTAATACGTTGCTGTTCAGGCATTTCTTTTAAAGACTGATAACGTTTGATTAATGCCAGTTGCTCGGAATCAGAAAGTGTATCCCAGGTTTCGTTGACCTGCGTATTGGCATCTTTAGAAAAAATCCAAAAACGTTCAAATCCCGCAAAGCTGGTTTGCAGGAAGCTGAATGCACAAAATGCAATTGCTAATCTTTTAGCTGCCATGTGGAACTTTGTCCTCACCTAAAACCATTAACATTTCCAGATCTTCAAGCATCTGTGGAGAGAGTTTGGGTGTAGATACCGCTTGAGTCTGAGGTTCGTTATGGCTGACAATATTCGGTAGCACTACCACGCCAGCAATCGCAGCAGCCAAAGCAAAGCCAGACATTTTTAGAAATGCAAAGCGTGAATGTTGTGCGTCCTGAATATGCTCCAGCACATGATTCATCACCACCGGTTTATCCTTGTGGTGCTGTGCCAGTCCATCAAGTTTGGAAGTTACTTGCTTTAAGAAATCATCTTGCTTCATTCGGATGATCCTCCCAGATATGGATTTAAGTGTGCTAGAGAGGCACGTAGACCTTGAATAGCACGGTGATAATGGGTTTTCACACTGCCTTCTGTACAGTTCATAATTTGCGCTGTAGTTTGAGTATCAAAGCCTTCCCAGGCTCTGAGCATAAATGCTTGCTGCTGACGCACAGGTAATTTGGCAATCGCCTCCTGAATTTCTTCAGCAGTTACTGCCTGATCCAGAAATTCTAAAGGTGAGGGCGTAGATTCATCTACCAGATTGTCAAATTCGACTTCGTCGTCATCAAGGCTGACTTTTTTGAAAAAGGAAAAGGGCTGGTTGCGACGTGCTTCTTTACGACGCCAATCCTGTAATTTGTTATTCAGAATCGTATAGAACAGGGGATACCAGTCTTCAGTGCTTTTCTCTGCATAAGATTTATGCAAAGCAATAAAAGCTTCCTGAACCAGATCCATTGCGATCCCATGTTGTCCTTGAGTCGCACTTTCCATCATCACCAAAGCACGCCCAGTCACATCCTGCATGAAATTTTTCAGGCGAGACTCTGCCGTACTCTTTAGAATACTCGCATCTTGTGACTGCAACGGTTTCGGTGCTAAATCCATAGAGATGGAAAATCCTGTCATTGGATACCCACCATTATTCCCAAGTTCATGTGCATATAACGTTGGGAATAACGATTTGGTTGACAATAAAACTTATTATTTTTGTAGTGTAATCTATTTTATAAATACACTGACTGTAATTAAAACAATGTAACCTAAATACCGTATTAGATACGTTGACGCACCATCTCAAAGAAACAGATAGAGCCTGCAATGGCAACATTCAGGGATTCCTGTCCACCTGGCTGTGGAATAGTCACCGCTTCGGCATGTTGCAGGGCATAGTCAGATACGCCTTGACCTTCATTGCCCAGAATCCAGACGCAGGCTTTACGCAAGTCTTTACTGTACAGGCTGCTAGAACGATGTGAGCTGGTGACATATACCGGAATCTTGAATTGCGGTAAAAGGTCTTCCAGTGCAATATTTTCAAAAGTTTGCAAAGAAAAATGCGCGCCCATACCCGCACGTAATACCCGTGGTGACCAAAGAGATGCTGAACCCTTAGTACAAATGACCTGATCAATACCGGCAGCTGCTGCTGAACGTAGCAGGGTGCCAACATTACCGGGATCCTGCACATTTTCAAGGATCAGAGTGTCAGCCGTAAAATCAAGTGCCTGGCTTGAGCTTGGAATATCGACAATCGCCATACATGCAATCGAAGTGCCTAAGGTACTCAGGTCCTTATAAAGCGATTCACCAATGACAAAGACCACACCGGTATATTTGTTTAAAATAATGTCGAAATCAGGATGCGCTAAAGCATGTTCAGTCGTGAAGATCGAATTGATTTTCTTGTTTTCATGTAACCATGCAAGACACAGGTGCGTGCCTTCAAGCACAGTCTGTCCTTGTTTTTTTCGATAAGAATTCTGTTCAATTAAACCGCGTAAGTGTTTAATTTTAGGATTGTCTTTGGATTCAAGGAAGATGGTTGGCATAAGAAGAAAGTCCACGGCAGTCAATCAAGGATCAACTGCCGTTTAAAAATTAGTGGTGGTAGCTGGTCACAAGCTCAACTTCATTTTTTGAGCCAATGATGACAGGAACACGTTGATGCAGATTTGTAGGTTCGATTTCAAGAATGCGGACACGACCAGTCGTTGATGCACCGCCAGCCTGTTCCATCAGCATACTCATTGGATTGGCTTCATACATTAAACGTAAACGACCTGCTTTAGTTGGGTCTTTTAAGTCGTATGGGTACATGAAGATCCCGCTACGGCACAGAATACGGTGAATATCGCCGACCATACAAGCGACCCAGCGCATATTGAAATCTTTGGCGCGAGGACCTGTTTTACCTGCCAGCAATTCATCGATATAACGCTGTACAGGCGCTTCCCAGTGACGCTGGTTCGATGCATTGATTGCATATTCTTTAGTATCAGCAGCTACCTGAATCGCTTCAGAAGTCAACAGGAACTCTTGAGTTTCAGGATCGAAAGTGAAGAATACCACACCAGCACCCACAGTCAGTGCCATCATGGTTGATGGGCCATACAGGACATAACCAGCAGCAACCTGATTGACACCAGCCTGCATGAAGTCTTCTGCCTGAGTTACACTATTTTTTGCGGGAAGAATCGAAAAGATAGTGCCCACACACATGTTGATATCAATATTGCTTGAGCCATCAAGTGGATCGAACAATACTAGATATTGACCATTTTCCTGTGCTGAAGTGAATTCATCCAGTTCTTCAGATGCTAAACCGCCTACATGTGGATGTACTTTTAATGCATCAATCAGATAATCATTAGAAATCACGTCCAGTTTCTTTTGCTCTTCGCCTTGAACATTTTCATGCTGAGCACTACCTAATACACCCGCTAGAGCACCTTTTTGCAGGAGTTGGTCAATACGCTTGCAGGTATTTCCAATTGTTTCAATTACTTGTGCAAGTTCAGGTGTGAGGTTCCCGCTTTGTTGTTGTAGGAATTGGGATAAGGTGCGGTATGACATAAGGGAAAAACTCCAAGACTTATAATCGGGGAAAAAAAGATCAAAACGATATACGGCTATATTTTAGAGGAGAACGTCCGAAAAGGACAATTAAACTGAATTATTTGTTGTGATTTTGCCCTTGCAACTCCTGTGGAAAGTGCTATGTTGAATCAAAGGAAAAAATGATCATAGGAGCACAGAGATGACAACATTAAAGTTTGATGCGACTCCAACGCCGAGCGAAGCGATTAATCTCGATGAAATTTCTGAAGACAAGATGAAAGAAGCGTGGAAGGATTACGAAGCAAAACCTGAATATAAAAAATTCAATAAACACGACATGATTGAATCCATGCAAACTGCAGAAGAAGGTGAAGGCAAAGAGTAATTTTATTCTTTGATCTTTCAAATATCCCTCTAATAAAAAAGCACTCGATTGAGTGCTTTTTTATGAATGATGTATTATTTAAATGATCACTTATTTTAGTAGTGGTGGAACAGCTTCGTAGTTGATTTCTACACGGCGGTTTTCTTTCCACGCACTTTCATCATGGCCAGGATTAACTGGCATTTCTTTACCATAGCTCACTGCTTCAAGTTGGCCTGCATTTACACCAGAAGTGATCAGGAAACTTTCTACTGCTTTGGCACGACGTTCACCAAGCGCCATGTTGTATTCACGTGTACCGCGTTCATCTGTATGGCCTGTCAGAGCTACACGAGAATTGGCATTTGCCATCAGGAACTGGGCATGTGCTTGCAGAGTACGGATATCGTCATTGCTCAGTTCACTGCTGTCATAGTCAAAGTGAACTACACGTTTAGCTAAATAAGCCTTATTTTCCGCAGTTACACCTTTAGCAGATGCACCGGCCATATTTTGAGCACTTAAAGCTGCATCTTCACTTAGACCTTCAGTGTTTACAGTGGTGGTGCCACTGGTATCCAGATTGCCAGTTTGGACTTCAGCTGCTGGTTTACGGCTGGCACAACCAGTCATTACGACTGCAGCTGCAAGTAAAGGAAGTGCAAATAATTTTACTTTGTTCATTCTTCATCTCCATGAAGGTTGATTATGGGGTAAAGCATTTATAAATATTGAACTATTATTTTGGTGCCCAAGCAGGTTCACGGACTTCACCTGTTTCACTTGGCAGATTCATGCGGAACCGGCCATCGAGAGACATGATGGATAACAATCCACGGTTACCTTCGCGAGTGGCATAGACCACCATCTGACCATTTGGCGAGAAGCTAGGTGATTCATCCAGGCTGGTTGGTGTCAGGATATTGGTCACACCTGAGCTAATATCTTGTACAGCCACTTTATAGTTACTGCCACTTGGACGATGAACCAATGCAAGTTTCTTACCATCTGCACTTAAGGTCGCACGAGCATTAAATGCGCCACGGAAAGTCAGACGTTTGGTACTTTCACTATTGAAATCATAGCGGTAAATCTGCGGAGAACCACCACGATCTGATGTAAAGATAAATGATTTTCCATCTGGCGCATAACGTGCTTCTGTATCAATTGCGCTATCGTTAGTCATGCGTTTTAACTGACGTGTTTCCAGATTCATCTGATAGATTTCCGGGTTACCGTGCATAGACGCAGTGAACAGCATGCTCTTGCCATCTGGAGAGAAGCTTGGTGCACCGTTTAATCCACGGAAGCTGGCCAGCTTTTCACGTTGACCAGTCGCCAGATCCTGTACATAAATGGCCGGACGTTTGGTTTCAAAAGATACATATGCAATTTTTTTCGCATCCGGTGTCCAGGCAGGTGACAGGATTGGATCACGCGAAGTCAAAATAGTCTTTGGCTGTTCACCATCCGTATCGGCAATCTGCAAGGTATAACGCTGCTCAGGCGTTGCCGGGTTACGTAAGACATAAGCAATACGGCCAGTGAAATCTCCTGGAATACCGGTTAATGCCTGATAGATGGCATCACTGATCATATGGGCTGCCTGACGGGTACGTGAAGCAGGAACAGTCAGCAACTCATTCAGTAAGTATTGACGCTTTTCGACATCATAGAGTTGATACTGAATGCTATAAGAACCATCCGGATTGGTCTTGGATGAACCGGTCACCACATAGGGTACGCCTGCAGCTGCCCATGCTTCAGCATTTGGCGAATTTAATTGTGCTGTAGCAGGTAAATTCTTCGAGGCACTGGCAAATTTTCCAGAACGATTCAGGTCATTTTCCACCACCGGATAAATACTCTGATCCTGGCTAAAAGGCACAATGGCAATTTTAGGAGCAGCTTCAGGAGCTTTGGTAATTTCCAGATGCAGTTGGGCCTGAGACTGGGTCGCAGTGACCGCACCCAAAGTGGTCATGATTGCAAGGCAGAGTAGGTGTTTGCGTGTCTTTTCCATCATTCGTTATTTACTCAAATCAACGGAGTTATTTATAAGTGATTGGGCTACATCATCGCATGGATTTATGCGAAATAGACCACGAATTTATCATCAAACTGTTATATCACTATGGGGAGTGATTATTATTTAATCTGTTTCAATTGAAGTTTAACTCAAAAAAACAGCCATAACACTTTTTCTTTATTATGGCTGTTTTTCATTAATGAGCTGTAAAGGTTGAAGTAAAACTTCGTGCTTCACGGCGTGCATCCGGATCTGAAGGCATTGGATAAGGTGCAGCAGCACGTACTGCCGCTTCTACACTGGCTTTCATATCTGGATCACTGGCACTCACCACCACAGAAACCACAGAACCACTATCGCTCAAAGTGACCCGAGCAGTCGCTTTCTGGCCTGAGGAGCCCACTGGGGTATCCCATGCACGTCTGATTTTATTTTCGAAATCACGTTTTGCAGTAGAGGCAATTCGCTTAGATTCCGCTTTTTTCTGTGCAGCTTCTTCAGCAGCCTGTTTGGCTGCAGAGGCTTTGGCATCAGCTTCTGCTTTGGCTTTCGCATCTGCATCTGCTTTAGCCTTTGCCGCAGCCTCAGCTTTATGTTTAGCATCCGCCTCTGCTTTAGCTTTTGCAGCGGCATCAGCTTTACGTTTAGCTTCGGCCTCTGCTTTAGCTTTCGCCGCAGCGTCAGCTTTGTGCTTGGCATCTGCTTCCGCTTTAGCCTTCGCAGCCGCGTCAGCTTTACGTTTAGCTTCAGCCTCTGCTTTGGCTTTTGCCGCAGCGTCAGCTTTATGTTTAGCATCCGCTTCTGCTTTAGCTTTTGCAGCCGCATCGGCTTTACGTTTAGCTTCGGCATCTGCCTTGGCTTTTGCCGCAGCATCCGCTTTTGCCTTGGCTTGAGCCTCTGCTTTTTGCTTGGCGGCTAAATCAGCCTTTTTCTGCGCTTCAAGTTTGGCTTTTTGCGCAGCATCGGCTTTACGTTGTGCTTCTACTTCAGCCTTACGCGCTGCTTCAGCTTCGGCTTTAGATTTTTGTGCAGCCTCTGCTTTGGCTTTGGCAGCAGCCTGTTTTGCCTGGTCAGCAGCTTCAGCACGTTTTGCTGCTTCGGCTGCTTGCTGGGCGGCTTTGGCTTGAGCAAGCTCTGCTGCTTTGGCTTCTTGCTGAGCTTTTTGAATATCGATCTGTGGGGGTGCTGGTGCAGGCTGCGGTGCCGGAGGTGTCGGTGCAGCTGCTGTTGGCACTACAGGCGCAGGCTCTACACTCGGTTCAGCAGTTTGGGTAATTTCTTCTGCAATATTTTCATGTGCAGTTTCTTCAAACTCAGTTTCTTCACGAGTCACCGGCTTGAGGTCTTCAGGTTTAATTAAGACCGTTTTAATCTGTTTTGGCGGTTCAGGTGGCTTACTCATGCCCAGAAAAAGCAGGCCCACCAAAGCAACTGCATGGATTCCTAGCGTAAACCCAATTGCAATTGCTTTCTTTTGAAACGGTGGTTTCTGATAATTTTTCATACTTTATTCTAATGGCTTGGTCAGTAAACCCACTTGGGACAAACCGGCATCCTGCAGGCTTGACATCAAGGCCATCACATCGCCATAAGGGCGGGTGGTATGACCATTGATCACGACATTGAGGACCTTGTTTTCACTTTCAGCAGTGCTTTGCGCTTCTATCAAAGTCTGCGTCAAAGCCTCTAGGGTGATAGGACCTGTGGTTTGATTTTTATATTCCAGAAAATAAGTACCATCTTCTTTTAAAGTAACGATCGTAGGCGCATCTTTGGATTCGATTGGTAAGCCATTGGCTTGCGGCAAATCGACCTTGATGCCACTGGTAATCATTGGGGCAGTCACCATGAAAATGACCAGAAGTACCAGCATCACATCGATGTATGGCACCACATTCATGTCACTTTTCAGTGGTTTTTTAATACGCTCGAAGCGTCCTGAACGTTGAATGGCCATTAGTCATTGTCCTGCGTAGCGCCCACAGATTGACGTTGCAGCAGAGCCACCATTTCTTCAGCGAACAGAGCACGGTCAGAGTACAGTGCTTCACCTTTAGATGTGAAATGGTTAAAGGCTAAAACCGCAGGAATTGCAGCAAATAAACCAATCGCCGTTGCAATCAGGGCCTCTGCAATACCAGGTGCGACAGTGGCCAAAGTAACCTGATCGACATCTGCCAGACCAATAAAGGCATTCATGATGCCCCAGACGGTACCAAACAGACCGACATAAGGAGCGACTGAACCAATACTGGCCAGCGCACCCAAGCCTTGTTCCAGATGCCCCTGATCACGACTTAAACCTACACGCAGAATACGCTCAGTACCTTCAATTGACTGGGCAGTTGGAGCATGGCGTTTTTTAAGTTTAAGGAACTCGCCCAGACCCTGATAGAAGATATCTTCCAGACCAGTACGTTTGGAATTGAGCTGGGCATTATTATAAAGCGTCTTGAGTTCGGCACCTGACCAGAAAATTTTCTGGAAATGATCGTCGTCAGCCTGAGCCTTTTTATAGCTCATGGTTAACTTGGCAATCAGGTACCAGCTGTACAACGAGGCTAACAGGAGAGAAAGCATCACCAGTTGTACGACAGGGCTTGCTTGTAAAATAAGATCTGAGACTTGAAGAGATGATTCTAACTGAGTTGCCATAGCTGTTACGTGTGCCAAATAATTTTTTTAGTCTTGTTCCAATTCTTTATGAATCAGTTCGCGGATTTCATCAGGAAGACGACGTGGTTTCATGTCTGCACTAATACATGCCAACTCGACCTCACCAGATGCAAGCATGATTTCACCACGATAAATATTTTGTTGCAATACAAATGATGAAGCTTTACATGAAATGACACGTGCAGTCACGGTAATCAGGTCATCCATGAGGATTGGGCGCATATATTTGACATTAATTTTGTGCACAACAAAGTTGTAGTCGGACTGATGCCAGTAGTGACTCACTCCGGAAGCACGTAACCATTCAGTACGGGTACGTTCCATATAGCGAATATGGTTAGCGTGGTAGACAATGCCACCCGCATCAGTATCTTCAATATAGACGCGGATATTGAATTCAAAGTGATTCGCCATAGTTTTGTTCCATGCAGATTTTACGAAATTATTGCTTGTTTTTAGAGGCTGGAGCAGGCTTAGAATTTGCCTTATTCATTCCAAAAGTCAAGCAATTTAGCGCGTCAAAGTTTAGCACTGTGAGCTTTGAGACCAATGGCACAAGATGTCAAATCTGGATGGAGTAGGAGCTAAGCTATTACGGAACGGCCAATTGCTTATTAATACGGCGAAGTAAAAGCATGAATGAGACCAGTCACTCATGCTTGAGGAACTAAGAATCAGCTTTTGTTATTTTGCTTCCAGCTCGCTTGTACCTGATTAGCTACTTTTGGATAATCCAGAATAAAACGGACATGACTTTCTACACCGGTTTTTAAAGTCGCATCATCGACTATAAAATTCGGGTTATGGTTTGGTGCTGCTTTGGCTGGGTCCTGATCGGCTGGCGTTGCACCGACGAAGACAAACAATGATGGCATCAGCTTGCCATAATAAGCAAAGTCTTCACTGGCACTAGCATTGTTATCAAGCAGATGCAGTTTATTTTCACCATTCACCTTAGCCAGAGTCGGACGCATCAATTCGGTCAAGGTTTTGTCATTGGTGGTAACAGGTGCATAGGGTGCAATTTCTACTTTGAGTTTGACATCATTGGCTGCGGCATTGTGTTCCAGCATTTCCGGCAAGTCTTTTAAAATACCTTGACGTACATCTTCACTATTAGAACGAATCGTACCGACCATATTCACCTGATTAGGAATTACGTTTCCTGTGGTACCCCCCTGAATACTCCCAATACTGACCACGCCCATGCCTTTGGTCAGATCTGCTTTGCGGCTCACCAGACTTTGTAAATTATTAATCATCTGTGCAGAAGCATAGATGGGATCGCGACCTGCCCAAGGCATTGAACCATGTACCTGATGGCCATCTACCTGTATACGTAAATGATCCGCGCTATTGAGAATTGCACCATCTTTATAGAAAATATTGCCGCTTGGCATACCCGCCATCACATGCATTCCAAAAATCACTTCAGGCTGAGGATTCTTGAGTGCGCCATCAGCCAGCATTTTACGTGAGCCGATCTGATCACCTTGACTAAAGTTATCAATATCTGCACCGCCTTCTTCTGCTGGCTGGAATACAAAAACTACGGTGCCGGCAATCTTATCTTTATTGGTAGCGAGCACTTTGGCTGCACCTAATAGCATTGCAGTATGCGCATCATGACCGCAGGCATGCATCACATAAGTTTCCTTGCCTTGATAAATACCTTTCTGCTTGCTGGCGAAAGGTACAGCTGCCGTTTCCTGAATCGGCAAGGCATCCATATCTGCACGTAATGCCATGACTGGGCCAGGTTTTGCACCCTTTAGAACGCCGATCACGCCTGTTTTGGCATAACCTTTACGTACTTCAATACCATAGGACTTTAATTCTTTTTGTACTAATTCCGAGGTTTTGAATTCCATATTGCCCAGTTCAGGATATTGGTGAATATGCTGGCGCAGTTTGATGGTATGCGCTTCGGCTACTTTAACAGAATCGTCTACCCAATCTGCTAAAGCCAGTTGACTACAGAATAGAAGAGGGAGACAAAGTGAAAGCGTCTTATGCATGTTCATATCAGGGAGAACCTTAAAAATCTGAATAGAGTTAAAGAGATGCCTGAGCATTACATAATGCACTACATTTGACCAAAACCCTCTGAATATGGATTTCATACCTTTTCGGTATATTCATTTTTAGTACTTGCTGATAAAGGGAATTTTACAGAGGTAGATATTGTAAAATTATGTAATTATAAAAATTTAACGGTCTATTTTATTTAAAAAATTCAAACTAATAGGGAATTATTAAAAGGAATTTGTATCTGATTTAAAAAAACTTTCATTATCTAAGTTTCAACTATTTCTCTAAGTTAAATACTATTTTGGCATTAAAGTTGCTTTGGTTATTTCATAATTATTATTGATAGAATTTTAACAGAAATAGCCTAAGTATTTGCTTAAAGAGCAATAACTATAATAGCTAAATAAACTACTTAATAATAAAGATTCGAGTTTGTGCTTTTGGAGCTAATTGATTGCAGTAGTCAATTAGCTCTTTTTCTTTATGATAAAAAATGGCTAAGCCAAAAGAATTTTAACCCTTACTTCGGCTCAGGCGGCGTTATGCCAAACTGTAAATAAGCCATATTGGTCGCAATACGACCGCGCGCAGTACGCATCACATAACCTTGCTGAATCAGATAAGGCTCAATCACATCTTCCAGCGTACCTGAATCTTCTGCCATTGCTGCTGCCAAAGCTTCTACACCCGCCGGGCCACCATCAAAGCGTTCTAGCAACATCGACAGGTAACGACGGTCGAGAGTATCCAAGCCATCTTTATCCACGTTCAACATATCTAATGCACGTTGAGCCATTTCCTGAGTGACTTCACCTGTGCCTTTGACTTGAGCATAGTCACGTACACGACGCAATAAACGGTTGGCAATACGCGGTGTACCACGTGAACGACGTGCAATTTCTTTTGCGCCATCTTCGGTCATTGGAACATCCAAGAGGCTTGCAGAACGTTTCACAATATGAGTGAGGTCATCGACTGAATAGAATTCCAGACGCTGCACAATCCCGAAACGGTCACGAAGTGGAGAAGTGAGTAGACCAGCACGTGTGGTTGCAGCGACCAAAGTAAATGGTGGTAAGTCCAATTTAATCGAACGGGCAGCAGGGCCTTCACCAATCATGATATCCAGCTGGTAGTCTTCCATGGCTGGATACAAAATTTCTTCAATCACAGGTGACAGGCGGTGAATCTCGTCAATAAACAGGACATCACCTTCTTCAAGATTGGTCAGCATTGCTGCCAGATCGCCCGCACGTTCTAGTACTGGACCTGAAGTCGATTTGAGATTGCCACCCATTTCACGGGCAATAATATTCGCTAACGTCGTTTTACCTAGACCTGGAGGTCCAAAGATCAAAGTATGATCGAGAGCTTCAGCACGGCCACGAGCAGCACCAATAAAGATTTCCATTTGCTCACGCACCACGGGCTGACCGATATAGTCATCGAGGGAAGCCGGGCGGATGGCACGATCAAAATGATCTTCGGGTTTTTCAGAACCACTGATGAGACGGTCTTGCATATCTATTAACTTAATCTCTTTATCGAAGCTGTTTGATGCTGCAGAAACAGCCTCAAATAATGATTTGTGTTTAACTGCCATTGTGTAGGCGTTGTCTTACTTTTGAAAGATCAAAAGTAACAAAAATCTTTTGTTGAGTTGAAGGTACTTCCTGTACCTCAACTCAAACGGCGACATCCATGTCGCCAAAGCTCGAACAAATTTTGGATTGAAAATTTGCTCATAGGTAAATTGCTTATTTATTCATCGACTTTAATGCAGCACGGATGATGTCACTGGCTTCGGTAAACTCACCTTTGGCTGCATTCACCAGTTTTTGCGCTTCAGCCGGTTTATAACCGAGAGATTGTAATGCTGCTTCAGCTTCAGCTACGGCTGAATTGCCCATAAACTGAATTTGTGGCGCTGTCGAGTTGCTTGGAGCAGTGCCCGCAGACATAGCTTTAAAGCGGTCGCGCAGTTCAATCATTAAACGTTCAGCAGTTTTCTTGCCGACTCCAGGCACTTTAACCAACGTATTTACATCTTCATTCTCAACAGTATGGATCAGCATCTCCACACTTAAAGTTGAAAGAATGCCGAGTGCCATTTTCGGGCCAACGCCGTTCACTTTTAATAAAGTGCAGAAAATGGTTTTTTCCTGAGCATTTAAAAAACCATACAGTAATTGTGCATCTTCACGCACAGCCAGATGCGTCCACAGGGTAATTTTCTGGCCTTTTTGCAACTGGCAAAAAGTAGTGAGTGGTGTATCAATTTCATAACCCACACCATTCACATTTAATAATACAGTCGGTGCTTCCAGCGCCAGCACTTCACCAATCAGACATCCAATCATCTTTTATCATTACTCAATTCAGTTTTGCAGCATAGTAGTCAGCATTTTCAGGAAAGGCAAAATCTCCTTCTGCAAAACAGGTGATTTTGCTGCAATAAGCATCTAATCCAGCCAGATGTTTTATAACAATCCGGCTTTATTACCCTGCAATTCCTGTGACAGGTTATAAGCCTGATGATCCGAGAATTTCGAGATAATATCCAGCACCTGCATGATATTGTCATAATGGCTGTCTTTAAAATTCGCTCCTGAACGTTGCAGAATCGACATTAACCGCTGTTCCTTAAAGCTTAGGTTTTTATGCGGTGTGGTCAGCGGGATAAAGGCATCCAGAATATTTTGCAGACTTTGATGGGCAATGATTTCTAAGCCTGCTTTTTGTGGATGTTCAAAAATCTTGTCACGTGCCAGTTCTTTGGCACGATTAATACCACTTTCAATATCCGATGAACAGTACTGCAATAAAGTGCCTTGTAACTGGCCAGACAGAATCTGGTCATGATGGCGTGCAAAAGCAGTCGTCACTTCATTCACCAGACGTTTCATCACACGGCCACGCAGTGCAGCAATTTTCTGTTGCCAGGTCGTATCAGGCATACCGATCTCGGAAGGCGTGCCATAATCTCCGAGCAGATTTAAAAATACCGGTTCTACTTCAGCATAGCTAAGCATGTTCAGGCTAATGCCATCTTCTAGGTCAATCAGGGCATAGCAGATATCATCCGCTGCTTCGAGTAAATAGGTCAGTGGGTGACGACAATATTGATACTCACCGAGCTGGATCAGTCCAAGCTCTTCCGCGATCTGCTTTAAAATCTCTTTTTCTGCCTGATAGCAGCCAAACTTGGCACGGCTACTGGCAGGTAAATCTACCTGCGATGCCATGGTTTTTGACAGCCACGGATATTTTAAATAAGCACCCAAAGTGGCATAGGTCAGGCGCATGCCGCCATCATTTGGATGATAGTCAATCTTGGTTAGAAGCCGCAGGCCTTGGGCATTGCCTTCAAACTGACGTACATCTGCTTCCTGTTCAGGACTTAAATCTTTTAAGAAGTCAGTATGTGATACATCATCAAACCATTCGCGGATCGCATATTCACCGGCATGGCCAAAAGGCGGGTTGCCAATATCATGGGCCAGACAAGCGGCTTGAATGATGGCGCCCACATCCGCTGGAGACACCCAGGGTGGAAGCTGGTCTTTAATTTTCTCTGCGGCCAACATCCCTAGCGAGCGGCCAATACAGGAGACTTCCAGTGAATGCGTCAGGCGCGTATGAATACCATCGTGCTGGGTTAAAGGATGCACCTGGGTTTTACGGTTGAGCTGCCGGAAGCTCTGGGAAAAAATAATACGGTCATAATCTTTGTGGAACGGGCTACGGGCCAGTTCTGTACTCTGCTTTTTACTACCAATCCGAACTGTCGAAAGCAGTTCCAACCAACGCATTTGAGTCATTTATCATTATTCAGTTCTCTACTTTCTGCATCATGCCAAAAAAGAGCGTAAAGCACTAGGGCAGTGCGACATGAATTGTCATTTTGAATTAGCTTAGCTGAAATACAGCGAAAGATTGTCAATTTGGTGACAGGGCTGAGCCAGCAATTTCAGGCAAATTATGACCATAATAAAATCAATTTGCAGACCAAATATGACCACAGCACACGCTACACCACCTAATATTTTACTCATCGTCGCTGATGATCTGGGCTTTTCTGATCTGGGTGCATTTGGCGGAGAGATCCAAACACCACATTTAGATGCGATTGCCCTGGAAGGATTACGTTTAACTAATTTCCATACCGCTTCGACCTGTTCACCAACCCGTTCCATGCTGCTTTCCGGTACAGATCATCATCTGGCAGGATTGGGTTCCATGGCCGAAGCCATACGACCTGAACAGAAAGGCCAACCGGGTTATGAGGGGTATTTAAATGATCAGGTTGCGGCTCTACCGGAACTGTTACATGATGCAGGCTATTACACCATCATGTCTGGAAAATGGCATCTGGGCTTAACTCCAGACCGTTTTCCGGCACGCCGTGGTTTTGAAAAGTCATTTACCTTGCTCCCGGGTGCAGCCAATCACTATGCTTTTGAACCCGATATTCCAGAAGAAGAAATCCCGGGCCTGTTGAAAGTAACTCGTGGGCTCTATGCAGAAAATGATAAATACATTACGGCATTGCCGGAAGACTTCTATAGTTCGGACTATTTCACAGATCGCTTGCTAGATTATCTGCAAGATGATGAGAGTCGTGCAGAACGCTCATTCTTTGCCTATTTACCATTTTCAGCACCACACTGGCCTTTGCAAGCCCATCCGGAAGATATTGCCAAATACAAAGGCGTATATGATGAAGGTCCTGAAGTATTACGTCAGAAGCGTTTAGCCAAAATCAAAGAGCTCGGTTTAGTAGGTGAAGATGCTACGATTCATCCAGTATTGGCGAAAACTAAATTCTGGAACAGCTTAACGGATGAAGAAAAGCAGTTCTCGGCGCGAACCATGGAAGTCTATGCAGCAATGGTCGATCGTATGGACCAGAATCTTGGTCGCGTGATTGAATACCTGAAACAGACTGATCAATACGACAATACCATTATTATTTTTCTTTCGGATAATGGGGCAGAAGGCGCGCAGCTGGAAGCATTACCAGTCTTTGGTCCTGATATTGAGACCGTAATTGCCAAATATTATGACAATCGTCTGGACAATATTGGTAAAGGTAATTCTTATGTCTGGTACGGTGAGCATTGGGCACAGGCGGCCACAGCGCCATCTCGTTTATATAAAGCACATACCAGTGAAGGTGGAATTCGTACACCGGCATTCATCAAGCATCAGGGCTTCGCACGCCAAAATGGCATCAGTCATGAGTTTTTAACGGTGATGGATCTACTGCCTACTTTACTGGAAACATTGAATATCCAGCATCCGGGACAGCAGTATAAAGGCCGGGAACTGGTGCCTCTACGTGGTAAAAGCATTCTGCCGTATTTGCAGCAACAGCAGGCCTATATTCATGCTGAAGACCATATCACGGGTTGGGAGCTGTTCGGACAAAAAGCTTTGCGTAAAGGGGATTGGAAAGCCTTGTTTATTCCTGCACCGAATGGCCCAAACAGATGGCAACTTTATAACCTGGCAGAAGATGTGGGTGAAACTGAAGATCTAGCAGAGCGTTATCCAGAAAAATTACAGGAGCTGCTGGCCGACTGGAAAGTTTATGTACGAGAAAATGGTGTGGTAGAAATTGAAGGCGGGGGAATTTTATTAAATAAAACTGCCTGAGCTAATCTTATTAGGGGATCGAATTTCAAAACTAAACAGATATTCGTGAGAATGAACTAAAAATAAAAAACAGGTCAAACGGCCTGTTTTTTATAGAGCAATAATTTTGATAGAAAGTAAATCTTAGTCTGTGGACTGAATATTTAATATAGTTGATCATCATTCAGACAGATGGCAAAAAGCAGCGCAGCTACCTATTTTTGATCAAGAAATAATAAAGAAGTCAATCCTTGGCTCATTTTTATTAAAAATAGAGATTAAATTTTAAACCGCTTGATATGATCAATAGTGTTGAAAAATAATACAAAATTTTTAAGTTGAATTATTCTTGACGGGTTTTAATTTTTCTTTAACAAATTGTGTTAAGCTGTGCGACTACATTCAATTTTTTTATCTGAAAATAAAAGCATTATTTATAAAATGCTATAGCTTTTCGCTTGAGTTTTCTCATTTCCTCTCTAGCCGATTTATATATTTCACAGTAGAATATGCGCTCTCTCAAGTCACATTGTGGCATGGTCGCTCGATCATCCCGTGGAGCCAAAATCAGCATGTTTATCGTTGCCGGTGCACCTGCACATTCTTCTTTTAAGAAAGCTCAACTACTCACACGTTTATCGTCAATTAGTTCTGTTCAATCACTAGAAAGTCAATTTGTTTATCTTTTTGACCAAGCGCTCAACGAGCAACAACAGCAATCCGCTTTACAGCTTCTCAACGATGGTCAATCATTTGAACTGCACCAGGCTGCAAGTGATGAAATCCAGATTCTGGTGACACCGCGTGTCGGCACGATTTCACCGTGGTCATCAAAGGCAACTGATATTTTTGCCAACTGTAATACACCGGTTCATCGTTTAGAACGCGGTGTTTTGTTTACTTTGAAAGGCGAAAAAGAGCTTTCTAAAGAAGCATTACAGATCTTGCATGACCGCATGACTGAAAGCGTTTTCAATGCGATTGAAGATGCTGCAGTGTTGTTTACTGAAACTGCTCCGAAACCTTTGAACTCGATTGATATCCTGGGTCAAGGTAAAGAGGCATTGGTAAAAGCCAATAATGAGTTCGGTTTTGCGCTGTCTGAACAGGAAATTGATTACCTGACAGAAGCGTTTACCAAACTGGGTCGTAATCCGAACGACATCGAACTGATGATGTTTGCTCAGGCAAACTCAGAGCACTGCCGTCATAAAATCTTCGGTTCTGAATGGACGATTGATGGTGAAGTTCAACCATTGTCATTGTTCCAGATGATCAAAAATACCTATAAAGAATCACCAACAGACGTATTGTCAGCCTATAAAGACAACGCATCGGTGATTGTTGGTTTTGATACGCAACGTTTCTATCCGACTCAAGAAGATAACGGTCAACACGTTTATAAATACAAGAGCCAGGCCGCTCACATCCTGATGAAAGTGGAAACTCACAACCACCCAACAGCGATTGCACCATTTGCCGGTGCAGCAACTGGTTCAGGCGGTGAGATTCGTGACGAAGGCGCGACTGGTCGTGGTGGTAAACCGAAAGCTGGTTTAACGGGTTTCACCGTATCTAACCTGAATATTCCTGGCTTCGAACAGCCTTGGGAAGAAAACTATGGCAAACCTTCACGTATGGCATCTCCACTTCAAATCATGATTGAAGGTCCATTGGGTGGTGCTGCGTTTAACAACGAATTTGGTCGTCCAGCGCTGACGGGTTATTTCCGTACCTTCGAACAAAACGTCAATGGCGAAGTGAAAGGTTTCCATAAGCCAATCATGATCGCGGGTGGTTACGGTAACATCCGTCCGGACCACGTTGAAAAAGATGCGATTCAACCAGGCGATCTACTGATCGTGCTTGGCGGTCCAGCAATGCTGATCGGCCTTGGCGGTGGTGCTGCATCATCTGTAGACAGCGGTAAACTGGGTGAAAACTTGGACTTCGCTTCTGTACAACGTGAAAACCCGGAAATGGAACGCCGTTGTCAGGAAGTGATTGATACTTGCTGGCGTATGGAAGATGAGAACCCGATCGTTTCTGTACATGACGTCGGTGCGGGCGGTATCTCGAATGCTATGCCTGAACTAGTTAATGACCACGAGCTTGGTGCGGTGCTTGATCTGCGTAAGATCCCATCGCTTGAGCCAGGCATGTCGCCAATGGAAATTTGGTCTAACGAAGCACAAGAGCGTTATGTACTTGCGATCCGTCCAGAATCTCTATCTCTATTTGAATCAATCTGTGCGCGTGAACGTTGTCCATTTGCGGTATTGGGTGAAGCCACTGAAGCGCGTCATTTAACCGTTGAAGATCCATTGTTCGGCAACAAGCCAGTGGATATGCCAATGCAGGTGATGCTTGGTGGTACACCACGTATGAGCCGTTCATATGAAACTGCTCCGCGTAAAGGCGATGACTTTGATGCGTCTAAAGTCACTGATCTGAAAGATGCGATTTATCGCGTGATCAAGAATCCGACTGTGGCTTCTAAATCATTCCTGATCACCATTGGTGACCGTTCGATTACCGGTATGGTGGCACGTGACCAGATGGTTGGTCCATGGCAGGTTCCTGTGGCTGATGCTGCAGTAACAACAACCAGCCTTGTCGGTTACACAGGTGAAGCAATGGCAATGGGTGAACGTCCACCAGTTGCATTGTTAAACCCAGCGGCTTCTGCACGTTTATCAGTTGCTGAATCGATCTCAAATATTATGTCTGCGAAGATTGATCAAATCAGCGACATCAAACTGTCTGCAAACTGGATGGCTGCTGCAGGTCAACCGGGCGAAGACCAAGCATTGTTCGAAGGTGTAAAAGCCATTGGTATGGAAATGTGCCCTGCACTGGGCATCGCAATTCCAGTCGGTAAAGACTCATTGTCAATGCGTACCACCTGGAATGACGAAGGCGAAGACAAATCTGTTACTTCTCCAATGTCAGGCGTGATCACTGCATTTGCACCTGTAACTGATGTTCGTAAGACATTAACCCCTGAGCTGAAAAATATTGAATCTGTACTGGTTCGTATTGATTTGTCTAAAGGTCAGTTCCGTTTAGGCGGTTCGATCTTGGCTCAGGTGTATAAAGCCATCGGTTCTGTAACTCCAGATGTTGATAGCTTCGATGACTTCAAAGCATTCTTTGCACTGGTTCAAGACTGGAACAACCGTGGTCTGATCAAGGCTTACCATGACATCGGTGATGGTGGATTACTGGCAACTGTTGCGGAAATGATGTTTGCTGCACGTCTAGGCGTAGCGCTAGAAGACCAATCAGTTGAAGCATTGTTCGCTGAAGAAATCGGTGCAGTTCTGCAAATCGCGAAAGCAGATTGGGAAGCATTACAAGCAGAAATCGCAGCTTCAACTTTGAAAGATGCGATCTCTGTAGTGGGTACAGTGAATAACTCTGACCAGTTATCTGTAAATGGTCTGGTACTGGGACGTGCTGACCTGCAAGTGGCTTGGACTGAAGTTTCTCATCAAATCCAGCGTCTGCGTGACAACGTAGAAACTGCTGATCAAGAATTTGCATTAGTAACAGACAAAGCACACAAAGGTTTGATTGCTCAACCGACATTTGATCTGAATGAACAAATCGAAGCGCCGTATATTAATTCACGTCGTCCAAATATGGCGATTCTGCGTGAGCAGGGTGTGAATGGTCATGTGGAAATGGCAGCAGCATTCGACAAAGTCGGCTTCAACACTGTTGACGTACACATGAGTGACCTGCTTGCTGGTCGTATCAGCCTGGATGACTTCGAAGGTCTGGTCACTTGTGGTGGCTTCTCTTACGGTGACGTATTGGGCGCAGGCGGTGGTTGGGCGAAATCAGTATTGTTCAACCAGCAACTTCGTGACCAGTTCGAGAAATTCTTTAACCGTCAGGAGACCTTCTCTCTAGGGATCTGTAATGGTTGTCAGATGCTGTCACAATTGGCTCCACTGATTCCAGGTGCAGATGCTTGGCCTCGTTTCCATCGCAACAAGTCGGAAGTATTTGAAGCACGTAGCGTCAATGTTCGTGTAGAGAAATCTCACTCTGTATTGTTAGAAGGTATGGAAGGCTCGATTCTTCCAATCGCTGTGGCACATGGTGAAGGTCGCGTAGTAGCATCGGCTGAAAGCATTGCTGCATTGAATGCCAATAATCAGGTGATTATGCGTTATGTGGATAGCCAAGGTAATGCGACTGAGCAATATCCATTGAACCCGAATGGTTCGCCTGAAGGGATCTCTGGTGTCACTTCGAAAGATGGTCGTGCGACTATCTTGATGCCACACCCTGAGCGTAACTTCCGTGCGATCCAGCACTCTTGGAAACCAGAAGACTGGGATCAAGACGGTGCTTGGTTACGTATGTTCCGTAATGCACGTAAGTTCATTGGTTAATCTGCTTTAGCTTCAAAAAATGGGTCGCAGCAGCGGCCCTTTTTATAATTTGAACTTATGGGAAATTAGTAAAACTAGAAAAATCATTTACTTTTGTTTAGACTAGCTTCATCAATTGCCACCAGTGGGTGGCTTTTTGCTTTCTAAGCAGTTTGAAACATTTATTTAATTTTCTCCCGCTGAACTGGTTTAGATTTTGCTTTTATATCTGCATAGAAGTGATATTGTGTAAATAATGCACAATATTTATGCACTTTAAAGGAAAGATGGTATAGATCAGTTCAGTATCAACACTCAAGAATGAGGTGATGACATGGCTAAGATGCTCAGAATAATGGATAGAACAGAATTACGTCAGAAAGGTTGGTGGTTATTTGGTTTTGTCGTTGGCCTACAGGTGCTGTTCTTGGTAGGTAGTTATTTGCTACAGGGTTCTTGATCAACAGATTTAAAAAAGCCACCGAGAGGTGGCTTTTTTATTGCTAAACAGTGGGTTGAATCTGCTTTAACGTTACCTTCAGCGTATTCACATAATCAAAAGCATTATTAATACTGTGCTGATAACACCAAGCGATATAACCAACCGGCCTAACCAGAATTACACAGATTCATGAAATTTCAGACTTGCCATCCCAAGTGCCATACACATAATGAGAAACAATCCGAATCACATCCAAATATGGCAAGTTCAGCGATTCAGCTGCCTGACTCCAGCCTTCACCCGATTCAGTGTCGAATACTGCGTCATGCAAGACACTATGTGTATACCTGAAACAGGAATAAATGTATGAGATGCAAAGTCTGGTCATGCATAGAAGGTAATTATATGAGTTTTCGTATAAGCTATTGATCTATTAGTATTTTCAATATGTTGGCCTAAATCGTATGATAAGCACCTGTTTTTTGAAGTGAGCAATCTATGGAACTTCGACATTTACGCTATTTTATTACCGTGGCGCAGGAGCAGAGTTTCACTAGGGCTGCTGAAAAGCTGTTTACGGCTCAACCTTCTTTAAGCCAGCAGATTAAAGATCTGGAGCAGGAAGTTGGCGTTAACCTGTTTGAGCGTTCTTCACGAAAAATACAGTTAACCGATGAAGGTAAGGCCTTTTTAATCTATGCAGAAAAAGCTCTAGAAAATGCCAAATTGGCCGTTGCGTCAGCACGACAGGTGGCCCAGCAGAAAAATAACCAGATTCATATTGGTTTTCTGAATGTTGCCGAACTAAAAGTCATGCCACATATTTTGGCCAAGTTGAAAAAGACCATGCCAGATCTGAAAATTCATCTGCATAGCCTGTTCTGTCTGGAACAGCTTCAACGTCTAAAAAATGCTGAACTAGATCTAAGTATTACCCGTTTTCAGATGGATCATCCAGATTTTGACAATATTCATTTATTGACAGAACAAATTCACTTGGTTGCAGCCAAGCATTTGCACCCAACCGATCGAATACTGAAATTACAAGAACTGAAAAATCATACGATTATTATGTGTGATCAGAATGCATCACCTGTATTTTACGAAAGACTCAATGCCTTGATGTCCTTTGATCAGCTAAAGCACGATCAGGTGCTGTGGGTGACCAATGTGCTACAGCATATTAACCTGATCAATATGGGTATGGGTTTTAGTTTTGCTCCCGATTATTTATTACGTTTCCTGAATGATGAAGTGAAAGTGATCCAGACAGATCGACCTTTACCCCAGGTAGAACTATATGCAACATTTAACAAGAACTCTCAAAATCCAGCATTGAATATTATTACCGAAGCCCTTAACAATACGGTAAATGCTTGAAAAACTTGTAGGGATATATGCTTAAACTGATTTATTACGTACCAGATGAAAACCTGGAGGAAACCAAGAAGGCTGTCTTTGCAGCAGGTGCAGGTGGGATTGGTGAATATACCGACTGTGCCTGGCAAGTACTGGGAACTGGACAATTTAAGCCACAGCGCGGTGCAGATCCTCATATTGGGGAAATCGGCCAGCTGGAAAATGTGGAAGAATGGCGGGTCGAAATTCTTGTACCTGATGAAAAGGCTGTTGAAGTGGCGAAAGCTCTAAAAGACAGTCATCCTTATGAAGAACCGGCATTTGAATTTATACAGCTCTTAGATATAAAAGTTTAAATTTTAGAAGTGATATAAACCGACGGTGCATTAGTGTTGATGTGCCGTCTATATATTAAAAACACCCAATCTGCTTTTATTATTATAACCCGAATCATGGATAAGAAATTCAGTTGAAAAAAAAGATGGCTAAGTTGATAAGTGAGTTACCACACAAACTATTTAACCAGCCATCCTATGTTCGAGTTTACAACTTTATTCTGTACGATTGACGATTTTTTTCAGAAAAATGAAGCCATCTATTGGCAATATTTAAAACAAGAAAATCCGAAGGTCAGGCAGAGATCAGGGGTTCTTTGTTTATCTGAAATCATTTTTATCGCGGTCTGGTATAAGAACTCTCAACTTCATCATTTCAAAGCCTTTTATGGCATGATACAGCGCTTTTATTATAAGCTTTTCAAGGCCCTCCCATCCTATCAGCGGATGGTTCATTTAATCAATCAACATCAACTCGCACTTCAAGCATTGCATATTTCTCTAACTTCTAGCGCTCAAACAGCTTGTGCCTGGGTTGATTCTACAACTTTACCCGTATGTAAGAATCAGCGTATCCAACGTCATAAATCTTTAAAAAAGATTGCCACACGAGCTAAAAGCTCAATGGGGTGGTTCTATGGATGTAAATTACATGTATTAGTAGATGCTCAGGGTCAATTTATTCAGACCCAACTGTCAAATGGCCATACTTCAGATATAAAAATTCTGCCGAAGCTAGCTCAAGGCTACATCGGTAAAATCTTTGGTGATCGTGGCTACATCAGTGAAACTTTAAAAGAAAAATTGGTAAAGCAGGATATTGAATTAATTACCTATCATCGCAAGAATATGCGACCAGTGAAGCTATCATCAGAAGATGAAATGATGCTAAGACAACGCAATAAAATAGAGACCATCTTTAGCTTACTGAAGCAACAATATAACTTGGTAAGCAGTCGCCATCGTTCCATTTCAGGTTATTTGGCTGGGATTTATGCATCCTTGTGTGCTTATCAAATCTGTCATCACAATAAGCCTCAATTTACAACGATGTAAAACTAGGCTTATCCATGATTGGGGTTATTTAGATTTTTCTAATATACTTAATTAAGCGACATCCATGTCATCAAATATTAAGTAAATTAATATTCTTAAATCCTTTAAATACTATTTTTAAACTCAAACCTTCTGAATAAACAGCTCTCGATCAAAACGATACTGCGGGAAGAACACGCCATCTTTGGCACGTTCACCAGCACCAATCACCATCACCGGATATTGCTGATCATTCAGGTCCAGAATTTCACGAACCATTGGTTCATCGAAACCTTCCATCATACAGCTATCAAAACCATAAGCACGTAAAGCCAGTACCAGGTTTTCACAGGCTAATGCTGTGGTTTTACTTGCCCATAGTTTGGCATCGGCAGGACTAAATGCGGAAACCGGCATTTGTTTATCGAGTGTACGTGCTACTTTGAAAGCAACTTTCTTAAAGTTACCAAAGGCATTTAAATAACCGGTTTTGTAGTTGTATGGAATGTACTTATAGTACTTTTTAATGGCTGGTGGAGCCTCAGGAAATGGAAACTCGCTGATATTCAGTTTTGCCATTTCATCTACACGGTCAGTACGTGCCACACAGACAATCAGTTCTGAAGCTGTTTTAGCAGCAAGCTGGCTCATACATGCTTTAACCAGACGTTTTTTCTTGGAGGGGTTTTGCACCACATAAAATGTCCACGGCTGCAGGTTTGAAGAGTTTGGTGCCAGCAAGGCCAAATCCAGACAGGCATCGAGGACCTCGGCAGGAATTGGCTTCTTGGTAAATTTACGCACTGAACGGCGGCTTTCGATGACCTTTCGGAAATTGTCTACATCAATATCCTGAGGTGCAGGTTCGTAATAACGTTTCTTTTCAGGATTTGAACTATCGGTTGTTTGAGAAGTCGTTTGGGAGTTTTCATTAGTCATAAGCTAGATTCTTTCAAAAAAATAAAAGATTGAGGCAGTCTAAACTGCCTCAATTAAAAGATAAGTTTCAGAATTAGTTGAATTGTGTGAAATCAGGTTTCCGTTTTTGTATAAAGGCTTGAACCGCTTCCGTCATTTCAGGTGAACCCACACGTTTCATAAAGATCTCAGCTTCATCATCAATACACTCGATAATTTCAGCCAGATTATGTTTCATTAATGCTTTGGTCTGCTTAATGGAAGCAAGTGGTAAAGCAGCCAAAGTTTGTGCCTGTTTTTCAGCAGCAGCATAGACATCTTCCTCAATGCTATTTACCAGACCTGCGCCCAATGCTTTTTCACTATTAAACCGTTGTGCCGTAAGCAATAGCTCAGCCGCTTTATGATAGCCAGCTTGTTGTACTAACAGCTTACTTGAAGCACCTTCAGGAGACAGGCCAAGACTAACAAATGGAATCTGGAACAGGGCAGTATTGTCACTATAAACCAGATCAGCATGCAGCAGAATCGTTACCCCGATACCAATCGCAACGCCACGAACGGCTGCAATTAAAGGCTTGGAAAATTTTGCAGCAGACTTCAACAGGACAAAAGGAGGGGTATCGCCAGCCTTAGCTTGCAGAGGTGTCTGAATAAACTTCATGAAGTCCTGCATGTCATTGCCGGCACTAAAGTCTGCGTCTTGACCACGTAGAATCACGACACGCACACTACTATCCTGATCCGCTTCATCCAGTGCCTGTGCGATCCATAGATATAGTTCGCCGTAAAGCGCATTTTTTGCTTCAGGACGGTGAATGGCTAAGGTCAATACGCCATGGTCTAAATTCGCATTTAAATGCTGATGCGGTTGTTGAATACAGCTCAGTGTCATCGTACTATCCTTGCTTTATTAATATGAATTTATTGGCGCTTATTATGTCGCAAAAAATTCCCTGCGGCATAACTGATGCGTTCATAAAAGTAAGATGTGCTATGAAGTATAAATTTGATTACCTGGTGTTTATTGGTCGTTTTCAACCTTTCCATCTGGCCCATATGCAAACGATTAAAATTGCCTTGCAGCAGAGCCAGCAGGTGATTCTGGCATTAGGCTCAGCACAGCAAGAACGTAATATTAAAAATCCATTTCTGGCCACTGAACGTGAAGAAATGATCCTGTCGAATTTTTCTGAAGCAGATCAGAAACGGATTAAATTTGTCCATGTCATTGATGTCTATAATGATGAAAAATGGCAAAAACTGGTGAAATCGCTGGTGTCTGAAGTAGTTGAAGCAGAAGCAAAAGTTGGTCTAATTGGACACTTTAAAGATGAATCTTCTTATTATTTAAGTTTGTTCCCGGAATGGGAAATGGTGGAACTGGATAGCTTGGTTGGCGCTATATCCGCCACTCCTTTACGTGAAGCGTATTATCGCGGTGAAGTGGTGGAATCGGCTTTTCCTTTAGGCACCAGTGAGTTTTTACATAAATTTAAAAATAATGAGATTTATCAACAATTGGTCAACAAGTTTGAACTAAATGATAAAACAAATCTGGGCTAAAACCGTTTTAAGGTAGTGAGTTCATTTGATTGTTAAGGATGAACACAATGAATCTATTCCTGAAAAATATAGCTTATGCGGGTGCTCTATCTGCTATGTGTATATCGGCTGCGTATGCTAAAAGCTGGATATTGACGCCTCAAAGTAGTGTCGGCTTTAGCATTAACTCCTTGGGTTTGAATGTGGTAAAGGGAAATTTTCAAGAGTTCAAGGCAACCATGCAGTTTGATCCCGATCGGCCACAACAGTCATCTACTGAGTTCACTATGCAGGTGGATAGCCTGGAGGTTTCCAAACCTAGCCTTAAAAATATGATTATGGGTGAGGACCTGTTTCATGCATCGCGCTATAAAACAGTCAATTTCAAAAGTACCCAGTTTAAGCCAAATGGTACGAATCGTTATCAGGTCATGGGTCAACTCACTCTAAGAGGGGTTACTCGACCAGTAGTTTTCGATACCACGCTGACACCGAACAAGGCTAATCCTAATCTACTCGATGTGAAATCAACCACGGTAATTAATCGCTCAGATTTTGGGATGAAGAAAGCCACTGCAGGCGTGGGTGAAAAAGTTAATATTCACCTAATGGGACAGTGGAAAACCCAATAATCTGATATTCAATTTCTGTGAATTCGGCAGGACATCATAGAACTGCTTATTGAATTGGATTATTCATACATTGTTCTGCCTGTTCCAGAATGACTTTGGTTAACTGTTTTAGAGCGGGAGACTGCTGTTTCCAGTGATGCCAATATAAAGGTACATCACAACAGCATTCAGGCAGTATTTCGATCAGTGTCCCATTTTGAATCCGGTCCGCAATTTGATAGTCCGGCACCAAACCATATCCTAATCCTGAAAAAATAGCATCCGCAAAGGCGGTCGAGGAGGGGATATAGTGAAAAGGAAAACATTGCTGGTTTAAACCAAATTGAGCTAACAGTAGATGGCTATGTAAATGATCCTGATCATTATAAATTACAGCAGGTGCCTTACGCAGTGATTCCCGGTGAATGCCTTGTTTAAACCAGGAATGCACAAAAGCAGGTGTTGCGACCATTCTATAATGCATCTGCCCGATAAAATGAGCCTTACAGCCCGGCATGGCTTCACTCTCACTGCTAATGCAGGCATTGACTTGACCCTGCTCTAGAAGCTTATGAGTTTCACTTTGAACAGCGACCTGAAGATTCAAAGTGATTTTCTCTGCAAGCAGGGTGGTGTTCAGACAGGGAAATAACCAGGTCGCGAGTGAATCTGCATTTACCGCAATATGAATCGAGCTAAATTCTGCTTTATTTTGACCATTTAATTGCTGGATCAATTGCTGCTGCAACAGGCGTTGATGCTGCAAATAATTCAGTAAGGTTTGACCGGCATTGGTCACTTTACAAGGACGCTCACGTAGTACCAGAACTTGCCCCAGATCTCTTTCCAGATTTTGCACTCTTAAAGTGACTGCCGAAGCCGTTATATTTAATACTTTTGCGGCAGCATCAAAACTTTGGGTTTCTGCAACAGCCAGAAAAGCATCACAGTTTTTAGAATTAAGTGGCATAGCTTACCTAAATAAAATTTAGTCTAAATGATATTTTCTTAATTATATTTAATTGAAAAGAATAACATAGATAATGATCCCCATCTTTATAATTCCATGATATTCCAATGTTAAATGCATATATACAAGGTCTTGCAGTAGGCTTTAGCCTGATTATTGCCATTGGTGCACAAAATGCTTTTGTATTGAAGCAGGGCTTGAAACAGCAGTATGTCTTTGCGATCTGTATGTGTTGTGCCTTATCTGATGCAATATTAATTTTTGCCGGTGTTTTGGGGTTTTCACAATTGATGCTGGTCAATCCGCACTGGATCAATATGGCGAAATATCTGGGTGCAACTTTTCTGGCGATCTATGGCGCTCAGCATTTTTATCAGGCCTGGAAGAATGAGCAGCGTCTGGACACAGATCAAAAAGATGTGCCTTCTTTATATAAGGTTTTGCTGATTTGTTTGATGCTGACCTGGCTCAATCCGCATGTTTATCTGGATGCACTGGTCTTGATTGGTTCTATCTCCACCCAATATTCCAATGCGCAGATACAATTTGCCTTAGGAGCGATTAGTGCGTCCTTTGTATTCTTTTTTGGACTGGGCTATGCAGCACGTTATTTGCAACCTATTTTTCAGCGGCCACAAGCCTGGAAAATACTGGATATACTTATTGGCTGTGTAATGTGGTCGATTGCGGTTTCTTTAGTAAATTAAACTTATATTTGCAGCAACTCTAAAGAAAAAGGCATGATATTTCTATTCATGCCTTTTTGATTTTATGAAACACCTTAAGCAGCCTGTAAAGCTTTCAAATCTTCTAAAACCTGTTCAGCATGGCCAGCAGCTTTTACCTTGCGGTATTCTTTGACCAGCTTGCCATTATGGAAAATGAAGGTAGAGCGTTCAATGCCCATCACTTTCTTGCCATACATATTCTTTTCTTTAATGACATCAAAGTGTTTGCATAACACTTCCTCTTTATCACTGATCAGATTGATAGTCAGATTCTGTTTTTCAGTAAAGTTCTGGTGCGCTTTAACCGAATCACGTGATACGCCCAGAATAGTCGTATTGAGTGCATCAAACTGATCTTTTAAACAAGAAAAACCTACTGCCTGAGTGGTACAGCCAGGTGTCGAATCTTTAGGATAAAAATAGATAGCCAGCCATTCTGCATCCAGTTGGGCCAGATTAATTTCACCTGTAGTGGTTGAAAAAGTGTGCTCAGGTAAGCTGATCTCAGACATGGTTTCTCCAATTTTTCTAAATTTTTTCAAAAAAATAAGCCACATTATAGTGGCTTATTCTAGAAAAACATCCGTCAGGATTATTTCTTTTGAGCGGCTTTATTGGCTTCTGCAGCAAGTGAATTTAATTTACCTGCGAGCTGTGGGCCTACACAAGACTGCACATTCTGGCTTTGTTTTTTAACAAAGTCTAAAGTTGCAGGGTTTTTCTTCTGGTTAATGGTGCTTTGAATCTGCCATTTCTGAGCTTGAGTCAATTTACCTTCTGCATCTACTTCACATGTACAAAGCTTATTCACATCAGACAGGGTCAGTTTTTTGTACTTCACTGCCTGTTTGTATGGAATAGCACAGGCTTTAATTAAACCGTCACGTACATTTGAACTGCTTCCAGCATTTTTCATGGCAGTTGTGTATTCTTTTTTCATCGCCTCAAATTCTGCTTTTGCCTTAGCTGGATCATTATTTGCAAAAGATGCAGTTGAAAATAGGGCAGACAAAGAGAGTAGGCTAGTCGCAAGTAATTTGGCTTTAATATTCATAATATGGATTTATAACCTTGATCGATTTTAAAGGTAATAACGTGTCGGGTCTTCAACACCTGCATCAGCAAAACCTTGCTTGCGTAAACGACAACTGTCACATGTTCCACACGCACGTCCTTGGTCATCTGCTTGGTAGCAAGATACCGTTTGACTGTAGTCTACGCCATGTTCTAGGCCTAAGCGAATGATATTTGCTTTGGATAAATGTAACAAAGGTGTTTCAAATTTCAGGGCTTGACCTTCAACACCGACCTTGGTTGCAAGGCGTGCCATGTTGGCAAAAGCTTCAATAAATTCCGGGCGGCAGTCTGGATAACCTGAATAATCCACCGCATTAATCCCGATCACAATTGCCTCAGCACCGAACACTTCTGCAGCAGCCAAAGCATAAGATAAGAAGATGGTATTTCGTGCAGGTACATAGGTTACCGGAATACCTTCCTGCAATTGGTCTGGTACCTCAATGCTATGATCAGTAAGGGCTGAGCCGCCTAGGTTACCTAAATCAATATTGATGACACGATGTTCTACACCCGAGCGTTGAGCCAGCGCACGAGCTGCATCAAGTTCTGTAGTAGAGCGTTGGCCATACATAAAACTCAGTGCGATACATTCATAGCGTGCCTGCGCCCAAGCCAGACAGGTTGTTGAATCTAATCCGCCAGATAACAATACAATGGCACGAGGGCGCATAACAAATACTCCAATATAGTAAATTTACAAAAATTAACGACCAGTTTCATCATTCCATAACAACTTGTGCAGCTGCAGCTGGAAACGAACAGGGAGATGGTCTTCTAAAATCCATTGAGCCAGATCACGTGCCAATTGTGGCAAGCGCGCAGCTCCTTTTTCAACTGCAAAGGCAGGGGAGAACCAGACCGTACTGACTTTTTCATTCAACTGGTACTGTTCTACCTGCTGTTTTGACCATTCATAATCTTCACGATTACAGATCACAAACTTAATCTGGTCATGCTGAGTTAAATGATCCAGATTTGTAAGCAAATTTCGTGCAACTTCACCTGAAGTTGGTGTTTTTAAATCCAGAACTTTAGATACCCGTGCATCCACTTTAGAAACATCTAACGCACCACTGGTTTCTAAAGAGACTTCACAGCCTAAATCTGCAAGTCGCTGCATCAGGGGCAGGGCGTTCGGTTGCGCCAATGGTTCACCACCGGTCACACAGACATAAGGCGTTTTAAAATCAAGCGTGGTCTGGATGATGTCATCTAAAGATTTGCGCTCGCCACCTTCAAAAGAATAGGTAGTATCACAATAGGTACAGCGCAGTGGACAGCCGGTTAAGCGGATAAATACGGTCGGTAAGCCTGCAGTATTGGCTTCACCTTGTAATGAATAGAAGATCTCCGTAATGCGTAAGCCCGCAGACGGATCAGAAACTGGAATTGCGGAAGATCGAAGCGTATTCATAACAACATTAACCACTGAAAAATAAATAACAATGTATAAAAATAAAAATCCCTACGATCATTGCTGACCGTAGAGACGAGGAGCAGTTGAAGCTCCGGGGAACACAAATGTGTCCTCTAGGTTAAGACATCTTAGTCTTCGCGTAGCAGATCGTTCAGGCTAGTTTTAGCACGAGTTTTCGCATCTACTTTTTTCACGATTACAGCTGCATATAAGCTGTATTTACCGCATTTAGATGGCAGGCTGCCTGATACCACAACAGAACCAGCAGGTACGCGGCCATAATGAATTTCGCCAGTTTCACGGTCATAAATCTTGGTAGATTGACCAATGAATACGCCCATTGAAATGACAGAGCCTTCTTCAACGATTACGCCTTCAACGATTTCAGAACGTGCACCGATGAAACAGTTGTCTTCAATAATTGTTGGGTTAGCTTGAAGCGGCTCAAGAACACCACCGATTCCTACACCACCAGACAAGTGAACATTTTTACCGATTTGAGCACATGAACCTACAGTTGCCCAAGTATCAACCATCGTACCTTCATCTACATAAGCACCGATGTTCACATAAGAAGGCATCAGTACCACGTTTTTCGCCTGGAAAGAACCTTTACGCGCTACCGCCGGAGGAACAACACGTACGCCAGCAGCTTTAAACTGCTCGTCAGTCCAGTCAGAGAATTTAGTATCTACTTTGTCGTAGAAGCGAAGATCACAAGCTTCCATTGGTTTGTTATCGTTTAATTTAAATGATAACAATACCGCTTTCTTAATCCATTGATGAACAACCCATTCACCTTCGATTTTTTCAGCAACACGTAAAGTACCATTGTCCAGGCCAGCAATTACTTCCTCAACTGCTTGACGGATTTCAGCAGGACAGTCTGCTGCTGTGAAATTCGCACGGTCTTCAAACGCTTGTTCAATGATTGTTGAAAGCTGAGACATGATCTTCCTTCCAGAAAAAAATTTCCGATATTTTACACTATATTGCTCTAAAAAGATGGAAAACTAGGAAGGGTGCTGAATTAAATTCGCAAGTAAAGTGATTAGTATCCTTTTCGTATTTTAAATATGTACAAACATTGTTTAAAAAAGGCTTATCATTCAACAAGAAAAATTAATATGTATCAAAAAATAACAAAAGCTCAGCAAAACACGAATAAAAAATATTCATTGACTCCTTTATATTGAGCTCATCACGAATAACTAATGATGAAAAAAAAGTTCTTTTGAGGAGAGAAATAATGAAAGCTTTATATCAACTTTTAGCAGTATCCGTTCTAGCTGCCACAGCTGGATCTGTCATGGCTGCTGATGAAACAATCGTAACAGATGAAGGCGTAGCTGAATTCTCTTTCTTTAAACCTGCAGCTGTTCGTGCTGAAGTCGGTACTACCGGTTATGGTGGCGCGATCTCTTGGAATGCTAACCCTTATGTCGGTGTTACTCTAGGTTATAATGGTGGTGATATTTCTTGGACTGATGATTTATCAATCAACGGTTCTAAATATGACCTGGATATGGACAATAACCTGACTTATTTGAACGCTGAGATTCGTCCTTGGGCGAACTGGTTCTATATGGCTGCCGGTGTAGCATATATTGATAATGATTATAGTCTAGAACGTCGTCCAGGTACTAATGCTTCATTCACAGTTGATGGGGCACGTTTTAATGCAGGCAATACAGATGTTCGCATTAATGGTGACCTATCTTATAAAAATAATATTGCACCTTATGTAGGGATTGGTTTCTCACCAGCCATTACCAATCGTTGGGGGGTCTTCGGCGAGGTAGGGGCCTATTATAATGGGAATCCTACTGTAAGTTTAACTGCTAATCCAGAAGCATATACAATTGACCGTGCTGACGATGGTCGTTCTTTAGAGCAAGCATTAGCTGATGAGCGAGATGCACTTCGTAACGATAATAAATACGAATGGTTACCAGTGGCTAAACTAGGTGTAAGCTTCCGTTTCTAAGCTATAGCTGCTTAACCTAATAAAAAAAACGAGCTTCGGCTCGTTTTTTTTATTTATTAAAAACTATTGAAAGTGATAGCCCAACTTCATACCGACCACCCATACATTATTATCATCCACTGCAGATAAGCCTACGAACTGGGGTATAGCAGCGTTTGTATCTGTTTTAGGCTTCTGGAATTTTAAATAATACAGTCCTGTAGCAATATCCCAGTCTTTTAGAAAATTCTGAAAATAGCCCAAACCCACCCCCCAATAACCATCACTCGGATTCAAGGTGGAAGCTATATTTCCCGTACCTGAGTCCCATAAGATTTCAAAAGAATGAATAACAGAAGAAGGCCATTGATGTGCGATTCCAAATTTGGCCGACCATTGATCCTCCTGATAATCGATCATCTTGATATCTTTCACTTCAGGAAACTCTAAGGCAGCATAATCAATCACTGCACTGAATTTCGGCGGTTGAATAACAAAATCTTGCCAATTTACCCAGCGTAAACCCGCATAAAAAATATTCTGAGAGGGAAGCCCAGTCTGAAAATCAAAATTAATGGATTGAGGTGTTTGCACTTGGGTAAAGCAGGACGTAGCTGTGCCGACTGTAAGTGATTCTGTGGTTTCCAGTTGAAGATTTATGGCTGAACGATAAGTTAACGCAGTTCTAAAGAAATACTCAGGAATTTGATAGCTCATTCCAGCGAGCCAACCCCAGGCAGCATTTTGTTCAAGCTGAACGTGATAACCATTAAAGACAGAAAAAGATTCACCTACCAAACTTAAATTACCTTCTAAGGTCTGATAACTTAGTCCTGCATAGAGATTCCAGTTGGGATCAGGCTGATAACCAAGAATGGAAGTCAGATTATGACTATCAAACTCAATATCGGCTGCTTCAATCTCTGTAGGTTCACCTGCAAAAACTGGACTATATTGATATGCAACATCGACATAGAAGGGCTGATCGTAAATAAAACCCCAGGAGATCTGAGGATGAAGCTGTAGTTTTAATGCAGCATTAATAACCAGCTGATTATTCGCAAGCTGACCCGTGGAAAAATCCTGAATACCTAATTGTTCTAATACTTCGGTATGTTGCACTTGACCACTAACATTAGGATGCGTCCAGGCAAATGAGACTTCGGCATAATGTTCCTTTTCAAAGAAGGACTGGATAGTTTGATTAGATTGCTCAAAAGCTGCTGCAAAACTTGTCCCGGAAAAAATCAGTCCACATCCCAAGAGGGAAAATTTGTAGCTCATCATTAATATAATTTATTTATTGAATTATACTGTAATTATGCTTGATTTTTAATGAAATAATCTACTGTTAAAATTAAAAAAAGAGGCAATACGCCTCTTCAATTCAGAAAGTACAATCCATATTATTCATCTGGATAAGCGACTTTTTTCAGTGCCTTGATATCTGCATCTGGTGAGCATAAAGAAATAAACTCATAACCATAACCACGTAATAAGTGGCCTTTACGTACTGCAATCCAGGTAGTATTTACCCCAAAAATATCGGTTTTAATCTGTTTCAGACGATAGTCACGTTCTGGATCATAAGCCAGATCATTGACAATACCGACACCCATGTTGAGCTCGACATAAGTTTTAATCACGTCGGCATCCAGAGCTGACATTACGATATCCACATCTACACCGGCTTCTTCAAAGGCTGAGTCGATTTTAGAACGGCCAGTAAAACCACCATGATAAGTAATAATCGGATAGCCAGCGAGGTCTTCAATACGTACCTGTTCTTTGCTATTTAGCGGGTGATTTTGCGGCGTAATAATACTGTGCTGCCAGTTATAATAAGGCACACTCGCCAGATTTTCTTCAGTCGTTAAGGCTTCAGTCGCAATCCCGATATCTGCTTCACCCTGAAGTAGCATTTCAGTAATTTCCATTGGACTGGCTTGTTGCAAAATAAGATGAACTTTCGGAAATTCTTTTTTGAACTGATTCACGATCGGCGGTAATACATAACGTGCCTGAGTATGTGTTGTTGCAATGGTCAGCGTGCCTTCATCGACCTTGTTAAAGTCATCCGCAAGACGTTTGATATTGTCTGCATCAACCAGCATGCGTTCCACAATGCCTAAAAGTGCCTGACCCGGTTCGGTTAAGCCCAGTAGACGTTTACCTTTGCGGATAAATAACTGCACCCCCAGTTCATCTTCCAGATCTTTAATATGCTTACTTACCCCGGACTGCGAAGTATAAAGCGCAGCGGAAGCTTCAGTTAAATTAAAGTTTTGTCTAACCGTTTCTCGTATAATTCTTAATTGTTGGAAATTCATAATTCTCTTACCCTAGAAGAGGATGGGGCATTTTAAAGCCCCATCTTTTGATCTTAAGCGACCTGGTTTTCAAATAAATGCAAGTTAACCGCACTTAACCATACGGTTTGATTTGGGCGGAATTGATGTGCTCTCGCTTCATCCGGTGTCAGTAAAATTTCAATCAGATTGCCTTGACGGTCATTTAGCTCTGCAACTACTTTACCCGCGATCCATAATTCACGAATGAAGGTCGCTTGAATGGCATTGTCGTGTGGCTGTGCATGAATGCGTAACTCATCTGGACGTGCGAATAAAATCACTTCACCTTGAGCGGCATTTTTTGCACCCTCAAATTGAATGCGGTCTTCACCGAGCTGGATGAGGCCGCCATGGTTCTGACCTTCAAAACGATTCGCCTGACCCAAAAAGTCGAATACAAATGGAGTTTTCGGGGTTTCATAGACTTCACGAGGTGAACCGATTTGCTCTACATTCCCTTTGTTCATCACCACGATCTGATCGGCCACTTCAAGTGCTTCTTCCTGATCATGAGTCACGAAGATCGAAGTGATATGTAGTTCATCGTGCAGGGTACGTAACCAGCGACGCAGCTCTTTGCGGACTTTGGCATCCAGTGCGCCGAAAGGTTCATCCAGTAGCAATACGCGCGGTTCAACGGCCAGCGCGCGTGCCAGCGCAATACGTTGACGCTGACCACCCGAAAGTTGAGCTGGATATCGATCTGCCAGGAAACCCAGCTGAACCAAATCTAAAAGACGGGTAACACGCTTTTTAATTTCTGCCTCAGATGGACGGGTTTTACGCGGACGAACACGCAGACCAAAGGCAATATTGTCAAATACGGTCATATGACGGAACAGGGCATAGTGCTGGAATACAAAGCCAACTTCACGCTCACGTACATGCACATTGGTGGCATCTTCACCCTCAAGGATCACCTGACCGCCATCTGCCGATTCCAGACCTGCAATAATACGCAGCAAAGTGGTTTTACCACAGCCTGATGGACCCAGTAACGCCACCAGTTGACCATCGGGGAAATCTAGCGAAATGTTTTTCAGTGCATGGAATGCACCAAAGTGTTTTTCAATATTTTTAACTTGAATACTCATGTGGGCATTCCTTAAGAAACTGTTGAATCATCATTACGTTTGTCTTGTTTTTCCTGGCGCAGTTCGACCCAGGTTTTCAGAACCAGAGTCACAATTGCGAGGAGAGCCAGGAGTGATGACACGGCAAACGCAGCACTAAAGGTATATTCGTTATAAAGAATCTCGACGTGTAGCGGCAAAGTATTGGTTTCACCACGGATATGGCCAGAAACCACTGATACTGCACCGAACTCACCCATGGCGCGGGCATTACACAGAATTACGCCGTAAATCAGACCCCATTTGATATTTGGCAGGGTCACTTTCCAGAAGGTTTGCCAGCCAGATGCACCGAGTACAATCGCAGCTTCTTCTTCTTCAGTACCTTGCGCTTCCATTAAAGGGATCAGCTCACGTGCTACAAAAGGTACGGTAATGAAGATCGTTGCTAGAACAATCGCAGGAACGGCGTAAAGGATCTTGATGTCATTATCCATCAACCAGCCACCCATCCAGCCTTGAGTACCGAAAATCAGTACCAGCATCAAACCTGCAATAACAGGTGATACTGAGAAAGGCATATCGATAATGGTGGTTAAAATTGACTTACCAGGGAAGTTAAACTTCGCTACTGACCAGGCTGCAGCTATGCCGAATATTACATTCATTGGTACCGCGATCACAGCCGTTAGTAAAGTCAGTTTGACCGCAGATAAAGTATCTGGATGAACAAGGGCTTGCGTATATACGCCAACCCCTTGTTTAAATGCTTCAACAAAGACCAGAACCAAAGGCAGGATCAGGCAGCTTAAAAAGAAGATCAGTGCAATCGCAATCAGGGTATAACGTACCCAGGTCGGCTCACGAGTCGCATCGCGGGATTGCAGCTTTTCAGCCAGCGCATTGCTGTTGGTATTTAAACTCATCGTGCAGTTCTCCCGGTACGGCGGCTCGCCCAAGCTTGCAATAAGTTAATCAGGAAGAGCATTACAAAGGAAATGAGCAGCATCACTACAGCAATTGTGGTCGCACCTGCATAGTCATATTCTTCCAGACGGGAAATAATCATCAGCGGTGCAATTTCAGTTTCAAAAGGCTGGTTACCCGCAATGAAAATGACCGAACCATATTCACCGACACCACGTGCAAAGGCCAAAGCAAAACCTGTGATCAGTGCTGGCAGCAGAATCGGGAAAATGACTTTGGTGACAATCTGAAAACGGTTTGCACCGAGTGCAGAAGCCGCTTCTTCCAGTTCAGTTTCTAAATCAGAAAGAACCGGCTGTACCGTACGGACCACAAAAGGAATACCGATAAAGATCAAGGCCAGGGTAATACCGATCGGGGTATAAGCCACCTTGATGCCGATTGGATCTAAATACTGACCAATCCAGCCAGTCGGTGCATATAAAGAAGTCAGAGCAATACCGGCAACTGCGGTTGGCAGGGCAAAAGGCAGATCGACCAGTGCATCGACAATACGTTTGCCCGGAAAGCTATAACGCACCAGACACCATGCCAGTAACAGGCCAAAAACTACATTAATCAAAGCAGCAATAATGGCTGAACTAAAGCTTAGCTGTAATGATTTCAAGATACGTTCAGAGCTCAGGATTTCCCATAAGCTTTCCCAGCCAATGCCGAGTGATTTAATAAAAACGGCAGATAGCGGGATCAGAACGATTAATGACAAATACGCTAGGGTAAAGCCTAGAGAAAGACCAAATCCTGGCAGCACTCGGGATCGCTGCGACATGATTACTCCTCAAAAGAGAGAATGCTGGTTAAAGTTAACCAGCGAAAATTAGAAAATAGAATCGGCACAAGCATAATTTGCAGGGACTAAAATGCAAATTTAAAATAATACTTGCTCTCATCAACTTTGCTGATATGGTGCATAGCCTTTTCTGAAATCAAATATTGTTCAATTTCAGGGAAAGAACCAAAACCGGAAGCAACATTGATATGGCCTACAGCTCCCAGATTAATCGGTTTGATCTTCCAGGCTTTCGCCAGAACCTGGGCATCTTCAAAACTCAGCCAAGGATCATTTTCACTGATCAGCAAAGTCGTTGGAGCCTGAATCTTGAGCTGCTGAAAATAGGCGCTGTAATCCATCTGGCTATCACGGGCAAAACCATTTTCCCCAAAACGTGCAGGATTGGCAGGTGCAACCAGAACCAGATTTTTGACTTTAGTATTCAGTTCAGGATACTGGGCCAGTGCTGCCACGCTGGTCAAACAGCCAAAGCTATGTGCCACAATTTGTACATCATCTGGAATGGCTTGCAGGGTTTTAACAAATTCTGCGACCCATACATCCAGTACCGGATGATTCCAGTCTTTTTGCTGCACCCGGGAGCAACGCATGAGCCGGTGTTGCAGGCAGGTTTGCCAGTGATTGTATTCACTGCCACCTACACCGGGAACAATAAGCGTATGAGTCATGTCGATGCTCCTGTATGAAATCAGCTTAAATTATTTTTTGCGCTGTTAGCTTTAACGATCTGGTCAAAAACACCACCATTTTCAAAGTGGGCTTTCTGTACTTTATCCCAGCCACCAAACTCCTGATCAATAGTCACCAGTTTTAATGGCTTAAAGACTTGGCTATATTTCGCCAGTACTTTTTCATTACGTGGGCGATAGAAGTTACGTGCTGAGATTTCCTGACCCAATGGTGAGTACAGGAAGTTCAGATAGCCTTGTGCCAGATATTTGTTGCCTTTTTTATTGGCATTCTTCTCAACAATCGCGACGGGTGGCTCAGCCAGAATTGACAGGGAGGGAGTCACAATTTCAAACTTGCCCGGTTGTTCACGAAGGGCTAAATGTGCTTCATTTTCCCAAGCCAGCAATACGTCACCGATGCCACGTTCAGCAAAAGTGGTGGTTGAACCACGGGCGCCTGAGTCAAGTACTTTGGTTTGTTTATAGATTTTACGAACAAATTCTTGTGCAGTTTTGTCGTTACCACCCGGTAAGTGTTTGGCATATGCCCAAGCTGCTAAATAGTTCCAGCGTGCACCGCCTGAAGTTTTAGGATTTGGTGTGATAATCGCTACACCTGGTTTTACCAGATCACCCCAATCCTTGATACCCTTTGGATTGCCTTTACGTACTAGGAATACGATGGTAGAAGTATATGGTGTTGAGTTCTGTGGTAATTTTTTCTGCCAGTCTGCAGGTAACAGTTTGGCTTTTTCGACCAGTACATCAATGTCAGCGGCTAATGCCAAAGTTACGACATCGGCATCCAGACCATCAATCACGGCACGCGCCTGTTTACCTGAACCACCATGTGACTGTTTAAAGTTAATATTTTGGCCAGTACGGCTTTTCCAGTATTTACTAAATTCTTTGTTGACGTCTTCATAGAGTTCACGCGTCGGATCATAAGAGACATTCAAAAAGTCGCGTGCTGCAGCAGAAAACGAAGTTGCTGAAATAACAGCAGCAAGAACCCCTAGTTTTAGTTTTGTTGAAATGCTCATGTGAACCTCAAACTCTTACACGTTTTGTAACATGAGTGAAGAATAAACCTATTCTTTATGCATAAAAAATAATTAAAAATGAATTTTATATGAAAATATAAGATAAAAGATTTTATAAGTATTTGAAACAACAATGGCCTTATCCAATAAGGCCATTGCATAGACATTTATTATTACGATTTTGTCCTATTTGCCTTTACGATCTGGTCAAAGATACCGCCATTGGCAAAGTGTTTTTTCTGTACTTTGTCCCAGCCACCAAACTCTTTATCAATAGTCACCAGCTTCAGCGATTTAAAGACATTGCTGTATTGTTTTAATACTGCCGCATTACGTGGGCGATAGAAATTCTTTGCAGCAACCGTTTGACCTGCAGGTGAGTACAGGTAGTTCAAATAAGCTTTAGCCAGATTTTCATTGCCATCTTTTTTGGCATTCTTTTCAACGATTGCTACTGGTGGTTCAGCCAGAATCGACAAAGAAGGGGTGATGATTTCAAACTTGCCAGGCTGTTCACGAATCGCTAAATGCGCTTCATTTTCCCAAGCCAGCAATACATCACCGATCCCACGTTCAGCAAAAGTGGTGGTTGAACCACGTGCACCTGAGTCGAGTACTTTAGTTTGTTTGTAGATCTGGCGAACAAAGTCTTGAGCTTTAGTATCATTGCCGCCTGGCTGATGTTTCGCCCAAGCCCAAGCTGCTAAATAGTTCCAGCGCGCGCCACCAGAGGTTTTCGGGTTTGGTGTAATGATTTCTACGCCAGGTTTCACCAGATCGCCCCAGTCTTTAATGCCTTTAGGGTTGCCTTTTTTCACCAGGAAAACGATGGTTGAGGTATAAGGTGTTGAGTTTTGTGGGAATTTCTTTTGCCAGTCTTTAGGTAGCAGGCCACGAGCAGCGATTTCATCAATGTCTGCAGCTAGGGCCAAAGTCACGACGTCCGCATCCAGACCATCAATGACAGCACGTGCCTGTTTACCTGAACCGCCATGTGACTGTTTAAAGTTCACATCCTGACCAGTAGATTTTTTCCAGTAAGCACTGAATTCTTTATTAAAGTTATCGTACAATTCGCGAGTTGGGTCATAAGACACGTTCAGGAAGTCTTTTGCAGATACGCTAAAAGCGGTTGCTGAAATAAGTGCTGCCAATACCCCAATTTTTAATTTACGGATGTTCATATTTGCCTCAAATGTTTCTTTGTTTTGTTGGATGGGGCAAGAATAGCTGGAGATTTTTTGCATAAAAAATAATTAAAAACGAATTTTATGTGAGTAAAACAGATATATAGACAGAGCTTATATTTCATCGCTCTATCCGTCATCAGAGAGGCCTTAAAAGCATGTTGTATTTAAAAAATGCTCAACCCGTCAAAGATATAGATGTGCTGGATCGTGCCTTTCATTATGGTGATGGTTGCTTTACTACCGCGCGCATCCGTCGAAACCGGATCGAGTTAGCAGACCGTCATCTAGCCCGTTTAAGGATGAGCCAGCAAAAATTAAGTTTGCATGCTGATCTGGACCTGATTGAAAAAAGTTTGCAAGCGTTATTGAAATCAGAAGCTGAACTGAACGGAACCTTAAAGATTGTACTGAGTCGTGGTATAGGACAGCGTGGTTATAGCCTGCCAGACCATCCGGCAGATCTTTGGGTGTTTTATTATCCGAAAACTGTACAGGACTTCAGTTATGAACAGATTCAGACGGGTGTATTGCAACAGGCCATTGGTCTCAGTATGCCGAATCTGGTGGGGCTGAAAACCTTAAACCGTCTGGAACAGGTTTTGCTTAAACAGGAAGCGGATCAGCATGGCTGGCCGGAAGCACTGGTCACGGATGTGCAGGGTACAATTGTTGAAGGGGTGAGCAGTAATTGCTTCATTCGTATAAACAATACATGGATTACACCAGAACTTCGTTATAATGGCGTCTTCGGTGTAATGCGTGCAGAAATTTTGCAACGTATGCAGGATCAGGGCATTATCTGTCAGCAGCGTGATGTGGAAATGGATGAAATTCCCCATATCGACAGCTTGTTTTTCTGCAATGCGCTCAGTCCGATGAAAATTGCCACTCAATTTGAGCAGCGTGCTTTAAATGTAGATGCTTGTATTGAACTTTTTAACCGTCTTCGATTGAATCAGATGCCTTATTAATATGTCAGCTTCCAAGTCTAAAACCAAAAAGAAAAATAATGCCAAACGCCCTGGTTTCATGAAGGGGATAGTTCTATTTCTAATCGGGATACTCCTGGTTCTAGGGTTGATCCTGAAAGCTAGCCTATGGAAAGATTATCCTGTAGAAGGTCAAAAACAGTTACTGGCAATTAGTAACGGTGAAACCTATTCTGGATTTATTGATCGGCTGGCCAAAGAAAATCATGTCAGCTTTCCGGTTATTTTAAAGCTGTATCAGCGCATCATGATTCATGACACCATGAAGGCGGGTGTCTATGAAATTCCTCAAGGTATGAGTATCCGTGCAGTGCTGGACATGATTTCCAATGCAGAAAATGCTCAGATGAACCGGATTCTGGTGATTGAGGGTACAACCTTTAAACAGCTGATTGATGCTTTAAAGAAAGATGATCTGGTGACTAAAGAAGTGGTGAATTTGCCAACCGATCAATTGCTCAAAGAACTCAATATTCCATTTAATCATCCTGAAGGTCTATTTGCTCCAGATACCTATTTCTTTGCCAAAGGCGAAACGGATCGCAAGATTCTGACCGATCTTTATCAGCGCCAGATGAAGTCTCTGGATCAGGCTTGGGAAAAACGTGCTTCAGATCTGCCATATCAGAATAAATATGAAGCGCTAATCATGGCATCGATCATTGAAAAAGAAACCAGTCTGGATAGCGAGTTACAACAGGTATCAGGTGTATTTGTACGCCGTTTGAAAATCGGTATGCGTCTACAGACAGATCCAACCGTGATTTATGGTATGGGTGAGAATTACAAAGGTAATATTACTCGTCAGGATTTGCGCACTCCAACACCATATAATACCTATACTATGGCTGGCTTACCACCAACACCGATTGCCTTACCAAGCAAGAAAGCTATTGAGGCTGCCATGCATCCGGACAATTCACAAAATCTTTATTTTGTTGCAACGGGTAATGGTGGGCATAAATTCAGCAGCAGTCTGCAAGACCACAATAGAGCAGTGCAAGAGTATCTTTCTGTTTTACGTTCAAAAAATAAGGAATGAGCATGTTTATCAGCTTTGAAGGCACTGAAGGTGTAGGGAAAACCACACTCATTCGTCGTATCTATGATGATTTTATTGCTCAAGGTAAAGAGGTCGTGCTGACCCGCGAGCCGGGTGGCACACCAATGGCAGAACAGATTCGTTCACTATTGTTGGCCGTAAACCACGAAGAAGCGATGTGCCATGATACAGAGTTATTGTTGATGTATGCGGCACGTGCCCAGCATCTGGCACAAGTGATTCTACCTGCTTTAAATGCTGGAAAAATTGTCTTATGTGATCGCTTCAGTGATGCCAGTTTTGCCTATCAATGTGCAGGACGTGGACTCAGTGAAGACAAGCTGAATCTGTTAAATCAAAATTTTGTGGAACGTATGCCGGATATTACGTTCTGGCTGGACGCACCGATTGAACTGGGTATGAATCGCGCCCGTGCCCGAGGTGCTCTGGATCGATTTGAGCAAGAGAAAGTTACTTTCTTTGAGAAGGTTCGTGCTGGATATACCACACTATGCCAGCGTCATCCAGAACGTATTAAGCGTCTAGATGCGACTCAAACACCGGTTCAGGTGTTTGAACAGGCACTGTCTTATTTAAAATAATTTTATTCTAAAGATATTTTTGGCATACTTTTCTCTAGTTATTTCAAGGAAGAATCTCTATATTGGAATAAATCAGGAAGATAAAACATGATGAAAAGTACAAGAGAAGAAATCATCCAGTTTTTACAGCAGGAATTTCCACAGAGCCTGGAAAAGTGCCAGATCGAAGCTGTAGTGCCTCAGGGTGCAACCGTACTGTATCGAGTGAGTGAGCAGGAATTACGTCCCGGCGGCACGGTATCTGGCCCTACTATGATGACCTTGGCTGATCTGGCTTTATATATTGCCATTCTCGGTGAGATTGGACTGGTTGGCCTAGCAGTGACCACAAACTTGAATATTAATTTTTTGCGTAAACCTTCAGGCGGAGTCGATCTGCGAGGGGAAAGTAAATTGATGAAAGTGGGGAAGGCGCTCATTGTGGGAGAAGTTTGGATTTATTCGATTGATCAGGAAGAGCCGGTTGCCCATGTGACAGCGACCTATTCGGTTCCACCACGTAAAGAACCCATACACTCCTTAAAATGCTGATTAACTCATACAAATCATATGCTTTATTTAAATAACCTGATTATTCTAAAAACTTAAAAAAATCACAGCCAAAGAAAAGGCAGATAACATTTAAAAATATGATCTGCCTTATTTATATCTTTAAGCATTCACCAAAGGAGTTTCTACTTCAAAACTTGGTGGAATTAGTACAGTTTTACGTAGTTCAGGCAACAATTCTGGATAATCCAGGGTGAAATGCAGGCCACGGGATTCTTTACGTTGCATGGCACAACGCACAATCATCTCTGAAACGAGTACCAGATTACGCAGCTCGATCAAGTTTTTGCTCACCTGATAATCCTGATAGTATTCGGTAATTTCTTTCTTTAACATCTCAATCCGGTGCAGGGCACGTTCTAGACGTTTAGTCGTGCGGACGATACCCACATAGTTCCACATGGTCTGACGCAGCTCGTCCCAGTTTTGCAGAATAACTACATCTTCATCAGGATTGGTCACCTGAGAATCATCCCATTCTGGTACTTCAGGGATAGCTTGATCTGCCTTGAAATTTTCCTGAATATGTTTGGCAGCACTCATGCCATACACAAAACATTCTAAAAGTGAGTTGCTGGCCATGCGGTTAGCACCATGTAAGCCAGTATAGGACGTTTCACCAATGGCATAGAGTCCGACAATATCAGTCTGGCTATTTTCATCTACGACCACACCACCACAGGTATAATGCGCAGCAGGAACCACAGGAATCATTTCCTTGGTGATGTCGATGCCAAGCTCTAGCAGACGTGCATACAGGGTCGGGAAATGTTCCTTGATGAAGCCTTCATCTTTATGGGTAATGTCCAGCCAGACATGACGAATGCCCAGACGTTTAATCTCATAGTCAATTGCACGCGCCACAATATCACGTGGTGCCAGTTCTGCTCGCTCATCAAAGCGCAGCATAAAGCGCTCACCATCAGGAAGGCGTAAATAGGCGCCTTCACCACGCATAGCTTCTGTAATCAGGAATGAACGGGCTTGTGGATGATATAAACAGGTCGGATGGAACTGGTTGAATTCCATATTGGCAACCCGGCAACCGGCACGATAAGCCATCGCAATCCCATCACCGGTCGCGATATCAGGGTTCGAGGTATAAAGATAAGCTTTCATCGCACCGCCACAAGCCAGAGCAGTAAAGGGTGCTAAGAAAGTGTGGACTTGTGCACTTGCTTCATTGAGTGCATATAAACCTAAGGCGCGATTTTCACCATCTAAGCCCAGTTTTTGTGAGCAGATCAGGTCGATCGCAATGTAATTTTCAAAGATGGTAATATTTTCTTTTTCCTGAGCGCGCTGTACCAACGTGGTAGAAATGGCACGCCCAGTCGCATCAGCTGCGTGAATGATTCGGCGCTGTGAATGGCCGCCTTCACGGGTCAAATGTAATTGTTCCTGCTCATCCAGGGTAAATTGGACGCCGTGTTTCAGCAGAAAATCCACCGAAGGCTTACCACCTTCAACCGTCTGCTTCACCGCATCCATTTCACACAGATGTACACCTGCAATCATGGTGTCATCAATATGCTGTTCAATCGAGTCTGTCTCATCCAGTACGGCTGCAACGCCGCCTTGTGCATAATAGGTACTGGCATCGGTCAGGGTGGATTTGGCAAGAACTGCAATATTAAAATGTTCAGGCAAAGAAAGTGCTAGACTAAGACCGGCACCACCACTGCCCACAATGATCACGTCAAAATGATGGGTAAGGGGAAAATTAGACATGTCCATCAGCTAATTGAAAAAAGTCCGTTAATCAGAGCGCTTTTTTGTACAAAAGGCAAGCGTTTAAGTGCTCATTTATTGATGAAAAAAATTAATAAAAGCTTTAACTTAATGCTTTAGAAAAATTAAAGGTTGCCAACATTCAAGCTTTCGAACATATTGTTACTTAAAATATATGAAGTTTGTGATAAAACCTATTTACATAAATTTATCAACAATTTGGGTGAATAATTTATATGAAAATTCTGGATTTAAAAAAAGGATTATTTGCAGCGACTGTTACCATGAGTGCTGCTCAGTTACAGGCAGTAACACCCGTCGATTTTTCTAACCTGGTTGATCAGGTCAGTCCGGCAGTTGTCAGTGTGAGTGTTGTCAAGAAAATGAGCGAAGAAGAGCTCTTGCAACAACAGGTTCCTGAAATTTTACGCCGTTTCTTTGGTAATCAGGTGATTATTCCGCAGCCACGTGTACCGCAGGAAAAAACCGGATATGGGAGTGCCTTCTTCATTAGTAAGGATGGTTATCTGCTGACCAACCACCACGTAGTTGAAGATGCGTCTAAAGTGACAATTACCTTGAATGATCGTCGGGAAATTGATGCGACAGTCGTGGGAAGCGACGAGCGTACCGACGTCGCTTTGTTGAAAGTCAATGGTTCAGGTTTCCCGGAACTGCGTACTGGTGATGTCGATAAATTACGTGTAGGTGAACCCGTATTAGCAATCGGTTCACCTTTTGGTTTTGACTACTCCGCTTCTGCCGGGATTGTCAGTGCCAAGATGCGTAATATGATGGGCGAAACCGCAGTCCCATTTATTCAGACTGATGTGGCCCTGAATCCAGGTAACTCGGGTGGACCGCTATTTAACCAGCGCGGTGAAGTGGTTGGGGTGAACTCACGAATCTTCAGTGGTACTGGCGGTTATATGGGCCTGTCATTTTCGATTCCCATTGATGTCGCTATGGAAGTGGCTGACCAGCTGAAACGTGATGGTAAAGTGACCCGTTCTTATCTGGGTGTAAGCCTGCAAGATATCGACCGTACTTTGGCTGAATCTTATAAATTATCTAAGCCAGAAGGTTCTTTAATTACCCAGGTGGCACCAAACTCGCCAGCGGCTAAAGCGGGTCTGCAAGCCGGTGATGTGATTTTAAAATACAATGGTACTGATATTTCACGCACTAGCCAGTTGCTGAACTATTTGAACCGTTCTGCGCCTAAACAGCAGATCCAGTTAGAAGTATTACGTGATGATAAACGTCGTAGTATCAATGCAACACTCACGACTGCACCAGATGAAACGCCAGCCAAAGCAGGTAACCAGGCTCAGCCAAATAAAGGTCCGGTATTAGGCGTTACTATTCGGGAATTAAGCCCGGCTGAAAAAGAGCGTTTAGAGATTAAGGGTGGTGTAGTGATTCAGGACGTCCGTAGAGACGGAATCGCAGCTCAGGCACGGATTATGCCAAATGATGTCGTGACTCAAATCAATGGTAAAGCAATCTTGAACAGTAACCAGTTTGTGGAAGCTGTGGCAGATTTGAAAAAAGGTAGTGTTGCTCGTGTCGGTCTGATTCGTCAGGGTCAACGTGCCATTGTCGGGATGCGCATTTCATAAAATAAATGAATCTTCAATAAAGGACCGCTTGTATAGGCGGTTTTTTATTTTTCGCAATTTACCCGAGGCATAATTTCTGTAGACTCTGTACATGGAAAAAATTGCGATAAAGGATAAGAGAAAAGTGACTGGTATTTTTGACCAAGTTTTAAAGGTACATCCTGAACATATTGATCGTCTAGGACATGTGAATAACGTCATTTATGTGCAGTGGATGCAGGATGTGGCCTCGGCCCATATCGAGCAATTAGGACTCGGTTTAAATGAGTATCTGCAACTTAAACATGCCATGGTTGCAGTTGAACATCATGTCCAGTATCGCAAGGCGGCATTTGAAGGGGATGAGCTGATTCTACGAACCTGGTTAAGTGATTTGAATGCCTTATATTCATTCAGACAGTATGCTTTTTATCGTCCACAGGATCAGAATGTCCTATTTACCGGTAGCACGCAGTGGGCTTGTATCGAAATTGCGTCGGGTCGCCCGAAGCGTATGTCGCCAAGTTTTACCCAAGCTTATCAGCCCCTCTCAGACAGTATTAACCCTTATGATTTTTCTACTTTATATTTGAGTGAAGAAGCAAAGGCAATAAGAGAAGAATCAATCTAATAAGGTGATGATATCGAGATCGAATAGAAGGCAGCTACTAAATAGGAAGCAGCCCATTTAACAAGCTGTTTCTAAGAAAAAGCTGAGGAAAAGAAAAATAAGAAGAAACTGGTCATGTGCTTAAGACAGCTAAGAGAGAAGAAAGATAATTCTTTTTCTGTATCTCCATTCTGCTATAATCCTCGGCAATTTCTATTCGGCTTTTGTTATGCAATGACTTTTTAAATTGCATGGCGCGTTTTTTTCTCAAGGTAGCCCATGGCGCAAGCTAAAAAATCTGTTGATATTAAAAACATTCGTAACTTCTCGATTATTGCGCATATTGACCACGGTAAATCGACTCTGGCAGACCGTTTTATTCAAACTTGTGGTGGTTTGCAGGATCGTGAAATGCAGGCTCAAGTTCTTGATTCTATGGAACTTGAACGCGAACGTGGGATTACCATCAAAGCGGCTTCGGTCACCTTGTACTATACCCATCCAAATGGTCAAGAGTATCAGTTGAACTTCATTGATACCCCGGGACACGTGGATTTCTCTTATGAAGTTTCACGTTCTTTAGCGGCCTGTGAAGGTGCACTTCTCGTTGTGGATGCAGCGCAAGGGGTAGAAGCGCAGTCTGTAGCAAACTGCTATACCGCGATTGAGCAGGGTCTGGAAGTTTTACCAGTACTGAACAAGATTGACTTGCCACAGGCTGAACCCGAACGTGTAATTCAGGAAATTGAAGATATTATCGGGATTGAAGCGACTGAAGCACCGACCTGTTCAGCAAAAACTGGCCTAGGTATTGAAGGTGTACTTGAAACGCTGGTGAATGTCATTCCTGCACCAACAGGTGAACGTGATGCACCGCTGCAAGCGTTGATTATTGACTCATGGTTCGATAACTACTTGGGCGTGGTATCTCTAGTTCGTGTGAAACAGGGGCGTGTTCGCAAAGGCGACAAGATGCTGGTGAAATCGACGGGTCAGACACATATCATCACTTCAGTCGGTATTTTCAATCCGAAGCATACTGAAACCGATATTCTTGAAGCGGGTGAAGTTGGTTTCGTAATTGCCGGTATTAAAGACATTTTTGGTGCACCAGTGGGTGATACCATTACACTGGCAACTACTCCAGAAGTTCCAACATTACCTGGTTTCAAAAAAGTAAAACCACAGGTCTATGCGGGCCTGTTCCCAATCGATTCCAGTGATTTTGAACCTTTCCGTGAAGCATTGCATAAACTGCAAATCAATGACTCTGCGCTGTTCTTCGAACCAGAAAGTTCTGATGCTCTAGGCTTCGGTTTCCGCTGTGGCTTCTTAGGTATGCTGCACATGGAGATCGTACAGGAGCGTCTGGAACGTGAATACGATCTGGATTTGATCTCTTCAGCACCAACGGTAATTTATGAAGCAGTGATGAAAAATGGCAATACCATTTACATCGATAGCCCGTCAAAAATGCCAGATGGCTCAACTGTTGAAGACCTGCGTGAACCAATTGCAGAGTGTCATATCCTCGTGCCACAGGAATACCTGGGTAATGTCATGACCCTATGTATTGAGCGCCGTGGTGTACAGAAAGACATGAAGTTCATGGCGAATCAGGTCTCTGTTACTTTTGAAATTCCAATGGCCGAAGTGGTGATGGATTTCTTTGATAAATTGAAATCTTGTTCACGTGGTTTTGCGTCACTAGATTACAACTTTGTGCGTTTTGAAAGTTCATCACTGGTGAAAGTGGATGTCCTGATCAATGGTGAAAAAGTCGATGCTTTAGCAATGATTTGCCATCGCCAGGATGCACGTCACCGTGGAATTGCACTGGTTGAAAAAATGAAAGACCTGATTCCTCGTCAGATGTTTGATGTGGCAATTCAGGCGGCTATTGGTGCGCAAATTATTGCCCGTTCTACTGTAAAAGCAATGCGTAAAAACGTATTGGCAAAATGTTATGGTGGTGACGTATCACGTAAGAAGAAACTTCTTGCAAAACAGAAAGAAGGTAAGAAACGTATGAAACAGGTGGGTAGTGTTGAAATTCCACAAGAAGCGTTCTTAGCTGTACTGAAAGTCGAACGCTAATACTATAAGGATAATAAGCCCATGGATTTTGATTTTAATTTGATTCTTGTTCCTGCGACTTTATTTTTCGTCGCGGTCTGGTTGCTGGATAAGTTTGTACTGAAACAACGACAGACCAAAGGCAAGGGCAATGAAAACTTCATTATTACCTGGGCTTATGATTTCTGGCCGGTTTTAGCCGTTGTTTTAGTATTGCGTTCTTTTCTGTACGAACCTTTCAATATTCCATCAGACTCTATGGTTCCAACGCTGGAAACTGGTGATTTTATCTTGGTCAATAAATTTGACTATGGTGTGAAATTACCGATTGTAAATACAAAAATTCTGGATACAGGTAGTCCGGAACGTGGTGATGTCGTGGTCTTTCGCTATCCGCCACAACCAACGATTAGCTATATCAAACGTGTAATTGGTTTGCCAGGTGATCATATTGTTTATGATCATGGCCAGTTAACTATTAATGGTAAGAAGGTAGCAAAAGTTCCAGTAGAATTCAGTCGTGAAAAAGATCGCCTGGACACGCCAAATTCGATTTATCATAAAGAAACCATTGGCGAACATACCTTCACTATGCGTGAGCTGGAAGGAGTCAATGTAGCTCGTCAGGCTCCATTCCTTAACTATATAGAAAATGGTAAGTTTTCAACTGAAAATGGTTTATATTGGGAAGTGAAAGTTCCAGAAGGTCATTACTTTGCGATGGGGGATAATCGCGATCAAAGTGCTGACAGTCGTTTCTGGGGCTTTGTTCCGGAAGAAAACTTAACAGGTCGCGCATTCTATATCTGGATGCATAAAGAACCTGGCTTTAAACTGCCATCGTTTAGTCGAAACGGAATAATCGATTAATTATTTCAGTCAGGAAAATAAAAAATGAAACATCAACAAGGTGCTTCGTATATTGGAATTTTATTTGCAATCGTGGGGTTTGCTTTTCTTGCCAAAGTGGCGATTGCAGTGTGGGGGCCATACTTTGATGATCGTATGGTGGACAATCAGATTGAGGAACTTTTAAAGAGTTCTCCGGCAAATATTGCGCCAGAAAAATTTCGTCAACAGATGGGTCAGCGTTTAGAAATGAACAATATTCGCGATCTGAAATTTGATGAAATTGCCAAGGTAACCAACACTGATGGTTTACAAGTGCACAAGAATTATGAAATTCGCAAGAATTTTATAATGAATATCGATTTAGTGATGAAGTTTGAGAAAGATTTTGATCAAAGCACAGTCAAAACTAAATGATGAGCGTCTTGCCAAACGGATCGGCTATCAGTTTAAACAAGCTGATCTGTTAAAATTGGCATTGACCCATCGTTCAGTCAGTCATAAACACAACTATGAACGCCTAGAATTTCTAGGCGATTCTCTTTTAGGGATGATCATAGCCAATTATCTCTTTACTGCTTACCCGCAGGAAAATGAGGGGCGTCTGACGCGTATGCGTGCGACTCTTGTCCGACAGGAAGCGTTAGGGAAAATTGCCAATGATCTAAAATTGAATCAGAACCTGATTCTTAGTACGGGTGAGCTGAAATCGGGTGGTCATCATCGTGAGTCTATACTTGCGGATACGGTCGAAGCTATCATTGGTGCGATCTATGTGGATTGCGGTGATCTCACTGTATTACAGGCAATTGTGCTAAAATGGTACGAGCCGTATTTAGACAATATAGAGCCAACTGACCAGCTGAAAGACCCTAAATCACGCCTACAGGAATATTTACAAGCACGTAAAAAACCTCTCCCAGTTTACGAGGTTGTAGATATTCAGGGTGATGCCCCGAACCAGCATTTCAAAGTGGAATGCCAGGTAGAAGGCTTGCCGGTCATGGCCGGTGAAGGTTCAAGCCGACGATTCGCTGAACAGGCGGTTGCGGCAGATATTTTAAAACATTTGGAGCATAAGTCTTAATGACTACTCATTCCGATCACATTGATGCTGATCACGAGTCGCAAAGCGACAGCAATGACTTGATTAGTCAATTTTTCAGTGCACAGGGTACTGAAATTCCTTCTGATTATCGTAGCGGTTTCGTGGCGATTGTCGGACGTCCAAACGTGGGTAAATCGACCTTGATGAACCACTTACTGGGCCAGAAACTTTCAATTACTTCACGTAAACCACAAACCACACGTCATAAAATCGTAGGGATTGATTCACGTGAAAAGTCTCAGGCGGTATTTGTTGATACACCGGGGATGCATAAGAAAGAAGTGCGTGCCATCAATAAAATGATGAACCGAGCTGCGCACTCTGCATTGCGTGACGTGAACCTGGTGCTGTTTGTTGTTGATGCACAGAAATGGACCCAGAACGACGAGCTTGTTCTGGAAAAATTAAAAAATGCGGATATGCCAGTGATTCTGGTGATCAACAAGCTGGACACGTTCGAGAACAAGAATGAGGCCTTACCGCTGATTCGTGAACGTGCCAAACTGATGAACTTTGCTGAAATCGTACCGGTGTCTGCACTTCGTGGTGCCAACCTCGAACACTTACGCGATACGATTGCCAAGTATCTGCCATTCCAGCCACCACTGTATTCACTGGATCAGCTTACCGATCGTTCAGAGCGTTTCCTGGCCTCTGAAATTATCCGTGAAAAGATCATGCGTCAGTTAGGCGAAGAACTGCCATACGATTTAACTGTTCAGATCGAATCTTTCAAAACTGAAGAGCCGACCCTGAATGAAAAAACAGGTCGTATGAAGCCGGCATGTACTTATATTGATGCCACCATTTTCGTTGATCGTGCTGGCCAGAAAGCCATTGTGATTGGTGAAAAAGGCTCCAAGCTGAAAAAAATCGGTATGGATGCTCGTGTCGACATGGAAAAAATGTTCGAGCAGAAAATCATGCTAACGCTTTGGGTGAAAGTCAAAGGCGGCTGGTCTGATGATGAGCGGGCACTGAAAAGTCTAGGTTATAGCGACATTTAAATTGGACGGGAACGGATCATGATGAAATTTCTGGCAGTCATTGCATGTGTTTTATTTTTGCAGGGCTGTATTCATAAAGTAGTGACCGTTCCTGCCAAAGTTGCCTATAAAACCACAAAGTACGCGGTCAAAGGGACCGCGGCTGTTGTGGGTGCCGCCATTCCTGATGGGGATGACGAAGAAGACGAGAAAAACTCAAAAAAGAATAAAGATTAAAGAAGCAGCCTATGCGTAATGAAGTGCTGCATGGATATCTGATTCATCATCGTAAATACCGCGATCGCAGTCATATTGTGCATTTATTTACCCAGGAATATGGCCGTATCGACGGGATACTGAGACAAAATCCTCCACCCCAATATCAACCCATCAGCTTGTTAGCTTCAGGCAAATCTGAACTGAAAAACTTCACCAAATTAGAAATTGTTAATCAGCCGATCTTTTTTTTCGGTGATGCCTTCTTTTCTGGCTTTTATCTGAATGAAATCCTGTTGCGTTTATGTCCGCTTGAAGTGCAAATGCCGCTGACCTTTGCCAAATATGGCGAAACGTTGAATGCCTTGCAAAAACTCTCCGATCAGGAAAATCCCAATACTTATTTAAAACAGGTTCTGCGTCAGTTTGAACATATCTTATTAGAAGAACTGGGCTATGAACTGGATTTTTCAGTCGATGCCAATCAGGCACAAATCAATCCCGTGCAACATTACTATTTTCAGTTGAATGAAGGTTTTATGCCTTCGGCCAAGGCCTTGCGCTCAACCATGTCAGGTCAGCAGATTTTAACAATGCAGCACTATGAAAATGGTAGGGATTTTAATCCAGAACAGTTACAATTACTGACGAAGCTATATCGACAGGTGATCACTGCTTTACTCGGTGACCGACCACTGAAAAGTCGACAATTGTGGATCCAAAATTCTCAATCTCAATCGTAGTTAGGAAAATAGTATGGCTGCATTACTTGGTGTCAATATTGACCATGTCGCAACTTTAAGACAAGCACGTGGTACGACGTACCCAGACCCAGTCAATGCTGCATTGATCTGTGAGCAGGCCGGTGCAGAGGGAATTACCCTGCATTTGCGCGAAGACCGTCGACATATTCAGGATGAAGATGTACGTCGTATGCGTCCGGTATTAACTACCCATATGAACCTGGAAATGGCCGTAACTGATGAAATGGTGGCGATTGCTAAAGAAATCCAGCCGCAGCATGTCTGCTTTGTACCAGAAAAGCGTCAGGAAGTGACGACTGAAGGTGGTCTGGATGTCGTTGGTCATTTTGAAGATGTGAAAAAAGCCACCCAGGAACTGTCTGCGATTGGCTGTGACGTGTCGCTATTTATTGATGCAGACATTGCCCAGATTGATGCGGCAGTCGCTTGTGGCGCACCTACAATTGAGCTTCATACAGGTGCTTATGCCGATGCAGCAACACCTGAAGCACAGCAAGTTGAGCTGGATCGCATTATCAAAGGGGCAGAGTATGCGGCTTCTAAAGGTCTGGTGGTCAATGCAGGTCACGGTCTGAACCTGGATAATGTCACTCCAATTGCTGCGATTCCTCAAATTCATGAATTAAATATTGGTCACTCGATTATTGCAGATGCAGTTTTTGTTGGACTGGCGCAAGCTGTACAACAAATGAAGGCTGCAATTAAAGCTGCGCGTTAAGATTGCAAAAGATATATGTCAAATATTGATTATGATGAACTGATGAAGCCTGTCATTGGCTTCTTAGGTTGTGAAACACCAAAAGCCTGGCTCGATGAGGCATTACAGAATCTGGAAATTCTGATGCAGGATCATGCCAACTGTGAGAAGAAAGCAGCCAGTACAGCAATGAACCTGATGTTCCGCTATAGCTTCTTCGTAGATTTACAAGTGAAACTGGCGCAACTGGTCCGTGAAGAAATGCTGCACTATGAACAGGTGCTGGAATTCATGAATAAGCGTGGCCAGCAATGGATTGGACTCAGTGCAGGGCGTTATGCAGGTGGTTTGCGTAAGGAAATCCGGACCTATGAACCCGAAGCATTAATTGATGTGCTGGTGATTGGTGCTTTTGTAGAAGCACGTTCTTGTGAGCGATTCTATGCGCTTGCGCCGCTGGTGGATGATGAGCTAGGACGTTACTACCGTTACTTGCTTAAATCTGAATCTCGCCATTTTGAGGACTACTTGGCCTTAGCTTTAGATGTGGCAAAAACCGCTAAACTGAAAAATCCACAAGAAGATATTCAAAGCCGAATTGAGCATATCCGTGAAGTAGAAAAGAATCTGATTCTTAGTCCAGATGAAATGTTCCGTTTCCACAGTGGTGTGCCTGCAAAAGCAGCTTAAAAAGCTACTCAATTAAGACATTAAAAAATATCCTCCAAATCGGGGGATTTTTTTATAAATATAAGATTCGCTACCTAGCTTATTTATCTATTGAAAGGATTTAAAATAGCCTAAGCATTTTAAAATTTGATTAGAAGGAAAAACTTGAAGTGCAAGATAGCAAAAGCTGTCGTCAATTTTAGAATAACGGCTTATAACAGCACATTTGATTAAACGAGAATATAAGCCAATCTAACTAGGTAAATAAAAGGGCAGAGTAAGAATATATAAGAGAAAAGAAGAATCGAATCATTTTATAAATGAAATTTCAGGCAATAAAAAAGCCCAAGTCTTAAATGTTTGGGCTTTCTTGAATTTGGCTCTCCCACCTGGGCTCGAACCAGGGACCTGCGGATTAACAGTCCGTCGCTCTACCGACTGAGCTATGGGAGAATCTGAATGCGATTATAGAGAGATTTTGCAAAGGGTCAAGAAAAAACTGTCATATTTATTACAAATTGCACTTATCTGATTTTAATTTAAACGATTGCATTAAATTCTTAAAAAATGCTTGTCAGAACAAATTTCACTTGCTAGATTGAAAACATAAAGTCGTTTGACCAAATGGTCAAACAGTGTGGATTTAAACCTACTTGCCAGCACAAAAATGGCTAAACCGGAGAAAGCGAATGAATACGCTCACTATCCCTCAAATCTTCTCTCAACTGTCTTTTTATCAAGATCATTATCTCGATATTATTCAAGATTCAGCTCAATACTTTACCCCTGTGGCTGGTGCAGAAATCCGTTTATGGCCCTTAGCGACCAAACAATTGTATCTGGGTGACTTGCTGCAATTATGGTTTGCAGAAAAGTGGCTGGTCGAACAAGAACGCCAATTTAGCTTTGAGATCTTTCTGAACACGCCTGAAACTCGGCAAAAAGAACTTTATATTTATGCGCTTACTGGCAATCTTCTGACTGGGTCGAACCAGTCTAAAGTGTGGCAGGCTTCTGCTAAAGAAACTCAGGTGCTGAGTGTATCGAATGTTTCTAAGCATTATTTTGAATATCGGGCTTTGACTCAGCCGAAGCTGGTAAAAGCACCGCAAGGGAAATGGGGCGTACTTTAAGCCTTAAACACGTTAATGGTCGGAATTGCGAAAAATCATACAGGTTGCTGTGGCATGGGCATAAATACGACCTTCGTCATCCAGAATTTGACCTTCGGAAATACCTAGGTTTTTACTGAGATTAATTGATTTTCCGATCGCTTTTAGTTCTTGGTTGTGAGGAATTGGACGGCACATTTTTACATTCAGATCAATTGTGCCATAACCGACACCGGCTTCAAGTAAAGTATGAATCGCGCAGCCTGTTACCGTATCTAAAACAGTTGCGGCAAAACCGCCATGTACACCTCCCATAGGATTCAGATGGCGTTCATCAGCTTTTACAAAAAAGGTCACATGTCCCGGTTCGACTTCGCCAGCAGACATGGGAATGGTGGTTGCCATAGAAGGCATAGACAGATTGCCCTTAAGCATCTCTTGCATAATCTGCAAACCTGAAAGATTCTTGAGATCCATAGCTTGTCCTTATTATTTTAAATACTGGATTTGAATGACAAGTTTAGGCAGATGGTGCTTTGATCAGCAATAAAAAATTGTATGAGGAAATGTACAAAGCCTTTTACTTATGATGAATCCGGTAAAATGATTAAAAATAATAATACCGAGGAAGAATAATCATGAAAGCGAGATGTTTATGCGGAGCGACTCGATTTGAAGTTCAGCTCAGAAATCATGAAGTTGCTGCCTGTCATTGTTCCATGTGCCGCCGCCAGACAAGTGGACCATTAATGTCGATTGATATAGAAAATATTCACTTTATTGATCAGCAGCATTTATCTGTTGCAAGTACTTCTGAATGGGCAGAGCGTGGTTTTTGCAATGCCTGTGGTACTTTTATTTTCTGGCGGACCAAAGATCATTCCTTTGCCAATATTAATGTATTTACTTTGGAGCAACTGCCAGAGGATCTGGATTTCGATTTAGAAATTTATATAGATCATCAGCCAGCATTTTATTCATTTAACAATCAAACCAAAAAAATGACAGAAGCTGAGGTAATTGCTATGTTCCAGCAACCTAACTCCTGAAATGAATATCATTAGATAAAGGAAGAGCAAGTCTGGTGATTTTATCTGATGAAAATAATCTTTTTAAAATTAAGAACACTATATAAGTGCATATATATCATTAAATAAAAATACTGATTAGCAGGTTCGTATTTCAAATAGCATCCTGCTTTTCATGTCATGATCATTCTTTCTTTTGATTAAATTGTTAAATTGGAACGAAAAAAACTCATAGTTTCTGAGCTCAATAAATTATTATTTTCTATAAGCGAACTAAAGATAGAAACTAAACTTTTCTATAAAAATCAATAAATATAAAGATTTATGGCACAAGGATTGTATGTGATTTCCACTGTATATCTCAGTTTTAAATAATTCAGTTTAAAAATAAAACCCGAGAAAAGAATTAAGAATAGAGTGATTTTGCAATGAAACAGTTTTTGCATCTTTGGGTACCGATTTTTTTGAGTAATAGCATCATAATGTTGGTCGGAATATTTGACATGATTTTCCTGTCTCATTACTCACCGCAACATGTGGCTGCTATGGCTGTGTGTTTATCTATTTATTCTTTATTATTTGTTTCGGGGACGGGGATTTTGCAGGGTATGATGCAGGAACTTGCTGAAGCATATGGGCGACGTGCTTTTGATGATATTCAAAAAATTCTGAAACAGAGCATCCTTATTGTCATCGTCCTGTCTGTATTTGCAGGATGGCTATTAACTCATGCAGATCCTTTGCTACATCTGTTAAAAGCAGATAGTGCATTACAGGCTTTGATTCAACCTTGTTTATGGTTACTGGCTTGGACGCTTCCAGCACATTTGTTAGTACGTATTTTATATATTTTAACGCAAGCCTGTGGTCAGGCGAAGCGTGTGTTCTATGCCAATATTTTCTATTTAATACTTAAAATGAGTTTAGCTTATTGCCTGATTTTTGGGATTCAGGGTTATGTACCCGCCTATGGGGTTAAGGGAGCTTTCATTGCTCATCTGACTGTTCAATGGGCACTATTAGTGGTGTATTACCTGATATTTCTAGAAAAACAGTTGCGTGTGCACTGGTCCGGACAATTCTTCTATTTTAAGACTCTGCTAAAAATTTTAAGAATCGGCTTACCCTCAGCAATTGTCGTATTTATTGATGTCTTTACAATTAGTGCGATTGCATTATTGATCTTGCCTTTGGGGGAGATAATGGTGAATGCGCATCAAGTAGCGATGGGTTTGGCTGGCCTGCTGTTTATGGTGCCATTTTCGATGAGCTCTGCTTTTAGCATTCTGGTCTCTACCAGGATTGGTGAAAATCAAGTGCAATCTGCCTGGGATTTAACTTTTAAAGCGTTACGTGCGGTGGTCGCAAGCGCAGTTGTTTTGGCGATCTTGATCGCAATTTTTCAAAAACCGATTGTGACTCTATTTAGTGATAATAAGGATGTGCTTGCGGTGAGTCTGGCATTGATGTTCTTATTGTGCTGGATGCATATTTTTGATGCGATTCTGGTGATTAGCGTCAATATGCTACGTTGCTGGAAAGTAGTAGTCTTCCCCATGTTTATTTTTAGTGGAGTACTGCTATTAGGTGGATTGGGCGGAGGCTGGTATTTGGCTTATCATCCAGTGTCGCTCTTCAATCTCAATCTGGATGTTTTAGGAATAAGTGGTTTCTGGTGGATGCTGGCTATTTCCTATACCTTTGCCGCATTGATGTGTTTGCTTTGTTTGGGACTTAAATACCATAAGCATCTACAAACTACATAAAAAAACCCGCGATCATCGCGGGTTTTTTTATCTAATCAATTAGATTATTTCGCAGCTTTTTCAGCTTCGATCGAAGCAATCGCTTCATCAACGCCTTCGATAGAATCAGCAGCTTTTTTGATACGTGCAAGTGCATCAACTAATACTTCGTCAGCAGTTGCGTAAGAGATACGCATGAAACCGCCTAGGCCGAATGCATCACCAGGAACCACTGCAACACCAGTTTCTTCCAGTAACCAAGCAGAGAATTCTGTGCAAGAGTTCAGACCTTTCGCACGAATCAATGGTTTGATGTTTGCATACGCATAGAATGCACCGTCAGCAGGTAGGCAAGAAATACCTTTAATGTCATTCAAGCCATTCACAACCAGGTCATGACGACGTTTGAATGCTTCAACCATTGGTACAAGAACGTCTTGAGGACCATTCAATGCAGCTTCTGCAGCAACTTGTGAAATAGAAGTTGGGTTAGAAGTTGATTGAGACTGGATTTTTTTCATCGCACCGATCAGTTTAGCAGGGCCCGCTGCATAGCCGATACGCCAGCCTGTCATTGCATAGGCTTTAGACACACCGTTTAATACGATAGTGCGGTCGTAAAGGTCTGGAGCAACAGTTGCGATGTTGTAGAATTCATCTTCCCAGCGGATTGGTTCGTACATGTCGTCAGATGCGATAAATACTTCTGGGTATTTACGCAGTACTGCTGCTAAAGCTTCTAATTCAGCTTTAGTGTAGATCATGCCAGTCGGGTTAGAAGGGCTGTTTAATACCACTAAACGGGTTTTGTCAGTGATCGCAGCTTCTAATTGCTCAGGAGTAATTTTGAAACGTTGTTCTTCACCACATTTCACGATTACTGGTGTACCTTCAGCAATGATCACCATATCTGGATAGCTCACCCAGAATGGAGCAGGGATGATCACTTCATCACCTTTGTTTAACAAAGCAAGTGCCAAGTTAAAGAAAGACTGTTTACCACCACAAGAAACCAGAATTTGGTTCGCTTGATAATCAAGGTTATTGTCACGTTTTAATTTAGCAATAATTGCTTTTTTAAGACCTGGCGTACCATCAACAGCGGTGTATTTGGTGAAACCGTTGTTAATTGCTGCAATTGCTGCATCTTTGATGTGTTGAGGGGTATCAAAATCTGGCTCACCTGCGCCCAAACCAATAACGTTGTGACCAGCAGCTTTCAGTTCAGCAGCCTTGTTTGTCACAGCAAGCGTAGGGGACGGTTTGATGGCATTCACACGATCAGAGAGACGTACGTCCACGGCAGTATTCCTTCTTATAGGGATTAAAAAATAAAAAGCACATTATCTTAGCCTAAAATGGTGCAGATTGGGCAAAAGAATTTGGAAAAATATACGAAAAAAATGCTGAATCAGTGCAACCTTATCTTGAACATCGATAGGTAGTTTAGATAGACATGAACTAAGAATATGCTTTGAGGATGCGAATAATAAGTGAAATATAAACTAAAAATGGCCACTTTAAAGTGGCCATTTATGTGAGAAAGTGTTGTTGTTATGCACTAAAACGTGACAAATCTTCTTCAGGACGGGCAGTCAGCACTTCAATGCCATTTTTTGTTACCAAAAGAGTGTGCTCATATTGAGCCGATAATTTATGGTCTTTAGTGACCACAGTCCATTTATCACCCAGCAGTTTGGTTTGCCAAACACCGGCATTCACCATTGGTTCAATCGTAAAAGTCATACCTTCTTCAAGAACCATACCGGTATCTGGTTGACCATAGTGCAGAACTTGTGGTTCATCATGGAAAGTCGTACCGATGCCATGGCCACAGTATTCACGGACAACGCTAAAGCGTTCAGATTCAACATATTTTTGAATCGCATGACCAATGTCACCAATAGTAGCACCTGGTTTCACCACAGCCATACCACGATACATGGCTTCTTGAGCGACTTTGCACAGACGGTTTGCCAGGATTGAAGTTTCACCACCCACGATGTACATCATATTGGTATCCCCATGGAAACCATCTTTGATGACAGTAACGTCAATGTTTAAAATATCGCCTTTTTTCAGGATCTTGTTTTCAGATGGGATCCCGTGACAGACCACATGGTTTACAGATGTACAGATTGTATGCTGGAAAGCAGGGCGGCCAGGCGCTGCACCATAACCTAAACATGCAGGAATGGCATTCTGCACATTTACAATATAGTCATGACAAATCGTATCCAATTCCAGTGTCGTTACGCCGGGTTTGATATGCGGTTTGATCATATCCAACACTTCTGCAGCCAGTCGTCCAGCGATACGCATCTTTTCGATATCTTCAGCGGATTTGATTAAACGACGGGGAGCTTGATAAGTAGTGTTCATGATCTCTAAAAACTTTTGGAAATTTGTATGTGACTATGGTATAAATAGCCGCCCATTTTATCAAATGCTTTTTCGTGAATATATTTGCGAGGCTGATTGAATGGTGTATTAAAAATCCGCACATATATCGTCACATTACTCTGGGTGCCCGCAAGGGTGGAGAATGCGGATATATGGAGGCCTAACCCAAACTTTAAGGTAAAGAAAATGGCAGATTACAACGTAAGCATGCGCGACCTTCTACAAGCTGGCGCGCACTTTGGTCACCAAACTCGTTTCTGGAACCCAAAAATGCGTCAATACATCTTTGGCGCGCGTAACAAAATTCACATCATCAACCTTGAGCACACTGTTCCTGCGTTAAATGATGCTTTGAACTTCGCTAACCAATTGGCTAGCAAAAAGAACAAAGTTTTGTTCGTTGGTACTAAACGTGCTGCTTCTGCAATCATCCGTGAACAAGCTCAACGCGCTGGTCAACCATACGTAGATCACCGTTGGTTAGGTGGTATGTTGACGAACTGGAAAACTCTTCGCCAATCTATCAACCGTTTAAAAGACCTTCAAACTCAATCTCAAGACGGTACTTTCGCTAAACTTACTAAACGTGAAGCTTTAGAACGTAGCCGTGAGATGGAAAAACTTGAACGTGCTTTAGGCGGCGTTAAAAACATGGGTGGTTTACCTGACGCATTATTCGTAATCGACGTTGATCACGAAGCGATTGCAATTAAAGAAGCTAAAAACCTTGGTATTCCTGTAATCGGTATCGTTGATACTAACTCTAACCCAGACAACGTAGACTACGTTATTCCGGGTAACGACGATGCGATCCGTGCAGTAACACTTTATGCTTCTGCTATGGCTGATGCGATTCTTGCTGGTAAAGAATATGCTCAATCACAAGCAAATGCACAAGCTAAAGCAGAAGAAGCTCCTGCTTCTGAGGCTTAATGCGTTAGACGCTAGCTTGTCATTTTTGCGACACGTGATGGTGGCAAAGTAAGCGTTATGTATGCAGGCGGCCCATGAGAATCCTCTGGGCCGTTTCTGTTCTAAAAAGAATTCATTTTCTACCGAATTTAGGAGATAAACATGACTGCAGTTACAGCAAGCATGGTTAAAGAACTGCGTGATCGTACTGGTCTAGCAATGATGGAATGTAAAAAAGCTTTGACAGAAGCTGGTGGTGACATCGAATTAGCGATCGATAACCTTCGTAAATCTGGTCAAGCAAAAGCAGCTAAAAAAGCTGGTAACATTGCTGCTGACGGCGCGATCACAATTGCTCAAGAAGGCAACAAAGCAATCCTTCTAGAAGTAAACTGCCAAACTGACTTCGTTGCTAAAGACGAAAACTTTGCTGGTTTCTCTGCGAAAGTTGCTGCTGCTGCACTTGCTGCAAACGAAACTGACGCTGCTAAAATGGCTGAACTTAAACTTGAAGATGGCGCTACTGTAGAAGAAGCTCGTATTGCGCTAGTTCAAAAAATCGGTGAAAACATCCAAGTACGTCGTGCGAAAATTGTTGAAGGTGAAAACCTTGCTGTTTACAAACACGGTCTTCGTATCGGTGTTGTTGTATCTTACTCAGGTGATGCTGAAACTGGTAAAGGCTTGGCAATGCACATTGCTGCATTCAACCCGGTTGCTGTAAATGCTGAACAAGTTCCTGCTGACCTTATCGCGAAAGAAAAAGAAATCGCTGAAGCAAAAGCACTTGAATCTGGCAAACCAGCAAACATCGTTGAGAAAATGGTTGTAGGTTCTGTTGAGAAATACCTGAACGAAGTTGTTCTTGAGCGTCAACAATACGTAATCGACAACGACAAGAAAGTTGCTGAAGTTCTTAAAGCGACTGGTACTACTGTTGCTAACTTCGTTCGTTTCGAAGTCGGTGAAGGTATCGAGAAAAAAGCTGAGCTTTCTTTCGCTGAAGAAGTTGCTGCTGCTCAGGCTGCTGCAAAATAATTCAGTAACGAATTAGAAAAAGCCCCGAATGGGGCTTTTTTTGTGACTAAATAAAGAATAATCAAAGAGAAATTATGGCAAATAAAACCAATATGGGGATCGGGGCTGTCATTGCACTTTTGTTGGCTGCTTATTTAGGTCTGGATTTATCAGAATCTAAACAACCGACCAATACTTTTGTACCTTCAGCAGAAGTTGCGTTTCAAGAGCAGACTCATGTTCAAAAAAGTACCCATAAGGTTTCTGATGATACCCAGCGTATAGAGCAAGCTTACCAGCAAAGACAAAGTGATCTTCAGGTTCAGGCGAGCGGTAAGGTGGTAGTGTTATTAAAAGATGATAATGAAGGTTCCCGTCATCAGAAATTTATTCTGGAATTATCCACTGGTCAAACTGTATTAGTTGCGCACAATATTGATCTGGCGCCACGCATCCAGAATATGCAAAAAGGGGATCAGGTTGAGTTTTTTGGTGAGTATGAATATAGCGACAAAGGTGGGGTGATTCATTGGACCCATCATGATCCATCTAATAAGCACATCAGCGGTTGGTTAAAACACCAAGGAAAAACCTATCAATAAGGGAATTTTCCTTGGTTTTATAAATGTAATGATATTACATACGCTTTAAGCGCACTGTATTGCCTCAGATTGACGAGATTTCCATTTAGGTAGGACTTTGCCTAAATAGGCATCCATGCACCATAACGGGCCAATGAGAAGGAATTGAAGGTCTTTGAAGAAAGAAGGCTTTTTACCTTCGACTTTGTGTCCATAAAATTGCCCAATCCAGGCAAAAACAAACAATGCAATAAAGAAGCCGATACCTACAGGTAAAACCCAGATGAACCAGGCCATCATCAGGGTTAGCGCTGCCATTGCCACAGCCAGTACAATATCTAGACGTGCATAAAACACAAAAGCCAGAACCAAGAGCAGGGCAGTCAGTAAAGCGCTAAAGTGCGCCATGATGCCAATAATGGAAAAGTAGATGGTAGGCACGCAGACCCAATGGATCAGTTTGTTGGTTTTGTTTTGATGACTTTCACTATATTCATCTAACCATTCGGATATTGTTTTCATTCTATCGCTCCCATCCATGAACGTACTGTCAGTTTTCAAAATATAAAACAGTTTGGAGGTATGGTCAAAATGAAATCGATAGCGGATGAGTAAAAGCTAATGAAGGCTCATACCTGAATGGAATAACATCGACAGTAGTATAGGTAAAAGCAGTTTGAACTCTTGCTCTACATCACCAAATAAAAAAGCCACATGACTGTGGCTTTGAGTTAAATGTAGAGCGGTCAAATCTTATGAGTTTGGACCATCTACACGCTCAATATTGACATGTGCAGTACCAGCATTGGTAATACCAAGCTGTTTAGCAGCACCGTAAGATAAATCTAGAACACGGTTGCCATGGAATGGTCCACGGTCATTAACCTTCACAACCACACTCTTACCATTGTTTTTGTTAGTCACGCGGATAAAGCAGTTTAATGGCAGGCTACGGTGTGCAGCAGTCATTGCATTCATATCGAATGTTTCACCACTAGCAGTTTTACGGCCATGGAATTGACGACCATACCAAGATGCTGTACCTGTCTGACTGAATTTACGAACTGTGTTTGAAGCAACATTGTTCAGTTTCTCAATCACTGAAGGCTCTTCTGCAGGAATTGCAATTTTTGCTGCAATAGTTTGACGACGAACTTTATCGCCAGAACGCTCAGTGATTGAAAGGCTGTTCAAATTTGTGAAATTTGAATTGAAGCTTTGAGCTTCTTTGTTTAATACACGCGCTGCAAGACGCGAATTGTCATGATCATTATTGAATGATGATGACTGAACCATATCTGCTTGCGATTGCGTTAGGGTAACGGTCGCGGCGATGGCCATAAAATACTTCAGAAAAGAAGAATGCATTGAATCAACTCCTAACAGCATGTTTCATTAGATTGGGCCTAAGTAGCTGATAACCCTATAAACATGCCTGATATTTAACTTATGCAACTACATTTAACGAATTGGATAATATTCATGCTGGCAACTGGCTGTCTAGTGTTTAATTAAAATAGTTAAAAAAAGTACGCAAAATAAACAATGACTGATTAAAAAATAATCAATATTGTAACAAGTCGTAAAAAATGCCTAAAAAATAGGCATTTTGTTTAATAAAAATCTTGACTTTAGTGGTTGGTAGGAAATTTTACTGTTATCGGCTCGTAATTTCTGTACCTAAAAGCCACAATGCAGTGGCATACATACGACTACGATTGTACGTGGTAATCACTTGAAAATTCGGATAAGTAATATAGTAAATCGGTCCGTAATTTTCTTGTAATTGAATAACATTGACCATATCAAGATCATCAATACGAACAATCGGATTCATCGGACTGATCCCTTGGGTTTTGATTACTCCATAAGGCGTTGGCTGAGTCAGATCTTTTGCGATGACAGAATCAGGATTCGAGCCGGTATAACGGGCAGGGAAAGCTATTGGCTGATCACGTTGCCAGCCATTTTGAGCCAGATAGTTTGCAATTGAACCAATCGCATCTACTGCAGAATTGCGCAGATCGATATGGCCATTGCCATCATAGTCGACCCCATACTTTGGAATATTACTTGGCATAAACTGCGGATAGCCCACAGCACCTGCATAAGAACCCACGATCGAGGATGCTGACACACCATCTTTATATGACCATGCGATCAATGCCGCCAGTTCATCCTGGAAGTATTGCGCACGACGTTCATAACCAAAGCCAAGAGTTGCCAGTGCATCACGGGTCACAAATGAACCCTTGTTGCTGCCAAAACCGGTCTCTACCCCCAAAATACCCAAAATGATCGATTGTGGTACACCAAACTGCTGCTCAGCGCGATTTAATGTTGCAGCATATTGCTGCTTGAAACGTACACCACGTTGAATCGTACCTTCAGACAGAAAATTGGTCTTATAGGCATACCATGGCTTACTTTCACCTGGACGATTCATGATATTGATAATATTTGGAAGATTTTTTGCTCCCGTCATTGCACTGTCTACTTGCTGGGCACTTAGACCATAGGTCTGCATAGTGTTTTGCTTGAAACTGGCATAAGAGGGATGATATTGAAAATCGTTGGCCAGGCTTAAACTACTGAGTCCGAATGCACTGACAAGGATCGAAAGCTGCTTCAATTTTTTATAAAAATTCGATTTCAACATCTTGGTATGATTTCCAATTTTTTGATAGGTTTGTGGCTATGTCATTTGAATCGTGCCATGAAAAAGATCAATTCACTTTTCTCAATTTTCTGGCATTAGAGGCAATATTAAAGATAACATTCTGATGAATAGGAGTCATATAAACTCCCTTAAAAACAGGAAAGGGTTGGTTGTTTTTTCAGCATTTTGTATTTTAGTTCACAATAACTGTAACAAGCTATTTCTTAAGCCACAAAAAAGCCTGACCGAAGTCAGGCTTAATCTGCATTATTTGAATAAATATGCGGCTTTATTCAGTAAAGAATAGGGTGTCGTGATATTCTGCCATTGCCTGAAGTTCATCCTTATTTAAATTCAGGATGATTTTATCTGCTGCAATATTAATCGCTTTGATTACCGCTGAAGCACCAATATCAGCAGCCTTGCGTTTAATCATGCCTAAATCTAAGGTTTTATTAAAGTCGACCATGAAATGACGTACAGTCGCTTCACCAAACTGTTTGTACAGATTGCTGAGACTCTGCTTATCGACACTTTGGCCAGCTTTTAATTCTGCATAATGGTGTTTTAGATTGGTGACCAGATTGGCATCCAGTGATTCACCAATACGGAAATTTCCTTCCGGATCTTTAAACAGGCTGCGTTCAGAAAAAGCAATCGACTCCTTGACGACTTCATTTGGTGCTTTACTCAGTAACTGTTTCAGTAACACTGCCACAGTAGACTTGATATAGCCTGCCAGTTTTTCTGCCGTATCGCGTTTTTCGCTTGCAGGAAAACGGCGTACCAGTTCCGTGAGAATTGCATCAATAATTTCATCATTAATCATTAATGCAGTTTTATCCCGCAGTGGATAAAGCGGTTCACTCGAGTTTTTATTTTTCTGTGCAGTCTGAATTGTATTTAATAGTTCTGCAGAAGGAATAAAACCAAAAAAAGGCATTCTTAAACCTCAATGTTTTTTATTGTCGCGCTAAACGAATAGGGCGAGGCATCCATGTGGAATCCGATACACGACAAGGGTTGATATCCAATCCACCACGGCGTGTATAGGTCGCATATACCATCAGCTTTTCCGGTTTCAGATTTTGCCAGATATCGGCAAACATCTGTTCCACACATTGTTCGTGAAAACCGTTGTGCTGACGATACGAAATAATATAAGCCAAAATACTCTTATAACAAGGTTTTTTGCCCTGATAGCGTATAAATACTGTACCCCAGTCCGGTTGTCCAGTGACTGGGCAGTTACTTCTTAATAAATGTGAATAGAGTTGTACTTCGATATTTTCATCGCTGTACTGATCTAAAGACAATAAAGAAGCATCTGGATGATTTTCCAGGCGTTCCGGAGTCAGGTCATCAATACAGATACCTTCAGGCTTGGAAATTTCAAGTTCATCAACATGGAAAAGATCCAGTGTGATTTCAGCACCGGCAGCTTTTGAGAGGTCCTTTTCTACAGTTGCAATAAAGGCCTCTTTTGAATCAAACTTGGCAAAGTTCAGGCTATTGAAATAGAGCTTTAAAGACTTTGATTCAATGAGATTTGGGGAAAATGCTGGCAGGGTAATTCGACCAATAGCCACTTGAGGTATGCCGGCAGAATTTAACCATGAAATTTCAAAAACATGCCACCAGTCTTTGCCTTGCTGAATAGCTTCAATATGGGCATATTTTTCACGGGCAGGCGCACGAGAAATCGGGAACAAAATATCGGGTTGATACTCTGTTGGGTAGTTGGTGTCTTTACCAAGGAGAGAATGTTCTACACTCATTATTCACGCATTCCTGAACCACGAGACAATAAATAGTAAGCAATACCGTAAAGCACGGCACACCAGAAAGTAATCACGACCAATGAAACGGAAACATTGACATCACTATGACCTAAAATGCCGAAACGGAACGCATTGACCATATACACGATCGGGTTAACTAAAGAGAGATTTTGCCAGAACGGACTTAAGGCTGAAATCGCATAAAACACACCGCCTAAATAAGTCAGTGGTGTGAGTACAAAAGTTGGGATGATCGAGATATCATCAAAAGATTTGGCATAGACAGCATTAATAAAGCCGCCTAGAGAGAATAATAGCGAGGTAATGAGTACTGTATATATAGTCACAAACCAGTTAGTAATATAAAGGTCTGCAAAAAACAGGCTCATGGCACTGACAATAATGGCAACAAACAGACCACGAATTACACCACCCAATACATAGCCCCATAAAATGGCATGTAAAGGTACAGGGCTCATGATCAGCTCTTCAATGCTTTTCTGAAATTTTGAGCTAAAGAAGCTGGAAGAGACATTGGCATAACTGTTGGTAATCACCGCCATCATGATCAGACCGGGGACAATAAACTCCATATAACTATAGCCGCCCATTTCCCCAATACGTGAACCGACCAGATTACCGAAGATCACGAAATATAGACTCATGGTAATGGCAGGTGGCAGCAGAGTTTGTGGCCAGATCCGCATAAAGCGGCGAACTTCTTTATGAACGATGGTATATAAGGCGACGCCGAGCTGATTTATATTCATTGTGCAGCTCCATCCAGATTTTTCTCGACCATTTTCACAAACAGTTCTTCTAAGCGATTTGACTTGTTACGCATGCTGCGTACCTGAATGTTCTGTGATTCCAGTAACTGGAACAAATCATTCATGGAATGGGCTTTATCCAGTGTCACTTCTAAGGTCATTGGATCTACTAAATTAAATTTCACACCAATAATTTCAATATTTAATGGCTCAATAGGTGCAGCCAGATCGAAGATAAAGGATTCTTCATTGAGCTGATTCAGGAAATTCTTCATGGTGGTATCTTCTTTGATCACACCACGATCGATAATCGCAATTTGACGACACAACATCTCTGCTTCTTCCAGATAATGAGTCGTTAAAATAATAGAAGTACCATTACCGTTCATTTCATTAAGAAAATCCCACATGGAACGACGCAATTCGATATCCACACCGGCTGTTGGTTCATCCAGAATCAATAATTTTGGTTCATGCATCATCGCACGAGCGATCATCAGGCGACGTTTCATACCCCCTGAAAGCATACGAGCTTGAGTAGAGCGTTTTTCCCAAAGACCCAGTTTATTTAAATATTCTTCAGCACGCGCTTGAGCAATTTTTTTAGGAATACCATAATAACCGGCTTGAGTGACCAGAATATCAAAGGTCTTTTCAAACTGGGCGAAGTTAAATTCTTGGGGTACTACGCCTAAACATTGTTTGGCTTCAGAAGGGTGGGTATCCAGATTGTGACCAAAAATTTCAACGGTTCCAGAGGTTTTTCTTGTTAATGAACTGATAATACCAATAGTAGTGGACTTGCCCGCACCATTAGGTCCTAACAGGGCATAGAATTCACCTTCAGGTACAGTTAAGTTGATTCCTTTAAGTGCCTGAAAACCATTTCCATAGGTCTTCGACAAATCCCTTAATGTCAGCGCATCAGTCATAGAGATCTCAAATGGTGAAAAGTTGAGATATTGTGAGTGATCTTGCAGAATAAACCAAGTCATTCACATGGAATTCTCTGTTGCTGTTTTGGCAAACTGTATAAAGGATAGGCATAAAAATAACGAAGTTATAGATAGTTGCTTTACCTTATGCGTTTTTTTGTTATGATGTGCGCATTCCAAAAAGCTGCGGCCATAGCTCAACTGGATAGAGTACAGGTCTCCGAAGCCTGTGGCGTGGGTTCGAGTCCCGCTGGCCGCACCATCATTTTATAAGTTCACTTTCCTCATTAGAATAAAAAAAATTCCAGATTTATAAAATAAATTATGGATTCTCTTCCTCTTCATCCTGATGTTTTTGACGTATTAGATCTCTTTTCACCTGAGGGTCTTGATCTACGCCTAACTGACCGCGTTGAATCTCTCGATCTTGTTTCTCTTGTGGGTCTAACTCTTCTTCTGGAAACTCTTCATTCAGTTCTTCATCTGGTTTAGCCATCGGGAATTACCTCTTGGAAATATAAGTAGTAATGTCTGTAGAAGATGCTCTTGGCCCTCTTATTCTATAAAAGTGGGTGAATTACATTGTTGTATTTATAGTTTGTTTAATCTCATAAATTGTTGTTTCTATAAATAGATGTGCTGAGTAGTTTTTCTATCAAAAAATTAGTATCTTATGCTCACAATAAAAATGAGATATAGATATGAAAAAATTATTATTCATTGGGTTAATGATTGGGGCTTCTTCAGTTGCTGGAGCGAATACACCTTTAGCTATTCAATATGGTAATCCTGCTGCAATAGATAAAGCAGTTATTACGACTACACCTTATTATGCTCAAGAAAACCTAATAAGTCAGTACTCTTTAGCTTTTGGCTACGCCGGTTCAAAAATAGGATCAGACAGTTTTTTTGGTACCGAATCATTCGATGGGCTGTTTATTAATGGTGAATATCAATCCCATCCAACGGCCAGCTTATGGGCCGAATATAAATTTCAAAGTTCAGATATTGATTACAATCAAGTTGCAATGGGGATAAAAAATAAATTTCTGGAAAATGATCAGCTTTATTCAGCAGTTTCTATAGGTCTGGGAATGAGCTGGGTAGATGAAAGTGAAACGAATGCAGATCTTGGTCGAATCGATCTTGAATTGGATTATTTTACAATTCCCGTTGCATTGGAAGTCGGTTATAAAGTTGCTCCTGAAGCAGATTTATTTGGATCTTTTGGTTATCAATGGATGTTTAACCGTGACGCCAAGATTTGTATGAATGGCGCATGTGTCTCTGGTAAGAGTGATGATCTGGACTTAAATGGGGTTACTTATCAATTTGGTTTTCGCTATTACTTTTAGTGGCTAATCAATCGCCTTAATAGCGAACTCTTTTACTTAAGACTTGAAATTGTATTTAGATGAAATTATTCATTTTTCACATAAATAAAGAATATTTTTTATTGAAATTTAAATAGATAGGATGTAGAGATAGAAAAGAATAGAATTGTTTGTAGTGCTCTATTGAGCCAGCCAAAATATTTTAATCTGCTTTTGAAAAAGCACAATTTAAATATTGTATAAGTCTTCTTTTAGAAGTGTAAAAGCGTATTGTAGGTAAAAAAAATCCTGCTATATTGAACTCATGGTAGGTTATAAAACGAAACGACGCTACCAATAAGTTGGACGGATCAATGACAGTTAGTTGAGTTCGAACTTCGGTTCAGGCAATAGATCTAGCACTAGCCATCCAACACAGAGCCCGCAGCGATGCGGGCTTTTTAATGCAAAATTTTAAGCGTGAGTTATTAATAATTTTGACTCTTTTATTTGTATGGCACATTCTTCATTAGCGGCAATATATAGTCGATAAAAAGTGCTCGCTAAAAAATCTTACATATTCGTTTGAAAGCCTTTCAAATAACTATGTTATAAGAATTCAGACAAGCAAATTTAATAATGCCAATAAAGGGAGGTATGACGATGACAAAAGATTTAATTGAAGTGCAAGTCAAAAACCAGTATGGCAAAATCCTGAATGTAAAAGCATTACTACGTGCTGGCGCTCAGCATAGTGATCCGTCCCAGCGTTTGGAACAGCAAGTCGAATATATTGTCGTGGATGATGAAATTATCCGGCCAACGATTGAACTGTTATTTGCCAGTGAGCAGACCGACTGTATCTATCGTGTTTTAGAACCTAAATAAGGATCCGGGATTCATTATGCTGCTTTGCGACCCTTAAAAAAAGATATAGCTCATCCAATGATGAACTTGATTTTGATATCTTAGTTCAGCTTCTTTATAAATAGTTTGATGCAGAATAAAAACTGATAAATTTAATTCAAAGAGATTGGATAAATTCCTATCATTTCTCAGTTTCTTAATTTTTTATGTTATATAGCATCAAGCTATCTACATAGATGATCTAAATGAACTTCTTCAAAAATACGCTCTGAGAAAAGCATTATTTCAGAAAACTTTTAATGTGACATTTACATCATAACGGTCAAACTCGTCCAGAATCTGATGAAGTGTTTGCTGTCCGAGTTCATCTGCAGGCCTAATATGTACTTCCTGATTGGTCGCGCTGTCAAAACATTCAATTGTTTGAATTAGCCAATGATGTTCGATTGAACTCTTTTGAATTAATACCCGTCGTGGCTGTAATGTGTCACTGATCTGGCGGGGCAGTACATAAGTAATCGCAAGTTGTATAGTGTCCAATTCTTCAGCTGGACTCAAAAAAGTGATTACCCAATTGCCCACTTTACTGAGCTGCATGGGATTATCAAAGGCATCGAATTCAAGATAATGTTGCATGGGAAGAAAGAGTATTAATTTATATTATTTCCTATATGCACCTGTTTAGAGGTGTGTTCTATCACGCTAAAGTATAATAACAGTTAGGTGTGAGAAAGGATTAAATATTAAATTATTAAAAATCAATAAATTAATATTGATTTGTATCTATTTTTATTCTGAATAGCGATTAGTTAAGAGCTTTAAAGACTAAGGTAGCCATTTATAAAATATTTTATTTCACTTGCTGTGAATAAAATAAAACATGATTATTTAAAAATCCCTCTCCATATTTAGAGAGGGAAGAAAAGATTTCATTTATAGCGTAAGGATCGCCGTATTTTCCAATGCTTTGCGTAGATAAGGATCTAAGTCGTCCTGGCGAAGTAACCACTGAACATAGTCAGCAGGAAGATCGGCAATCGCAGTGCCACGGTGCTTACCAAAATTGATGGTCCGTGGAATACGCGCATCTTCAGATGCCTCATAGAGTTCTTCAATACTGCTGATTTTCAGGTGATGCACAATATGCATCAGGATATTTGCTGTCAAAATGATATCCATATCGGCGCGATGGGCTTTACGGATCATTTCTCGGGCGCGCTCGCTGCCTTTGGTAATCATATAGATTAATGCAGAGATATTATGTGCTTCAGCCTCTGGCCAAACACGGCGGGCGAGGGCAAGGGTACAAATTGCTTTAATATTCGATGAATCGACGCCACATTTTTCTAAGGCACGAATATCATAATCAATATTATGGCCAATGATATAAGTGGTTTCTTGCGGGAGTTCAAAGCTGCTGTAATGCGGTTGTCCTTCCAAATCGGACTGCAGAATATGATGTACGGCCATTGCGGCAAAGGAAATCGGTTCGTCGCATGAATAAAGTTGATCAAACAAGCGACTTTTATCCAGACTGATTTTATGGTCTATGATCTCTACAGGCGCATAGGCAATTTCAATGGGTTGACCATTCAAGGTATGGGTTTCAGTATCGAGAATGATAGCCTGCATGACGAGAATATGCCTGAAAAAAAGTGGATATCAAAATCTAACATTATTGTTTCGATCCTGACAATTGAAATGCCGGATTTCAACTTTAATTGCAGACTTTTTGACTGATATAGAATATTTGTAATCTACACTTATAAATAAAAGTTTTCAAAGTTTCTGTAAATATTTCCAAAACTTAAATTTATCGTGTTGGAATGGTCATAAATTAAATCGCTATTTATTAGAAAAATAACAAAATAATCTCTTGTATTTAATGAAATAACTTGGGAAATTATTGTCTAGTTTTATCAACTGATAAAGATAAAACTATAAAAATTATGAGAGATAATAATTAAGACAAGGATAAGATCGATGAAACGTCATGTATTGACTGGTTCTCTACTCGCGCTAAGCGTAGCTTTAACTGCCTGTAATGATAGCGATGATGATCGTTATTATGAATCCAAACCCGCTATTCCCGTAAATAATATTGACAATCCAGTCGTAACCACACCTGTAGCCTATACCAAAACAGATCTGACTGCTGTTGCCGATGAGAGCGTGGTCATGACCTATAAGATGTTAGGTATTAATAATAAGGAAACCCAAGCGACGGCACTGCTTTTCACTCCAAAAGGAACGCCTCCTGCAAAAGGTTGGCCGATAGTGGCATGGGCACATGGTACGACGGGTGTGGCCGATCAGTGTGCACCAAGTCGCAATGAAATAAATTCTTATATCAAAAATATGATTGCCGGATTCCTTCAAGCGGGATATGTGGTCGTTGCGCCTGATTATGAAGGTTTGGGTGAGCCGGGTGGAAAAGAACTTCATCCTTTCCTTAACCTTAAGAGTGAAGCTTATTCGATTACCGATGCTGTAGTCGCAGCAAAAGACTATTTAGGTTCGGATGCCTCTAATCAGTGGATGGCAGTCGGTCATTCTCAAGGTGGTCAAGCGGCTTTAGGCGCTGCCCAATATGCAGCACGTGCTTCTCAAATGACTTATAAAGGTACGGTAGCTTTAGCTCCTGCTTCTAATTTCAGTCTGATTCTGGCAGGTGGAGAGGCTCAAGCTGGACAAGAACCAGATCTGAATAAAAAGATTCAAACTCTAGCCTCTTTAGATACTTTTACCGCGCTGATCGTCGCGGGATTGCGTAATCCGAATCTAAATCTGCAATATATTCAGGTCTTTAAAACACCAACAGACGAGATTGCCAAGAATGCCGAAACAGATTGTTATGATGTATTAGGCAAGAAATTCGGTACGGCAATGGGAGCTTATGCCCAAACCAATGGGAATCTGGAAGAATATCCGCGTACTCAAGCTAATTTTATGAGTATTCCAGTAGTGAAGAATTTCTTGGATAAAGACTCTCAGCCTTTACAGGTTAAAGTGTCTACACCTGTGATTATTTATCAGGGAGAGGCGGATTCTACTGTTCCAAAGGCTGCAACAGATGTTTTAGTGAGCTTAGCGAATCAGAAACAAACCTCGGTACGATATATTACGGACGGTTCATGGGATCATGGTAGCGTCTATGCACTGAATATCGCTAATATTATTTCAGATGTAAAATCTCTAATGCCAATTCAATAACTTATTTTTATCTCTATAGCTCATGTTTTTTTAAGCATGAGCTATTTTTATTGCAAACTGAATAAAGTTCATGATCGAAATTGGCAAAGTTCATGTTACAATACGCGCCAATCTTAGCACGGCTTAAAAGCCCTAATTTAATAGGACCTCGCTAATGTTTGCCAATATCTCTATTGCTGAATTTGATCCAGAAATCGCTCAAGCAATCTCTAACGAAGATGCTCGCCAAGAAGCGCACATCGAGTTGATCGCTTCTGAAAACTATTGCTCACCAGCAGTAATGGAAGCTCAAGGATCAAAACTCACTAACAAATATGCAGAAGGCTACCCAGGCAAACGCTACTATGGCGGTTGTGAATATGTAGATGTCATTGAACAATTGGCAATTGACCGTGCTAAAGAATTATTTGGTGCTGATTATGCTAACGTTCAGCCACATGCTGGTTCTCAAGCAAACTCTGCAGTTTATTTAGCGCTGCTTAACCCAGGCGACACAGTATTGGGTATGAGCTTGGCTCACGGTGGTCACTTGACTCACGGTGCGAAAGTAAGCTTCTCAGGTAAAACTTATAATGCAATTCAATACGGTCTGAATCCAGAAACTGGTGAGATCGATTATGAAGAAGTTGAACGTCTAGCTGTAGAACACAAACCACGTATGATCGTAGCTGGTTTCTCTGCATACAGCCAAATCGTAGATTGGCAACGTTTCCGTGACATCGCGGATAAAGTTGGCGCTTACCTGTTTGTAGATATGGCTCACGTTGCTGGTCTGGTTGCTGCTGGCGTTTACCCAAGCCCAGTTCAAATTGCTGACGTAACAACAACGACTACTCATAAAACTCTTCGTGGTCCTCGTTCAGGTCTGATCCTGGCGAAAGCAAATGAAGAAATCGAGAAAAAACTTCAATCAGCTGTATTCCCAGGTAACCAAGGTGGTCCTCTGGTTCACGCGGTTGCTGCTAAAGCAATCTGCTTCAAAGAAGCAATGGCACCTGAATACAAAGCATACCAACAACAAGTGGTTAAGAATGCTCAAGCTATGGCTGAAGTTCTAATCGAACGCGGTTACGACGTTGTATCTGGCGGCACTAAAAACCACCTGTTCTTATTGTCTCTGATCAAACAAGACATCACTGGTAAAGATGCTGACGCTTGGTTAGGTGCTGCTCACATCACTGTGAACAAAAACTCTGTACCAAACGATCCACGTTCTCCATTCGTAACTTCAGGTATCCGTATCGGTACACCTGCTGTAACGACTCGTGGTTTTGGTGAATCAGAAGTTCGTGAACTTGCTGGTTGGATCGCTGACATCCTTGATGCTAAAGGCGATGAAGCTGTGATCGCTGCGGTTAAAGAAAAAGTTGCTGCTGTTTGTGCTAAATTCCCTGTTTACGCAAAATAAGCCTAACTTGAGAAAAGCCCCCTCAAGGGGGCTTTTTTATTGGGTGATATTTTTTCTGACTCATCTTCTGTTGCTCACTTTTATGACCAGTTAAAAGAGAAGATAGATCAAAGCTTAATCAATCCTATATAAAATACTCATCCTTTTATAAAACAAAGTTGAGAAATACAGATCCTATAAATCTGATTTCGAAAAGAGTATTGAGTTTTTCTAAAACTGGTTACATTCTTTGAAAAACAGCTTTATAAGTTGAGTTAAAACACAATTTTTTTAGCAGCTAAAAAAAGATTTTTTATATTTGAACTTAATTTAATCCGATTAACCACTTAGAACCTAGATTCATTCGCTTTTTAAAGACTATTCAATCATTCATTAAACAAGGTAGTAAGAATGGCTAAACCAAAAATTATTTTATCTGAACAGGATGTGGAGCGTCTCGAAACCATGCTTGAAAATCAGGACAAGCTCAGTGAGACCATGCTTCAACTGGAAGATGAACTGGCTCGTGCTGAAGTGGTCAAGCCAGAGGACATGCCAAGCAATGTGGTGACCATGCATGCGCGTGCATTGCTGACGATTGCACCATCAACGGAGCCTGTAGAAATTACTCTAGTCTACCCGCATGAGTTTAAAGGTGAAAAAGGGCAGGTGAATGTCGTAGCACCGATTGGAACTGCAATCTTGGGCCTGGCAGAAGGACAGACCATTGAATGGCCACAACCTGATGGTCAGTTGATGAAAGTCACGATTGAAAAAGTGCTGTATCAGCCGGAACGGGAAGGTGACTATCTATAATTTTTTAGCTAATTCGCTGATATAAAAAGGCCCCTATAATGGGGCTTTTTAATATCTATGTTTTAATGCTTTGTGAGTTTATCCAGATAACCCATAATAAATGCAGAAACCACAAAAGTCAGATGCATGATGATGTACCACATGATTTTGTCATTCTCGACGTTACGAGCATCCATAAAAATACGTAGTAAATGAATCGAAGAAATAGCTACGATGGAAGCCGCAACTTTGAGTTTAAGCGAATTGGCATCCATAGTGCCGAGCCAGTTCAGGCGGGTTTTATTTTTATCGATTTTGAGTTGTGAAACGAAATTTTCATAACCTGAAAACATCACCATCACAATAAGTCCACCCACCATGGTCATATCAACCAGGGATAGAATCACCAGGATCAGGTCAGCTTCAGTATATTTAAAGATATGCGGCAGGACATGAATTACTTCCTGAAAGAATTTTAAGGCCAGTAATAATAAAGCGAATGATAAACCAAAATAGACAGGTGCTAAGATCCAGCGTGCGGCATACATCGTATTATGAAAAAAAACGTTCCATTTTATTCTCAGGTTACCTACTTTATTGTTGATCTTGATCATAAATAATTCATGCTTAAAATTCGAGAATTATTTATGTTTTATAATGCCTTATAAATATTCTTAAGTGTAAAAAAGCTTAATTAAGACCATAAAATAACTTGGCATTTATTGTGCTTATTCTTATTTAGTTGGTTATTAGCCTATTTGAGGCCGATGGAAAAGATTCTAGAGAGAAACAGCAGGTTATAGTCAAAATAATTTGTACAAGAAATGACTGTATGCCAAACTTAATTCCAACAATATCTTCAACTTATATAAAGAAAATTCTATGGCTTGAAGCATTCCTTTGCAAAATGCTACATGTTATGTTGAATGAAAAGACGTACTATAAAAATCGAATTCACTGAGTTTAAAGGGTCATGTCACAGATAGATGTTTTGATTCCAATCCAAGACATTGCAGTAGAGCAGAGCGAGATTCTAAGTATCAAGCGCAACGAACTTGTGCCTTTACTCCACGATCAATACAAGCTGAATCATTATGCTGACCCACTTATTCAGGCGCAGTCCGTACTATTAAATGGGGTAGATCCGCATCTGACCCAACAACTGAGCCAGACGATTGAACAGCTGATTCAGATGTTGGCTCAATCAAAAAAATATCTGAAAAAACGTAAATTTAATGCCTTACAGAAATGGCTGGGTATTGATCTGGATTATGGCTCAAGACAGGTTGAATACTATAAAAAGCTGGACTATTTACTGGATCAGGCAGATCACCTTAGCCGTAAGTTGCAAATTGAAATTCAGAAATCTCAATCTCGATTCCAGCAGCTGATCGGTTTACGTGAGCAAATGGCCAAGCATATTGTGGCAGCAGAAGAATTTTTATCTGAATATCCGCAGTTTGTCAGGAATCAGCATCCACTGGATAATTTTTCTGAGCGGCTTTCGAAAAAGGTGCATACCCTAAGAACCTTGCAAAGCAGTAATGACATCGCCATTACTCAGATGCAATTGTCCCAGCAACTGTCTTATAGCCTGCTGGATCGATTTAAAGAAGCGCAACAGGTGCTGATTCCGGCCTGGCAATATCATGTCAAACAAAGCCAGACGAAACACTCGACAAGTGATCTGGAAAAACTCGATAATAGCCGGGACAATCTGATTAAAACGTTAAAAAAGTCACTCGAGAAACCCTCGAATACATAACAATATAAGGTGAAACATGACCAAATCTGATGTAGTAAATTTACCTGTCGAAAGCTCAACTGAACTGACTGAACAGAAGTTTCAGCAAATGGATCTCAAAGAGCTGGGCTTGCAGCCTGCCGATTTTCAGGGGGTCTTGGCAGCACGTAAAGAACTGCAGAATATGAGTCATAATAGTGTGGCCGAATATGGCAAAAATATAGCCACCAAAACTTCAAGCTATACCGATGAATTGCTGAATCTGGTGCAGAACAAAGATCTGGATGCAACCGGTCAAAAGCTGAATCAGGTGGTGCAGGTGGCACAGCAACTGAATACCAGCAGTATCTTGAACAAGAAAAAAAGTTCAGGATTTCTGGGCAATATCATCAGCAAGTTTAAAGGGGTTAAAGATAACTTTGACTCGCATTTCAATACCACCAAAGAACAGATTGATGTGCTGGTCAAGGAAATTGAAACATCGCAATCCGGATTAAAAGCCCGCGTTGATACGCTGGATAAAATGTTCGATGGGGTGCAGGAAGAATATAAACAGCTGGGTATTCATATTGCAGCTGGACGTTTACGTGAACAGGAATTACAGCAGGAAATTGCTGCGCTCACAGCTTTGCCACAAGATCAGAGCACCACGCAAAAAATCTATGACCTAAATCATCTGGCCAATAATCTGGAAAAACGCATCAGTGATTTACAGGTATTGCAGCAATCTGCGATGCAGACTTTGCCTATGATCCGGATTATTCAGTCCAATAACCTGATGCTGGTGGATAAATTCTATGCCATTAAAAATATCACATTGCCAGCATGGAAAAACCAGATCAGTCTGGCCATTTCACTGAATGAACAGAAGAACAGCGTACAGCTGGCCAATACCATTGATGATGCGACCAATGAGCTTTTACGCCGTAATGCAGATTTATTGCATCAAAACTCGGTCGATACGGCAAAAGCCAACCAGCGTTCTGTTATTGATATTGAAACGCTTGAACATGTGCAAAATACCCTCATTAAAACTGTTAATGATGTGATTCAGATCCAGAAAGAAGGTGTACAGAAACGTACTGAAGCAACGCTACGTTTAAGAGCCTTACAAGATAATCTGAATCATTTGGTGATTGAATCAAGTACCAGTGGATCTAAACCCAACTAAATGCAGTAGGGCCAAGATCTAAAAAAAGGAGTAGAGATTGCCGCCCTTAGATGAATATGCTGTAAATCCTCAGGAAATCAAGCAAGGGGTCGTCGCACTCAAAAAGCGTCAACGTAATTTGATGCTTTTGGGACTGACCACCTCTACGGTCTGTATTGCATCCGTGATAGGCCTGTTCTTTCAGCAGGAAATGGTTTATGGCTTTTTTGGCCTGAGTACTCAGCTTCAACAGCTGCATTTGCCAGTCAGTGTCGATACTAATCTGGCCAGTATTGGGGATAGTCCGGATTATTTCTTTGCTCTATTAAGCTGGTTTGGCTGGCTGATTCTGAAAATCTTTTCCTCTTTTATTGGTGCATTTTTTCTGGTTGGATTGCTGAAGAAGTTTCGCTTCTTCTATGTGCGCTTTCAGTCTTTCATATTGAAGTTTGTAGGCTGGCTGATTTCCTTTATCGTGATCTGGTCAGGACTGACTTATTGGCAATATGACCTGAGAAATGACCGTGAAGACGCTTATCAGCAAGTGGTCTATTACGATAGTAATATCAATGATAGTGAAGTGGCTCGTTATCTGGTTGATTCCGATATTGCTTCACCGGTGAAATCTTATTTACTTGCCCAAACTGCACTCTTGCATAAGCCTGTGGATCTATCCGCAGCCAGACCTTATGTCGCACAAGTAGTTGAAGCAGAGCGGCAGGATAACAAGTTTGAACAATACGGATTTAAACCGGAACAGATCTGGACCATGCAGCAACAGATCTATGGCAAAAGTCTAACGCCTGTGGCACAAAGTGTAGATCGTCAAGCCCAGCAAGCCGAACAAGTCAGCAAGATTACCAATGTCATCATTATTGGTATTGCCATCTTATTTGCCTTGCTTAGCTTAATCATATTTGTACTAGCTAATTCAATTAAGGGGCGTTCGCTACGTATTGAACAGCGAATCTTCTAAACTTAAAAATGCTCCTTTAAAAGGAGCATTTTTATTTTCCAATCTATATTCGGTTTCTTTGGGATAAAAGGCATAAATTCTAGCGATAATAAAAAATAAAATGAGGAGATGGTTTTTAATCTATAAAAACGATCATTAAGATAAAAACAAACTGTTTTACCTATTTTTGTTATTCACTTAATATAGCTTCATCGAATAAATATTTACTCCTTTGGAGACGTTAGCAATGTTAGATCAAAATACTTCAGCTCAATTAAAAACACTACTTGAACGTTTGGAAGGCCCGATTGAATTAGTGGCAACTCTGGATGGCTCTGACAAATCAGCCAAAATCAAAGAACTGGTTGAGGAAATCGCGCAACTTTCTGATTTAGTCACTGCGCGTTTTGATGGTACCAACAAACGTGCACCAAGCTTTGGTGTGGCAAAAGCCGGTGAACAGCCTCGTGTGTTCTTTGCAGGCTTGCCGATGGGCCATGAGTTTACTTCCCTGATTCTGGCATTGCTGCAAACTTCAGGCTATGCACCAAAAGTCTCTGCGGAAGTTCTGGAATCGATTAAAGGCTTAGGGATCAAATCTGACTTTGATGTATTTGTCTCACTCAGCTGTCATAACTGTCCGGATGTTGTTCAGGCATTGAACCTGATTGCTATCTATAACCCGGGTACAACAGCCACCATGATTGATGGGGCTTTCTTCCAGGACGAAGTGGAAGAACGCAAAATCATGGCCGTACCAATGGTCTTCCAGGACAATGAACATATCGGTCAGGGTCGTATGACTTTAGAAGAAATCATTGCCAAATTGGATACCAATGCCGCAGCCAAAGATGCTGAAAAACTCAATGCCAAAGATGCATTTGATGTGTTGGTGATTGGTGGTGGACCTGCAGGGAATACTGCAGCGATCTATGCAGCACGTAAAGGCATCAAAACTGGGATCGTGGCTGAACGCATGGGCGGTCAGGTCATGGATACCATGGACATTGAAAACTATACGTCAGTGCAAAAAACCCAAGGTCCAAAATTTGCGGCTGAAATGGAAGCACACGTGCGTGAATACGGTGTTGATATCATGAACCTGCAACGTGTCTCTGACATTAAAGGTGCAGATCGCACAGCCAATGGTCTGGTAGAAGTGACTTTAGAAAATGGTGCGAAACTTGAATCTAAAACTGTGATTTTATCTACCGGTGCACGCTGGAGAGAGATGAATGTTCCAGGTGAACAGGAATACAAAACTCGTGGCGTGGCTTACTGCCCACACTGTGATGGTCCTTTGTTCAAAGGCAAACGTGTGGCAGTGATTGGTGGCGGTAACTCGGGTGTAGAAGCTGCGATTGACCTTGCGGGTATTGTTGAGCATGTAACCTTGGTTGAATTTGATACCAAACTTCGTGCGGATCAGGTATTGCAGGACAAACTGAACAGCTTGCCAAATACGACTGTGATCAAAAATGCACTTTCTACCGAAGTGATCGGTGATGGTTCACAAGTCACAGCGTTGAAATACAAAGACCGTGCAACTGATGAAGAGCACACTGTTGAATTGGCAGGTATCTTCGTTCAGATCGGTTTGTTGCCGAACACTGACTTCCTGAAAGGAACCGATGTTGAGCTAACTAACCGTGGTGAGATTGTGATTAACGAGCGCAATGAAACCAATGTCAAAGGTGTGTTTGCTGCAGGTGACTGTACCACTGTTCCTTACAAACAGATCATCATCGCGACTGGTGAAGGTGCCAAAGCATCATTATCTGCCTTTGATTACATCATTCGCTCTGGTCAGTAAAAAAAAGAGCACCTGGAATCCCCACATTCCAGGTGCTTAATCTCAAACACCTATTATTATTTTTGCTTTATAGGAACTCAGGATGCTAACACCCGGGTTCCTTTTTTTAGTTATTGTTAGATCAGCCAAAAGCGTCCCCAATCGCTTTTAGCTGTTCCTTTCCTCTGGACAGTTTTTGTTTTCAACCCTTATTTTTATCTTTCCCCAAGGTTGTTCTTAGATGAAGTCATCAGACTTCATGCATCATTCAAGCTTTGAACAGATTCAAACCTTTAAATTTCTCCATTAACTGTTCTTGCGTTTCCCGATGCTCGGGATGCGGCACAATGCATTCAATCGGACAGACGGCAATACAGGTTTGATGATCATAGAAACCCACACACTCGGTACAACGATTGACATCAATTTCATAAAACTTCTCGCCCTCATAGATTGCTTCATTTGGGCATTCCGGTAAGCACATATCACAGTTGATACATTTATCGGTAATCAAGAGCGCCATTTTTTAACTCGCCTGATAAGCCAATGAAGAGGCTGAAATGTCTACAGATGATGATGGCAGATTACGGATCAGCAGGGCATACTGCATATCGACATCTGCTGGTATTGGAATTTCAACGATATGACCTGAACCTTTAGCATCTTCAATCAGATTACCTTGACGGTCTTTGATCTCAGTTAAGGTAAAAGTGATGTTGCCTTTACTGGTCATCAGCTCTAGTGAATCACCAACGACAAAACGGTTTTTCACATCAATCTTGATATAGTCACCATTACGCTCTAATACTTCCCCACAGAACTGCTGATGATCGAAACTCGATGAACCATTTTCATAGTTTTGATATTCACTATGTACATGACGGCGTAGGAAGCCTTCGGTATAACCACGATTCGCCAGACCTTCTAATTGAGTCATCAATGAAGGGTCGAATGGCTTACCAGCAAGCGCATCATCAATGGCTTTACGGTAAATCTGCGCAGTACGCGCACAATAGAAATAAGATTTGGTCCGACCTTCAATTTTCAGAGAGTGTACGCCAATCTTGGTCAGGCGTTCCACATGCTGTACAGCACGCAGGTCTTTGGAATTCATAAAATAAGTGCCGTGCTCATCTTCTTCAGCAGCAAACATATCTTCGTCATTACGTTGCAATAACACGGGTTCATCAAACTGGTGTTGAGCGATTTTATGGCTTTCATCCATATCTTTTGAACAACAGCCAGAATCAATATTTTTAACCGGGATCACATCGCCCGTTTCATCTTCTTTAGCTTCAAGTACCTTGTATTCCCAGCGGCAAGCATTGGTACAGGCACCCTGATTGGCATCGCGTTTGTTCATGTAGCCAGATAGCATGCAACGACCAGAATAGGCCATGCACAACGCACCATGTACGAACACTTCGATTTCGATATCTGGAACTTGCTGTTTGATTTCTTCGATTTCTTCGATGGACAGTTCACGTGACAAAATTACGCGAGTAAGTCCCATATTCTTCCAGAACTTTACAGTTGCCCAGTTCACAGCATTGGCCTGTACAGACAGGTGAATGTCCATGTGCGGGAAATGCTCACGCACCAGCATGATCAGACCAGGATCGGACATGATCAGCGCATCTGGCTGCATTGCCACGACTGGTTCAAGGTCACGGATAAAATTTTTCAGTTTGGAGTTATGCGGCTGAATATTAACGACCACATAGAACTTTTTGCCAAGCGCGTGAGCTTCTTTGATGCCAATCGCCAGATTGTCATGGTCAAATTCATTATTACGAACACGCAAGCTATAACGCGGCTGGCCGGCATAGACTGCATCTGCACCATAAGCAAAGGCATAGCGCATATTTTTCAGTGAGCCAGCAGGTGAGAGAAGTTCGGTAACGTGAGAAATGCTCATGATGAAATCGAAAGACATATAAAAAGTACGTCTTTATTCTAGTCATCTAAAATCAGGATTCAACCTAGTAAATAACTCGGAATTGGCATAATTTAACTCAATTTCAAGTTAAAAGATAAACAGTAAACGGTTTAAAATATCCATAAATATTTCAGCTATTTTCAATAGATTCCAGTGTTTTTAAAATCTGGCAATGATTAATCGTGGTTGGGGTATTACAGCTTTCGCGAAGCGCCATTAACTGCTGTTTAAATAATTGTAATTCTTTAATTTTATTTGAAATATCTATAAGGTGCTGATCAATCATCTGGTTAACTTCACAGCAATCCTGTTCAGGATTCTGTTCCAGCTGAATCAGGTATTCAATTTCTTTTAAAGACATGCCTAAAGCACGACAGCGTTTGATAAAAATCAAGCGTTTTAAGGCCTCGTCGCCATAATAACGATACTGGTTACTTGCTCGAAAATTCGGCTGAATCAAACCTCTTTTCTCATAAAATCGAATGGTATCAGTGCTTAAATCAGTTTTCTTGGCTATATCAGAAATCAAATAATGTGACATAAATACCTCAGGCTTGACCTTGGAGTGACTCCATAGTTTCTAATGACTTTATCGCATTCAGGATAAAAAATCATCGGAGAATAATATGGCCTGTACTTGTAGTCATGAACCCGCGCCGCCCAAATCTAATAGCAAATTTAGAACAGCTTTATGGATTGCATTATTGATTAACCTGACCTTATTTGGTGTGGAGCTAATCGGCGGTGCTTATGCACATTCATCGGCCTTATGGGCAGATGCGTTAGATTTCTTTGGTGATGCTGTGAATTATGGTATTTCTCTGGCGGTGATTGGTGCAAGTCTGTATTGGCGTGCAACAGTTGCTCTGATTAAAGGATTGACCATGGCAGTATTTGGTCTGGTCGTCATTGGCAAAGTAATTTATGCCTTTATGCAAGGTATTCCACCTGAAGCCATTACGATGGGGATCATCGGGGTATTGGCCTTAATCGCAAACGTTGTCACAGCCATAATTTTATATGCTTTCCGGGATGGCGATGCCAATATGAAATCAGTCTGGTTGTGCAGCCGTAATGATGCAATCGGCAATGTGGCCGTCATTTTTGCAGCAGTGGGAGTCTTTGGCACTGGCAGTCTATGGCCAGATGTTATTGTGGCATTCATTATGGCAAGTCTAGGCTTAAGCGCTGGATATCATGTGGTGAAACAGGCTCTAGCTGAACGAGTATTGAAGCATGAGTCAGCCTGATCCTTAATATTAAATTTAATTATGAAAAAGCTGCTGATCAGGCAGCTTTTTATTAGCCTTAAGTCTAAAAAATAGATGAAAAATAAAGCTTTACAAATGCGATAAATTTAGGAAGAATCATGCGCGAAATTTAGAAAAGATTCATATAACTAAACAATTTAAATTTTTTAGTGTTTTTGAGGGGGAGCAATGAGCTTCATAAAACTACTTTCACTTTCAACTATTATACTGATGACTGGGTGTAGTTCTATGGTCGTCACTTATGATGCATCGGGTCAGGTGATTGGATCATGTAAAGCTACACGTGGTCTACTTTCAACTGCTAGTGCTCATTGTAATGGATCAGGCAATGCAATTGGCGTGAACTACAATACGGTGGATGCCAAGACAGGTTTATTGCCAGTACCACCAAGTCAAAATCAGATTCATTTAGCACCATAAATCTTAGAGGGGAATATCATGAAATTATCAACACTTATTGCATTAGCAGCGACTATTGTACTAACTGGTTGTGCATCAACAGTGACTACATTTGACTCACATGGCCGTATGATTGGTTCATGCAAAGCAGAAAGCGGTTTTATTATCGGTGGTGGTGCAGGCTGTTCAGGTTCTGCAAACCAGGAAGGTCGCGATCGTTAATTTTTAATGATGATTGCAATAAAAAAACCGAAGCCTAAGCTTCGGTTTTTTCTTTATCCATCAAAAAATTATTTTTGATCAGGTAAAGCAAAGGCAATAATATAGTCGCCAACATCTTTAGAATGGCTTGCACCACCTGCAGAAATCACAACATATTGTTTGCCAGTTTTTGGAGATTTATAAATCAGCGGTGCAGCAACAGCAGCAACAGGAAGCTCAGCTTTCCACACTTCTTTACCAGTTTTTGAATCCAGCGCACGTAGGTAATAATCCTGAGTACCTGCGAAGAACACCAGACCAGAAGCGGTTGAAGTAGGACCACCTAATGTCGGCATACCTAAAGGAATTGGCATATGGGTTTTCACACCTAATGGACCCAATTCTTTGGCTGTACCCATTGGTACTTCCCAAACGACTTTTTTAGATTTTAAGTCGATGGCAGTCATCGTACCAAATGGTGGTTTATTACAAGGTACACCCAATTTAGATTGCATGATGTCGATTTTTACACCCGCATAAGGACCTGCCAATTGAGGACGTACTGTACCCATAAAGCCAGGGACTTCGTCAGTTGAGATATGGTATTTGTGCATATCTTCTTTACGAACCAATGACATACGAAGTGGCATACGCATATCGTTGACGTACATCATACCAGTCGATTCATCAATGGAGATACCACCCCAGTTGAAACCACCGAGTAAGCTAGGCCATTCGATATATGGTTTTTCACCTGGTGCAGTGTAAAGACCATTATAGACAGAGTCTTTAAAGTCAATACGACATGCCAATTGGTCAAAGGTTGAAATCCCCCACATATCTTGTTCAGTGAGCGTTTCATTACCAATTTGTGGCATACCCACAGAGAATGGTTGAGTTGGAGAAAGTTTTTCACCTTCAGCACCATTAGTGTCGACTGGACGTTCTTCAACTTTGGTAATAGGTTTACCAGTACGACGATCAAGGACAAAGATTTGACCCATTTTGGTGGTTTGGATTAACGCAGGTACTTTTTTACCATGATCATCAGTCATGTCATAAAGTACAGGTTGTGACGGTAAGTCATAATCCCAAACATCATGGTGAACTGTTTGATACGTCCAGACAGTTTTACCTGTTGATGCATTGACAGCCACAACGGCAGAACCAAATTTTTCTTTGGCTGCGTTACGGTCACCGCCCCAATAGTCAGGAGGACCATTACCTGTAGGTAAGTAAACCAAATTCAGGTCTTTGTCATAGGTTGGGATAGTCCACATGTTCGGTGTTTCTAAAGTAAAGCCTTTGCCATCTTTAGGTTCACCCACAAGTTCAGGATTACCAACATCCCACGCCCAAGCCAATTTACCAGTACGAACGTCATAAGCACGTACAACACCAGAAGGTTCGCCATGCACAATATCACGTACCCAACCGCCTAATACAGCAACATGGCCGGCAATGAGTGGGGTCGATGTTGGGTGGTAACGTTTACTTTGCTCAGTTGGGCCCATGTCATGTAGAACATCGACTTGACCATTAACACCGAACTCAGGACATAAGGCACCAGTTTTGGCATTTAACGCAATTAAACGACCATCAACCGTAGAAGTTAAAATACGTTGTGGACATGCTTTAATGCCTGGTGCTTGAAGGTCTGCTGCAGTTAAAGATTTATCTTTAGTGGCATCATAATAACCGACACCACGGCAGGTAATATGTTCTTCAGTTTTTGCTTTCGGATCATATTTCCAAAGTGCACGACCTGTATCACCATCAATCGCTGAAATAATGTTGGTTGGTGTACATGAGTACAATGTGCTGCCAATTTGAATTGGGGTATTTTCATCGACACCAGCAGAAGTATCACGACCTGTATGGTAAGTCCAAGCAACTTTCAGATCTTTAACATTTTCAGGGGTAATGTCGGTATATGGTGCAAAACGGGTACCATTACCATTACGACCGAAATATTCCCAGTTGTCTGGGTTTTCTGCATTCGGTTTAGCCAGTGCAGGGTCTTGTACGATATCAACAGGATTGAGGATTTTGCCATGTGGGAAGAACGCAGCAATCAGGGCTGCGACACAGGCAAAGAAACCGGCAAAGCCAACAAGATTGGCAGCTTTGATTTTTGCAGCATTGAGTGCTGGCAGGCTTTTGCTTGCCCACATGCTGAGGACAAACAGAATAGTTGGAACCACCAGACGTGGGATATATTGCCAGAAGCTCAAACCTTGAACTTCAGCAATAGACCAGAGGATGGTTGCAATAAAAGTAACAATAGAAAGCCAGAAACCAAAGGCTTTTTTCATCGCATATAAAATGGCGATTGCAACATAGGCAATCCCTGCAATGAGATAATAGCTTGTACCACCGAGGCTGAGTAATTTAGCGCCTTGAATGATCAAGTACAGCGCAACAAGTAAAGTCAGTACGACAACAAAATATCGATAGACTTTAGACCCTGTACGCTCGAGAGAGGAGGGTTGTTCAGTGCTCATACCTTGCCTATAAAAAAACGGCTTGGTTACATAAACGGTGAAACAGGAGAATGGGATCTAAATAGATCGAATTAAAAGTTTACAGAGTTTATGTAACTAAGTCTTTAGCGAGGATAAATCCTCATGAGAAATCAATTACAGTTACATATTCTAACATTTAAGAAGGAATTTAGATTATTTTTCAACGAATGCACGTTCAATCACGTAATCGCCCAGAACGCCCATACGTGGAGATTCTTTCAGACCGTGTTGGTCCAGCAGTGCAGCAACATCGTCCAGGAATGCAGGAGAACCACATAGCATTGCACGGTCAGTTTCAGGATTGAAACGGGGTAGTCCGATTTTCTCGAATAATTGACCAGATTCAATCGCAGTGGTTACACGACCTTGCGTATGGAACTCTTCACGAGTAACAGTTGGGTAATACACTAATTTTTCTTTAGCACCCAATTCACCAAAGAATTCGTGGTTTGGAATTTCGTTAAGAATCAAATCTTGATAAGCCAGTTCTGAAATGAAACGTGTACCGTGAACCACGATGATTTTTTCAAAACGTTCATAAGTTTCTGGATCACGGATTACAGAAAGGAAAGGTGCAAGACCAGTACCCGAAGAAAGCAGGTACAAGTTTTTACCTGGGTTTAAGTCATCAAGAACCAGCGTGCCTGTAGGCTTTTTAGAAACCAAGATTTCGTCGCCAACTTTTACTTTTTGCAAAATAGAAGTAAGAGGACCATCTGGCACTTTAATAGAGAAAAACTCTAGCTCTTCTTCATAGTTTGCACTTGCAATTGAATATGCACGCATTAAAGGCTTGCCATTGACTTCAAGACCGATCATCACAAACTGACCGTTTTTAAAACGTAATGCAGTGTCACGAGTCGTTTTAAAAGAGAATAAAGTGTCATTCCAATGGTGGACGTGAGTAATCTTTTCGACGTTAAAAGCAGCCATTAAAGGTCTCAATAAGTTATCAAATTAGAACAGGTTGCTATTCTAATCTAAATTCATTCTCTATAAACTGAATATATTTAATTGAGCTTATCAAAAAAAGTGATTATGACCGAACTCACTCTGCCGATTATTGGCTATATGCATTCTCCCTATAAAGAAAAGTTTGGCATCCCGCGTCAGCCTAATTTGGTACAGGTTGAAAGCTATATTGAAATGACTGGCCCATATAATGATTTACTCGCATTTGAAGGTATCGAAGAGTTTAGTCATCTCTGGTTAGTCTGGCAGTTTCATGATAATAAAAATCAGCAGAGCCAGCAATTTCGTCCGCAGGTTCGTCCACCCCGTTTAGGTGGTAACAAGAAAATAGGTGTATTTGCTACACGTAGTATGTACCGTCCTGCACCCATTGGTTTATCAGTCGTGAAATTAAATCGTGTCGAAAAAGTCGGTAAAAATGTCCGGGTTTATGTCACAGGAAGTGACCTGTTAGATGGAACGCCGATTATAGACATTAAACCCTATATTCAATATTCGGATGCAGTACCTGAAGCGCAAAGTGGCTACGCGCAAGATGAACCATCACGTAAGTCCGTGATGTGGAGTAAGGACGCTGAACAGCAAAAAAAATTATTATTAGAAAAAGGAACAATATCTACTCAATTGCTAGAAGAACTTGAAGCCGTTTTATCTCTCGATCCTAGACCGGCATATCAGGATGATGAGAACCGGGTTTATGGAATGAAGTTTGCGGACTTGGATGTGAAATTTAAAGTTACTTTAGCTGATATTGTAGTCGATCAGTTAATTTTTTGAATTTTTAAAATGAAATACTGATTTAAAAATAGGAACCTCAACTAAATTGGAGTCCCTATTTAATATGAATATAAAGCACTCGAAGTACTTTATATCACGTTATTATGAGTATTTTTTAATTTGCTTTCTTAATTCTTCAGATGCAATATTATTAAATAAAGTGCATGCATTCTCTTGTAAAGTTGCATACTCCTGTAGAGCTGGTTTGTCCTGAGCAGATGCTGAATTAACCAGTGCTTTAGATGCGGCTAAAATATTTTTAATATTATATTCTTCTCCAGCTGGATGATAATCAACTTCATAATATTTGCTCTTATATTCAGCTAGTCCCCATTGCTGATCTTCTCTAAGATCTAGATATGCTATAGCATCCTTGAAAGTATGTTTGGCATATTTACTATCTTTTGAAATATCAGCCCATTCAAGTTTCAAATAATCTTGTACATAATCTTCAAGTGAATATTTATATAGCTCAATATATTTTTGTGAGTTATCAATAGTTTGAAATTGAATACAAGTAGATCCGGTAGGGAATATTGAATTAGAAAGTACTCGATAAAAATCTTCCCCTTTTTCTCCCATAGGGTAGGTATCGAGTAAATTATATTTTAAATTGACATAATGCTCTGGACTGAGGACTTGAGCAATATTTTTACCACTAATATCAAAGACCTTGAATGTAAGTGTACTGCTTAATCCTGTGGAATTAATTGGAGAATATGGAACTTGCTTCCAGGTGGTTGCATTAGCCGTAATAGTCCCTTGCAATTTGCCATAGGTCGCATGTGTAGAACCGTGATCATATAATCCATTTTCAGTTAGATAGAAAGTTTCACTTTCATCCCAGCCTGTTGTCTCATCAACTTTAATATAGACATTCCCTTGATCAAAGGTTAGCTGTTCAATTTCATAATTTAGATCCGAGTCGGAATATTCATCAATATAGAATGATGACCATTGTTGGAAGCCAGGTTTTGTAAGGGTAGTATTTCCAGTTCCAGTTCCAGTTCCAGTATTACCGCCATTTGAATCAGAAGATGAACCCCCACCACACGCACTTAGCATGAATGCACTAAAAATTGCGAGTGATAAATTCTTAAATTTCATAAAAATCCCTATAAAAAATCGTAGTAATAAAATTGTTTTTTAAAATAAAGCAGACTAATTATAGCGAATAAATATAAAAATTAAATTTGCAAAATATATAAAAATTAACTATTTAAATATACTTAACAATCAAAATACCATCCACCACAAAATACCAATCAACACCGCCATATGCAAAATCTGTACTGGCGCAAAGTACAGGGAAAATTTGAAACCACCTGTTACAGCAGCATTGACTGACTTGGCTACAGCATGTGCGCCCAGCCCCAAAAGCAGGGCATAGATCAGCCGGGTATTGGATGGATCTCCTTGAATGACCACACTGGCCATTGCGGCATGAATTTCAAATAAGGACGCAAATAAAGTACCAGCCAGAAGACCAGCATTGCCCAGTAATATTTCCAACCCGTAAACTCCAGCCTGAATCAGGGTTAATGCAGCAGCGATAATCACAGCTTCTTTGAGACTAAACATTTTACTATCAGAAGATTCTGGAGACTCCTGATTTTTAGCAGGTTCAGCTTTATGTAATAATACAAATGCACATGCAGCCAGAATAAGCATAGCCACCAATGAAGGTAGGAGCAGAATTTTTAGCCAATCCCAGGAAACGCCTCCTACTACAATAAACAATAGAACTAATGTCGAAATGCATGACATCAGGGCAGCGCCAGCATTGGATTTTGCATCCATTTCACCTTTACGGACCTGTATCCCTAATTGAGCAATAGTTGCGGTACTGGAAACAAACCCCGAGGCAATTGAAGACAATATCAAGGCATTTTTAGTCGAGAAGAAACGTTTAGCGATATGTGCCAAAGCTTGAACTACCAGAATCAGAGTTACTAATTTTAAAATCAGATAAGGGTTCAGTACTTCACCCCATAAAGGCCGGTCAGGGGTTAGCGGTAAACCAATCAGAATCAAGGCTAATAATAGTAATCCATCCCTAAATTCAGCCTCAGTAATCCACTGTCCGGCAATATTATGCATAGAGTGTTTGGCCATTAAAATTATCGTGATCAGAACTGCTAGTCCTGCAGCCAGAGGAATATTCCACAGACAAATCGCCCCAATAAAATAGGTCATGATAAAGGCCAATTCAGTGGTTATCCCAGGGTCTTCTATCTGATTTCGGATAGAAAAAATGACAATACCGCCAATAATGAGTGCACCGGCCAGACCCATTGCCATTCCGAATAAAAAGCACAATGCGCCTAATAAAGCACAGATCGCAAAAGAGCGTAGCCCTGCAAAACTGGCCTGTTCTTCACGCTGTTTATGCCGTTCACGTTCCAGACCAATCAATAAGCCACATCCTAAGGCGGCGGTCAGGAGGGTAAGCAGCTCATGAAAGGAACTACTTTCATTTAAGGGAACTACGTTTAAATCCATACCCGGTCTCAGCGATTGAATAAGATATCCTGATTGAAATATAGGCGAAAAATTGACACATCGACAAGCAGAAAAAGGTTATGACCTCAAACCCATGTGATGTGTTTATCATTTATGAGAAACAATATTGCTTTTAAGTTTGGAAGTCGCGATGGAATGCGAAAAACAGGAAAAACTTGTTATAGTGGAGGCAGTTTTGGGGACCATCGATCATGAAATTTGATTTTGAAATTGATACAGGCTGGTGTTTGGATCAGCTTTTAAAAGACGGAAAAATAACTGAACGTGACCGGATGCGAGTTCAGACCACACATCGTCAACGTGAACAAATAAAATGGCATCCCTTGCAATGGATCGCGCACTTTAGTCTGGTTGATCAGTCCCATCCTCAAAGTACTTTGACACTCAACCGCTTATGCCAGTGGCTGGCAGAAAAAACCGGTTTAATGTTCTATATTATCGATCCGCTCAAAGCTGATGTGCAGGCCTTGACCAATGTTATGTCACAGGAATATGCATTGCGTAACCGTATTCTGGCAGTAGAAATTCAACCAGATAAAGTTCTGATTGCTACAGATCAGCCTTATAAAACTGAATGGGTCTCAAACCTCGAACAGAATATTGCACCAAAAAAAATTGAACGGGTATTGCTCAATCCGGAACAGCTCCAGCGTTATATTGTTGAATATTATCAGGTGAGTCGTGCAGTCAGTGGCTCACAAAAATCATCTGCTTATGACCGGGAAAATAAAGGCGTAGAAGCCTTACTGCAACTGGGTGATTCACAGAATCCGGATGCCAATGACCAGCATATCGTGAAACTGGTAGACTGGGTGCTGCAATTTGCCTTTGAGCAGGGTGCCAGTGATATTCATATGGAACCGCGCAAAGACACCGGCAAGATCCGTTTCCGGATTGATGGAGTATTGCATACCATCTATAACATGCCAGCCAATACCTTGACCGCAGTTATTTCCCGAATCAAGATTCTGGGCCGGATGAATGTGGCAGAAAAACGTAAACCACAGGATGGTCGTTTAAAAACTCGGACTCCAAAAGGGCAGGAAACAGAACTGCGTTTATCGACCTTACCCACCGCATTTGGTGAAAAGCTGGTAATGCGTATATTTGACCCAGAAGTTCTGGTCAGAAGTTTTCAGCAGCTCGGTTTCGAAGGGCATCTGCTCAATGACTGGAATAATCTGACCAGCCATAGTCACGGTATTATTCTGGTCACCGGACCGACCGGTTCTGGTAAAACCACCACACTGTATTCCACTTTAAAGCAGCTTGCGACTGAGCAGGTGAATGTCTGCACGATTGAAGATCCGATCGAGATGCTGGAACCGAGCTTCAACCAGATGCAGGTCAATAACGGAATTGAGCTGGGCTTTGCTGATGGCGTGCGTGCGCTGATGCGTCAAGATCCGGACATTATCATGGTCGGGGAGATCCGTGATCAGGATACTGCCAATATGGCGATTCAGGCGGCATTGACCGGTCACCTGGTTCTATCGACTTTACATACCAATGATGCACCGTCGAGTCTGACCCGTCTGCATGATCTGGGCGTACAACCATTTTTAACAGCAGCGACTATCCTGGGGGTTTTGGCCCAACGTTTGGTACGTCAGCTGTGTCCACACTGCAAGCAGGAGAGTTTTCTGGATGAGCAGGAATGGCAACATCTGGCAGTGGACTATCCTTTACCACGTCCGGAATTTGTTTTTAAAGCAGTCGGTTGTGAAGAGTGTCGTCATACTGGTTATAAAGGCCGAATCGGGATTTATGAGTTTATGCCGCTTAGCCTGACCACCAAGCAATTGATCGGAGCGGATGCTAACCTGAATCAGTTACGTCAGCAGGCAAAAAAAGAAGGGGTAGAACCTTTACGGATTGCCGGTGCTCGCAAGATTCTGGAAGGGGTCACCACGCTTGAAGAGGTCTTAAGAGTTGTGCCATTAAATTAATTCTAAAGATGAAGCGATCTTAAGATTCAATTCATCTTCGGCTGTTTTAATAGCATTATCGAAACAGGGCAAGACTTTAAAAAGAGGTAACTGCAATGAAAATGATGATGAATACTGTTTTAGCAGCAGCATTAATGGGTTCAATTGGGACTGTCGCAGTTGCGAGTAGTGAAACTGCGGTGAATCAGGCTGCATTTGCTAAAACGACTACAGTTAAGCAAGCATTGACCATGAAAGATGACAGCAAGGTTCAGCTGAAAGGTTATGTGGTAAAAGCTGTCGGTGATGAAAAATACCAGTTCCGTGACAATACTGGCACCATCACTGTCGAAATTGATGATGAACTTTGGCAAGGTAAACCAGTATCAGCTAAAACACCTGTGGTAATCATTGGTGAAGTAGACATTGACTATAAACCTGCGAAACGTGTTGAAATTGATGTCGACCAAGTTCAGTTCTAATTCCAGCATGATTTCCTGAACTGAATCTGAAGACAGCAACAAAAAACCACATGCAAGTTACCAAAAAGCATGTGGTTTTTTTTGAGTCTAAAACTTTTTCAAGACAAGATAGAAAGATAAAACAAGCGGAGTATAGCATGCGTATTCTTTTGGCAGAGGATGATGAATCTCAGGCGGAAAGTATTCAAACCTGGCTGGAAATGGACGGTTATGTAATTGATCGGGTCGATCGAGGGGATCATGCCATTCTGGCAATTGAACAGCATCAGTATGACTGTATTTTGCTGGACCGTGGCCTGCCGAATGCAACCGGAGACGACATTCTTAAAAGCTTGCGCAATAAACAGAAAGATACACCTGTTATCTTTATCACCGCCAAGGACAGTATTCATGACCGGGTCGCAGGACTTGATTTGGGGGCCAATGATTATCTGGTAAAACCCTTTAGTCTGGAAGAGCTTTCCGCTCGCGTGCGTGCCCAGCTCAGACAAAAACAGCAAATGCCAAATCATGTCCTGCAGTGGCAGGATCTTAGTCTGGACACCCAGGCCAAGACAGTAATGAAGGCGGGGCAGAGTATTAATCTGACTGCAAAAGAATTCCAGATTTTATATAAGCTGATGCAAAAACCAGAACATATCATTACCCGGGAACAGCTGGAAGAATCACTCTATGCCTGGGGAGATGAAATCGAAAGCAATGCGATTGAAGTCTTTATTTATCAGCTACGTAAAAAAATTGGCAGTCAGATGATCAAAACTATTCGTGGCTTGGGCTACCGGATGCATAAACCCGAGGCCTCCATATGAAGGCACCCATTTCCCTGCAAAGTCGGCTGATTCAACATGCCATGTTCAGTTCCATACTGGCAGGATTTCTGGCGTGGCTGCTGTTATTGGGAATTTCCAGTTATCAGGCGATTGATCTGCATGATGACCTGATGGAGGAAATTTCAGAGTTACTTCTGGGAGATGTTAATCAAGCCAAAAATGCGCAGGTCGATGAAATCAGTGAGCAGTTTGATATTCAATATGCCTTACTACTGAATCAGCAAGTACTGACCACTTCAATTGATGATGAACTGATTTATGAGATACCAGTTGCACAGAAAAATGGATTTCACTTTGATTATGAAAATGGTCATTTTATTCGCATTCTGATTGCTGAAGATCAAGACTTGAAAGTGAAAGTGGTACAACCGCTTTCGGTACGCTTTGATGAGCTTTGGCAAACGACTTTAGGTTTCGCCGGGATTTTATTTATCCTATGGATATTACAGTGGCTGATTTTACGTTTTGCCATTAAGCGGCAATTAAGACCTTTAAATAAAATTTCCCGAGAAATCGGTTCTAAATCTGCACAGGATCTCAGTCCGGTTCAAAGTCCTGATCCTGAGATTACTGAATTGCAACCGATTATCCGTCAGCTGAATGCCATGTTGAGCAGGCTGGAAAAGTCATTGGCTGCCGAGCAACGTTTTACTGCCGATGCTTCACATGAGTTGCGTTCCCCATTGTCTGCCATTCAAATGCGTTTACAGGTGCTGAAACGTAAATATCAGGAAGATGCTCAACTTAGGCAAGCGTTACAGATGATTCAGAATGACGTCAACCGCGGAACGCAGATTCTGGAAAACTTACTGCTATTGGCTCGGCTTGATCCAGAACATGCAGAGCAGTTGCCCAAACAGCAGGTGAATCTTAAAGTATTGGTTCAGGAGGTCTTACAAGCTTTACAACCTTTTGCTCAGGAAAAAGAGATCCACTGGAACTTAAAACTTGAAGATGCAGTGATTGAAGCAAATGCAGAGCTGATTTTTAGCTGTATCCGCAATCTGGTTGATAATGCCATTCGTTATACGCCGATGCAGGGACAGGTCGAAATCAGGACGATAGTTGAAGGTCAGAATTTACAACTTATGATTGAAAATTCGGGAGAGGGAATTCAGGAAGAAGTTGTTCAACGTTTAGGTGAGCGTTTTTACCGCGCCTTGGGCACGCGAACACAAGGTTCAGGTTTGGGACTGTCGATTTGTCAAAAGATTATGCAGTTACATACGGCCAAGATTGATTATGCGCCGTCAGTTTTGGGTGGGCTTAAAGTTTCATTAATTTTTCAATCTGAAGAATAAAGATATTAGATATAGCAATTAAAAAAAGCAGTATGCGCTGATTCATACTGCCTGTTCCCACGTTTATTATTTTTGGAGTATTTAAATTACTTAGTCAGGATGAGACGATTGTTACGAGTCAAACGTAGACGGTATTCTTCACCCGCATGCATGATCCGGATTTCTCGTCCTAGCGCAAATAAATTGTTCGAATGCAACATCGGTAGCGCATGCTGAGTATCATTATTGCGGGTAAATAGGCTAAATGGTGCGTTCATTCCGTCGACTCCGTGGTGTGTTTTGGATTGATTTAAATGATAATCATTATCGAATAGATCTGTCAACGAATAATTGCTGCATTTATAAAAAACTCTAATTTGCTTACAATCTGTAAAACTTCAATAGTTCAGAACATTATGTCTAAAGCCACAATTCATGTCGCAATCGCTATTTTATTTCATCACAATCAGGTTCTGGTCGGTTGGCGTGAAGCTAAACAGCATCAGGGCAATAAATATGAGTTTCCAGGCGGAAAAGTAGAACAGGGCGAATTGCCTATAGAGGCATGTCGACGTGAAGTGATTGAAGAAGTCGGAATTGACATCGAACAATGGCAGGCTTTTGATTTTATTTCGCATGAATATGAAGATGTCATCGTCAATCTGCATATTTTCCATGCTTCGGTTCAGCCAGAACAATTAGCTGGAATCAAGCAGCCTTGGCGCTGGTATAGCCGGGATGAACTCAGTGAGCTGAACTTTCCTAAAGCCAATCAGGCCATGATTCAAAAGCTGCAATGGCCGAGAAAGATCAAAATTTCTGAAGACTTGAGTCACCTGAATAATCTGGAAACAGACCAGATGCTGTATTGGCGAGTAATGGCCAGCCCTGAACACATTAGCCAGTTACAGCAGATTCCAGTCGATCAGTTATCCAGATTGATCATTAATCAGGAACTTTGGTCACAATTGAATGAATTGCAGCAGCAAACCATTCGTACGCTTCACCTGAAACAGTCTCAATTGATGCAACTGCAAAAAGGGGAGTTAGCTGGTGGCTATCGTTATCTTGCAGCCTGTCACGATCTGGAAGCATTAAAACATGCAGAAAACATAGGCTGTGAAGCAGCTTTACTCAGCCCGGTACTGGCAACAGAAACACATCCTGATACCGCAGCTTTAGGCTGGGAAAAATTTAAACAGATGGCTGAACAGGTACAGATTCCTGTATTTGCCTTAGGCGGTATAAAAGCTGAAGATCTAGACCATGCTCAAAACCAGCATGCTTATGGGATTGCAGGGATCCGTTATGTTTAAGTCAGAAACTTATTATAAATAACCGGGCTCACGCCAGGGCCTTAAAATTTCTTTAAGGCCTGCTGAGCTTGCTGAATGGCTTTGGTGTTTTTTTGCAGTTGAGCTGCTTTCAGGCGCACCTGCCAGAGCTGCTTTTTCATTGCATTGGTCTGCGCATAGCTCAAACCACGTAAGGCGAAAGCATCTGCACGGGCCGGCTGGTTTTTACGGTTTGCGATCAAGCCAAGATACAGATAAGTTTCTGAAGCTTGGGGCGCCAAACGCTGAGCTTGTACTGCAGAAGTTTCAGCTTGATTATATTGCTGCTTGCTATAGGCCTGCTGAGTTTGCTGCATCAATTTTTTAAATGCAGGTAAGTTACGTCCATCATCAAACTTTTGTGCCTGAGGCTTTTGCTCAGGGATCACAATCTTCTGACGTTTAATCTCCGGTCGATCATAGGGCGTAATCACTACACCATCAGGTGTAGAGGGTTTTGGTTTCTGCTGAACCGGAGGTTTAGTAGGAGCCGCAGGCTGTTCTGGCTCCGACATGCTTTGGCAGCCCACCAGACCGAGGATGAGCAGACCAGGAATCAATTTTCTTAACATAAACATAGACTCAATTATTGGCTATAACTTCCACTCGCGATAATACGGGTTTGTTTAGCAACTTCGCGTTCTATTTCTGTTTCACTTTCTTGTATATAACGACTGAGATCATCATCTTCCTCATCTTCTGGTGAAGGTTCTGAATCAATCGTATAAGGTTCAGTGGCGTAATGCGAGATGCCACAAGCAGTTGCCTGATTAGGCAAGGCATGACGTGAAATCGGAATATACATGGCACCATCACAGCCTTGGGCAGTCAGTTTACCTGTATAACGGTCCAGCCAGTGCCATTCAATTTCATTAGGCTGAGCCAGATTCACCGGCTTCTGATGCAGCTGTTTCATGACATTGGTCCAGACCGGAAGTGCACCTGAAGAACCGGTTAATCCAGTGACTTTGTTGTCATCCAGACCTAACCAGACCACTGTCATATAGTTGCCAGAATAACCTGCAAACCATGAATCACGGGTATCGTTTGTCGTACCCGATTTACCCGCCAGATTCAGGTTGCGTGGCAAACTGTTATAGGCAGAACGACCGGTACCACTCGACATGACCTGTTGTAAACCATAATTCAGAGCATAGGCTGATGCTGGATCAATCGTCGGCTGAACACTTAAGCTGTAACGTTCAAGCGAGCGGCCATTCGCATCGACTACAGAACGAATCGATTTCACCGGATATTTAAAGCCACCTGTTGCGAAGTTACCGTAAATATTCATCACTTCCATCGGTGACATGTCTACTGCACCTAAATAAATAGATGGATAAGAAGGAATGTCAGAAGTCACACCGAATTTTTGCAGATGGTTAATAAAGGTCGACAGGCCAAATTCCTGTGCCAAACGTACCGCAGACAGGTTATAGGATTGTGACAGGGCAAGAGACATCGGTACTACACCATGTGCGCTACCACTATAGTTTTTCGGTGTCCAGGGTTTGCCATCACTTTGAATGGTGATCTGACTGTCTTCAATTGGACTGGCCCAGTGATAACGATTCGATTCTAGTGCTGTCAAATAAATCACCGGTTTGAGTAATGAACCCACCTGACGCTTGGCATCTAAAGCACGGTTAAAACCGGTAAAGTCCTGGGTAGAACCTACCGCTGCAACCAGTTCGCCATTTTCAGGGTGTGCGACCAGAACAGCGCCCTGCAAATCTTTTAGACGGCCTGGATTGGCTTTGCTTAAACGGGCTACACTTTCCTTAAAGCTGTCTTGAATTCGGGTTTGTGCCAATGGATCTAAGGTTGTGAAAATACGCAGACCCTGGTTGGTTAAATCAGTTTCCTGATATTCGGTACGCAACTGACGGCGAACGATATCCAGAAAATCCGGGAAGCGAGCAGGGCCTAAAGTTGGTTTGGAAATGACGTTCAGCGGACGGGCAGTTTCTGTTTCATACTGATCTTGGGTCAGATTACCCATTACCAGCATATTATTTAGAACCACATCACGACGTTTTTTCGCAAGTTCAGGATTACGCCATGGGTTATACAGGCTTGGACCTTGTACCAGACCGACTAAAAAGGCCTGTTGAGAAATATTCAGTTCACGTAACGGCAAGCCAAAATAAAATTGTGAAGCCAGACCATAACCGTTTACAGAATAGTTGCCATTTTGGCCCAGATTCACTTCATTTAAATAGGCTTCCAGAATCTCATCTTTGCCATAATGCAATTCAATCAGCATTGCCATAAAGGCTTCATTCACCTTACGTTTTAAGGTGCGTTCTGGTGTTAAGTAGAAATTCTTGACCAGCTGCTGGGTGAGGGTTGAACCACCTTGACGTTTACCACCAGTAATATTACTTACCACTGCACGTGCAATCCCGCGTGGAGATACACCATGGTGATTGTAGAAATTACGGTCTTCAGTGGCAATTAATGCGTCAATTAACGGTTTAGGCACTTTATTGAGCTTAATCAGCACACGGTCTTCATTATGCTGTGGATAAATACCACCAATCAATAAAGGTTCCAGACGGGCAATCCCGCTAGAAGAGGGTTTGGTCGCACTTACTTCAGCAATCTGATCGCCATTAAAGCTGACTTTCAATACCTGTTCAGGTTCAACGCGATCGCCAAAATCAAAGCCACGGGTATGCACATACATGGTATTGCCAGTGCTGACAAAGCTGCCCGATTTGGTATAGCTGTCCGAACCTTTATAACCCAGTAATTTTAATTCTTGTTGGAAATCCTGCTGGCTGACCGGGGCATTTACATACACTTCCATCGGGCGTGCGAAAACCTTGGCCGGAATATCCCAGCGTTGGCCTTCAAATTTTTCACGCACAATATTATCTAATTTAATCAAATAGATACTAAATGCTACAAATGCAGAAATGACTAGAATGGAGAAGATTAAGGCAATGAACCCCATACCTCGTTCAGATTTCATAAATGACGATAAGACCCTGTGAAATTGTGCTAATCATGCGAAGCTTTTCATTATTTTGCAATATTTAATCAATTATTGAGATTAAAATTAAAATTAAACTTCACATTTTCTCCTTAATTTCAATCTATTTCAATTCAATCCTGCACAGCTTTGTCATGTTATAAATTGTCATCCTATTCAAGCTTAATGTTATGATAAGCAGGATTCGAAGCGGAGCGACGACACTGGTGCAAATTTCCCACAAGACATTTCGAAATATCGGGTTGATTGGACGCCCGGATAAATCTTCAGTGGTTGAAACCTTATGCCTGATCCACGATCATCTGCTCAATTTAGGTCTACATCCTGTTTTTGATGCAGATACAGCTGAACTGGTTCCTTATCAGAATACCCAAACAGTTAGCCGCGCCTTGTTGGGTGAAGTGGTTGATCTAGTCATTGTGGTAGGTGGGGATGGTTCACTGTTACATGCAGCGCGGGCATTGGTAAAATACAATACGCCAGTGATCGGGGTGAACCGTGGTCGTTTGGGCTTCCTGACCGATATCAAGCCAACTGAAGTCATCTTTAAACTGGATCAGGTATTAAAAGGTGATTTTCAGGCAGAACGCCGTTTCCTGCTGGAAATGGAAGTTCGCTCCAAAGGTGAAATCATCTATGATGCGATTGCACTGAATGATGTGGTCTTGCACTCGGGCAAATCGGTACACATGATTGATTTCGAGCTGAATATTGATGGACAATATGTCTATCGTCAGCATAGTGATGGTCTGATTGTATCTACACCGACCGGATCGACAGCCTATGCACTGTCCGGTGGTGGACCGATTGTGCATCCAAGCATGGATGCAATTGTGCTGGTGCCGATGCATCCGCATACCTTGTCTTCACGTCCGATTGTAGTCGGAGGGCATAGTGAAATTAAACTGATGATTCGTGAAAATCGCGTACTGCCGATGGTGAGTGCGGATGGACAACACAGTGTGTCTTTGAATGTTGGCGATAGCGTCCATATTCGTAAGCATCCCTTTAAACTGAATCTTCTGCATCCGCCAGGTTATGACTTCTATAATGCATGTCGAACCAAACTGGGCTGGAATCAGGACTTCGACTATCTTAAGCAGGATTAAATATGAATATTGAACAAATGCTTGCCGTACTCAATCCTGAGATTGTAGAACGCTTAAGAACAGCCATTGAAATTGGCAAATGGCCAAATGGTGTAGCACTGACTCAGGAGCAGCGTCAGACCTGTATGCAGGCTGTCTATGCCTGGGAAATGAAAAACCTGCCAGAAACCGAACGTAGCGGTTATATCGATCGTGGCACTAAAGAAGAAGGCGAACAATGTGATGATGATCATCACAAAAATGAGCCGGAATTTAAACCGATCCGTTTCGTTTAATCGAAACCGAAAAAAAGACCACAGATGTGGTCTTTTTTAATGTCTGTTTTTTGGTTTGATCAAACTGAAAGACGGCTATTCCAGAGTTCTCTGGCTTTTTGCATCGCCGCTTCATAGCTGTCATATTCGCCCATGGTATACAGTGCAATGCCCATAGTTTCAACCACTGCGATTTCCCCATATTCATGTGAGCGTTGACCTTCCCATACTTGCTTAAACACAGCTAGATCCAGCTCTTCTTCAATCGGACTACGGTTGTCAGTCAGTTTTGGTAATTCGTGCTCATAAAGTTCGCCATTCTTAATTCCACAGATTAAAGTTTTGGCATCCGGGTTACGTTCGAACTCACCACCTTCACCTTTAATGACTGCACTATTTTGATAGCCTAACTTATAAGCGGACTGCTGATGTGAACTACGATAAGCAGGGTGGAAAATGGCTTGTAAAGTCGCTTTGGCATTAAATGGATTAATCAGGCGTGCCAGCGTATGAATCGGAGAGCGTAAGCCCATGACATTACGTAGCCCGATCAACTCAGCCAGAATTGGAGAGATCACCTCCAATGGCAGGTAAGCAAAATGTTTGTCTTTAAGCTGCTGTTCCACCTCAACATCATTTTGGCAGATCGGATAGCCTAAGTAGTTAAGTACCTGTTCGGTATAGACCCGATTCAAGGTATGACCTGAAGCACCATGCATCACGATATTATAGCCATGCTTAGCAAGGGTAAGCGCAGCCAGAATGAACCAAGGATAATGTTTGCGTTTACCTGCATAAGATGACCAGTCCAGATCAACATCAAGCGCCTTAAAATTCAGTTGGTCCCGGGTCGCTTGCACAAAGCCTGCGAGTTCATCAACGGATTCTTCTTTGACGCGTAATAGCATCAGAAAAGCGCCCAGTTGTACGTCCAGTACTTCATTTTTCAGGATCATGCTAAAAGCCTGATAGGCTTCTTCATAGCTTAAAGAACGTGCACCATTTTTTCCCTTGCCAATAATACGAATAAACTGGGCAAAAGGATGTTCGGTATCTTTATAAATATTTCGCTTTGTGTTCATACAGATAGATCAGTCATATTCATCAAGTATTGGCATATTTTACGCTGATATTGGTATTTCACCTTCTTATTTTGCAGAATTATTAGAGTTTTATAAGACTATAGTCTAAGAAGTATTGTTTAGTATTTAGGCAAATTTAACATTTCGGGTTAAACAAAAGTCTAAAAAGCGGTTAAAATTTCACGCAATTCTTGTGTTTGCTTTATCTCCTGATCAATGCACTGACTTTTCTTAAAGATCGGTGTTCCTGTGATTGTTAAACGTACATACACATTCTAATTTCAGTATCAGATTAATTTTTTGATACATAGGCACTTTTTTGTTTCAGACAATGAAGTATTGGACGCTTGTTTTTTAAAAATAAGTGAAAACTGAATATTGCTTCTGGTTAGAAGTATATCGTGAAGTAAGGTTATGGCTAAAAAACCAATTTATAAGTCGCTTTATTTTCAAGTGATTGTAGCCATTATTGCGGGTATCCTCGTCGGACATTTCTCGCCAAGTGGTACACAAATCATTAATGGTGCAGAACAATATGTTCCAGGTCTGGGCGAACAACTAAAGCCACTGGGTGATGCATTTATCCGTTTAATTAAAATGATCATCGCACCTGTGATTTTCTGTACCGTGGTTAGCGGTATCGCAGGCATGGAGAGCATGAAATCAGTCGGTAAAACTGGTGGTGTCGCGCTACTTTACTTCGAAATCGTATCAACAATGGCACTGATCATTGGTCTTCTGGTGATTAATATTGCCAAGCCAGGCGTTGGGATGAATGTTGATCCGGCATCGCTGGACACGGCCGGGATTTCTAAATATGTAGAGTCGGGTGCTTCTCAGTCTACCGTTGATTTCTTTATGAATATCATTCCAAATACGGTGGTTGGTGCATTTGCTGAAGGTGAAATCCTGCAAGTCCTTTTATTTGCGATCCTGTTCGGTTTTGCATTACACAAACTGGGTGCACAAGGTAAGCCAGTTCTTAAACTGGTAGATCAGATTTCACATGTGTTCTTTAACATCGTGAACATGATCATGAAACTTGCGCCTATTGGTGCATTTGGTGCGATGGCTTTCACGATCGGTAAATATGGGATCGGTTCTCTGGCGCAATTGGCCCAGTTGATCATCTGCTTCTATATCACCTGTTTGCTGTTTATCTTTATTGTGCTGGGTTCAATTGCGCGCTTTACTGGCTTTAGCATTATCAAGATGATTCGCCTGATTCGTGAAGAGCTGTTGATTGTACTCGGTACTTCATCGTCTGAATCTGTATTGCCACGTATGTTAAAAAAACTTGAGCTTGCAGGTGCAGAAAAGTCAGTGGTAGGTCTGGTCATTCCAACAGGTTATTCGTTTAACCTGGATGGTACTTCGATTTACCTGACAATGGCGGCAATCTTCATTGCACAGGCGACCAATACGCAACTTGATTTGTCTCACCAGATTACTTTGCTTCTCGTATTGCTTATTTCTTCTAAAGGTGCAGCGGGTGTAACTGGCTCAGGCTTTATCGTGATGGCAGCAACTTTAGCCGCTGTAGGTAATATTCCGGTTGCAGGTTTGGCCTTGATTCTCGGTATTGACCGCTTCATGTCTGAAGCCCGTGCCTTGACTAATCTGGTCGGTAACTCTTTGGCGACTCTGGTTGTAGCAAAATGGGTTGGTCAGTTAGACATGGACAAGCTGAACTATGCATTAGCAAATCCGGCTGAAATTGATGAAAAAATGGCGCAGGAAGGCAACAACGCTCCTTAAGTTTGAGTTCGTCTTGTAGGTCATAAAAAGGAAGCTTCGGCTTCCTTTTTTTATTTTTATCTGACTGTGAAGTTAGCGAAAAAACAGGTCAGGCACATGACAGCCTTTATAAAAATAGTTAGCCTGTGCACAGGAAATAAAACGATAAACACGATAAGGATAAAAGAATGCTGGCTTACGATGCTGACCTGGAACTTTTCCGCGACAATTTCAAACGCTTTATGAATGAACATGTAGCGCCTTACTATGAAGAGTGGGAGCGTGAAGGCATGATGCCGCGTTCAGTCTGGAATGCGATGGGTGAAAATGGCTTCTTATGTGTCGATGTCCCGGAAGAATATGGTGGCTACGGTGTTCCGACTCACTATTCCCTGATGTTGATTGAAGAGTCAGCTCGAGCAGGCTATAGCGCAATCTCAACCGGTCTGTCTTGTCACTCGGATATCGCAGCGCCGTATATCCTGCATATTGGTACTGAAGAACAGAAAAAATACTGGTTACCGAAAATGGTATCTGGTGAGGTAGTGGGTGCGATTGGCATGACTGAGCCGGGTGCAGGTTCTGATTTGCAAGCCATGCGAACCAATGCCATCTTGCAGGATGACCATTATCTGTTGAATGGTTCTAAAACTTTTATCTCCAATGGTCAGCATGCTGACTTAGTCGTATTAGCCGTGAAAACCGATCCACAAGCACGCGCCAAAGGTGTGTCTTTGATGCTGGTGGATACGCATCTGGAAGGCTTTAAAAAAGGCAAGAATCTGGACAAGATTGGTCTGCATTCACAGGATACTTCAGAGCTGTTCTTTGATAATGTCAAAGTACCGAAAGATCAGTTGCTGGGTCAGCCAGGTCAGGGCTTCGTCTATCTGATGCAGGAACTCCCACGTGAACGTACTGCTATTGCTGCTACTGCACTGGGCGCCATTCGTGGCTCGATTGATGTAACGACTCAATATGTCAAAGAGCGTCAGGCCTTTGGTCAGGCGATTGGTCAGTTTCAGAATACCCGCTTTGTACTGGCACAGGCCAAGATTGACGAGCTGGCAACAGCAGCTTTCTATAACCAGAATGTTGAGTTGTATATGCAAGGCAAGCTGGATGTTGAAACGGCAGCAGCGTTAAAGAGCTTCTCAACAGATATGCAAATGAAAGTTGCTGACAATCTGCTTCAGCTCTTTGGTGGTTATGGCTATATGACTGAATATCCGATTTCGCGTTTCTTTGTTGATGCCCGCATTCAACGGATCTATGGCGGTACCAATGAAATCATGAAAGAAATTGTTGCACGTGGTCTGCTTGGACGTTAAAAATCAACAGATAAAAAAAGAGTCCGAAATGGACTCTTTTTTTATAGAAAGAATATTCTTGAAATCTAGATATTTTATTATTTTAAGATTTTAGTACATCCAGACATTCATGAATAAAAATTGGCAAATCATTTGGCACTCGAGATGAAATCAGCTGATTATTGTCATTGACCAGTTCAACATCATAATAAGTCGCACCTGCATGTTGTACCCGAGGTGCATGCGCACGGATACTGGTAATGATGCGGTTCTTTAAAACATCTGCTTCACTGAGTAATAAAGATGCGTCACAAAGACTGAAGATGGTCTTTTTGGCCTCATTAAAAGCCTGAATGAAATGTAAGACTCGCGTATCGTTGGCGAGGGACACTGGTGATTCACCGCCTGGAATGAGTAGGGCATCAAAATCCTCAATACTGATATGATCAATTCCCCGATCAATGATTACACTCGACTGGCCATGTAGTCCATGTACGACTTTTCCGGCATGCAGTTCAATATTACAGACACTGTGCTCTGCAGCAAGTAAGGCTGCAACAGGTTCAGTATATTCAAGATCTTCAAAATTATTCGTTACAAGTACCGCTATTCTTTTTGGCATTATAGGCACCCCCAATATAGTTTTAAATTAGACTAGCGATTTAAGGTTTAAAAAACGTCTCTGCTTTGTAACCAAATAGTGATTTAGTGTAAAAAATCCAATTAAATCAAAGGAAAATGATCAAAAAAACAGTTTTCTATGTGCATTTTATTGTGAACTGTCACTCAGATTTTAAGTAGTTAAACTAGAGGAATCGAGATGGCTTTATTTTTATTTTCTTATGCTTAAAATCGTTATGTAGATTAAGAAATAGTGATATTTCATCTTGATAAAAATCAGTTAAGATGGGCGGGCAAAGTTTACAATTTGATAATGTAAAAGATGCGAAAATGCTGAAAGAAATGTTACCAGATATGACTAAAGCGATGAACGGTTAAAATCAAATCCCTGTTTTTAAGAATTAATCTACTAAAGTTATATTGTGTAACATTTGCAGCGCACTAATTGTTATACTGCACAGATAAGGTTTATGAAGGGCGACATCACGATGATCAACGACGATCAAAACACAACGGCTTCTTTAGATTTGGCTAAAATTCGTGAAGATATCGATTCAGTTGATCAACAAATCCAGCAATTGATTAACCGTCGTGCACGTTTGGCTGAGGCTGTAGCAAAAGCGAAATTCGCATCTGAAGAAAATCCGCTGTTTTACCGTCCGGAACGTGAAGCACAGGTTTTGCGCAATGTTATGGAGCGCAATGAAGGACCATTGTCAGATACGACGATGGCACGTCTGTTCCGCGAGATCATGTCGGCTTGTTTGGCGCTTGAAGCACCGCAAAGTATTGCATTTTTGGGACCTGTTGGTACCTACACACACTCAGCAGTATTGAAACATTTTGGTCATGATGCTGTGGTTCGTCCATTACCGACTATTGATGAAGTGTTCCGTGAAGTAGAAGCGGGCAGTGCACATTATGGTCTGGTGCCTGTTGAAAACTCCTCTGAAGGGGTAGTGAACCACACTTTAGACTGTTTCAAGACTTCGCATCTGAATGTGATTGGCGAAGTAGAATTACCTATTCATCACCAGTTCCTGATCTCTGAAAATACCCGTAAGGACAGTATTAAACAGATCTATGCACACCAGCAGACTCTGGCTCAATGCCGTCAATGGCTGGATGCCCATTATCCAGGTGTAGAACGTGTGGCACTCAGTTCAAATGCTGAAGCGGCACGCCGTATTCAGAATGAATGGCATTCTGCTGCGATCGCTTCTGAAATTGCTGCGAATATTTATAATCTTGAGATTATGCACAGCAATATTGAAGACAACCCAGAGAACACGACACGCTTCCTGGTGATTGGCCGTGAAAAAGTGCCACAAAGCGGCAATGATAAAACTTCATTACTGGTGTCTGCACATGACCGTGCCGGTGCATTGCTGGAAATTCTGGCTCCATTTGCCAAACACAACATTAGTCTAACCAGTATTGAAACTCGACCTGCACTTCCTGAAAAATGGGCTTATGTATTCTTTATCGATCTTGAAGGTCATATTGAGCAGGAAAATGTTAAAGCTGCGATCGAAGAAATTCGTCCGTTTGTGAAAGAAGTCCGCGTGCTTGGTTCATATCCTGCAGCTGTTTTATAAAAGCAGCCTTTCGTGGTTAGTGCGAGGGTGCTAACCACTGTTTCATCTGTAAATCGGAAGTATAAAATGTCGTTTGTCCCAGCCAATGAAGGCATCTCTAAATTAAAGCCATATCAACCAGGTAAACCGATCAGTGAACTTGAGCGTGAGTTGGGCATCACTGATATCGTGAAACTGGCTTCAAATGAAAACCCGCTGGGCTGTTCAGATAAAGTCAAAGAAGCAGTGGCTGCGGAACTGGCGGAAATTGGCCGTTATCCTGATGGCGGTGGCTTTATCCTGAAAGATCAGATCAAGACACAATTCGGTTTTGATCATAACCAGATTACTTTGGGTAATGGTTCAAACGACTTACTTGAAATATTTGCCCGCGCATTTGTTTCTGAAAAAGATTCTGTGGTGTATAGCCAGCACGCGTTTGCGGTATATGCACTGGTAACTCAAGCGATTAATGCCGAAGCGATCGAAGTACCTGCTAAAGGTTTTTCGCATGACCTTGAAGCGATGGCGGCTGCGGTAAAAGACAACACCAAACTGATCTTTATTGCCAATCCGAACAACCCGACAGGCACCTGGTTCGAAGAAGCTGAATTTGAAGCATTTATGCAGAAAGTGCCTGCGAATGTGATCGTGGTACTGGACGAAGCTTATGTGGAATATTTCCCGGAAAACTTCAATAGCCTGAAATTCCTGAAACAGTATCCAAACCTGATTGTCAGCCGTACGCTGTCTAAGTGCTATGGTCTGGCTGCGCTGCGTGTTGGTTTTGCTTTGGCATCTGTTGAAGTGACTGATTACTTGAACCGTATCCGTCAGCCATTCAACGTCAACCATTTAGCGATGGTGGCTGCGGTTGCTGCTCTGAAAGATGAAGCATTTATCGAGAAATCTCGTGAAGTGAACAAGGCGGGTATGGCACAGCTAGAAGCGGGTTTCAAAGCTTTAGGCCTGAACTATGTACCTTCACGCGCGAATTTCATCTTGGTTGATGTACAGGCTGACCCAGCAGAAACATTTAACAAGTTGTTGAAAGAAGGGGTGATCGTACGTCCAGTGGGTATTCCAAATCACCTGCGTGTATCGATTGGTACTGAAGCTGAAAATGCCAAATTTCTTGCTGCATTAGGCAAAGTACTTGGCTTAGAGGCGAAAGCTTAAGTTATGTCGCAGCCACTGTTTGAAAAAGTTGCCTTTATCGGACTTGGACTGATTGGTTCAAGCCTGGCGCGTGTCATTCAGGCCGAGCATTTAGCCAATGACATCGTGGCATCGACCCGCTCACAAAAAACCTTGGAAGATGCCAAGGCACTTGGTCTGATTTCAGACGGCTATGCAGATCCTGTAGAAGCTGTTCAAGGTGCAGACCTGGTGGTGCTGGCTTTACCTGTTCGTGCAACGCAAAAGGTATTGGAAACCGTCAAGCCATATCTGGCTGAGGGAGCCATTATCACCGATGTGGGTAGTACCAAAGGTAATGTGGTAGAAGCAGCCAAAGCCGTATTTGGTGAAAATCTACCAGCCGGTTTTGTGCCGGGGCATCCAATTGCGGGTGCAGAACATACTGGTGTACATGCGGGTAAGGTGGATCTGTTCGCTAATCACAAGGTGATTTTGACACCGTTGCCAAGCAGCGGACAATGGGCGGTCGAGAAACTGATTCAACTGTGGCAGGCGGCAAAGGCGGAAGTGATTTGTATGGATGTGGAAAAGCACGATGAAGTGCTGGCCCATACCAGTCATCTTCCGCATCTGATGGCCTTCAACCTGGTCGAACAACTGGCCAAACGCGAAGACAATCTGGATATTTTTCGTTATGCTGCCGGTGGCTTCCGCGACTTCTCGCGTATTGCCGCCAGTGATCCACAAATGTGGCATGACATCTTTTTTGCCAATAAAAAGGCGATTCTCAATGCCGTGGACGGCTTTGAAGCTCAACTCGCGATTATCCGCAAGCTGATTGAAGATCAAGATTCTCAAGCCTTAATGGGCTTATTGGGGCATGCGCAGGCGGCTCGCCAGCACTTCAATCATATGCTCGCCAAGAAACCTCTCATGGAGAAAAATAAAGTGACACAACAATTTACCATTCAACCAGGTGCCAAGACGTTCCAGGGTAAATTTACCGTGCCAGGTGACAAATCTGTGTCACATCGTTCCATCATGTTTGGTGCCATCGCTGAAGGCACAACGCATGTGACCGGGTTCCTTGAGGGGGAAGATGCCCTTGCAACTTTACAGGCGTTCCGTGATATGGGTGTAAGCATTGAAGGTCCTAAAAATGGTGAAGTGACCATTCATGGCGTGGGTATGCACGGCCTGAAAGCACCGAAGTCTGCACTGTATATGGGTAACTCAGGTACTTCGATGCGTCTGCTGTCTGGTATGCTGTCAGCACAAAAATTTGACTCGGTGATGACCGGTGATGCTTCGCTGTCTAAACGTCCAATGGAGCGTATTGCTAAACCATTACGTTTGATGGGTGCACAGATTCAAACTACGGGTGAACGTGGTACACCACCAGTATCGATTACCGGTAATCAAAACCTGAAAGGTATTCAATACGACTTGCCAATGGCATCGGCTCAGGTGAAGTCTGGGATTTTGCTAGCGGGTCTTTGGGCTGAGGGCGAAACTTCAGTGACTGAACCTGAACCAACCCGTGACCATACTGAACGTATGTTGCGTGCGTTTGGTTATGACGTAAAAACTGAAGCTAACCGTATTTCCCTGCAAGGTGGCGGCAAACTGGTGGGTACCAATATCCAAGTACCATCGGATATTTCATCTGCTGCTTTCTTTATGGTCGGTGCAGCGATTACTGAAAATGCCGATGTGACTTTGGAAGCGGTAGGCATTAACCCGACCCGTACTGGTGTCATCGAAATCCTGAAACAGATGGGAGCCGACATCAGCGTTGAAAATGAACGCATCGCTGGCGGTGAACCGATTGCAGATATTCGTATTCGCGGTACACGTACCTTAAAAGGCATTCATATGCCGGAAGATCAAGTGCCATTGGCGATTGATGAATTCCCGGCATTGTTTATAGCGGCAGCTTGTGCTGAAGGTCAAACCATCCTGACAGGTGCTGCCGAACTGCGCGTCAAAGAATCGGATCGTATCCAGGTGATGGCAGATGGCCTAAAAACCATGGGCATTGACTGCACACCGACTAATGATGGCATCATTATCGAAGGTAAAGGCAAGACAGGCGACTGGTCACCAATCTTTACCGGTGGTGAAATTGAATCGCATCATGATCATCGTATTGCCATGAGCTTCTCAATCGCAGGTCTGCGTAACTCAGGTGAAATTAAGATTGTTGGGACTGAAACTGTCGCAACCAGTTTCCCAACCTTCACTGAACTGACTTCTCAAGCTGGTCTGGCGATTGAAGTGACAGAATAATTCTAAAATTTACATGAAACAGCCAAGCTTTTGCTTGGCTGTTTTGTTTATATTGGCTTATGCTAAAACCATACAACAAAAAAGCCATTTGGATGTAGCAATGCGAAAATTAAAATTTATGGCCAATCCTCAGAGCCAGCAACAATTACAGGGCAGTCAGCAGACTCAGGAATATGTGGCACATCTGCTGACGGAAGAGCTCGGTAAATATGGCTTTAAGACTTTGGCGCAAAGTGGGGCACAAGTGGCTGTAAGTGTCGATGAACATGAGTTGCCATTATCAGTGAGCTGTGAGACACGAGATCAGGAAGGGCACCTGATTTGTGAAATTGCCTCTTACCCGGATGAAGAGCAGGACTGGCTGGACCGGATTACAGAACAAAGTTTATTAAATCAGTTGGCACAAGCCGTTGAAGCATCACTGAAAGAACAAGAAAGTTTTAGTGAGTTTGAGTGGAAAAACTAGTTCAACCGATTCAAAGACTTTCACCCATACTGCAAAGTGAACGTCTTGTTTTAGATTATTTTAAGTCATCCGATGCTACGGAAGCCTATGCCTCGATTACCCCGAGTCTGACCCGTTTTATGGCATGGGATGCACCGGAATCTGAACAGATATTTGCAACAGTCTGGCAAAACTGGCTAAACAATATGGCTGATCATAAAGAATATATCTTTGTGATCCGTCATATTGAAAGACATGAATTTATCGGACTATGTGGTTTACATCGACTGCATGATGAAATACCTGAAGTGGGTATCTGGATTCGTGAAAAGGCGCATGGTCATCATTATGGACATGAGGCAGTACGTTGCATTGTGGCCTATGCTTTCAATACATTAGGGATCAAAGCTTTGAGCTATCCGGTAGCCGAAGAAAACTGGGCTAGCCGAAAAATTGCAGAACGTGTAGGTGGAAAAATTACCAACCACCTAGATAAACCTAAATATCGGGCTGTAATTTATGAAATTCATGCTAAAGATTTTATTTCTGAATAAAAAAACCTCATCATTCGATGAGGTTTTTTTGATCAGCTTAATGCGAGGAAACGGCTCATCGCAATCCGAAGCTGTTTTAAATAACCGGTAAAGAAATGGTTTGCGCCAGGCAAGATCGTGACCAGATGACGTTGAGGCTTGGCCCATTCAATCATGTCGGATAAAAGCGTGACATCATCCGCTTCACCATGGATAAATAAAATATCACCTTTGATCTGTGGAGTAACATAGTGACGTAGGCCAGCTACGGTTGCAGTCGGTAGACCACACAAAATCACTTTTGAAGGTTGCAGTTCAACGGGCAGGGCAGCGTAACACTTGGCCATGACATGTGCGCCAAAACTGAAACCGCCTGCAAAGAAAGGCAGGCCAATATGTTGGCGACGCGCATATTTAATGACTTCAAGTATATCATCCGTTTCACCAAAGCCTTCATCATGCAGACCGGCACTTTGACCAGAACCACGGAAACTTGGACGATAGACAACACAACCACGCTCTAAAAACATTTGTGCCAGTAACACCGGAACCTTATGTTGTGGTGTGCCACCTTGTAATGGATGGGGATGACAAACAATCGCGAATCCTTTCACTTCACCCTGAGGATAATCCACAAAAACCTCAAGTTGGCCAGCAGGGCCTTGGAGGAAGATTGGTTCGGACATAGAAAACCGATAAATTGCAGGAGAATTTTCTATTTTAACGATTATGATAAATAAAAACATGAATTGGAATTAAAATAAGTCTACTGATATAGTTTGATTAATCATTTTTTAACCAGGTTGCTATGCTTGCTTTAATTTCTCCAGCCAAGACTCTAGATTACGAAACGCCTTTACCTACCGATCAATTTACTCAGGCAAGATTGCTGGAACATTCCCAGGAATTGATAGAAGTTGCCCGCAAGTTATCAGCAACTGAAATTGCCAGCTTAATGAGCGTCAGTGAAAAAATTGCCAATTTGAATGTGGAACGCTTCAGAGACTGGCAGCCGGATTTTGATTTTTCCAATGCTCGTCAGGCAATCTTTGCCTTTAAAGGGGATGTTTATACCGGTCTGGATGCTTACCAGTTAAAGCAGGATCAGATTCATTACGCACAGAACCATCTGCGTATGTTATCCGGCCTCTATGGCTTATTGCGTCCGCTGGATCTAATGATGCCTTACCGTCTGGAGATGGGAACCAAATTGACTAACCCACGTGGTGCTCATCTCTACGAGTTCTGGGGACATACCATCACTGATCTGATCAATCATGACCTGGCAGCAGCAGAGTCTGAAATTCTGGTCAATATTGCTTCGGATGAATATTACAAGGCAGTGAAAGAAAGCAAAATTCAGGCTGAAATCATCAAGCCGGTATTTTTAGATCAGAAAAATGGTAAATATAAAGTCATCAGCTTCTATGCCAAGAAAGCTCGTGGTTTAATGGCGCGCTTTATCATTGAAAACCAGATTAAACGAACTGAAGACTTAAAAGCCTTTAATACCGATGGGTATTATTTTGATGCTGAAAGTTCACTAAAAGGTGAGTTGGTATTTAAACGTGATGAGCAGCTAGCTGCTTAAAGATAAAAGATTCACCCAAGACTGAATGAAGAAATTTTCTTAAAAGTCTTGGGTAAATTTAAGTTTAGCAATATTAGGTTGAATTGAATAAAAATTAAAAAATAGGGAAGGAACTTTCAAAATATCATTTATTTAGAAGAATTTTTGACAGGAAATGGATAAATTTTTTAGAAGAAAAGCTAAATAATATAATGAAAGCTATAGTGAGCTTTAAAAGATATTTTTCAATCGATAAATTTATATAGTAAAGACAAATTTCTAAAAAAATAAAAAATAGAATCAATCAATTAATTTCTTTTAATATTCAAAAAATGACTAAAAAATAAAAAAATATGGCTCAAAAAATTATGATTAATTGAATAAGAAGTATAAAAAAAATGAAGAATATAAAAACTCTAAATAATTGAAAAACTGCATTTTATCGAGTTATTTGTAAACTATGTCACAATTTTATTGTTATTTTGTTAGCATAATTTCAATGCTGTTACACAACTCAACTACAAAAATGAAAATTTATACGATTCCTATTTTTGTGCTGATGGTGGGTTTACTCGGTTATTGTGTTCACCAACAGGCCGAAACAAGAAAACATGAAGAGCTTCATCAGATTCTGAAAGAAGTACAACATTCAACTAAATTGCTGAATGCAAATCGGCCCAGACCGTAATAGATTTGCACTAAGCTCTTTGATCAGGAGAACCAGGTAAAAAGATAAAAATAAAATCATAATAAATAAAAGAAAATTTAATAATAATAGAGCTAACTTATATTAATTTTTAATAAAATATAAATTCTAAGAAGCAATCAGAAATCAATGTGTTATAATTTGCAAAAGATAAAGTTAGATCAAATTTACTTAAATTAAGTATTTGATTCTAATGATGAAAAAAGCTGCATAGGGGTTATGCAGCTTTTTTGTTTAGATTGTTTTTTGAGTTTTTCTAGCGCAGTTTTCTTACTGTTCGCTATTGAAACATTTTGACCCGCTAAATGGCGAAGCTGGCATATTCGTTGCTAACAGATCCTTAAAATTCATGAAGTTTTCTATAAAATTTCCTGGATTCGGCGGCATGCTTAAAGCATAAAGTTTACTCAATAGGGGCTAGGTCATGACGACTCCTAATCCATCTTCAGAAAATATGCTGGAACGTCTGTTCAAACTGAGTGAAAACAAAACCAGTTTCCGTACAGAAGTTCTGGCAGGTGTAACCACGTTCCTGACAATGTGTTACATCATTATTGTTAATCCGATGATTTTATCCGAAACCGGGATGGATCATGGGGCTGTCTTTGTAGCCACCTGTCTTGCAGCCGCAATTGGCTGTCTGGTGATGGGGCTAATTGCCAATTATCCAATCGCACTTGCACCGGGTATGGGCCTGAATGCCTTCTTTACCTACTCAGTCTGTCTGGGAATGGGTGTGCCTTGGCAAACTGCATTAGGTGCAGTATTTGTATCTGGTCTGGTCTTCATTGCCATCAGTATGTTCAAAATACGTGAGGCGATTGTCAATGCCATTCCAATGTCACTCAAACTGGCGATTGGCGGTGGTATTGGCCTGTTCCTGGCCCTGGTTGCACTGAAAAATGCTGGCATCATTGTTGATAATCAAGCGACCTTGGTGGGTCTGGGTGATTTGAAACAGCCAACTGTTATGCTTGCGCTACTTGGCTTCCTGTTAGTGGTGGTAATGCATCACTTCAAAGTACGTGGTGCGATCATTATCAGTATTTTGGTAATCACTGCGATTTCTACTGCTTTAGGTTATAACCAGTTCCAAGGTGTAGTGGGTCAAATTCCTTCACTGGCACCAACCTTCCTGCAAATGGACTTTCAAGGTCTGTTTACAGCCAGCCTGATCGGTGTGATCTTCGTATTCTTCTTGGTCGATCTGTTTGACTCTACTGGTACGCTAGTAGGTGTTTCACATCGTGCAGGTTTGTTAAAAGATGGTAAATTGCCGCGTCTGAAAAAAGCATTATTTGCCGATTCTTCTGCGATTGTTGCAGGTGCTGCTTTGGGTACTTCTTCAACTACACCTTATATTGAGTCATCAGCGGGTGTTGCAGCAGGTGGTCGTACCGGTCTGACTGCAGTTGTGGTTGGCTTGCTGTTCATTGCCTGCCTGTTCCTGGCTCCATTGGCTCAATCTGTACCAGGCTTTGCAACTGCACCAGCATTGCTATTTGTCGGTGTATTGATGATTCAGGGTATTGTCCATATTGAATGGGATGATATTACTGAAGCGGTTCCGGCGTTCCTGACCATTGTATTCATGCCATTTACGTACTCAATTGCAGATGGTATCGCAATGGGTTTTATCAGCTATGCGCTGATTAAACTGCTGACAGGTAAATCGAAAACTGTTCCATACATGGTATGGATCATCGCAGTACTGTGGGCATTGAAGTTCTGGATGTTTGGCGGCTAATTTTTGTCGAATATCAAAAGGGTGTAAACTCAGTTTGCACCCTTTTTTATTTTTCTCAGGTTTAATCAGGAGTAGCGATGAACCGTCTTGAATTGATTCAGGCCTTGCCAAAGGCTGAGCTGCATGTGCATATCGAAGGTACCTTTGAACCTGAGTTAATGTTTGCAATTGCACAGCGTAATGAAATTAGCATTCCTTATAAATCGGTTGAGGAAGTAAAGCAGGCTTATAATTTCCATAATCTGCAATCTTTCCTAGATATCTACTACGCGGGCGCCAATGTTCTGATTCATGAACAGGACTTTTATGATCTGGCCTGGGCGTATTTTGAAAAATGCGCAGATGACAATGTCGTGCATACTGAAATGTTCTTTGATCCGCAAACCCACACCGATCGTGGCATTGCTTTTGAAACCGTGATCAATGGCTTGCAGAGAGCCTGTGATGATGCGAAAGCTAAATTAGGCATTACTTCACATCTGATCATGTGTTTCCTACGTCATCTTAGTGAAGAAGCAGCATTTGAGACATTAGAGCAAGCACTGCCTTATAAAGATCAAATCATTGGAGTAGGGCTGGATTCAAGTGAAGTCGGGCATCCACCGTCTAAGTTTGAACGTGTTTTCGCCAAAGCGCGTGAAGCCGGTTTTCTGGTGGTTGCACATGCGGGTGAAGAAGGTCCGGCAGAATATGTCTGGGAAGCTTTGGATTTATTAAAAGTAAACCGTATTGATCATGGGGTACGTTCTGAGGAAGATCCAGAATTGATGCAGCGTTTGATTGCAGAGAAGATGCCGCTTACAGTATGTCCACTTTCAAACCTGAAACTGTGTGTGGTAGATGATATGCAGCAGCATAATATCCGTCGCCTGTTGCAGCACGGCGTGCATGTCACAGTGAATTCAGATGATCCATCGTATTTCGGTGGTTATATGAATGACAATTTCATTGCCATTGCTGAAGCTTTGGACCTAAGCAATGATGAGCTAAAACAGCTGGCGATCAATTCTTTTGAAGCTTCATTTATTTCTGATGCTGAAAAACAGAAATGGATCAGCCTGATTCAGGCACTCGTTTAAAATATCATTCCAGTAAATTTGTTAGCCCAAAGAGGGTGGAGTTCGCTCTGCCTTTTTATTTAATCTGATCTGTGAACCAAAGATGAAATTAAAATTCCTGTGGCCTGTTCTGGCTGTTAGCTTAATCAATCCTGCTTGTGCAGATACCTCAATGACTCAGAAAGCCCTGAAACCTCTGATTGAATATCAGTGTGGCCAAGAGCTGAAAGATTCCAAAGTCTGGAAAATGGGTACTTATTTCATGGCTGAAGCCAATAAACAGCATTTACAGCAAAAAGTATGTGGCTGTGTAGGTGAGCATGCCTTGGAAGGTGTTCCGGCTAAAACCCTGTTAAAAGCAACCGTTGATGAAGAAACTAAAAAAGAGCTGACCCGTAAAGCAATTGCCAATAGCTTAAAAGGCTGTATGGGCGAGTTTATCAATTAAGGATTTTTGGGGGCTGGCTTATTCAGGCCTTACCCTTAAATGAGTAGTGAGTCTTCTTTCCTGTGATGGCTGTGAATCTGGCTGTGCGCAGATTAGACATCATGGCGCATTTTTAGATTTCTTATTGCGATAAACTTCGGCACAATAGCTGCATATTTTAAAAGTTGAAAAAAGGATAAAATCCGTGAAAAAATTATTGGCTGTTGTTGCTCCATTAGCACTTGTTCTTTCTGCCTGCGTAGCACCCCAAGGTACAGGCACCCCAACTCAAGCAAGTACAGGTCAGCAACTCGGTTCTGCAGCCATTAAAATTGCCATCAATGCAAAATGTGTTACTGAACTAAATAATATTCCGGCTTGGCAAACTGCAACACGTTTAATGACAGAAACACAAAAACAGAATATCCAGTCTGAAATTTGTGGTTGCGTGAGTGAAAAAGCACCACAAAACGTGACTGCGGTAGATTTGGCGACTGCAGCAATTGACCCAGCAGCACGTGCAACTATTGTAGGCAATGTCGTTGCAAATACTATTAACGCTTGCGTGGCTGAAGCGGTAAACTAAGTCAAAATCAAATTTGAATAGGCTGACTGGTTCAGCCTATTTTTTATGGGAAATAAAATGAACATTGCTGGTGTAGATGAAGCAGGGCGTGGGCCATTAGTAGGGTCGGTAGTCGCTGCAGCTGTGATATTGGATCCGAACAACCCGATTCGGGGCTTAAATGATTCCAAGAAGCTAAGCGAGAAGAAGCGAGAAAAACTTTTTATTGAGATTCAGGAAAAAGCACTGGCTTGGGCCATCGCTGAAGCCTCTGCGGCAGAAATCGACGAGCATAATATTTTGCAGGCCTCTTTGCTGGCAATGCGCCGCGCTGTGGAAGCATTAAGCATTCAGCCGGAACATGTACTGGTCGATGGCAACAAGATTCCTCAGGGTCTTGCGATGAGCTGTGATGCGGTTGTAGGTGGGGATGCTCTGCATCCTGAAATCTCGGCAGCCAGTATTCTGGCAAAAGTGACCCGGGATCGCCAGATGGTAGAGATGGATCAGAGGTATCCACAATTTGGCTTTGCCAAGCATAAGGGTTATCCGACCAAAGCACATTTTGAAGCGATTGCCTTACACGGGGTGATTGATGAGCACCGTCGTAGTTTCGGACCGGTGAAAAAAGTGCTGGCAGCGTTGCTTGATCAGCAGCAGGCAGGATAAAGTCTGATTATTTTGCTATGCAGTTGAAAATTAGACAAATTAAAAGCGGCTTAAAAGCCGCTTTTATATTCATACAAAATTAACGGTTAAAGTTATTTTGTGTCTGGTTATCATCTTCATAAGAAGAAGGCTGATAATCCTGGTCAATATGCTGAAGATGTTCATGCATTGCACGTTCATGCTGGATACGCTGGTAAATCTCTTCACGGTGTACAGAGACTTCTTTCGGAGCATTTACCCCAATACGAACCTGGTTGCCTTTTACGCCAAGTACAGTCACGCTGACTTGGTCTCCGATCATTAAAGTTTCCCCGACGCGTCGAGTCAAAATCAGCATGTTTCTCTCCTTGCAAAATGCAAAACCTGCAATCTATTGAATGTAATAAAAAAACACAACCTAAAATTATATAGTTAAAGTTTGAATAGAAAGTCCTGTCCATGAAATGAAGAGGTTAACTATCCAGGCTGTTGAAAATCCTTAGGCTTAATATAACAGAGCCACTATAAAAAAAACTATAGTGGCCCTGCATTTTTGTAGAGATTTAATGAAATACTGTCAGACAATGACGGTATTTTGTAGTTCTCTTAAGCGCGTGCGCTAGATTCACCATGTTCACGGTCTAAACCAAACGCAGTGTGAAGTGAGCGAACTGCAAGCTCAAGATAATTCTCTTCGATAATTACTGAAATCTTGATTTCAGAAGTAGAAATCATCAGGATGTTGATGCCTTCATCAGCAAGGGCAGTGAACATTTTGCTCGCTACACCAGCGTGAGAACGCATACCTACACCTACGATAGACACTTTTACGATGTCATCACGAGTTGCAACTTCACGTGCGCCAATCGCTTGAGCAGTTTCTTCAAGGATTTTTTTGGCTTTAGCGAGTTCACCGCGGTTTACAGTAAACGTGAAATCAGTTGTACCATCTTCTTCAACGTTCTGGATAATCATATCCACTTCGATATTGGCATCACCAATTGGTTTAAGAATTTTAGATGCAATACCTGGCTCATCTGGAACACCCAGAATAGTCAGTTTAGCTTCGTCGCGGTTGAACGCGATACCAGAGATAATTGGCTGTTCCATGTTGTCTTCCAGTTCAGTAGTAATAAGAGTTCCGACGTTGTTTTTGAAGTCTTCGTCAAATGCGCCATCATTGTCATTATCGAAGCTTGAGAGTACCCGTAAAGGCACTTGGTACTTGCCTGCAAATTCTACAGAGCGAATTTGAAGAACTTTAGAACCTAAAGATGCCATTTCCAGCATTTCTTCGAAAGAGATACGGTCTACTTTTTTCGCTTTAGGAGCAACACGAGGGTCAGTCGTATATACGCCATCAACGTCTGTGTAAATCTGACATTCATCCGCTTTTAGCGCTGCAGCAAGGGCAACACCTGAAGTATCAGAACCACCACGACCTAAAGTTGTGGTATTGCCATTAGCATCAAAGCCTTGGAAACCTGCAACCACAATCACGCGGCCTGCGTCCAGGTTTTCAGTCAATACATCGGTATCAATAGATTCGATACGTGCTTTGGTGAATGCACTGTCAGTTTTAATACCAACCTGGCGACCAGTTAAAGATTTAGCTTCAACGCCAATTGAATTCAGCGCCATAGCTAACATGGAAATCGTTACCTGTTCACCCGTAGAAACCATTTGGTCAAGTTCACGTGGGTCAGGGGTTTCGGTAATGGCTTTCGCGAGAGCAAGCAAGCGGTTGGTTTCACCACTCATAGCAGATACGACTACAACCATCTTGTGGCCATGGTCATGCCAGCGCTTCACACGACGAGCAACATTGAGAATGCGCTCGGGAGTACCCATTGAGGTACCACCATATTTTTGAACGATTAATGCCATAGTTGTTCCATATAAACCATGACCCTGATTTTCCGATCAGGGTCAGTTACACAAAATGAAGTTTTTATTTTGCTTCAAGCCAAGCTGCTAAATCAGCCATCACTGGAGCAAACTTCTCGTTAAGTGGCGCGCCACCTTGTGCCAAGTCAGGTTTACCACCACCTTTACCACCTAGCTCAGTTGCCAAGTGTTTGATGATGTCACCCGCTTTAATAGAAGCAGTAAAGTCTTTAGCTACAGATGCAATCAAGCTAACCTTGTCACCCTCTACACCTGCAAGAACAATGACTGCATTTTCTAATTTTGATTTCACACCATCGTGCAGGTTACGTAGTGCTTTCGCATCCATACCCTGAACAGTCGTGATTAATGTTTTACGACCAGCAAGCTCTTGAACCTGGCTTAAAAGTTCACCGGCTTGTAGGCTTGCCAATTTTTGATTCAGCTGTTCAATCTGTTTTTGCAATTGATGCGCAGTGTCCACCACAGCTTCAACTTTTTCGACTGTTTGATGGTTCTGTGCTTTTAACAAACCATTGATATATTGAACATCACGATCGACTTTCTGTACGGCTTCAACCGCTTTAGTACCGGTTACGGCTTCAATACGACGTACACCTGCTGCGACACCACCTTCAGAAGTGATTTTGAACAGACCGATGTCACCTGTACGTTTCACGTGAATACCGCCACACAGCTCGATAGAGAAGTTTTTTTCGTCAATCACTGAACCCATAGACAATACGCGAACTTCTTCACCGTATTTCTCACCGAACAGCATCATCGCACCTTTGGCTTTCGCAGATTCGATGTCGAGCAGTTCAGTGGTAACAGGCGTGTTGGCAATCACTTCGGCATTTACCAGACGTTCAATTTCTTGCAGTTGCTCAAACGTTACAGGCTGATCGTTGGCAAAGTCGAAACGTAATACGTCAGACGCAACCAATGAACCTTTTTGTTGTACGTGTGAACCCAGGATTTGACGTAGGGCAGCGTGTAGCAAGTGAGTTGCAGAGTGGTTACGTGCAGTTGCGGCACGAATGTCGGCTTTAACCGTTGCTTCCACGTTTTGAGTAACTTTCAAGTTACCCATAGTCACGATACCTTGGTGAACGAATGCACCACCAGATTTTTTGGTATCTTGAACTTCGAAAATACCGGTATCGTTTTTGAAGAGTCCTGTATCACCGATTTGACCACCGCTTTCTGCATAGAAAGGAGTCTGGTTAAGAACGATTAATGCGTCGTCGCCTTCAACCACTTCGTCAACCTGTTCGCCATCTTTGTAGATTGCGATGATTTGACCTTGACCTGCGGTCGCGTCATAACCTTCAAACTGAGTTTCGCCTTCAACTTTAACAACGCTGTTATAGTCGATTGCGAATTTACCGGCATCACGTGCGCGTTGACGTTGTGCAGCCATTTCTTTTTCAAAGCCAGCTTCGTCAATCGTTAAATCACGTTCACGTGCGATATCTGCTGTAAGGTCAGTTGGGAAGCCGTAAGTATCATAAAGTTTGAATACGATTTCACCTGGAATCACAGAACCTTTCAGGTTTGCCAATTCGCCTTCAAGCAATTTCAGACCTTGCTCAAGTGTTTTCGCGAATTGTTCTTCTTCTTTCAGCAATGCAGCTTCGATACGTGTTTTGTTTGCTTCAAGCTCTGGATAAGCAGCACCCATTACATCAATTAAAGGCTGAAGCATTTTGTGGAAGAATGAACCAGTCGCACCCAGTTTGTTACCGTGACGAACTGCACGGCGGATGATACGACGCAGTACATAACCACGACCTTCATTCGAAGGGTTCACACCATCCGCAATCAGGAAGCAGCATGAACGTGCATGGTCAGCCACAACTTTAAGTGAAGCAGGGTATTCAACCGGTTTGTTTTCAGCTTGTGCTTTCGCTTCAATATCTGAAGTATCTAGACCGATAATTTCAGCAGCAGCTTTTAACAGGTTTTGGAACAGGTCGATTTCATAGTTAGAGTTGACATGTTGCAGAACCGCAGAAATACGCTCAAGGCCCATACCGGTATCAACAGAAGGTGCTGGAAGAGGGTGCAGGACGCCATCCGCAGTACGGTTGAACTGCATGAATACGTTGTTCCAGATTTCGATGAAACGGTCGCCATCTTCTTCAGGTGTACCAGGCAGGCCACCCCAAATGTGCTCACCGTGATCATAGAAGATTTCAGAACATGGACCACAAGGACCAGTATCGCCCATTGCCCAGAAATTGTCTGATGCGTATTTTTCGCCTTTGTTATCACCAATGCGGATAATACGGCTGGCATCTAGACCAACTTCTTTATTCCAGATATCAAACGCTTCGTCATCAGTGTGATACACAGTTACGTACAATTTGTCTTTAGGCAGTGCCAGCCATTTGTCGCCGGTCAGAAATTCCCAAGCAAATTTAATCGCATCACGTTTGAAGTAATCACCAAACGAGAAGTTACCCAGCATTTCAAAGAATGTGTGGTGACGAGCTGTGTAGCCAACGTTATCTAAGTCGTTGTGTTTACCACCTGCACGTACACATTTTTGTGAAGATGTTGCACGAACGTAGTCACGTTTTTCCAGACCCAGGAAGCAGTCTTTAAACTGGTTCATACCAGCATTGGTAAACAATAATGTTGGGTCGTTGGCAGGAACCAGAGAACTCGACGCGACACGTGTATGCCCTTGCGATTCAAAGTAGCTTAAAAAAGCTTCGCGAATTTCAGCTGATGTCATAAAACGAGTACTCACAACCAAGTCACTCCATAATTTCCGATTTGGCTAAAAACATCACAGTCTGACAAGAAGGTTGGTTCTCTGCTGCAATGCGGGGCTTAAATATTTAAAAACGCCAAATTATAACGGAAAATGCCTGTTCAACCAATGATTTTCATATTTATAGATCATAAAACTATAAGGAATGAATATTAGAAAAATCAGAAAAATGCCCTGCAAAATCAAAAGCTATTGTCATTACAGCAATTTATCTTCATTCTCGCTGATAGAAAGACTGGATTGCTTCAAGTAAAGCATGAATTTTTCGATGAAATATTGGACATTCTGTGTAATTTTTAGTGGATTTAGCTGAATAGTTATCAGTCAGCTGGATAATTCCATTAATATAGGCGCATAAAGTTTTATGCCGCAGTAGGGAACGTCGATGCAACGTATCGCAATTAATGGTTTTGGACGAATCGGACGCAATGTGTTGCGTGCATGGTTTGAAAATCCGAAAGATTTTAATTTTGACATCGTTGCCATTAATGACGTTGCCGACGTTGAAACCTTATTGCATTTATTTAAATATGATTCTACTCATGGCCGTTTCCCGGGGCAGGTTGATCTGACGTATGAAGATGAGTATGCCTACCTGCATGTCACTTATCGCGATGCTTATCAGAAAGTTCAGGTGTTAAGACAGGCGAATCCGGTGGAAATGCCATGGCATGAACTGAATATTGATGTGGTATTGGAATGTACCGGCTTATTCCGTTCGCGTGAGGCTGCGACTCAGCATATTACTGCCGGGGCAAAACGGGTGATTATCGGCGCTGCACCGTTTGATACGGTGGATGCTGCAATTGTCTATGGCGTCAACCATCGTGATGTCAAAGAAAGTGACCAGATTATTTCTAGCGTGTCTTGTACTACGCAGGCATTGGTACCGCTAGTCAAAATCATTGATGATGCCTTTGGGATTGAGACTGCACTGATGACTGAAATTCATGCGGTGACTGCGGATCAGTCAGTACTGGATCATGCCCATCGTGATTTAAGACGTGCCCGTGCTTCCGGGCAAAATATTATTCCAACCACATCTTCAGCTTTGGGTGCTTTAAAACGCGTAATGCCGAAGATGGAGAACCGGATTGATGGTTATTCGATTCGCGTGCCAACCATTAATGTCGCAGCAATTGATCTGACTTTTATTTCTCAGTCACCCATTACTGATCATCAGTTAAATGAAGTATTAATTAACGCTGCACGTCAGGATTTTGCTGAAATCATGTCTGTGACAGATGAGCCTTTGGTCTCTAGCGATTTTAATCATTCGCCTTACTCATTGATTGTGGATCTGACCCAGACCATGGTAGTGGGGCATCAGGCTAAAGTATTTGCCTGGTATGATAATGAATGGGGTTATGCCAACCGTTTGCTGGATCTCTGTGAATCCTTTTATACAGATTAAGCTATTTTGAAAGCATCCCAAATGGGGTGCTTTTTTATGCAAGATTAAAAAATTAGAAGAAAATGAATAAGAAGTTGAACGTAATTGATCGAAAAGCTCTGGATTTATGCCGAATATTTCTGTGATCTGGATATTTTTTCGTTAAGATAAAGATAATTAAATGGAATAAGAGCAAGCACATGATGTTGATCTGGGGATTTATTATATTACTGACCTTGGCTGTGATTTTTTTGATCTGGCTGCAATTTAATAATAATGAGAGTTCACAAAATGTGGAAGGCGTGCCAGTTGAGGAAAAAGTGGCACATCTGGAAGAAAATTTAAAAAAGACCTTGGAAATTATGCAGGATCTGGCGAAAAAGATGCATGTACAGCAGGAAGTACTGGATCAGACTACAGCCAAACTGCAAAAAGTTGAGCTGCAAAATGCAGAATTGGTAAATCTGCTCGCTAAAGTAGTAGAACCAAAGTCATAAGACCTTTTCATGCTGGCTTAGCCTTATATAAAGGATTTAAACCAGTAACATTCTTAAAATAGCTGCCGACGCCATGCTAATTAAAATGGTCGGCAGCATGCCAAAGCGTGATGCAACGAATAGTGTCACTATTATAGCGATCAGATCAGCCGGATCATCTCGTAAAAAATATGGGGTGATCATCGAAATCAGTACACAGCCTGGAATCACTTCCAGAATTTTACGCTGACGTTTGCTCAAAGTTTTATTTTTGAGTAGGACATATCCGAGCAGGCGGGTAGCATAAGTCGTTAGCGCCACCAATAAGATTGCGATAAAAGTGCTTATCTGGATCATGCTTCATTCTCCTGAATGAGCCAGAAGGCAGAGGCAATGCCTGCAAGTGCACCGATTAGTACGTACCAGTTACCTGGTAGATAGCTATAAGCCAGAGCAGCACAAATAAAACTGATTAGCCAAGGTCTGGCTTCAGTAAAGCCTTTCCACATACTTTTCAGTAAGACCAGCATAATGGCGGGGAAAGCCATATCAAAACCAAAACGGTTAATGTCTCCTAGCACGGGTCCAAGCAGGGCACCGAGTGTCGTAAAGCCGACCCAAGCCAGATAAAGAACAATACATAGCCCGGCATAATAAGGCAGACTAAAAGCATATCGATAACCAAACTGTGCCAGTCGACGCTGTGCATCTGTCAGGCTTAAGGCCCAGCTCTCATCCACCATAAAAAATAATGCCGGAAAGACTTTTCGATTTGGAAGATGTCTTAAATAAGGTACTAAACTGGCACCGAGCAGAATATAGCGGCTGTTAATGAGAAAAGATAATAAAGATTAAGGTAAGCAGATGCGGTGGATCAGTCCAGGCTTCTAAAACTGCAAACTCGGAACCGCCAGCAAAGTTCAGCCCGGTCAGCAAGGGAACCTCAAGCAGGCTAAAATCTTTTTGTGCTGCTGTTGCGCCCAAGACCAGCGCCAGAGGAATTACACCTAATAATAAAGGTAGGCAGTCTTTCACACCACGCTGAAAATCACTCAGAGGAGTAGCATCAGAAGGCGTAATACGTGGCTGGAAGGGAGGCATGAGATGATCGGGTTTTATTCTAGAAGGAGAAAGAAAGTTTATAAGAAATATAGGAGTCTTTGCAGTGCCTTTAAACTCTACCAGAATGATGCTGTTTTCTTGGTCATTTAAGTTCCCACATTGAGTTTTTGTATAGGATTATTTTTAAGCATCTAGTACTGATATTTTATAAATTTTTACTCTTAGATAGATGAGGATTGAATCAAGAATAAGTTTTTCGTCATTGTTTTGGTTAGGGAAATATATTAGAAAATCAAGTTGATATGTTGGTTATTAAATTTTATTCAGCCTATTTTCTCTTAATAAGAAAGAGATGATTTGGTTTATCTATCTAAGTCCTTTGTTCAGTCAGAGAAAATTATCAAAATTGCGATGCACAGCCTAAACGATCGTGCTAGACTAGGAGAAATCGGGTGTGCTCCCGATTTTTTTATGCGGTTTATTCCGCGCTGACAAGAATTTAGGTTTACAACATGCCCATTTCAGAGACATGGTTATTACCTGATGGTGTAGCTGATGTATTACCAGAACAAGCGCAAGTCATCGAAAGCCTGCGCCGTCAATCACTGGATTTCCTCGCATCTCGAGGTTATCAGCTGGTGTACACGCCATTTATTGAATACATTGAATCTCTATCTTCTCTCTCAGAATCGAATCAGGATTTAGACTTAGCCACTTTTAAAGTGATCGACCAGCTGTCTGGCCGCTTGCTTGGTGTGCGTGCCGATATGACACCACAAGTGGCTCGTATCGATGCGCATGTACATCCAGTGGAAGGTGTGGCTCGTTATTGCTATGCGGGTACGGTTTTACATACGAAACCTCAAGGATTTAATACCACACGTGCACCATTGCAATTAGGTGCAGAATTATTTGGTTCAGACAGCATTGATGCTGACGTGGAAATGGTTGACCTGATGATCAGCCTGATTCAGGAAGCGGGTCTGGCCGACGGCGTCCACCTTGACTTAGGTCATGTTGGTCTGTTCCGTAGTCTGATTGCACAAGCGGGTTTAAGTAAAGCAACCGAACGCCAACTGTCTGATCTGTATCAACGTAAAGCATTGCCGGAACTGGCTGAATTTACTGCAAATCTTAAGTTTGGTTCAGACTTCTATACGCTTGGTCGCTTTGCAAGTGACCTGGATGCCTTAAAAACGAATTTAAGTGCTGAAGTATTAGAAAATCCAGCCTTCAAACAGGCATTTGATGCACTGCAAACCACCAAAAATGAAGTTCAGGCACGCTGGCCGAATCTGCATATTGGGATTGATGTCGTCGAGTTACGTTCATACCATTATCATACAGGTTTGATGTATGCAGTTTATGCACCGAACCGTGCTGCTGCTTTAGCACAAGGTGGCCGTTATGATGGCATTGGTGAGCATTTTGGTCGTGCACGTCCGGCAACCGGTTTCTCTTGTGACTTATATGCTTTAAGTGCAGGCAAGTTTGCTACAGCTAAAGTTGTGGTAGCACCTAAGGGTACAGATGCTGCGCTGTTAAATGCGATTCAGGCAACCCGTGCACAAGGCTTAAGTGTAATTCAGTTATTAGGTAATGATGATTTAAACTCGGTACCGTATGCAACTCACCAGCTGGTGAATGTGGACGGTGAGTGGACCATCAAAACGATTTAATCGCTTTAATTGTTTTACTCAGTGTTCATGTCGCTGAGTGGGACTTTCAACTTTAACAGCATGATGTAATGAGGCTATTATGGGCAAGAATGTTGTGGTACTTGGTACCCAATGGGGCGACGAAGGTAAGGGTAAAATCGTCGACCTGCTCACAGATCAAGCGGCTGCAGTAGTTCGTTATCAAGGCGGACATAACGCAGGTCATACTCTCGTGGTTGGTGGTAAGAAAACTGTATTACACCTCATTCCATCAGGTATTTTACGTGAAAACGTATTGTGCTTAATTGGTAATGGTGTGGTTCTTTCACCTGAAGCGCTCATCAAAGAGATGGATATTCTTGAAAAAGAAGGCGTGCCAGTACGTGAACGTCTACGCATTTCTCCAAACTGTCCATTGATTCTTCCACACCACATCGCACTTGACCAAGCTCGTGAGAAAAAACGTGGTAATGCGAAAATTGGTACAACTGGTCGTGGGATTGGTCCTGCTTATGAAGATAAAGTAGCGCGTCGTGCAATCCGTGTTGCTGACCTGGTACGTGGTGGCGAACATCTGAAAGCTCAGCTTGAAGAATTGCTTGAATACCACAACTTCCAATTGACTCAATTCTTCGGTGTTGAAGCAGTTAAAGTTGAAGACGTACTTGCGCTTTGCGACGAATGGCGCAAAGTGATCGAGCCTATGGTTATGGACGTGACTGGTGAACTTCACGCTTACCGTAAAGCTGGCAAGAAAATCATGTTCGAAGGTGCACAAGGTTCATTGCTTGACGTTGACCACGGTACATATCCGTACGTGACTTCTTCAAACACGACTGCTGGTGGCGTAAGCTCAGGTTCAGGTCTTGGTCCATTACACCTTGACTACGTTCTTGGTATTACTAAAGCGTATACTACTCGTGTAGGTTCAGGTCCATTCCCAACTGAGTTGGTGTATGACGCTGCAACAGATACAGGTGATGCAATTGGTAAACACCTGGGTACTGTAGGTTCAGAATTTGGTGCGTCTACTGGCCGTCAACGTCGTTGTGGCTGGTTCGATGCTGAAATCCTGCGTCGTTCAGTAGAAGTGAACTCACTGTCTGGTATTTGCTTGACTAAACTTGACGTTCTTGACGGTTTGGAAGAAGTGAAAATCTGTGTAGGTTACGAAGCTGCTGATTCTGGCTGTGTTGGTTCTTCTGATGCGCTTGCATTTGAAACTTTAAAACCAATTTACGAGACTATGCCAGGCTGGAAAGAATCTACTTTCGGTGCGAAATCACTAGATCAATTGCCACAAGCGGCAATTAACTATGTGAAACGTCTTGAACAATTGATTGAATGTCCAATCGACATCATTTCAACTGGTCCAGACCGTGAAGAAACCATTATTCTTCGCCATCCGTTTGATGCTTAATTCTTTAAGCTGAAAATGATAAAAAACCCTGTGATTTCACAGGGTTTTTTATTTGAGCGAGCTTATAAAAATGATTGAAAACCTGTTCGGATTCTTTATGATGTTTTGACCTTATATATTTGAGAAGGTCATGAAATATAAAAATTTATTGGCGGGGATGGTCATTGCGACCACATTAACGGGGTGTACTACGGTTGCAGATTTGATGGGAGCTGATTCAGCTACATTAAATCTGAGTGCAGCACAAAGCTATAATCAGATGCTGACAGAGGCCAAGCAGAAACAGATTCTGGATACGACTTCTGCCACCTATAAAAAAGTAAATCGGGTTTTCCTGAAAATGAAGCCGTATGCGGATCAACTGAATCAGACTGGGCAGAAGTTTGACTGGCAAGTGGCTGTGATCAAATCTAACGAGATTAATGCCTATGTCGCACCAGGTGGCAAGGTGGTTTTCTATACGGGTATTGTCGACACACTAAAACTTACAGACGATGAAGTTGCTGCCATCATGGGACATGAAATGGTGCACGCGCTTGAGGAACATTCTAAAAATAAGGTAGGAGCGCAAGCACTTACCGATTTGGCAGTAAGTATCGGTAGCAAGTATGTCGGGCAGTCCGCTGGTGGTTATGGTGGGCTACTGCTGGATATGGGTGCTCAATTTGGTGTGGGCTTGCCATTCTCACGTAATCTGGAAAGCCGTGCCGATAAAGGCGGGCTCATGCTAATGGCACGAGCGGGCTATAACCCGAATGCAGCGATTACGTTGTGGCAAAAAATGAATGCGCAAGACAGCCGTGGCAATAGCGTCCTGAATAAATTTACATCTACGCATCCAACAAATGATGACCGAATTGCAGCCTTGCAACAGCTGATGCCTGAAGCGATGACGGTATATAAGGCTAAGAAATAATTTGGAAATTCAGGACTAAAGTCTTAACAGCAAGTGCTGTGCAGTGGCATGGCGCTTGTTAGAATAAAACAAAATAAAATATGAGTATGCAGGATGCATAAAAATATCTCGGGAACGATGTTCTATTCCTTGTTATTCGCGATGGGCGGCGCACCGACCATTGCGATGCTGATTATCCGTGCCCAAACTCAGGATCCTGACATTATTTATGGGGCATTCATTGGCTTGAGTGTGATCATTGCCTGTGTATTGGTACCGGTCATCTTGTTACAGAATGCTTTTCTATTTTTTAAGCGTAAAAGTGAAATTTTAGAAGAAAAAATTAAACCTTTGTGTTATTTATATTTAGGTTTAAATATTGTCTGTCTGATTTATTGGCTTACGATACAGTATTGGGGTTAAAATTACATAAAATATAACAAGATGAAGTAATTGTACATTTAGTTGATCCGGCCTTTAACTTATAATTTTTTACAATGTAAATTAACCTTTTGCTTATGGTGGAGTCACTATAATGAAAAATAAATTCTTGTTAGGTATGGGTGCAGCCGCAGCCATTACTTTGTCTGGTTGTACAACTATTGCCGATATTGCAGGTGCAGATACTGCGACTTTAAATGCTTCAGCCAGCCAAAGCTACAATGCCATGGTGGCAGACGCTAAAGCGAAAGGCCAGCTGGATACCAGTTCAGCGACATATAGTCGTATTAATGCTGTTTTTAACCGTTTAAAACCTTATGCCAACCAGCTGAACCAGACGGGTACTGCATTCCAATGGCAGTTAGCCGTACTAAAATCTGATCAGGTCAACGCTTTTGTCGCACCTGGTGGTAAAGTGGTGTTCTATACCGGTATCGTGAATAAGTTGAATCTGACCGATGCTGAGATCGCAGCCATTATGGGTCATGAAATGGTCCATGCCCTGGAAGAGCACGCGAAACAGAAACTTGGTGCACAAGCCCTGACTGATCTGGCATTGGGTATTGGTTTAAATGCAGCGGGCGTAGGACAAGGTGGTGCTGCAGTAGCACAATTGGGTAGCCAGATTGGTATCGGCTTGCCTTACTCACGTAACCTAGAAAGCCGTGCTGATCAGGGCGGTTTAACTCTCATGGCGCGTGCTGGCTATAACCCGAATGCAGCGATTACTCTTTGGGAAAAAATGAACAAGCTTGAAGGTGGTAGCACTGGCGCGACTTTCCTGTCTACTCACCCATCGAACAGTCAGCGTATCGCAGCAATGCGTCAAAATCTGCCAGCAGCAATGCAGATCTATAACAAACGTTAATGATTGCGTAATTTGAGTGATTCGCGATTTTAATGATGAAAAGCAGGGCAGTAGTCCTGCTTTTTTATATTTAAAATCTTAAGGCAATAAAAAAGGCAAAGTTTTCACTTTGCCTTTTTGTGCTAAAGACCGGGAAGTCTTAGTGGTGGTGACCACCTGCACCGTGTACGTGACCGTGATCAAGTTCTTCTTGAGAAGGTTCACGGATAGACACGATTTCAACTTCGAAAGTTAAATCTTGACCAGCAAGCGGGAAGTTAGCATCAACAACTACGTTGTCACCTTCAACTGCTTTAACAGTTACGATTTGAACGCCGTCATCAGTTTGTGCTTGGAATTGCATGCCTGCTTGGATGTTGTCTACACCTTGGAACATTTGTTTAGGCACTTCTTGCACTAGCTCTGGGTTATATTCGCCATAGCCTTCAGCAGCAGGAACATTTACAGTGAATTTTTCACCAACAGTTTTGCCTTCTAAAGCTTTTTCTAAACCAGGGATGATGTTACCTGCACCGTGCAAATAGGCAAGTGGTTCACCTTGAGATTTGTCGAGAGTTTCACCCTCTGCGTTAGTCAATGTGTAGTGGAAAGAAACCACGAGGTTATTTGCAATAGCAGTCATATTAATTGATCCATTCAATTTTTTAAGGGTACATCATAAAGTGAAATTGTATTTTTGTAGACTAAAAATAGCAAAAAAATGCAATTTGACATGTTTAATGACGATTTTTTCATATATGAGGACAATATTTACAATTTCAATGCAATTTCAGCTTGGGTGCAATTTTTCGTGTAACAAAGTCTTTGGCAGTTAATAGGCCAGCATGGGTATAGCCATGAATGGTGGCCTGATGAATCCGGTATAGGGATACATACATGGATTTCGCGACAAAGCCTTGAACATTGACCTGACCCAATAATTCACCGACAGCGCTGTTTTGACTTAAAGACACTAATGAACCTTTGTCAGAAAACTTGAACATCGGTAAATAGCTTTCGCCATTAATGCGTGCTTTTAAGGCTCTGACCAGAAAAGCAGCCTGCTGGCTGGCAACCTGCGCACGTGGGCCTAAAACCGGTTGATCTGCTTCAGGCTGACAGTGCGCACAATCACCAAAAACGAAAATATCCGGGTCTGATAAAGTTTGCAGAGTTGCATAAACTTTTAGGCGATTAATATTGTCTTTTTCCAGCTCTTTAAGTTTTGCCAGAACTTCAGGTGCTTTAATTCCAGCAGCCCAGACTTTAATTTCTGCTTCGAGGCTTGAACCATCAGCAAAATAAATCTGGTCTTCATCGACTTTAGCGACCCTATGACTGGTTAATACCTCAATACCTAGACGATCGAGTTGCTCCATGGTGTGTTCAGCCATTTTCTCAGACAGTGCAGGTAAGATCCGATCAGCGGCTTCAATCAAAGTGATTTTGACTTTATTTGGATCAATCTTGTTCAGACCATATTTAAAAAAGTTTTGTTTGGCGATCACCAGCTCGGCAGCCAGTTCTACACCAGTTGCACCGGCTCCAATAATGGCAATTTTAAGCTCACGGGAAGAGGTTTGATTTTGAGCATTGAGATAAAGATGTAGCAGATCCTGCTGGAAGACATCGGCCTGCTGGCGGCTGTCGAGAAAATGACAGTATTGGGCAACACCTTCCGTATTAAAATCATTGGAAGTAGAACCTAATGCTAGCACTAGCGTGTCATAGCTGATGTGTTTCTTCTGTTTAGGCTGGGATTTTTTAGAAAAGTAATCTGTTTCCAGAATAATTTCCTTAGCTTCACGATCCAGATCAACAAATGTTCCCAGCACAAAGTGATAATTATGAGCTGCAGCATGACTAAAATAATTGGTTTCTTCTGCATGCGGATTAAGCGTACCTGCAGCAATTTCATGCAATAAGGGTTTCCAGATATGCGTCAGTTTCTGATCTACCAGCGTAATATGCGCTTTACCACTTTTGCCTAAGGTTTCGCCCAGTTGAGTAGCCAGCTCCAATCCACCTGCGCCGCCACCTACAATTACGATTAGATGTGCTGTCATATATTATTAACCTATTTATTTTTCTAATAAAAATAAGAGAAATTTAGACCAAATATACTATGGCATGGGCAGCAGGCCGTCTTGATTAGAATTGTTATACAAATTACAAAACGTAGCAATTATGTCAGGGGAGGTAAAATTGACGAGAGAAAAGGGAGAAATTTAAGGGGGGGTTAGAAGGCAAATGAGAGGCCTTCTAACTGTATTCAGTGTTTATTTCTGGATTGGATAGAGTTTGGCACTTGGTGCACTTTCTGCAAAGATGCTAAAGAAGCTGGATAACCAGCTCAGAAATTTCTGGAAGAAACTGGCTTCTTCAAGTTCCACCATATCTTCAATCTGGATGGTACGAATAAGCTGATTATTCTGATAGACATGAATCGTCGCTAATGGCATCACTTTGGCCATAGGTGCAATTAACTCAGAAGCAGTCATTTCTACATTGATATGAGTTTGGGTTTCATGGAGCGGTTCAATGCTTTGCATTACACCATCACCTGTATTTAACATTACCCGTTGATGGTTTTGATCGAACTGGTTCAGGTCAATGGCATAATTCTGATCATATAAAGATGTCGTAATAATCTGCGGCTGTTTAGTCTGAACCTTAAACATTTTCAAAGTCGATTTGATCACCGGTAATTCAGCGAGTAGCTGTTTGTCTTTAATGGCGACTTCATTACGGGTATAGGTATACGCCAGATTCATCAACTTATGCGACACTTCAGCGCGTTTGGCAGCACTTTTGGTACCTAGAACAACCACGATCAAACGACGGTGGGGCAGTTCCATATCATAAGTTGGACGATTGGCGGTGAGCGCCAGGTTATAGCCGGCTGCACGAGTAAAGCCAGTTTTTAAACCATCGACGCTTGAGTCCACTTGCAACACACGGTTAGTGGCACGGTGGAAATAGTTGTTATAGGTAAAACTTGGCTGTTTGGAATAATATAGATAGTCCGGAGTTTGATTGACTACAGCTGCCGACAAACGCGCCAGATCCGCTGCAGTAGAATAGTGCTCAGGCATGGTAATACCGGCCGGATTCTGGAAATGGGTATGAACCATACCTAAAGCTTTTGCTTCCCGATTCATTCGCTCGACAAAGCTCGGAATATCACCTGAAATTTTTTCTGCCAATGTCACAGCAGCATCATTCGCCGACATGATAATCAGACCTGCCAGAAGTTGATCAATCGAAATCTGCTCACCTTCTTTCAGGTACATTTGTGACTCATCCCACATCACTGTTTTCACAATCGGTGTTGCAGTTAATACTTCACTTTTATCTAATTTACCCGCCTGAATTTCTTTCAATGCAATATAAGCGACCATCATTTTGGTGAGGGAAGCTGGAGCACGTTGAACGTCGGCATTGTGTTCGGCAATGACCTGGCCTGACTGTGAATCAAGAATGGTCCATGCTTCTGCTTCAACGCTTTCAGGCAAAATATTCAGAAGGGCAGCATATGAAATTGCAGGCACAAACAGGCTGAGAACTGCAAGCAGTGAGATGATGTATTTCAAAGGTGTTCCTTAATAACCAACCGGTCGATGAACGATTTAATTTTCACGCATGCTATGCCTTTTTTTTAAGGATAGCTAGTCAGAAATGTAGACAAATGCGACAGCTAAGCAATACTGGCCTAAAAAATGCTAAGCTAAGCTATAACTCATTTATTTGTATTTTATATCGCCCATTATGTTGCATTATCAAATCGAATTTGACGATTATCGTCAGCACCTTATTCACGTAACTCTTCGCTTTTTAGCAGACCCAACGCAAGTCCTTTCTTTACCGACCTGGATTCCGGGCAGTTACCTGATTCGCGAGTTCTCCAAGCATATTGAAGCAGTCAAGGCTTATGATGAGGATGGACGCCAGCTACAAATCCAGAAGTTTGAAAAGAATAAATGGCGTTTATTCAATACGGATCATGAACTGATTACGGTGGAATATGATGTCTATGCGTATGACCTGTCTGTTCGTGGTGCATATGTGGATCAAAACCGTCTTTATGTGAACCCGGCTTGTGCATGTTTAGGGCTGGAAGGTCAGGAACATAAAGAAATTGAAGTAGAAGTATTCCTGCCGGATGAGCTAAAACATTTCCAGCTTGCGACAGGTATGCAGGCTAAAAGTCTGGTCAAAGGTCGTTATACCTTAAAAGCTAAAAACTATGCTGAACTGATTGATGCGCCGTTTGAACTGGCAGAGCAGACCCGTTTCAGCTTTGAAGCCAATGGCATTCCGCATGAGTTTGTGGTGTCAGGCAAGCATGCGATGAATGAACAGCGTATGAAGCAGGACATTGAAAAAATCTGTGCGACAGAAATTTCCATGTTCGGTTCTGCGCCATTCAATGATTATACCTTTATGACCATAGCCACCGGGAACAGCTATGGCGGTTTGGAGCATCCAAACTCAACCAGTCTGATTACACCGCGTGATGATTTCCCTAAAGTAGATGAGCCTGAAGAGCCATCGAAAGATTATCAGCGTTTCCTTGGCCTATGTAGTCATGAGTATTTCCATTCATGGTTAGTGAAATTTATTCGTCCAGAAAACTTCGTGAATTATGATCTAAATAAAGAAGGCTATACCTCTTTGCTTTGGATCTTTGAAGGGTTTACGTCGTATTATGATGACCTGATTCTGCTCCGTAGTGGCGTGATTAATCAGGAATCTTATATTGCATTGCTCAAAGCGCAGATTGACCGTTATTTGCAAAACCCGGGACGTTTTATTCAGTCAGTATCTGAGTCTAGCTTTGATGCCTGGGTAAAATTCTATCGTCAGGATGAAAACTCAAATAATGCCGGTACCAGCTACTACAATAAAGGCTGTTTAGTTGCACTTTGTCTGGATCTAGGTTTACGTCTGCGTGGCTCAAGTCTGGACGCTTTGATGCGTAAGCTATATGAAAATACGCAAAATGGCATTCAGGTCAATGAACGCACTATTTTCGAATTGTGTCAGGAATTGACTGGTGATAACTGGTTAGAACAGATTAATCACCTGATCAATACTACTGATGAATTGCCATTAGATCAGTTATTACCTGAATTTGGCGTGAGCTATACGCTGAAAAATGACAAGTCATTACCATTTGGTTTGAAACTTGTAGATAAGCCTGAAGGTGTGCTGGTTCAGTCTGCACGTCGTGATGGAGCAGGGGTGAAAGCGGGCCTTTCAGCGAATGATGTGATTGTGGCGATTGATGGACTTAAAGCAACGACGAAACTTGTCGAGAAATATGCGAAACAGGAAGGTACTTATACTGTCCATGCATTCCGTCGTGATGAGCTGATGACTTTTGACGTTCAAAATGGTGGTTCTGAACTGACTGAAGTTGAATTGAAAGTTGAAGATCAAACTAAAGCTGAGAAATGGTTGAAAGCTTAATTTAGCATTTGCTGTTTTAAAAAACCGGTGTTGATGCACCGGTTTTTTTTATTGCATTAAGTTTTAGAATAATTATTTAACGATCAGTCGTGAGGTTCCACGGAATTCAGCCACGATTTGATCTTCCTGATTCAGGATCTGAATATCGTAAATCCCACTGCGACCGCTACTGGCTTTATGTTCAGCTATGGCGGTAAGGGTATCACCGAGCAGTGCCGGTTTCAGATAATGAATACCACAATGTTGGCCGACTGCTGGGTATTCGCCGGTATTGCAGGCAATGGCAAATGCAGCATCAGCTAATGCAAAAATCACAGCGCCGTTACAGGTCTGATGCCCCTGTAAATGTTGTTCAGACACTTTAAGTTCAATCTTCGCATGATTGTGGTTATAAGAAATTAGATGCGCACCGAGATACTGAATTAACCGGTCCTGATTAAACATCTGGTTCACTTGCTGATCCATTGCAAAACTCCTTTTTTAGATACACTTATTTTAAAAATATTAATTATATGAATCATAAATAGCACTCTAGGAGATAAATAACAAGCGAAAGCCAGATGAATGATGAAATGCAGCCATTTTACTTATCAAAATAAAGCGCCATGAAAATGACGCTTTTAGGGATTAAGAATTAGTTACCACGATAGGTTGAATAACCATAAGAGCTCAGTAATAAGGGAATATGATAGTGCTCCAAAGCACCGTCAATCGTAAATACCACAGGTACTTCAGGGAAGAAAGTGCGTTGATTATTGGCCTTAAACCAGTCACCGGTTTTGAAGGTCACTTTATAGATGCCTTTCTGTAAAGCTGTATCTTTAGGATAAAACTCTTTGATACGGCCATTGGCATCTGTTTTTAACTCATTCAGTTTTATCCACTTGTCACCTTGCTGAGCTTCCAGAATCACCGCGACATTGGCGGAAGGCAGACCAGTTTCCTGATTCAGCACATGCACACTTAAAGGATTCTGTGCAAAAGAAAAGCTTGCTGTCGCCGCTAGAAGAGCACCAAAAATAATTTTTTTCATTTGTCTGTTCCTACTCTAGAGATGGATAAAATTAAAGTTGTTTTAAAGTATGTTGAATGCCTTGTACGGCACACTGATGATCCTGTTCAGAGCCACCAGAGCCTGCGACACCAACAGCGCCAATGAGTTGGTTTTTATAAACTACAGGCACCCCGCCGCCCAGTAATAACAATTCATCCAAGGTATTTAAATTCTGTGCATCCGGGTTCTTTTGTGCATGACGCATAAAATCTAATGTATTTGTCTTAGTCGAGTATGCAGTAAAGGCTTTACGCTGTGATGCAGTTAAATTGTGAATTCCGACAGATTCATGCCGTTGGCTGGTCAGGACATTGCCGCCTTGATCCAGTACTGTGACTGCAGCGGGTTTGCTGGCTTTCTGACAAGCCTGCATGACGTTCTCAGCAAGTTGGTTTGCTGTGCTTAAGTCCATAGTATAGGCTGTTTTTAATTCAGCATGACTTAAGCTGGCCATCGCCAAACTCGCTAGATATATCAATATTTTTCTCTGATTCAATCTGCTTCTCATGATAATGTTCAGTCATATAGAAATTGAGAAGATCATAATCAAAGAATTGAAGCTCATGGATGACAATCAGATTACCAATTTGTAATCTTTGCGCTGTATGAAATTGATTAAACTCAGCCCATGCATATTTTAATTGTAGAAGATGAAACCAAAATTGCCGGCTTCTTGGCCACAGGCTTAAATGAATCCGGCTACCAGACTACCCAGGTGGGTGATGGCCTACATGCTTTATCGGTGCTGGAACAGCAACAAATTGATCTGGTATTGCTGGATGTGATGCTGCCCGACCTGGACGGCTGGCAAGTCCTCAAAACCTTGCGTACTTTCTCTAAAGTCCCGGTACTTATGCTGACGGCCAAAGATCATGTGCTTGACCGGGTCAAAGGATTGGAACTGGGTGCAGATGACTATTTAACCAAGCCTTTCTCTTATATCGAACTCTTGGCTCGAATTAAAAGTCTGCTGCGCCGTGTACCAAAAGTTGAACATGAAATGTATCAGGTAGCCAATTTAGAACTGAATCGTTTAACTCGGGAAGTATTTCGAGACCAGCAAAAAATTGAGCTTACCCAAAAAGAGTTTGCGCTTTTACAATTGCTGATGGAACACCAGTCCGAAGTGTTAACCCGGACACAAATTGCTTCACTGGTCTGGAATATTAATTTTAATACTGATACCAATGTCGTTGATGTTGCTGTACGCCGATTACGTTCTAAAATTGATGATCACTTCAGTCCAAAACTTATTCATACTGTACGCGGTATGGGCTATAAAATGGATGTGCAAGCATGAAAATGCATTTGGGCACACGTCTCGGCATCGCTTTTGGCCTCATTTCTTGTATCGTTTTTTTAAGCATCGGCGGATTGTCCTATCACAATATGCAGCAGATGGTGCTACAACAGCAGGATGAAGCTTTGGCCTTGCGGATTTCCAGAATAGAAATATTTCTGGCTGATCAGCAAAGTTTTCAAGTGCTGATCGAACATCCGGAGCTTTATGAGAATATGCTTGGACAGGAAGACAACTTACTGATCCTTAAAAACGCGCAGAATACATTAATTGATATTAATCCTTTAGATATTACTATTCCTCTATTGGATTATCACAGTAGACTGAATTATCAAAATAATAAGCTTGAACAAGCTACGACCCGTTTGGCATTTAAGCAAGTGAGCTTTAATGGACAGACTTATCAACTGATTGCCGGTAAGCAGCTCGTGGCAGGGCAACAGGTTTTAAAGCATTACCTGACAAAATTAGTGATATACACTCTGCTCGGTATTATTTTATCCACTTTGTTAGTCTGGCTGATGGGACACTATCTACTGCGATCCATGCGCCAATTAATTTACGCCACTCAGCAAATTAATGTGCAGCAGCTGGATCAGCGTATCGAGTTGCCATCCCGGACTATTGAGGTACAGCAATTAACAGAGGCCATGAATGCCATGCTGGACCGAATCCAGCAAGGCTATGAACAGCTGGCCCGATTTTCTGAAGATATTTCTCATGAATTACGAACGCCCCTGAATAACTTGATGGGGCAAACCCAGATTGCCTTGTCGAAGTCACGTAGTCGTGATGAATTAGAAAACTTGCTGTATTCCCATCTGGAAGAGTATGAACGTCTGACCCAGATGATTGAAAACATGCTGTTTATTGCCCGGGTGGAACATGGCCACTATCAGATAGAAAAACAGACACTAGAACTGAGCCAGATCATAGAGGATTTGCTGGCATATTTTGAGTTTCTGGCAGAAGAAAAAAATATGTCTATTTATGCGGATATTCCGGCTCAACTGAATCTATCTGCGCATCCGGAACATCTGCAACGTGCGCTTGCCAATTTGCTCAGCAATGCCGTGCAATATGGCAAGGAAAATGGCGAGATCAGAATCACGGCGACGACTACAGAAAATAGCTGTCGAATTGATGTGCTGACAGCAGGTGTACAGATCCCCGAGCAGCATTTAGCCCATCTGTTTGAACGTTTTTATCAGATTGATAGCAGCCGGCATCAAAAAGCCCAAACGGGTGGTTTGGGCTTGGCGATTGTGCAGTCGATTATGCAGTTGCATCAGGGGGAAGTTCAGGTGAATAACCATCCTCAAGGTGTGGTTTTTAGTTTGATCTTCCCGACCTGAGCAGTGGCTTAACGTGTACGACGGCCACGACTCTTGGTATTTGGACGGGTGGTACCATTGGTCTTGCGACGTGGTTTTTCACCTTCTTCCATTTGCCAGATACGTGGTGTACCGGTTTTTTTCTTGGTGCCGTCTTTCGTTACTTTCTTGTTAATCGGTTTACCACCGGTACCACCCGGCTTTTTCACATAAGAGCGCGAACGATACGGTTCCTGTGCAGGCACATCTTTAAAGTCTGGATAGAGCAACGGTTCGATTTCTTTGGTTTCACCTGGTTGCAGACCCAACTGTACCAGATCAATCGAACCGATTTTGGTGCGGATCAAACGTAAGGTAGGAAAGCCGACTGCTGCAGTCATACGACGTACCTGACGGTTACGGCCTTCACAGATTGAAATTTCAACCCATGAAGTTGGAACAGAAGCACGGAAACGTACCGGGGGATTACGTTCCCATAACCATTCCGGTTCAGTGACTTTGATTGCTTTGGCTGGCAGCGTAATACCGTCATTCAGTTCAACGCCCTTACGAAGCTGTTCCAAAGCTTCTTCAGTTATATCACCATCGACCTGAACCAGATAAGTTTTGAATTTTTTGCTGGCTGGATTGGTAATATATTGGTTTAAACCACCATGATCGGTCAGGAACATCAAACCTTCAGAATCCATATCCAGACGACCGGCAATACGCAGATCCGGATCGTCTACGAAATCTGCCATAGTCTGATGTTTTTCATCTGGACGAAATTGGGAGAGGACGTCATAAGGCTTGTTAAGAATGACAATTTTCACTTTAACCTACTAAAATATATAAAATAATTCTGATGTGGCAGTCATGTTGCCCATTGTGATACTCCTTTACTTATAAATAGGAGATAAGGGAAGACATAAAAGAGTCCACTAAGTGGAAGCTATCATAGCAGATTCTGATTTATCTTCCTCGAATTTATGTTTTGCATCTCATTTGATTGCGGCCATGCCGCTTTAAAATGATGTACTTTTTGTATTCAAATATGATCTTCCGTTTAAGAATGTTAATCATCAATGATCCTTATTTTCTACTGCATTCGTTGAGCCAGTTAAGGGAAAATAAGACAATTCAAGGCTAAGCAAAAAATTGATAATGATTTTTATAGAGCTGAAATAGTTTTGATGAATTTACATACCATACAAAAAGCTTTCCAAACTGGCTTAGACCACTACAAAGCAAGCTGATATTTTAATTTCACAGTTTCTAATATTTTTAATTTTGAGGTGAACAATGAAATTGTTGACTTTAATTAGTATGGGTATTGCAGCGAGTTATTGTTATAAAAGCATCAAACATAACAAGCAAAATCTTTCAAATCTAAGTTTTGATGAAGTGATCAATCAACACATTTTACGAGATTTTATAGCCTGAGCATTACTTATATTTACTGCTAGTTTAATTTGATTATAAATAGAAAATCTCAACATATATTGTTGGGATTTTTTATTTTTATCATTTAAATATTTTTAGATAAGATGAGTAAGAAAAGTTGTATCAAAATGAAAGTTACATGATTAATCTATTAAATAGTCAATTAATACAACTCTATAAAGCAATGTAAACGAAAAATTCAAATCTTCTGCTAAATTAAAAATAAACCAAATGTGTGGAGGTCTGTATGAGAAATATACCAGAAGGAACCCAGGTTATTCATCATATATCAGCTCAGGACTGTGCATTCTATAAGGAAGAAAATGAAATTCTGAAAGTCTGGAATAGTGGCACTTGGGTGAATGCGATTGTACCAAATCTGGAAAAGATGATGGAGCTTGATTTCGAGTTAGAAGTACTCAAATCTATGTAGTAATTTAAAACTTAAAGATCCTTCTATTTAGGATCTTTAAATTTATATATTGAGGTTTTAAAAATAATAAAAAATGATCTTTATGGAAAAAAGAGAATTTTATTGAAAATAAATTAGCAGTTGTTGATTAATTAAAAATACATATCAGGTGTTTAGTTTTAATTTGATATCAAATAAGGAAAATAAATTATGAAATAGTAAATTAAGACCTATGAAATGACTTAAAAAGACATTAAGTTCAGAAGCTTAAATTTTGGAATGGCAATATATTACATAGAAAAATTTTTTATAAACAAAGATTATTTTATGATTTCAAAGAAATAATCTATTAATTTTTTAAATAAAATTCATTAAGTAATTGATAATTAGAAATATATTTATTGATAATTAAGGTTTAATTTATAGTTTTACTCTCTTATTTTGTGTTTTAATTTAGTTTAAATATTCAAGATTATGTAATATTTTGTTATTTGGTTTCATGCTTATGTAGTGTATAAATAATGTACAGCTCTCCATGAGGGTAAAACACATGACTAAAGCAGAATTAGCTGTCTCCGCATTGGTCGTATTCCTTATTACCTTGATGGTTTATGGAGTAGGACAATCATTGAGTTATTAAAATAACTTTTTTCTAATGATTCCCGTATGTAAATAAAGCCCTTCGTGGGCTTTATTTTGTTTTTAGTCTGAGTCTGAATCACTCTTCTGATTTTCAGAATATTCTAGTGCAGCTTTTTGTGCTTCTGCGGCGGCTTTAGCTTCCAAAGGAATAGCATCTGCTGCAATAGTAGAAGTACCATAAAGGCCTATCATAATGAGTATTAGAATTTTCGAAAACTGTTTCATATGAAATCCTCTAATTTTCTAAAACTTGATTTCAGTGTAGGGGATAAAACTCTCTGGATATGTATGAGCGGTGTCTGCTTATGTAAGATATTCGGGCTTAGCGTGAAAACCCTTTCACCTTATGTAAGAACAATTATCTTATGAATTATTTTGTAGAATTAATTAAAGAAATGTTTTAGAAATTGAAAATATTAAATGTTCTTAAATTTATAACTTGGAAGATATAAATTTTATAACCTTAGAATTTAATTCCTTTAAAGAAAATATAACTATTTATTGAATAAAATAATGTGGATTAAAAAATTGTTCAAATAGGAACAATAAAAATATTATAGAGCTAAGAATATTTGAACCTTAGCAGATTCTATGCAAGTAGTAGCACAATCAAAATTAATAAATTGTTAAACTTCAAAATTGTGACAAGATGACTCTGAATACAGATCTAATATTCAATCTACCTTATCATCCAGTTATTCCTTGACTGCGAAAACTGTGGCATACATTTTATAGCCTCTCGTACTAAATATACTATTACTGCGTTAGTTCGATTCTGAATTGGAAACTTTGTGAACGTTGATACATCAATGCTAAATTTGGATCATCACGTTGGATCCACATCTATTGTTAGATTTTTTGAAGGGTTTTATTCAGAAAACCATATTTATACTCAGAGTTAAAATAGGTATCAACATGCAACGCTATGTAAGCGATGTAAATATCTCGAATATAGATCTAGTTAGAATTGAATCACTTAATAAAGATGCTGTTACATTGACGTATTTGGATACAGCTCAGCGATTGGCTTATTTTATATAAAGGTTAGAGTGATTAATGCAACTTCCAGTGATAGAGACAGTTCTCCAAAGGAGTTTATGCTATGGCTAAATCAAGAGCAAAACACAAGCAAGTCCAGCAAAAGGATAAAAAGGACAGCGCTCAGAATGAAGAGCAGCAACAACAGCAACAGCAGCCCTCTAAACCATCCCGTGCGAAAAAGCGTAAATAAAATTTAGACCTGATTCAACAAAACCCTCAGCTGAGGGTTTTGTTATTTTTAAGACTGTTTCCGACAAATAATCTGGAAAAAGCATCACTAAAAATAACAGGATTTTGACTTTAAATTTTTCTGTATTCCTTAAGATAAAACGAACCACTCATTAAACGGCTATGCGAGCTATTGTGAAAATTCCCAAAATCCTGCTTTTAATATTTTCCTTAAGCATATTACTTACTGCCTGTCAGCCACCGCCATCAGGTGAGCCAGCGGGCTGGAAAAGCCCGTATCTGTACTGGCAATTAAAAAAATCTGAGCTGATTAGACCGGTAGAAATTCCTGTACAAGGAGTAAAACCTCGCCAGATTCAGGATACTTGGGGTGGAGCGCGCAGTGAGGGACGTAAACACGAAGGAACCGATATTTTTGCTCAACGAGGTACACCGGTAGTCAGTGCGACCCAAGGGATCGTCCGCAAGATTGGAACCAATAATTTAGGAGGTAAAGTTATCTGGATTACTGGTCCGAATTTAAGCCAACATTATTATGCACATCTGGAGGATTATGCTGAACATATTCAGGAAGGAGACTGGGTAGAAGCAGGTGAAATCATTGCCTATGTCGGTAATACCGGTAATGCGAAAAATACACCACCACATTTGCATTATGGGATTTATCTCAGTGGAGAAGGTGCGACTAATCCTTATCCTTATTTAAAGGTAGAAGAATTGGAATAAGCGCAGGTGAATGTAAAAAAAATGTAAAAGATCGCCATCTAAAGATTGAAAAGCATAAAATAGCGTATCTCCCGCTTTTCCTGTTTTTATGAGTTTTGCTTATCGACCAGATATCGATGGCCTGAGAGCTATTGCAGTATCATTGGTCATTTTCAATCATCTCGGCTGGTCATTATTTTCTGGCGGCTATATTGGTGTTGATATTTTCTTTGTCATTTCCGGTTATCTCATTACGACCATTCTGACGCGCGATATTGAGTTGCAGCAATTTTCAATTGCACGGTTTTATAAGAAACGTGTGATTCGTCTGGCACCTGCATATTTTACCGTACTGACAATAGTCAGTCTGATTGCCTGGCAGGTGATGTTGCCGGGTGAGCTGACAGAATATTTCAAAAGCGTCATGTATGCGACTGTGCTTATTGCCAATCTGTATATGCGGAATGAAGTAGGAGATTATTTCAGCCCGAATGTAGAAAATGTGCCGTTATTACATTTATGGTCATTGGGCGTAGAAGAGCAGTTTTATATTTTCTGGCCGCTCTTGCTATGGCTATTCTTGAGTAAGACCTCGCGTAAATATCTTTGGCTTGTCATTAGTGTATTCATTGTCGCTTTAGTTATATACGCCCAGCAGCAATTGACTCATAATCCGGCCAAAGCTTATTATAGTATGCCGGTACGAGCATTTGAGTTGTTGATTGGTGCATTGATTAGCTGCTTGCCAAAACTGAATCTGCCAAAAAAACTATTACAGGGATTGGTCTGGGCTGGGGTAAGTGTTCTATTTGCAACTGCAATTTATTTTGATCAGCAAACCCCATTCCCAGGACTGATGGCATTGATCCCATGTATTGCAACGGCACTGATTATTTATTTGGGGCAATCCATATCTTCAAGTAATTTATTATTGAGTAATCGTCTTAGTACATGGATTGGTAAAATTTCATATCCTCTGTATCTATGGCACTGGCCGATAATCGTGTTCTTTGGCATTTATATGCTGCCCTTGAATCTGGAAAATCAGATTATTATTGTTTTCCTATCACTTATATGTGCATTTCTGACTTATAAACTGGCTGAAACACCCCTGAAACGCTTTGTGATGGCTGCAAATTATAAAGTGATTATTCTTGGATTTCTGTTACCTGCAGTCAGTTTTATTGCGATCGCCCAAACCATCAAAACACATGAAGGTTTCCCGGAGCGTTTTCCAAAATCGGTGCATGACAAACAGGAAGCATTATACACGTATGCACATGTGATTCGTAGTAACTGCATGGATACCGCGGATCCAAATGTTTTACCCAATGCTCAAGATTGTGTCTTAGGACAATCTAAAGAAGATATTGATTTCCTGTTGATTGGCGATTCGCATGCCAATGCCTATACAGCAATGCTGGACGAATGGGCAAAGGATGCTGATTTACGTGGTTATGATGCAACGCAAAGTTCAACTTTTTATCTGCCAGGTGTGCAGCGATTTGAGTTAAAGCTGAATCAATGGAAAGAACTGACCAAATTCCAAAAACGTAATGATGCTATTACTGCACATCTTAAAGAAACCCATTATCCAATGATTATTCTGGCGGGATCTTATGCGCAGTATTTTGACGATGATGTAAAACTTAAAGATAGTGTCCATCATACTGAGGAAGAGATATTTAAAGCAGGTTTGATAAAAGCCTTAGAAATTGCCCATCAATCTAGTGATCAGGTGGTGCTAATTAATGATGTACCACATCTAGACTGGGAAGGGATTCCATCTGATTGTAATATTCGTAAAGAGATTCTTCATCGAGACGCTTCATGTACAGTTTCTCGAAAAAGTTATGAAGCACATTTAAAGCAATTCAATCAGATTTTGGCAGAAGCAAAACTGAAATATCCGCAATTGAAAATCGTTGATCCAACCAAAGTCATCTGTGATCAGCAGGCATGTAAAACGATGCTGAATGATGTGCCTTTGTATCGTTTTAAGGATGATAATCATCTTAATGATCAGGGTTCACGGCAATTAGGCGTTGAATATCTAAAACAGTTTGGTAACCCGCTTAAAGATTTGAAGAAAGATTAAATGGAATAAAACCACGTTTAATGACGTGGTTTTATTCCCTGGGATTTGGGGCATTGACCGATTTTAATCTTTATTTAATTCTTTTCTTCTTGAACAGAAATCGGTTGCTCATTCGTCTTATATTTGGAAGAACGTGTATTCCAGAACAGTTGCAAAGTTCCGGCTAATAAAACTAAAGCTGCCAGCATAAACTGTTGATGGTAGTTCAATCCTAGATATTGCAGGGAGCTAAAACTCAATCCTCCAATCAGCTGAACAGCAGCAAAACATAGAGTCGCAATGCTCCAAAGCTTTTTATAGGCCAGTCCATACAGCTGCAAAATGGTATAAGAAGTGAGGAAAACCACAGCGGGATTCAACATTCCGGTAAAAAAAGAAGAACTGAAAGTGAGAAACGGATTAGCATTTAGAGTCGCAATGAAAATCGCCAGAATATATACACTATAAAGAATCTTCAGGGCAGTAAAATTGCCAAATTTTCTTGCAAGAACATAAGCAGAAAAAGCACCTAAGGCACTGCCCAATCCATATAGAATCCAGTTAAAGTTAATCCAGAACAAGCTTAATCCTAGTTCATGGCTGAGATAGTCAATCCAGAACAGGGAATGCGGAATATAGGCAAATGCACTACAGGCATAAACCGCCAGTAAACTATAAAAGACTGTATTTAAAGGTGCTTGCGCAGGATGAGAAACAGATTGTTTAGCTAGATAGGGTTTAAATTGTGGTATCAGTAGGCTTAAGCAGATACAAATCATCAGGGCAAACCCACATAAGATCAGCCAGGCCGTACGTATGGAAATCTGGTCAAGATAAGGCAAAAACAGGGTAGCTAATAAAACCCCTAATCCAATCCCGCTAAAACCAATAAAATTGATTTTAAAACGGTCTTTTAAATCACAGCACTGAGCCACGACACTTGGTGACAAAATCATGAGCAGGCCACCACTAATACCGGAAATCACGCGCCAGCTGATATACCAGATTTCAGAAAACCCTGAAAAAGCGCAACAGAATAGGCTAACCATTCCAGCTATTGCAGCAAGCTGGATATAAGTACTCATGCTTCGGTCTTGGGGCAAGCGCATCGCTGCAAAAGCACCCATTAAATAGCCCAGCAGATTGGCACTACCTAAAAGACTGGCAAAACTCGCGCTCCAGGCAAAGGCTTCACGTGTACCAGGTAACAGGGCAGTATAGGAAAAACGCAGAATGCCGATGCCTAAGCACATACTCAGGCAGAGAAAAAGGCTAAGCTTGACCGTATTTGAGGACATCCATGTACTCTTGGATTTTTATATTTGTTCAAAAAATAGCATGAATCATCAAGCTAAAGGAGAAAAGGCTGAATAGATTTTATTAAAAAAAGAAACTCTAGATTAACAGCATGCTTCTATTGTAAATATCTGTAAAGCTTATCGCGGAACTTTTTAGACAATAAAAAACCGCATTCATGAATGCGGTTTTTTGGAATTAATTTTATAAATTAACGCATTTTTGCCAAGAAACGGCCTAAACGGGTAATCGCTTCACGCAGTTCATTTTCTGCTGGCAGGAATACCACACGGAAGTGATCCGGTGTTGGCCAGTTGAAGCCAGTACCTTGAACCAATAGAACTTTTTCGGCACGTAACAGATCAAGCATCAGTTTCTCGTCATCCTCAACTGGATAGATTTCAGGATCAAGACGAGGGAAACAGTACATCGCACCTTCAGGTTTTACACAAGATACCCCTGGAATCTCGTTCAGCATTTCCCAGGCAATATTGCGCTGTTCATATAGACGGCCACCTGGGCGGATCAGGTCATTAATAGACTGATAGCCACCGAGTGCAGTCTGAATTGCATATTGTGCTTGGTGATTCGCGCAAAGACGCATTGAAGCCAGCATATCTAGGCCTTCAATGTAGTCCATTGCCCGTGATTTATCACCAGTAATCGCCATCCAGCCTGAGCGATAGCCAGCAATACGATAGGCCTTAGATAAACCGTTGAACGATACACATAATTGCTTGCCTGCGAGTGAAGCTACTGACACATGTTCAATGCCATCGTAAACGATCTTGTCATAGATTTCGTCTGCAAACAGGATTAAGTCATATTTCTTCGCCAAATCAACGATTTGCTGTAATACATGACGCGGATAAACCGACCCAGTTGGATTATTCGGGTTGATAATCACGATCCCGCGGGTATTTGGCGTGATTTTGCTTTCCATATCCGCAATATCAGGATACCAGTGATCTTCTTCATCACATTTATAGTGAATCGCAGTACCGCCAGACAGGTTCACTGCCGCAGTCCATAATGGATAATCCGGCATTGGAATCAGCATTTCATCGCCGTCATCCAGCAGGCCTTGCATCGCCATCACGATCAGTTCAGATACGCCATTGCCGACATACACGTCGTTCACGTGCATATCCAGAATGCCTTTTTGCTGGTAATACTGGCAGATCGCTTTACGTGCCGGGAAAATCCCTTTGGAATCCGTATAACCAATCGCATTTGGCAGGTTCAGTGCAACATCATTAATGATTTCTTGCGGGGCTTCAAAGCCGAATGGGGCGGGATTTCCGATATTCAGTTTGATAATTTTATGTCCGGCTTCTTCCATCTCGTTGGCCGCTCGTAACACTGGTCCGCGAATGTCGTAGCAAACATGCTCAAGCTTAGACGATTTCTTGATCTCGCGAGGGGGGGTGTTACCAATACCGGACATAATTCCATCCAATTAATTTTTAAGTTAAACCTATAGATTACGCAAATATCACAATCTATGCTGAAATTTCGCTAGAAATTTTTTCATCTCTAGCGTAAATATGGAAGTACTGAAGCATGACATTGAATGTCAAAGATTTAAAGGAGTTAGTGATGGGAAAACTCAATAAAACAGACCGGGAATGGCAAAGAGAGTTATCACCAGAAGAGTTTCGCATTACGCGTGAAAAAGGAACTGAACCGGCATTCACAGGCAAGTACTGGAATACAAAACAGGAAGGGACTTATGTCTGCCGTTGCTGTGGTACACCACTGTTTTCTTCAACCACCAAATATGACAGCGGTTGCGGCTGGCCAAGCTTCTATCGTCCTGTGAGCAGCTCAGTTGTAGAGGAATTACCTGATACTTCACATGGTATGGTGAGAACAGAAATTGTTTGTCATCATTGTGATGCACATTTGGGACACGTTTTCCCGGATGGTCCGGAACCGACTGGCTTACGTTATTGTGTAAACTCGGCCTCTTTAGAATTACAAACACAAGAAAAAACTGACGAGGAAACTTATCCATGACCAGCATTTATCAGTTTGAAGCTGAGTTGTTAGATGGGAAAAACAAACGACTTGCAGATTATGAAGGAAAAGTACTTTTAATCGTAAATACCGCGAGTAAATGTGGTTTCACTCCACAATTTGCAGGTCTTGAAAAGCTTTACCAGAAATATAAAGAGCAGGGACTGGAAGTTTTAGGTTTTCCATGCAATCAGTTTGGCGGACAGGATCCAGGTTCAAATGAACAGATCGGGGAATTTTGCCAGAAAAATTATGGGGTTTCTTTCCCAATGTTTTCCAAGGTGGATGTTAAAGGCCCGGAAGCGCATGCGATCTTCCGTTACTTGACCAATAATTCTAAAGGAATTCTAGGAAATGGCATTAAGTGGAATTTCACCAAATTCCTGATTGGTCGTGATGGCAAGGTATTAAACCGTTTTGCACCTACCACCAAACCTGAAGATATCGAAACAGAAATTGAAAAGGTTTTATAAGTTTATTTGAAATGTCTAATTTCTAATGAACAGAAAATACGTTAAATAGAAGAATAATTTGTAGCCAATATCCATAAAAAACCCACTTCTGGAAAGTGGGTTTTTTTATTTGTGTTTAGCTCTTAAAAGATTAAAGAATCGCTTTTAAACGTTGAATTACCTGTTCACATTGTGCCAGATCAGCGACTAATGCCAACCGTACATGGTTTTCACCCGGGTTGCCTTGCGTAGTTTCACGAGACAGGTAACGGCCTGGTAGCACTTTGATATGCGCTTTTTCCATTAGCATTTTGGCAAAAGTTTCATCATTGTCCACTTTAAGCCAATAGTAGAAACCGGCATCCGGTTTTTTCAGCGAAAGCAAGTGACCTAATTCTTTCTGGAACAGATCAAATTTGGCACGATACTGTACCCGGTTTTCTTCTACATGGGCTTCATCATTCCAGGCAGCAATTGATGCTAACTGGTGTTGCACCGGCATCGCTGCACCGTGATAAGTACGGTATTGCAGATAAGGTTTGAGTAAAGCTGCATCACCTGCAACAAAGCCTGAACGCATGCCTGGTAGATTAGAACGTTTAGATAGAGAATGGAAAACGACACAGTTTTTATAGTCATCTCGGCCAATTTCTGCACACACTTCCAGTAAACCTGTCGGTGCTTCATCAAACCAGAGTTCTGAATAGCATTCATCAGAAGCAATGACAAAATCATATTTGTCTGACAGTGCAATCAGCTTTTTAAACTGTTCTTTAGAAAGAACAGCACCTGTTGGGTTGCCCGGTGTACACACAAATAACAGGGCAGTTTTTTCCCAGACTTCAGCCGGAACTGAATCAAAATCACCTAAGTAATCATTTTCTTCAGTACAGTTAATGAAATAAGGTTTTGCACCTGCAAGCAGGGTAGCACCTTCATAAATCTGGTAGAAAGGGTTTGGCATCACCACATAAGGCGCATCTTCACGATTGATCAAAGCTTGGACAAAAGAAAAGATAGCTTCGCGTGTACCGGAAACCGGTAATACATTGCTGTCTGCACTGATGCTATTCAGTTTAAAACGGCGAGTCAGCCAGTTGGCAATGCTTTCACGTAATTCAGGTAAGCCTTTGCTGTTCGGATAAGTCGATAGATGCTGAAAATTATCAATAATCGCCTGTTTCACGAACTCGGGTGCTGGATGCTTTGGTTCACCAATTGAAAGGGGAATCAAAGGCATATTCGCAGGCTGGATATCCGCGAAAAGTTTATTTAACTTTTCAAACGGATATGGATGCAATAAAGACAAGCTAGAGTTCATGAATGTGTTACCGAGCAGTGTGTTAGTGTTGAGCATTGACCTGATGTGAGGCTTCATCCAGAGCAGCTTTTAATGCCGCTGCAAAATTGTCAGACTCTATTTGGGTCATTGGGCTGCCATCTTTTTTGGTGACAAAGAAAATATCTTCAGCACGTTCGCCAAGCGTAGCAATTTTGGCAGAGTGAATATCCAGACCCTGCATCATAAATAAACCGCCAATTTTCGCAAGTAAACCAGGATGGTCAAGTGTCGCAATTTCCACCATATTCTGATTTAAAGCCTCATTGAGAGTGATATCGACAGTATTTTCAATATCAAAATGACGTAACTGACGCGGAATGCGGCGCTGCATCAGACCTGGATATTCATCAGAATGACTTAAGGCATCCTGTAAGGCTTCAATCACAGTCGCTTCACGTTCTGGGTCAGTCAGCAGCGTGCCAAAACGGTCAAGTACGACATAGGTATCCAGACTAAAGGCTTTGGTTGCGGTAATAATTCGGGCATCCTGAACGTCCAGATTCATGCGATCCAGAACAGCAACCGTGGTAGCGAACAGATTTGGCTTGTCTTGGGTATAGATGAAGATCTGCACGGCATCCTGCGCATATTTACGATGCGCACGCATTAATACCAATGGTGCAGGATTATCCCCATGTTCCAGAATGGCACGGGTATGCCAGGCGATTTCATCGGCAGATTCTTTCAGGAAGTAATCATCGCCCAATTCCTGCCAGACTTTTTCGACATCATAAAGCGAGAAATGTTCCACCAACCGTTCACTGGCTTCAAATTTGGTATCTTCAATCAGCATCTGGTAATCAACCGGACGGCCCAAGCCAGAACGGATCACATCACGTGCATGCGTATAAAGCTGACGCATTAAAGAAGAACGCCAGGTATTCCAGAGTTTTGGATTGGTCGCATTAATATCTGCCACTGTCAGCGTGTACAGATAATCCAGATGCTCCATATCGCCCATTTTTTCAGCAAATTCTTTGACTACATCCGGATCGGAAATGTCTTTTTTCTGTGAAGTCACCGACATGGACAAATGGTTTTCAATCAGCCAGGCAACCAGATTGCATTCACGTTCGGTAAAGCCATGGGTACGGCAGAACTGAATCGCATCGGCTGCACCAAGCTCACTATGATCGCCACCACGACCTTTGGCAATGTCATGAAAAATAGCCGCTAGATAAACAATGTCACGACGTGCTAGGCGCTGGAACACGGAGCTGACCACTGGGAATTCTTTGGCAAATTCGGGTTCTTTGAAGCGGTTCAGATTGCGGATCAAGAGCAGGGTATGTGCATCCACGGTATAGATATGGAACAGGTCATATTGCATCAGGCCGGTAATCTGTCCGAAAGCCGGAATATATTTGCCCAGAACACCATAACGTTTCATCGCAACTAGCGTTTCGTATAGGCGATGCGGTGAACGAATGATGGCCATAAACAGGGCTTGGTGTACCGGATTATCACGGAAATCCTGATCAATACGTTTAGCTGCCAGTGTAAGCAGACGTAAAGTACGGGCACGTATACCTTCAATTTCAGGACGATTGGCCAGCAAATAGAAGATTTCCAGAATGGCACTTGGCTTTTCCGAGAAAATCTTGTGATGTTGAACTGCTAACTTGCCATCGACCAGTTTGAAATTTTCATTGATTTCTTCAATCTGGCGTTCATATTGAGGTAAACGCGGAGTAATCACTGATTCATTGAAATAAGCCAGCAGCATTTCATTCAGAGTTGAAACCTGCTGCGCGCTACGATAATAGCGCTTCATGAACTGTTCGATTGGATAGTTCGGTGGCTGACCTTCTTCACGGGTATAGCCAAACATCGCCGCAATATCCCGTTGATAATCGAACAGCAGGCGGTTTTCATCGCGCTTGGTCAGGCGGTGTAAATGATGACGAATTTCCCAGAGGAAGCTTTCAGCTTCTTCGAGTACGGCAAGTTCAAATTCTGAAATAAAGCCCAGATGCACCAGGTCATAAATACGGTTGACGCGGAAATGACGTTTGGCAATCCAGCCAATCTGGTTAATATCACGGATACCGCCCGGTGCATTTTTAATATCCGGTTCCAGATTGCTTTCAGTATTATTGTGCTGAGCATAGCGTTTGTGCTGCTCATCCATTTTCGCATCAAAAAAGGTTTTATCGGTCCAGGTCTGTGACACGATCCGGCGTGGCCATTTGGTCAAATTTTCATTGCCAATGATCAGACGTGCCTCGATCAAAGACGTCGCTACAGTAAGGTCGCTGCTGGCCTGATTGACACATTCATTGATGGTACGAACACTGATGCCCGGTTTGAAATTGCCCACATCCCAAAGCGAAGAAATAAAGCTGGAGATCAGCTTTTCCTGCTCTGAAGTGAAATCATCTTCTGAGAGGATCATGATATCGACATCTGAATATGGCAGCATTTCGCGGCGGCCATAACCGCCGACTGCGAAAAGCGCCAAATCGGTCTGATCAAGTTCAGCATGATTCCACAGAAATTGCAGGGCTTCATCAATCAGGTTAGAACGAGCCTGAATGATGTCACGGATGGACTGTCCATTTTCAAAACATTCCTGAAGCTGATTTTCTACATCGCTACGCCATTGATTGATCGCTTTGATGTCATTGTGACTTTTAATGTAATTCAGCAGCGGGGAGGTATTGATCATGAACAGTGGTCCGTTGTATTTACTTAATTTTGATGAACATTAACTTGGTCAGCAACCTGTTGAGCCAGCTCGCGAGCCTGTTCAATGCTTTCTGCACGCGCAGTCGCGACACCCATACGGCGGCGTTTAAAACCTTCAGGTTTACCAAACAGGCGTAAATCGGTATCGGCATGGGCTAAAGCAAGATTCAGGCCAGAAAATGAAAGGTTGCGATCATCGACACCTGCGTAAATCACGGCACTGGCAGCCACACTATGGCGAGCTGTATTGACTGGTAAGCCTAAAATAGCACGGGCATGCAGTTCAAATTCACTCTGGAACTGGGAAGCCAAAGTGACCAGACCAGTGTCATGCGGGCGAGGTGAAACCTCACTAAACCATACTTTGTCGCCTTTGACAAAGAGTTCTACACCAAAAATGCCGCAACCGCCCAATGCCGTGGTGACTTTATTCGCGATACGTTTTGATTCTTCCAGAGCAGCGGGACTCATTGGCTGAGGCTGCCAGCTTTCTACATAGTCGCCTGAGTCCTGACGATGTCCGATTGGATCACAGTAAGAGGTTTCGATTTCGCCAGTTTGAGGATTTTTAGCCCGCACAGTAAGCAGGGTAATTTCAAAATCAAAATCAATCTGTGATTCGACAATTACTTTGCCCTGATTAACTCGACCACCTGTTTGCGCATATTCCCAGGCAGCATCGACTTCTTCAAAACTTTTCACGCGAGATTGGCCTTTACCTGAAGAAGACATCACCGGCTTCACAAAGTTTGGATAACCAATGTCATCACAGGCTGCGCGGAAAGATTCCAGAGAAGCGGCAAAGCGATAAGCAGACGTCGGTAAGCCTAGTTCTTCAGCTGCCAGACGACGAATGCCTTCACGATTCATGGTCAGGTTAACCGCTTTAGCAGAAGGAATTATAGTTGCAATATTCTGTTCTTCGATTTCAACCAGTACTTCTGTCGCAATCGCTTCAATTTCAGGAACAATGAGATGCGGCTGAATTTTTTGAATGAGCTGTTTGAGTTCTGCTGCATCTGCCATATTTAAGGCATAAGAAAAATGTGCCACCTGCATGGCAGGAGCATCTGCATAACGATCTGCAGCATGAACTTCTACACCTAAACGTTGCAAGGAAATCACCACTTCCTTACCTAGTTCTCCTGAACCTAGCAATAGAACTTTAAAAGCTGAAGATTGAAGAGGAGTACCAATAGTCACGTTCATGTGTATTATCCATGCTTGATTTTATGGACTTTTAGCATAACAGAACTCAATGCCGAGATAAGCCGAGTTTCATACAAAATTGTGATATTAGCCAGCAGTTTTATTTATAAAAGTTTATAGAGAATCGCATCTGAAATCAGTCAGTTCACTTTACTGTATTTTTCACAGGGTTTAAATGATAAATCCGGTTTTGCGGATTGAGTTTTTCCATATGCAGAATTTGCATGTCATTGAGCTGAAGTCGATGGAGAAGTTTCAGACTCTGTATACTCTTAAAGGCATAAAAGGGAATGACAAAAGGACAGATAAAACCAAACATCCATAGCAATAAACCAAATCCTGAAAATCGCAGTGCATCTAAGAATACAGTGAAAAATTGGAATTGATGATTTGACACTGCGACAAGTGCAAAAAATAGAAACAGTAAAATTATACTAAAGCAAAATACATAAATGAGATTTGGAATGCCTTTATGTAGCAGGCTCCATCGGCTAAAAATGATTTGTTTGGGATGCAGATGGATTACCTGTTGAGTCTGATTGTAGAGGGCAATGATTTTATTTTTGCCATGCTTCTGAATATAAATGATACAGATATGATCTGCGGGTCAGCAACCACTTCTACAAAATGACCAGTAAAATTCTGTGTATTAATAAGGCATTCAAAATAGCAGCCGGGTAATTCATATTGGCTAAAAATAGCTAACATCTCATCACGTCGATAATGAATAAATATTTTACCTTCAATTATTTGCTTTGGCTCGAACATGCCAATATTTTCCTTACTTTTTTTCTTATATAAAAAAGACTTATGCAATTAATTTAGCATAAGTCTTGAATGAGATTTTTAATTTTCTAAAAGGCTTAAAAAGGTACAGAGATATAGGTATAGATCAGGCCATAAGTTAAAGCTGCAGTTAAGGTCGCCATGACAATTTTCTTAAACTTGAAATACAGTCCAGCGAGTACAATAAAACCGATCAGCATGGCAAAGCTTTTATCTGGCGTTTCCAATAAGGGCGGTAAGGTCGCCACAACCAGCATGGAACTGATAGCAGCAATCCCAATTGAACCCAAAGCAATTTTCAGCCATAGCGCACCACGTTTTTGCGAACCCTGCTGAAATTTTTGAATTACATAGAAAGGGCCAAAACGTGAGGCAAAATTGGCAATCCCGACAATAATTCCGACCAAGATAATTTCAAGATTCATGATTGATCTCCTGCATATTCAGGATCTGGTTTTTTCAGCACATAGTGCTTGAACAGGCCGGCCAAAATGCCGGAACTGATGCCGATAAAGATCGCAGCGGACAGATCGATAAAATAACAGGCAACTGCTGAGACAATAATCGTGATGGTCACCACAAAGGTGTGTTTCTTTTCAAAGGCTGCCAATAAGAAACTTAAGAACAGGGCAGGTAGCAGGAAATCTAAAGCCGCCTGCAAGAATTGTGGCAAATTACTGACCTGATCAGCAAATAATCCACCTAAAAATGAACCTGTCGCCCAAGACAGCCAGCTAAACAGACTTAGACCTAACATCCATGATTCTGACCATTCCTGACGCCGTTGTGACAGCTTGATCATACCTGAAGCAAAGACTTCATCAGTAAGACCCCAAGCCCAGACTGCGGTTTTCTTCAGGTTTAAACGATCTTGAATCAGGTTTTGTAAAGCTGGGCCGTATAAAAGATGACGAATGTCCAAGGCAATCACGGTCAAGGCAGTCATCCAGATCGAAGTACCGCTACCAAGTAACGCTACAACTAAAAACTGACTGGCACCGGCATACATGGAGCAGGACAGAAATAAGGCTTCCCAGGCAGTAAAGCCGAACTGGGTGGCAGAAACGCCAAAGGCAAAGGAGACCGGAAGGTAAGTAAATATAATGGCCTGGCTATCTTTGGCACCTTGCCAGAAACCGGCAGGTTGCATCGCTACTGGATTGTGGTCAGACACAAAACACCTTGAGGGAGAGAGTTAAAACAGGGATTAAATCAAGATTGTGTATTGTACGCGAATTTACTAGCATAGTGCCGAAATGTTTAACTGGCGATTCTGATATGTTGATGTTCAAGACACGTGCAATGCTGGTCGGTGTTTTAATCGGCAGCACCTTATTTCTTCAAGCTTGTGGAAATGACAGTCAAGCGCCAAAAGCCGAAATTAAAGCGGCACCTAAACTCTCTAATGATGCGACCACTTATGCCAATGCTGCATGGCAATTCATGAATGAAGTCGATCCGCTGGTTTATAACAAGGAAATGGAACAGATAGATGCTCAGGTACGTCAACCGGCCCGTAAATTGAGTACTGACTGGCGCATTAATGTGAAAATGACTGACTCAGTGACGGAAGGAAAATATGCCTTATGTCGCAAGGCGTTAACCAGTCTGGAAATCTGGGCACGTAGCACCGTTGAAAATAGCAGTAGCGTGGCACAGAAACAGGCCGACTATGAGCGTGATAAACAGCAATGTCAGGGAGCTATTGCTCATCCTGAACTGGGAAATACTGATCCAAAGCAGAAAGGTAATGCAGTAGCTGAACAGTCTTAATCGGGTTTTATAATCTTCAGGCGGGACTTCGGTTCCGCTTTTTTGTTATAAAAAACGATTCTATTTATATAAATAAACAATAATTAAAATTAAGAAAGATTGCCCTGAATCATTAAAAAAGTCCTATAATTGACTCATAATCAAGCGATTTAGAGATAAAAGTTAATTTTTGGAGTCATTTTAAATGTTAAATAAATTGTTTTTAGCGATAAGTCTAAGTACTATTTTAGTAAGTGGAGTACAAGCTTCTCATGCGTGTGAAGTGGCACCATGTACCAATGGCTTTGATAGCGTCAATGTCTGTGAATTGCGTTCTTAAATTTTAAATCCATCTCCCTATAGAAAATTTAAACAGCAAAAATTAAAAGAAGCCTCAGAATAAGGCTTCCCATACAGTAGACGATCATGTCTTAAAGCAACATGAACAGACGTTCTAGATACAACACTGCTCCGCCCAAAAGAATACTGAGACCACAGAGCAAACGTAAAGAGTGCCAAGACATGAGATTTCGTCCTACTGTATTCATTTATGTTGAAAGTGCTTCTAGATAACGGCGATTCACTTCCTTCCAGTTCACAACATTAAAGAAAGCGGCAATATATTCAGGACGACGGTTCTGGTATTTCAAGTAGTAGGCATGTTCCCAGACATCCAGACCTAGAATCGGGGTATTGCCATGCATGAGTGGTGAGTCCTGATTGGCGCTGCTTTCTATGATAATGGTTTGATCAGGTGCCACGCTGAGCCAGGCCCATCCGCTACCAAAACGGGTCAGGGCTGCCTTGGTAAAAGCTTCTTTAAAGGCTTCAAAGCCGCCAAGCTCCTTGTCGATCGCCTGTGCAATTTCACCTTCAGGATTGCCACCTCCACTTGGACTCATTACTGTCCAGAACAGGGAATGGTTTGCATGACCGCCGCCATTATTAATCACATTATTTTTCAAATCTTCAGGTACCTGATTGGCTTTGCTCACCAGTTCTTCTACAGAAAGATCTTCCCATTCTGTGCCTTCAATACCTGCATTGATGTTGTTGATATAAGTTTGATGGTGCTTGGCATGGTGGATTTCCATGGTTTTAGCATCAATATGCGGTTCCAATGCATCATAAGCATAAGGGAGTTCGGGAAGGGTATAGCTCATTTTTAATTGTCCTTAAGCGTGATTGAGTGAGTGGAATTTTCGACTAAATTTTAAAATACGCTTGAGCTATATTAAATACAATGAGAATTATTATCATTTATGTTATGGGAAGAGATTTTTATAAATAGGATGTAAAGATGCGTATGAGAATAGCAAGAAGCCAAATTTAGTAACAAAAAAGCCCCAGATTTGGGGCTTTTCTTTGGCTTCAACTTATACGTTGAAACGGAAGTGCAGAACGTCACCGTCCTGAACGATATAAGTTTTACCCTCTAGACGCCATTTACCTGCTTCTTTAGCGCCAGCTTCGCCGTTATACTGTACAAAATCATCATAAGCAATACATTCTGCACGGATGAAGCCTTTTTCGAAGTCAGTGTGAATGACACCCGCTGCTTGAGGCGCAGTAGCGCCGACTTTAACCGTCCAGGCGCGAACTTCCTGTACACCGGCAGTGAAGTAAGTTTGTAGGCCAAGCAGTGAATAACCTGCGCGGATCACCACGTTCAGACCTGGCTCTTCCATACCCATTGCTTCCAGGAACTCAGCACGGTCTTCATCTTCAAGCAATGAAATTTCAGCTTCGATCTGGTTGCAAAGCGGAACCACGATTGCATTTTCAGCAGCTGCCAGTTCACGTACCGCATCGAGGTGCGGGTTATTTTCAAAACCGTCTTCTGCCACGTTAGCGATGTACATCGTTGGTTTAAGCGTTAACAGACCAAAGCCACGTACCAGTTTACGTTCGTCATCATCCAGATTTGCTGCACGGGCAGGTTTGCCTTCATCAAGCAAAGGTAGGATTTTTTCAAGAACGGCTTTAGTGGCTACAGCTTCTTTATCGCCACCTTTTGCAGACTTCGCCAGACGAGTCACTGCTTTAGTCACAGTTTCAAGGTCAGCCAGAGCAAGTTCAGTGTTAATGGTTGCGATGTCATCAAGCGGATCAATTTTGCCGTTGACGTGAATCACGTTTTCATCTTCGAAACAACGGACAACATGAGCAATTGCATCAGTTTCACGGATGTTTGCAAGGAACTGGTTACCCAGACCTTCACCTTTAGATGCACCAGCAACCAGACCTGCGATGTCCACGAATTCCATGGTAGTTGGTACCACGCGTTGTGGATTTACGATTTCAGCAAGTTTGTCCAGGCGTGGATCAGGCACAGGCACAATACCGGTGTTTGGTTCAATCGTACAGAATGGGAAGTTTTCCGCAGCAATTGCAGCTTTAGTTAATGCATTGAAAAGCGTAGATTTACCGACGTTAGGCAGGCCTACAATACCACAATTAAAACCCATGAAATAACTCACAAAGCGTTATATAAAAATTGCCAGTGATTTTACATGAAAGCCATGACAAAGTCAGGTCATGGCTAGGTGCTTTGTTGAAAACTTATGAAATAGATGTTTTTAGATTTTACGCTTGTCGAGCTGATTTGACAGGGTGTCACCAGTGGCCTGCACCAGCATGACCAGAATCACCAGCACTACAATCACCGCCAGCATGATCTGCATATCAAAACGCTGATAGCCATAACGGTAGGCAATATCGCCCAGACCACCGGCACCAATCGCACCGGCAATGGCTGATGAGTTAATCATAGTGACTAAAGTGACGGTAAAGCCTGCCACAATCCCCGGTAAAGCTTCAGGCAACAGCACATGCCAGATAATTTGCTTACGGTTACAGCCAATCGCTTGAGCCGCTTCAATCAGACCCTGATCGACTTCACGTAAACTCACTTCAGCAATACGCGCAAAGAAAGGAGTCGCGGCCAACGTTAAAGGTACAACTGCTGCCCAGACGCCATAGCTGGTGCCTACAATCCAGCGGGTAAGGGGAATTAAAGCGACCATTAAAATCAGGAAAGGCACCGAACGGGTAATATTTACAATCCAGCCCAGAGCCTGATTAATGGGTTTGGATGGATAGATCCCGTGTTCAGATGTACTGACCAGTACTACTGCCATCGGTAAACCAATCAGAAAGGCAACGATTGCGGATACACCAACCATGATGAGGGTATCGGTGGTTCCTGTTAGTAATAAATCAATGAGTTGGTCGTGCATAGCCAATCACCTCAATCTGTGCAATGTGTTGTTTTAGTTTTTGCTGAAGTAAGTCAGTATCCAGATTTAGATCGGCAACTGCGACAATCAGGCTACCGACCAGATGATTCTGGATGCTGTCGATATGACTTTGATAGAGATGCACCGGATGCTCGAACTGTTCGAAAATCACTTTCAAATCTGGTGAATGCTGAACACTAGAGGCATAGCGCAGTTTGATAATGCTATGCGTGGTATCAGCTGTGACTTCAGGACTAATCGCAAATGGTAATTCCAGTTGTTCCAGATTCAGCAGTTCCTGGGTGATCTGTTGCTGTGGGTTAGAGAATACAGACCAGACTTCACCGGATTCGACAATTTCACCTTTCTCAATCACGACGACTTGATCGCAAATTTCACGGATCACTTGCATTTCATGGGTGATCAGCACAATGGTAATACCAAGTTTCTGATTGATTTCTTTTAACAGTGATAACACCACGGAAGTGCTTTCCGGATCCAGTGCAGAAGTGGCTTCATCACAGAGTAGAATTTCCGGGTGATGCACCAGCGCGCGGGCAATACCGACACGCTGTTTTTGGCCACCGGATAGCTGAGAAGGGTAGTTCTGAGCCTTATCGCTTAAGCCGACCAGTTGCAGCACTTCGTTTACACGCGCATCAATGTCTGATTTTTTATAATTCGCGACTTTTAAAGGTAATGCCACATTTTCCCATACGGTTTTGGCAGACATCAGGTTGAAGTGCTGGAAGATCATGCCAATGCGCTGACGTAACTGGATCAGTTCAGCATGGGTTAAGCCAGCCAAATCCTGCTGATGGATATGGATATGACCTTCACTGATCTGTTCCAGACCATTCAAAGTACGTAGCAGCGAAGATTTCCCCGCGCCACTTTTTCCGATAATCCCGAAGATCTTTCCTTCAGGAATATCCAGATTGATGTCCTTTAAGGCATGTACCGATTTGCCTTGTACCTCATAGTATTTGTTCAGGTTGCGGATTTTGATATGCGGGACGGAAAACGCCACCTGAGAACCAAAACTCACCATAGTATTCTCCTTATTTCCAGCCTTCAAACCACATGCCAGTACCAAAATCCTGATCCAGAATTGCTTTGACTTTTGCAGAGCTCTGGAAGGCTTTTACAAAAGTCGCCAGTTTCTGATTTTTATCTTCGTAGTCTTTGCGTGTCACAAACAAAATGGCGTATTTTTTGTCGATTGGATCCAGGAACAGAGCATCATGCGGATCAGCCGCTTTAGCCAGTTTTAGATAATGCGGATAACCAAAGATCAGATCAGCTTCATTCAAGGCATGCGCTGTTTGCGGGCCTTCAACTTCAATAAACTGTAACTGTTTAGGATTATTCTTGATGTCCTTAACGGTTGATAATTCATTGTTGATATCTTTCAGTTCAATCAGTTTTGTACGGTTAAGAAGGATCAAGGCACGTGCCAGATTCACCGGATCATTTGGAATCACCACACGGGCGTTGTGAGGTAGTTCATCCAGCGATTTATATTTTTTGGAATATAAACCGACGTGACTACCCGTACCGGGCGCGAAGCTATGTAGATTGAAGTTGGTTTCGCGAATGGCATTTCTTAAGTACACACTTTGCTGAAAAAAGTTGGCATCAATATCATCATTTTGTACCGCGACATTGGGTGCATGCCAGTCGGAAAATTCAACCAGTTTCACATTAATACCTTGCGGTTTCAGTTCATCAGCCACACTTTGCAATAAGTCTGCATAAGGTAGGCTAATGCCAATGGTCAGTACATCTTCCTGCTGCTGACCCTTGGTCCAACGGTAAGCCGCCAGACCAAGAATGAGCGCCAGGATGACGCCGCCAATGATCCACTTCTTTGCATTCGAATTTGACGAATTTACTTGTGTCATAACTACACCTTATTTCCAACCTGGGAACCAGAGCTTCGCACCAAAGTCAGCATCTAGGGCTTCCTTCACGCGAGGTGAGTTCTGATAGATTTCCACAAATTTTTTCAGCTTGTCATTTTTATCCTGATAGTTCTCACGTACCGCAAATAGGATCGCATAACGGTTGTCTTTGTTAGAGTCAAATAACAACGCTTGTTCTGGATCAGCTGTTTTAGCCAGACGTAGGTAGTGTGGATAGCCAAATGCTAAATCAACATCATCAATGGCTCGTGCAGTTTGCGGACCTTCAACCTCAACGAATTGCAGATTTTTCGGATTCACTGCAATATCTTTCAGGCTGGAAAGATGGTTATTCGGATCTTTTAAAGTCACCAGTTTAGCCTGTTGTAATAACAATAGAGCACGGCCTTGGTTGACTGGATCGTTTGGCACCACAACTTTCGCGCCGTCTTTTAGCTTATCCAGACTGTTAATTTTCTTGGAATACAGGCCCACATGTGTGGCTGCGCCTTTAGCAAAGGCTTTGATCTTGAAATCAGTTTCTTTTTTAGCATTGTCCAAAAATGGCTGATGCTGGAAAAAGTTAGCATCAATATCGCCATGATTCAGGGTAATGTTTGGAGTATTCCAGTCCGAGAACTCGACCAGTTTGACATTTACACCTTGTTGTTTGGCCTCAATTGCTGCCACCTGTAAAGGTTTAGCAAAAGATGGGCTGATCCCAATCACCAGTTCATCCGAACCAGATTTCTTTTGCTGGTTCCACACCACTAGTCCGATAATGACGGCGGCAATAATCACCCCAATAACGGTGAATTTTGTTTTAACGGTTTGTGCCATGTTGCACCTCAAAATAAATTTATGCTGATTGTTTTTGCTTTAGGTTCGTGTTCGCTGTTGAGGCGGAGCTTTGACATCGGAATTGCTGCACTGGATGCGCACTAGGTAAGCGGTCTCCTTGCTGAAACAGCTTGTGTCTGAAACTGCCTTGTTCATATTCAGTTTTATAGCGTCCGCGCTGCTGTAATTCAGGAATCACTAATTGGATAAAATCCTGATGCGATTCAGGTGCAACCGTGCGAGTCAGGTTGAAGCCATCAATACCGGTTTCATCAATCAGCTGAATCAGTTTTTCTGCTATCGTGGCACCGCTGCCAACAATTAGTGGATAACGCCCACCTAACACATGCTGAGCTTTTAGGTCATTTGGCGTGATCTGCTGCTCTTTAAATTTTTGATTGACCGTTGCGATACTATTGGTTTTCTTGTACGGGATCGGTTCATCATCAGCAAATTTGGACAGGTCAATGCCAACTGAGCTGGAATAATGTGCAAGACCTGCTTCAGGGCTGGCATAGGCGCGATATTCATCCAGCTTTTGCTGTGCTATTTCATCCGTTGCTGCAGTGACCACGGTAATGCCGACAAAAATCTTGATCGCTTCAGGATCACGACCTTGTTCAACCGCTTGACGACGGATCTGATCGACCTGTTTCTTGATCTTGTCCGGGTGATCACCACCAATAAACATGCCTTCTGCATGCTGAGTGGCAAAAGCCATGCCACGTGGAGAAGCACCGGCTTGGAACAATACAGGTGTACGCTGAACAGAAGGGGAAACCTGGAATACACCTTGGCTGCGGTAGAACTGGCCCTGATGATTGATCTGATGAACCTTGGTGGGATCAGTAAAAATTCGATTTTGCTTATCTTTTAAAACTGCATTATCTTCCCAGGAGTCTTCCCAGAATTTGTAGCACAGCTGTAAAAACTCCTCGGCCTGTTCATAGCGCAGGTCATGGTCTTTCAGGCCATTTTCGCCAATCAGACGTTGTGCACTGTCCAGATAACCGGTGACAATATTCCAGCCGATACGGCCATGGGTCAGGTGATCCAGACTGGCAAAACGACGGGCGAACTGGTACGGTGACTCATAGCTGAGATTCACCGTGACACCAAAACCGAGATTCTCAGTGACTGCTGCCATGGCAGATACCAACGTGCTTGGGTCATGGCTGGGTAACTGAATGGATTCTCTTAGAGTCAGGTCAATGCCGTTCTGATAGACATCATAGACTCCGGTAATGTCGGCAATGAACAGGCCGTCAAACAGACCTTTTTCCAGCGTTTTCGCCAGATCAGTCCAGTAGCTCAGTTCATTAAAACGGTGTGATTCATCCCGCGGATGAGCCCACAAGCCATGATTGATATGACCCACGCAGTTCATATCAAAAGCGTTCAGCAGGATTTTTTTAGTTTTCGAGTTTGTTGTAGTCTTTGTCATTACAATGTCCCCCGGCGTGGAGGCAGAACACCATTCAGCAAATAATTGGCGATAAAATAGTATTTCCATCGTGAAGCATCATGCAGGGTATGCACGCGGGCATTACGCCAGAAGCGGTCTAAGCCATCTTCGCGCTGGCTACCACGACTGCCAGCCAGTTCAATCAGCTTCGATGATGCTTTTAATGCGGTTTCAGAACTGTGTGCACGCACTTTGGCTACATCTAGAGAGGCTTTGGCAACACTGACCTCAGTCGGAGCAACCTTGGCGGCATCAACAGAACGTGCGGCCTGTTTGAGTAACACTTCAGAAGCACGCACATCAGCTACCACACGGCCCAGTTCAAGTTTGGTCAGCGGATCATCGGTGGCCTTGTCCACACCAGAATCAATCCACGGACGCGCCTGACGTACACGGTCCAAGGTTTCCTCAAATGCAGCACGGGCAATGCCGGTTTCAATGGAGGCATGTAGCAATTGTGCGAAAGGACCGGAAATGGTTGGGCGGGAATAGGCCGTATCAAAACGTACCACATCTTCCTCAAGCACCTGCACGTTGTCGAATTTCACCGTGCCGCTGCCAGTGGTACGCTGGCCAAAACCGCTCCAGTCATCAATCAAGGTGAGACCTTCACTGTCACGTGGGACAAAGGCCAAGAATTGCTGCTCGCTTTCATCCACGACCAGTGTCGGAATGCGGTGCGCAAACAGGCTGCCGGTGCAATAGAATTTTTCGCCGTTAATGACATAACCTTGCTCGGTTTTGCGAATCGCAGTTTGGCGCTGTGCAGCAGTCTTGGTCTTGAATTCAGCTAGGGCATTACCAAAACGAGCACCTTTTAAGACTTCGGCATAGAGTTTCTGTTTTTGTTCCTCCGTGCCGTTATTGCGCAGGATTTCCAGACCATAGAAATGGTTTTGCGGAATCTGACCGATTGATCCATCCACACCGCTCATTAGGGCAATGACTTGTGCCACCGTATAGCTAGACACTTCTGCACCACCATATTCTTTAGGTACAGTAATCGCCCAGAGTCCGGACTGGCTATAAGCCTCGATTTCTTCGAAAGGCAGAATACGTTCAGCATCACGTTGTACTGAATTAATCTTGAACTGCTCTGCCAGATTATGGGCAATTTCTAGTGCTTCTTCATCAGATTTGATGATGTGCGCATGTGCCAGCTGTTCTGACTGCAATGGACTAATGTTTTGAAATGAAGTCATGGCAAATATCCTTAAATCCAGGCGTGGCGGGCAGGGAGTTTATGATTTAGGTAATAATCCCCAAGTGCATGCAGCTTCCAGCGGATCGGGTCATGCAAGGTATGCACACGGGCATTACGCCAATGCTGATCCAGATTGTGCTGACTGAGGCTGGAGCGACTTCCACCCAATTCCAGTAATTTTTCCGAGATATGTAGCGCAGCATCGTTGGCATAGACCTTGGCTTCAGCCACTAGAATTGAGGCTTTGGCTGCCTGCTCATCAGTCACAGATTCCAGCTGATCCAGTTCATCCAGATATTCAGCGGCTTCATCCAGCAGCAAAATCGCGGCATCGAGCAGCACAGAAGATTTGCCAACTTCCTGCAGGGTATAATGTTCTAAGCTGGCTTTTTCGACTTGAGCATCGACAATTGGACGTGCTTTTTGTACGGCAGTCAGCGTATCGGCAAAAGCAGCTTCGGCAATGCCGACATCAATCGCGACCTGCATCAATTGGGAATAGGCACCGCGGTAGCTTGGTTGATTTCCTAACAGACGCTCATCAAAAATCAATAGCGGATCAACTTCGACATGCTGAAGTTTGACGGTACCACTCGAAGTCGTGCGTTGACCAAAGCCATTCCAATTGTCGATCACTTCCACACCTTCAGCATTGCGGTCGACAATGGTTAGTACTACATGGCCTTCTGGATGAATCGCTTTAATCGCTAACCAGTGCGCGAAGCTACTACCAGTTGAATAGAATTTCTCGCCATCCACAAAATAGCGGCCATTTTCAAATGTTAAAGTGGTGGCAAGCGTCTTGGTATCTTTGGTATTGCGCTCTGGACCGCCATTCGCCAGACGCTTACCTTTTAGAATTCCGTTATAAATAAACTGTTTTTGTTCTTCTGTGCCCATGATCTCGATCATGTTGAGTAATGCGATCTGGTTCTGCGGAATTTGCCCGACACTTGAGTCAGCCTTATTAATAATCCGGAATACATGAGCCAGGGTTTTATTGGCAACAAATGCACCGCCGTACTGTTTCGGAATACGCATGCCGCCCAGGCCTTTCTGGCTGAACAGGTCAATCTCAGCAAAAGGTAATAGACGTTGCTGATCACGCTGATTACGGCCTTCCAGGGCAAAGTCTGCAACCTGATAAGCAGCATTAATCGCGTCGAGATCATTTTCGATGATATGAACTTTTTCAGAAGTTAAACGAGACATAATGACATCCTAAATCGATGCCAAAACGTTACAGCGAAAGCTTTATGTAATTAAGCAATTGCTTTTGCAAAGCTTATAAAAAAAGCTCTTTAAGATAAAAACTGCTAGATTCTTATAAATTTGGAATATAGTAACTGATTAAAATTAAATAGATTTTGAATAATTTCTTAATTTTAATAGATGTTTTTAAAGCAGTGCATATCTGCTTTATAGATAATCAAGACAAAAAAATGTATAAAAATACTCATCGCCGTGTTGAATAAGCAACATCTTTATTTTGAATAAAAAGTTCATTGTATTTCCAGTCTGGGGTGACTAAAGTATCCGACTAAATTAGATGGTTTTAATGCGATCTAACCTAAAAACAAGCATGGAGAATTTATGCGCATCTTATACCAGTTTCCACTTTCTCATTTTTGTGAAAAGGCACGCTGGATGCTGGATTACAAAGAGCTGGAATATGTCGCGCAAAACCTCATGCCGGGTGCCCATCGTGCCTTTGCCCGCCTGAAAACTGGACAAAACCGTTTACCGATTCTGCGTGATCAGGAACGGTGGATTGCGGATTCGACCAAAATCGCTCTATATCTGGATGAGCAATATCCTGAACACCGTCTGCTACCTGCAGAAGCAAGCTTGCGTCAGCAGGCACTAGATATTGATGAAATCACCCAGGAATTAGGCCGCCATGTGCGTCGCTGGATGCTGGCTCAGGCTTTATCGCATGACCATGAATCGATGGATATTCTGATTGGAGAAAAAGGCTATCTGCGCCAGTTTGAAAAATTCTCCAAGCCATTGCTAAAAACCATTTTGACCAAGGGTTATGCCTTGACTGAAGAAACACTGGAACAGTCCAAACAATTTATCAAGGATTCGGTTGAGCAGCTTAATCAGATCCGTATGGAAAAAGAAGGACCTTATCTCGTCGGTTCGCGTTTCTCTCTGGCCGATATTGCGGTTTGTTCGATTCTGGCCCCTCTATTGGCTATTCCGGGAACGCCGTGGGAGAGGGAAAGCTTTGAATCGATGTCGGATGAATACCGGGAATATCAAAGTCATCTGGCTGAGTTGCCATTAGGGCAATATATTCAAAAGATGTATCGTAATGAGCGCAATGCCCGTGTTGATTGGCGCGGTGTATAAAATTAAAAATGAAATAAAAAAACGCGCATAAAGCGCTTTTTTTTATGAGATTAGAATTAACTCCAAGGGCTGGTTTGATCAATATCACTTGTTTTACTGAAGCCACTGAGCAGTGAGCTAAAGTCAAACTTCGGCAGGGAACTACCACTTGAGATATTGGTAATAGTTTCTTTAATGGTTGGGAGGATTTCAGTAATGCTGATATTCGTAGCCGTATCAGTATTACTAATGCCGGAAATCAATTCGCTCAGATCAGGCAGTTGTAGGGACGAGTTATTACCGACTAAATTGCCAAGACTATCCGTGAATGCATCCAGACCTAAACCCTCTAAGCTTGGCACGCCAGAACCGAGTGACCCGAGCAGGTCGCCAATTTCAGGAAACTGAACACCATCCAGAAGATCCGAGAATTGACCTTCGCTATCAATCAGCGCAATCACTGGTTTTAGTGCTGTAATCACATTGTTGAGGTCGCTGGATAAGGTGAGCAGTAATGGGTTATTCACAAAATCCAGCACCACTTGTACGCCATTCAAGACATCGTAAAGAGAATTCACGATTTCTGCCTGATCAGCATCAAGAACGTCACTATTCGCTAATAGATTCAACAGTGGATTGATGCCTTTTAGTACATCTGCGATGGTGTCTGGCACATTACCTGAACCTGCAGAACTGATTGCAGATACCAATGTAGTCACACTACCAACCACTGTTGGTAAAACTTGGGTAAGCTGCTCCATATCAATGGATGAGTTACCTGTATCAATCGATGCAAGCAGTGGCATCAGGCTTTGCGTTACAGTTTGCGCAATGGTGCCCGTATCGATATTGCCTGAATTGCTGATTAGACCACTGAGCAAATTGGTAATAGCACCGATATCAAGGTCACTGCTTGCATTGCTCATTAGGTTACTGGCTAACAGATTGACTGAACTGGTATCTAAACTACCTGTTGAGCCACCGATCAATCCGCTGATCAAGTCAACAATTGCACCGATGTCGAGATCACTAGCGGCATTGCCACTGATGAGACCACCGACTAGATTGGCAATTTGACCAATATCTACATCGCCAAGTCCGCCAGAACCACCAATTAAGCCACTAACCAGTTCAGCAATTTGTGCGATATCAATATCACCACCTTGAATGAGACCACTGACGATACCGACGATGGCACCAATGTCTGTTCCACCAAGACCACCAGTACCTCCAATCAGGCCACTCAGCAGTTGAGTGATTTGGGTAAGATCAAGGTCGCCACCTTGCAATAAGTTGCCAGCCAGTTCAGCAATTTTACCGAGGTCTACATTGCCAGCACTGCCACCCATCAATCCGCTGACCAATTTGATAACTGCATTTAAATCCAGGGTTGATGTATTACCACCCATTAAACTGCCAAGCAGATTGCTGATTGAACCTATGTCAAAACCGCCACCATTGGCTTTCGTTAATTGGCTAATTAAACTGTTGATATCTAGTTGAGAAGCATTTGAGCCTGTAAATTGGCTAATTAAATCAGTGAGGGAACTGGAATTTAAACTTTTGCCAGAAAGCAGGCTGTTTAAGAGAGAATCCAGGGAAGGGGCAGAGGGGGTAGAACCTGTAATAGAACCAATAATGCCAGAAAGACTGCCACCCAATAAACCACCAAGTAAACTCGTATTTTGTATCTCTGTCGTGAGCACTGGACTGAGTTTAGTTTTAATTGAACTAAGAATACTAAAAGCCATAACCGTTCCTTGCGAATTTTTATCTTGTTATGTTTGTTGTGTGTTTTAGATAAACCGCTCAATTCTTATTCAATTTCTATACAAGTGTAAATCTAAGTTGGATTAATCATGCTTTGAAAATCCAGTTATCAGCGTCATAGTATTTATTCATAAATAGTTTAGTGATAAATAAGAATGATTTATTTAAAAAGAGACGTTTATCGAAAATTCGTTTTATACGACGAATGACCATAAACATGGTTTAAAACTGGTCATTGAGATGGGTCTGGCATTTTTTTTCAAATAACTGGTAATTTATGAAAAATTTATCAATACTATCAGCAAAACAATGATGTATTTGAATAAAATGGCAAGAGATTAAAGATGGAATTAGATCGTTTTGATAAGCACATTCTTGAAATTTTGACCCATGAAGATGTCAATCTGAATGAACTCTCGGAGAGAGTAAATTTATCTGTGAGTTCGGTACACCGCAGGATCAAGCATTTGATCGATCATAATATTATCAGTGGCTTGAAGCGCGAGATTAATTATCAAAAATTGGGCTTTAGTCTGCATGTGCTGTTGCAGGTTTCCTTAAGCAAGCATGATAGCGATACTTTTGCCAAATTTTTAGAAGAATTAGAAAATATTCCGGAAGTCATTAATGCTTTCCTGGTGACAGGACAGTCTGCGGATTTTATTGTCGAAGTTGTGGCACGTGATATGGAAAATTATAGTCAGATTCTATTAAGCCGAATCGGCAAGATCGAGCATGTCGTAGCACTGCATTCCAGCTTTGTGATCAAGGAATATAATGTTTTTAACTGTAGTGGTCTTTTAAATAAGGTTTAAAATTCCAGGCATTTTTTAACACATATAAAAAACGCACCCGAAGGTGCGTTTTGATCTCATAGAAGATTAGGCATCGAGTTGCGCTAAAACTTCATCAGAGAATTCAACGTTGGTATAAACGTTTTGAACATCGTCTAGGTCTTCAAGCATATCGATCATTTTCATGATTTTTTTCGCTTGGTCGATATCTGTGATTTCAGCTTTGGTAGACGGGCTCATCACCACTTCAGCGTTATCAGATTTTAAACCTGCAGCAGCTAAAGCATCTTGTACTGTACCGAAGCTTTCAGGCGTAGTGATCACCAGGATTTCATCTTCATCCACTTCGATGTCTTCAGCACCCGCTTCAAGCGCCACTTCCATGATTTGATCTTCTAAAGACACATCTTCAAAAGTAATTTCGCCACGTTTAGTGAATAGGAAGGATACTGAACCGTTGGTACCGAGGTTACCATCAGTTTTAGTAAAGCAGTGACGTACATCAGGAACCGTACGGTTCAGGTTATCTGTCATGGTTTCAACAATAACCGCAACGCCGCCTACGCCATAACCTTCATAGGTTACTTCTTTCAGATCGTCGTTATCTTCACCACCGGCACCACGCTGAATCGCGCGATTGATCACATCACGTGTCATGTTTACAGATAATGCTTTTTCTACAACAGCACGTAGACGAGGATTACTACCCGCATCAGCGCCACCGAGTTTAGCAGCAGTTGTTAATTCACGAATGTACTTGGTAAACAACTTACCACGACTGGCATCTTGTTTTGCTTTACGATGCTTAATATTGGCCCACTTGGAATGACCCGCCATGCGAAATATGCTCCTTGTAGATTGGCTGTATGCCTATCGAATTGCGCCGATTCTACCATAAGCTCTTTTTTTGAAAAAAGAGTCTGGATTTGAGATTTAATGATAATGCCAAAAAAATAGGCAATAAAATAGAAAGGCAAAGCAATAAATGTAAATAAAAACTTAAGAAAATGTTTGCTGAGAAAATGCCTAAATAATAAAAGGGCAGGTGAAACATTATTCTCAAGCCCTTTTATGGAAAGTTTATTCCGGGATAATGATATCCAGACCAACATTCTCTTTATAGAGCTGCTTGATTAAAGCCAGATCATGCGCGAGATCAGTCGGGTAGATTTTGCCAAAAATCCCGCCTTGCTTGGTCTTGGAATTGGCGTACATCAGCACAATTGGCACATTGGCAGCTTTGGCAATATGCCAGAAACCGGTACGGATCGGTTTACGTGCTTCACCATTTTTGGCACGGGTGGCTTCAGGTGCGATCACCAGATTGAATTTTTCATTATTCTGAAAATGTTCAACCATTATACTGACAATATCTTTATTGGCTTTACGGTCGACCGCGATACCACCCATGGCTTCCAGAATTGGTTTCATTGGGCCTTTGAACAGTTCTTTCTTGATCAGGGTATGAATTTTGATGTCATACATCTTAAAGAGCGCCAAAGATAGAACTGCATCCATCATGGATGTATGTTCAAATCCGACAATGACCTGTTTATCTTCGAGTACATCGGGTTCGACATGATATTGCCAACCGGCAAGTTTAAATGCAGATTCGCCAATAAATTTGTTTAGCATAAGTAGAAAGAAATAAGAGCTAACGGTATGAACTGCATAATTTCTTCCTGTTCTTATTCACAGTCAATAGGCTTTAATTAAAATTCATTAATAATATAAAAAATCCAAAATTAAAAATGTATATTAAATAGTTTTTTAAGACCTGAAAGATATAAATAAATACTTAATAATCCTTAGGAAATATCATCTTATATAAAATAAGTCTTAAAATGATGAAAAAATGACTATCCAGCACAAATTTTAGTTATTAGACTTTTGTCGAAGAAAAGAAGAAATAGTGTCTTTTCTATTTTCTGGTCATTTTCTCTCTGAGATTGAAACCTATGACGTATATTACAGCTTTCATGTTCTCAATGCTTCTTTTAGCACTGGTTATTGTATGGTCTTTAATCGAAATCTATATGGATTTGCGTAAAGACGAGAAATTGGAATCGGAATTTTAGCCTTTATAGATTTTTAAAGAATATTTCCTGTGATTATATTTCCATATATAATAGTTGGTATTTTTATTGATTATGGATATATTGAGACGTAAAAGCGATCAATTTATCGATTTGATATTCGAATAATTAGCGTAGCTCTCTTTATTTTAGATAGAAAATATATATGTCATATTAGGGCTTTGCTAACTCAAATTAGACTGAAGTCTTAAATCCTAAACAGGGCAGTTATTAAGAATAAAAAATGGTTGCTGGCTAAGTGTGCAAGCAGCAAGAAAAGTACTTGTTTTTTGATCTAATCTTGGCTAGTATTCAATGCGCCTGAACTAGTTGAAATATAACAAATTCAGTCTATATAGGGCCTATAGCTCAGTTGGTTAGAGCAGCGGACTCATAATCCGTTGGTCGACAGTTCAAGTCTGTCTGGGCCCACCAAATTCATGTGTTTATATAGTAAAATACATACTTAAACCCTTAATTCTAAAAGAGTTAAGGGTTTTTTAATGTCTTAAGAATACTCAGGTGTACTCGTATAAAAACACCCTATTTGTATCCTAGCTTGTATCCTGTATAAAAAATAGAACTCAGGATACAGGAGCCTAGTTTAATCTAGGAAAATCAAAATTTTATGGCTAAATCTAAATTACTCACAGATACCCAATATGCAGCGTTAAAAGCACAAGAATCTGAGTACAGAGTTTCCGATATTTCAGGTCTGTATTTAAAAGTTGGTGTAACAGGTAAAAAGTCATGGCAGTTAAGATTTAAGAGTACAGTTGGTAAGTGGACATGGCTTGGGTTAGGAAGTTACCCCGTAATCTCAGTCAAAGAAGCACGATCATTGGCGATTAAATATCAAAATGGTGAAATTATTTTAAAAACTAAAAATGAGAAGTTATTGGAGGCGAAACAACAAGAGAATATGTTGTTTGGTAATTTACTGATTAAATGGATGAATACGAAAAAAGGTGTATGGACTGATAAAACTTTTAAGAAAGAATATCAGTCTATAGAAAGGCATATATTGCCAGTATTTGGTCAACGTCTATCTAAAGAAATTTCTGCGTCTGAGTGGAAAGAATTTTTCAGAAAAAAACAATTAAATGAAGGGATATTTAATCGTCTTGAAAAATTAATTTCGTATTGTCGTAATGCGTATGATTATGCAATTGATGATAATTTAATCAGCTACAACCCTCTTGCAAGAGTACGAAAAGGCCTAGCAAATCATACTGCAGGTTCAATGAAACATGTCGTAATGGATGAACTTCCAGACCTTGTTAATGCAATCCGTAATTATCGCTCTGAAACTACTAGTATTGGACTCGAATTGCTAGTAGTGCTATTTCCTAGGCCTGGTGAGTTAAGAGCCGCACGTTGGGATCAATTTGATTTTGAAACAAGCGTATGGCTTAGACCTGCAGATATTATGAAAAGGAGAATAGCTCATGCGATACCGTTACCGAAGCAAGCAATTAAATTATTGCTTCGATTAAAAGAGATTTCAGGGGATGGCAATGAATATTTGTTTCCATCAAGAAGTAATTCAAATGAAAAATTTATATCTGACGTGACCTTCAATTCAGCATTGAAACGAATGGGGTATGCGGGGAAGCAAGATCCTCATGGATTTCGCCACATTGCGAGTACCTATTTGAATGATGTTTTTAGCGACAAAGAGCAAGTGATTGAATCAGCATTGTCTCATCAAAAGTCAGGTGTGAAGGGTGCCTATGATAAAGGTGCTCACTTAAGGGAAAGGGTGGATATTATGCAATTTTGGGCTGACCACTTGGATTCGATCTGCGGCGAAAGAATATTTGATTAGCGTGTTCTTGTTATAATTTTAGAAGCCGAAACGTTATTTTCGGCTTTTTTTTTTGCCAAATAGGACGGTTGAAGATGTCATTTTTCTAATGTGTGTATATTAATTGGTTTTGATAGGTGTAATAACTTTATGAAACCTTTACTAAATCCCCATAGGAACATAAATCCAACTTTAATCAAACTTCGTGAAGAAAATGTATGGCGTTGTTCAAGTAGTTTAGTATGTGAAATTTTAGAAATTAATCGTCAGCAACTCATCAAACTTCTAAATGCCTTTCCTAATTTTCCAAAACCCATGAGAGATCGAGAGACTCGACAAGCAGTGATGTACTTTGATGTTGATGAGATTTTTCAGTGGTGCATAAATGAATTTCATTCTGATTTTTGAGCAAAATTGAACGAATCGAGACGGTTGGAAAAATATTTTTTTTAGTTTGCTATGATTTTTTCTTTTTTTGAAAAAATACTTATGTTGGAAATGAATATACCACAATCAACTGTAATTCAAGCAAGTGAACCGTTCGCTTTAAAGTTTAATGATGTAGCAAAAAAATTAGGATTATCGAGGACGGGACTAAACTTTTTGATCGCAAAGAATCCCGATTTTCCAAGACCTTTTAAGCTGTCAGATGGTGAAAAAGCGCATAACTACTTTGATTATATGGAGGTGTTCAATTGGTATGAAATACAGAAAAATAATAGATCTTCTGTTAGTAATAAAAAATAAAGTGGTTTATATAGGAACGTTTAGATAATGGAGCAAGGTTAGAGAGGTGATTTTATAAAACCAAGATTTAAATTTACTTTAAATAAAGTACTTCACGAGGAAAAAGCTATTTTGATCCTTAAAAAAACCACGTTAGGTGGTTTTTTAATTTTCTAGTCTTCAGATTCTATATGCAGGGTCGACTCTAGTTATGATCTAAAGAAACAATAAATTTCTCAATCATTCTTCGCTCAACCTCAGGTAATTTTTGCAAAGTGCTCATAATAGGATCAACACCTAATGCACTCATCTCTTCACTCCGTCCTAAAATGTAATCGGCTGATATATTAAGTACGACAATGAGCTTATAAAAATTTTCTAAAGAAGGTTTACGTGAGCCCGACTCAAAATGCGCAATAGAGGTTACGGGTATTCCCGTTTTTTCAGCGAGTTCTTGCTGTGTCAGCTTTCGTATCTTTCTAACTTCTTTCAATCGAATCTTAAATTCATTCGAGTCTAATTCAAGTGTCATTATTACCGCCAAATAGACAATAAAAACTTGACGTTTTAGTCATGTTTTTATATAAATATAGACATAGTTTAGATGCTTACTTGTGAAACGAGAAGCAACTAAATCATTACTTGATAAAAATCTAAATCAATTGAAGGCCAAACGCTCATGATGAATTATTCTTCGAGTCGAATTTTGACATCGATGCATCCTAGTATTCGCCATCTCAATATTCGCAATGTAGCTAAAATTGTAGCCTCAAAAATTATTTGTAATACGCAATTACAGTTGCAATATAATCCTGATTTTTGTAGGCAACTGGGCGTATCAACTTATCTCAACACGCACATAGGATTAGCTTATTTCATTGATGATCGCTATTTTGACCATTATGGTTTACAACCAGAAAACTTAATAAATTTTTCAGATGTCTATGCTCAATTGTTGCATGACTTTTATGAGTTTTCAGGTTATCAGCCAGATCAGCTATGATCTAGGTTGCGACGGCGTACACAGGATCAGTAAAACCAACATGCAATAGCGTAAGACGGTTAGTGCCTTTCCATTGTTTTGGGATACTAGCTCAAACTTAAAAGAATTATTTAGACTGCTGTTCATGCTGCAAGATAGAAATTTAAACTGCAGTCGTTCCATGAGCTTTTCCTCAGAGATTTCAGAAGATATAGCAATCTGCCAATATTTTTCTGGAAATAAAGAATAAATTCCTGTCAAAAATCGATTTGCTAGCCTTATATCAGCACTATTAAAGATTAATCCAGCATGTGAAATGTTGGCTTTCATTTCAAAAATATGTAGTGCATTTAAGATGTTTGCATCATCACTTTTCAATTTATTAAGCCGTTTAAAAAAATACTCTAAGACTATTTTTTCTTCCTTGGTTTCAATATGTGGAAGTATGCGTTGTGATTTATCAGCATCAATAATGAAGCGAGGTCGGTTCTTGCGATTTTTGAGTTGTTTGAGCTTAAGTATATTTTGTTGCCACAGCATGAGTGTCTTAATTGGAAAGTCATACTTTTGAGACAGAAGCTCAGGTGTATAAGATTGATCTAATGCTTTGAGTATTTTTATGATCAGTGCAGACGGATATTCTGATCGAGCAGTACCATAGATGCAATCATCAGTAGGTTTTTGCTGAATTTCTTTTTTATTGATTGGCATACTTGATTGTTTATCTATGCCTAATGGTATTACATGAGTCGCTTGAAGCATTTGAGTGTCAAAACTGCTGAGGTGGATCTCTTGAGCATGTTTCAACGGCGTTATTAAAGTTGGACAGATTTTTTGAATAATTTGGGTGGAAAGCATCAGATCAAATTGACGTAATTGAAAACCTGCCATCACATAGCTGAGATGGATATAGCTTCGGAAGGTCTCGTTTGGTTCAATATGACCGAGCAGGTGCGCAATTAAATACCAGCTGTCTTGTGGTGCTTTAGAGCGTAATAGATGACTTCTGATGAGGTTGTAATGATCGTTTGAATAGTCCGTGAATGCAACTACAAACTCGTAGTCCATAGTCAAAATTATAGCGAGGTTATTCGCTGCAGTATGCCGTAAAGAATGAAAAGAATAACGATGACCAGGCAATATTGCATCTAGGATGCGTTGAAAAGGAAGTGTCACCATATTAGGTTTAAGGCGTTCAGTACTGTTCCACATCGTGAACAAGTATTGACTGGGCCTATAAGCACGGCGCCGTACTTGACAGTAATGTTGAAATTTAAGATGCTCCTCTTGAGTTAGTAGAATTTGAACGTTGAGATTGCGTTCAGCACTATCTGTTTTAAGTAAATGTTGTTGATGCTTTGCACGATATGGACGTATCCAAATTGAACTGGCTTGAATACCTTCAACATCCTTGATTCGCATGCCGAGTATTTCATTAATCCGCATGCCCGTACGAAACGCTATCGTATATACGATACTGAGCATTTCTAAATCATGGGCTGTATAGCTTGGGCTTTTATAGTATTCAAGTCGCGCAAGCATCTGTTGGAATATTTTTGCAGAGATGATTTCGGCTTTCGGTGAGCTTAAATGAAACCTTTCATTCTGCATTGGGAACACATCAGCATCAAATATGACACGCTGAAAGTGATGAAAACGTTTTAAGAGATCAAATTTTTGTGATTTAGATTTACCGACGCCGTTTAACATACGCTTGTAGATCACTTCTAGGTGATCATTGAGATTGCATTCTTCTATAAAATCGGTGCTATGTAATAACCATGACTCGGCAAGTTTGGTGTAATAACTATAGATTGAAGAATGACGAATCTTCTGCTGATGATTGATATAGAGTAAGTACTTGTTTTGATCGAGCTGATAAAGCTCTGTGATTTGCTTAATATCTTCTGTAGTCGGACGAAATAAGCTAAATAGCCAAAGCCCAAGCCGTTTCGCATTTTCTGGAAGATAGGCATGTTGGCTGTGCAGCAGGTTACATAGATCCGAGGTAGTCTTATGCCTATTTTTAAAGAACGTCAAAATTTGTTTATGCAAAGCAGTAAGTGCCTCAAGAGGATCTTCAGTGTGTAATTTTTCCTCTTTTACTCTGTTGTTGATATTTTGGGGCTGTGGTTCTTCAGTTTGATCGGAGTGGTCAAGTATTAGCTGAGGTGAGAGATAGCGTTTAAAAGCACTTGGACTTAAGCCACAGCTTTCTATTTCTTCAGTTAAACACTGTGCAAGCGCAGGGCTTAATTTGACCTTGTCTAGTTGCATAAATGAATGACTGGAGGTTTGTAAAAGCTGATTAAATTTCTTCTGGTTAAAAGAAAGCTCTAAGGCATTAAAAACGTAACGGATATAAGTGTAACAATCGTGTTGGATATCTATTAATTGTGTCTTAAATCGAGTAATCCAGAGCTGTGTTAGCCGGTCTGGTACAAAATTTCGAGATTTCCTTAAGGTTTGTTTAGGATCATATAAATCACCATATTGCGGCGATTGAGGTTCTAAGAATAGAAGCGGAAGTTGTAAGGTCTGAAGATGGTAGATTGCTTCATCAGATTTGAGATGTTCAAGTAAAGCATTCAAGCTTGAATGATGTGAAAGTCCGCCGTACAGGATTGCACTTATAAGAAGATTGCCAACAATTTCATCATCCGAAAAATATTCTACAGTATGCCAATAACGCCAGAGTCGCTCTTTTAAATATGTGAGATATTTCGAATTCTCTAACCAAGATTCATTAAAGAGTAAAGAGGCTCGTTGAATAGAAGCGAGGTGCTGCGTAGGCAGTGGTAAGTCTGCATCATTGGTGCGATTGTATTGAATGATGTGTTTGCGAAAGTGCTGATAAAAGCTCTTTTTTAAAGAAAAGCTTACTTTTTGTTGCTCTAAGTGCTGAATCACTTGGTTATAGAGATCTGGGAAATTTTGTGATTGTTGTGCCTGTTGTAATTTTTCTTGGGAGAGAAACTCCTCAATAATCAATTGAATATGTAAGCGCTCTTTCATTTGTTTTTTATTTCTATCTTTAGCACGGCGCTCATGTGCATAATGTTTTTGTTTAAGCATGTTCATACATCCCATCAATTTGGTAAGCGTGCTGCATATCGTTGAGGCAGTTGGCGAGTTCTTTATATTGTTGAAGCGAAAGACTTGAGAATTTTTGCCCCATTTCTTGTTGGTTTTGCTCATGCCCAAACAAAGCCAGAATGAAGTTTTCATCTGCTTTTTCGGTGAGATATGCACGAGCTGTGTGCCTAAGCCAATTGGCATGATCAAGTTGCATAATACGAGTGAAACTGTTGACTAAATGAGGGCTGAGGGCTTGCCATTGACCATGTTGATAGACACTGAGAAGGGGTCTTTTACTGCTTAAAATTTCTTGAATATACGGTTGATGCTCTGGGTGTAGTTGTTTAAATTCATTTAAGTAGGTAATGAATAAGCGGATTTCCTTCACAACAAAATCACATAATGGGATTAAACGCCCATCATCCGTTCTTGAGTGAATTTCTTTATCAGAAATCCAAAGCCACTGTTGTTTTAAATCGAAATTTTTTAAGAAACCCGGGAACTCGCTGACAGGTCGAGCAGCACTGAACAATAATAAAATATGCCACAGCCAGACATTGTAATGATTGAACATCTCAAGCATTTGCCCATGGTGTTTAGCTTGAATAATCTGATGTTGTAAATATGCAAATATCGCCGTCACTGTTGCAGGTTTCGGCGCTTTACAGCTACCAAATCTTTCTCGATCATCATCAATGACATGGATTTCTTTTGCTAAATCATTTGATAGTTGTTGTACTGTACCCTGATAGCTTTGCTGCAAACGGTAGATTGGATACGAACAATATGAAATAGAAACTGATCGATTTGCATCGATGCCTGTAAGAATGTCGGCTAGTTGTTCATTTTGAGTGTAATGGTAAATACAGTGATGTAATAAAACACTTATTTTTTTAGTTGATAACGACGGAATGAAGAGTTCTTCACGGCATTTTTTTAATGCATGTGCGACCTGTTCTTGCTTCACTGTTGGCGGTTGTCTTAAACCCTCTACCAGCTCTTTTACTAAAGGCAAATCGAAATGGGTCACCTGATTAAGCAATTGGTCTTTGTATTCAAAAGCAGAGTCCTCAAACAGTGTGAATTTGGAACGTAGAAAATATTGATCGTTTTCAAAAATGACCTTCTGTCGTTTATTGAGTGCATAGCGTTGTCTGGATTGTAGATATAGCCATTGCTCAATAGGAACACCACTCAAGAAACTGAGTAAGATAAAAAGATATGCTTTGTTTTTTTCTGGATGATTTAAATAGAGTTGATGACAATGTTGTACAAGTAAGCTCAGGCTATTGAAGTCTGGATAATGCTTGCTACACATAAAATCATGCTGCTGTCTAATAATGTGTTGTTGTGTGAGCTGGCTAATTTTATGTTGTAAAAAACTAGATTGGCTTGTTAATGGCGATACCTGTGCTGTATTGATTGAGTATTGCTGATTTGGCTGTTCATCCTGTAATTTCTCGTAATATAGAGCAGGATCTTCCTTTTGTAGTATGTCTTGTGGGCAGCATAAAATTGCGCCGTACTCATCTAGATAATGTGGTTCATCTATGTGTTTGGGCGGTGCTGAATAATTTTTTTTAGGTTTCAGTGCCAACACATAATCATAAAAACGCCGTAGATCAAGAATCAATAAATATTGAAAACGGTTCAGATTAGAATTGGTTTCTAAGCTGCGTAAGCTCTTTACAAACTCAGCTAATGGTGTTTTATCGCTAGGAAGTTGTTGCCATAGCCATAAATATTTTTGTTGAGACTTACTGAGCTGTGTTGCTTGCTGCGATGCAGCATAAGCTTCATTTGCTAACCTAAATCGATCAAGTACTTTAATAATCGTTGTTTGATGGTCTTTTTTACCTGAATTTGGAATAGATTTAAGAATGCAGACAGCATGTAAATTGTGGACTGACCATCGCTGTATAACAGAATGCTGGGAGTGCTGTTGTACTGAATAAATATAGGCACAAATAGGATGTGCTGAAACAGAAGGTGGAGCAGGTAGAAACAGTGATTGGTGATTCTGCTCTATCTCATTATCGAGCTTTAATAACTGCTTCAGTTCAGGAATATCAACTGTGCGATTTAGGTATTGCTCAAGTACTTCAGCATAATGATCGTGTATGAACTCTTGCTCTAAAAGGCGCTGAATTAATTGCTTAGCCTGCATGTTGCGCTCTCCAAAAAAGGTTTGGGCTCGGTTCAGAATGTTTGAGTGCTTCGCATTTTTCAGTGAGTTGCTGGATTTTTTCGGTGTAACTAGAATGGATTTTTTTTTGTTGATACAAGAGCTGATTACGACTACAGTCGATAAGTTTTGCGAGCAAATCGAGCGATAACTCACACCGTGGTTTTTCATGATGAAGAGCGTTTAAATCGTAAATTGCTTGTTTTGAGAGTGATGTATTGAGTGCACTTAATAAGCTATTTGGTTGGATAAGGTTAATCTTAATTTTAAGCTCAGTGATTAATTTGAATAAGTGCCAGCTCAATTGATATTCAAGCTTGGGTAAATCAATGTCGGTGAGCACAACGTAGCTTGCGTCTATACGCAGATTTTGCTTTTTGGAGGCGTATACAAGCAGAAAGTTATCTAATACACAGAATTCACTCCCTGAAATTGTTGAGAGACAAAGTAACTTGATATCTGGCTGAATAATTGAAGGCAGCCGTGCCGCCCTAAATATTTGTGCATAGCAATTGTAAATTCCACTTAAAGGTGGATATGGAGCAAGGATGACCTGATGTGAGTCAAACTTTGCTTTAGCGTTTTTCTTCTGACCTGATTGTTTAGATGCCATATTCATGCTCCTTATTTTTTTAATGTATATAGAGACATGCTTAAAAAGTTAATTTCAAAAAAAAGATCAAGAAAATGGTTATAAATGTGGGTGGTTTTTGATGAATTTGAATTCTTTTTAAACTAGGCTAAGGGTTTGCTTAGATAGATTTTTTTATTTAAGTTATTGATTCTTTGTTTTTGAATGTGGCTGGTTTAACTGTGTTTTGTATTTTTCTTATTTTATTTATACGGAAGAACGGCCAAGATTGAGTCCATCGGAAACTGATGATGGGACGTTCATTATGTTTAGTTTTAGCTAGGGTAAATGCGCATTTAGTTAGGCATAGATATTAACAAAGAACTGGCAACTAACATGAGAGCTGTGCCATATTTGGATCTAAAGATTTTGGTATTTTGACTAGATTTTTATATGACGGCGGCACAACACATAGCTAGATGAGGATAATAAATAATGAATTATTCTGAAAATGATAGTCCGATATATATTGCGTCAGTAATAGGTGAGCGCTTAAAACGCATCCGATTGAATCAAGATATGACACAAGCGGAGATTGCTAATAAAGCTTGGATTAGTCGGAGAGCTGTCCTTAATGCGGAGAAAGGCGACGTTCGACTAGTAGAGCTGATCGCTATTTTAGGTGCGCTCAATATGTTGGGTAATCTAGATCAATTGATACCTGAAGTATCATTTTCACCGATACAGTTGCTTAAGCTCAAAGGTAAAGTTCGCAAAAAAGCCTCAGGTAATAATAAACGAACTCAAAAACTGGTTATAAAGACCGCAAAGCCAGAATTAGATTGGTGATATACCTTCACGATAAAGAGCTTGATAGGTTTGAGGGAGTACCAAAATGGTATGGACAGACGTGAAGGGCTTACTAGAACAAACTTTTAATGATCGGTGTATTTTATATCAACCTTCAATCTGCCCCATTGCTCATTATTGAGCATAAAGCTAAAAATTTCTTTATTTTCAATAATACTTAAAAAACTCATAGGCATACTAATTAATATTCTTTTGTACAGTCTATCTCTAGCAAAACATGTTGTAAATCAGGCACAATGAAACTATAAATTTCAAGTTTTTATAGCCTGAGTGCTAGCGGTATTTTTTAATGACAAATAATAACTTTTCACAAGTAGCAGCTTTCATTTGGTCGGTGGCAGATTTACTGCGTGGAGACTTCAAACAATCGCAATACGGTCGTGTCATTCTCCCATTTACGCTGTTGCGCCGTTTAGAGTGTGTACTTGAAGCCAGTAAAGCAGATGTATTGGCAGCCAATGAAAAAGTGAAACTCATGCCACTGCCAGAGGAAGCTAAAGAAAAGATGCTGCTGAAGGCAACCAATGGCCTGTCATTTTTTAATACCTCAGAGCTGGATTTAGGCAGCCTGGGTCAAAAAGACATCCGTTCAAACATCAATACTTATATTCAAAACTTCTCCAAAGACGCACGTGAAATCTTTGAACACTTCAAGTTCGATGAATTTATTGGTCTCCTGGATGATGCCAATTTGCTTTACAAAGTTGTTCAATATTTTTCAGATCCTAAAATTGATCTCAGTCCAAAAAATATATCTAACCATGAAATGGGCTCGGTGTTTGAAGAGCTGATCCGCCGTTTTGCCGAAGGTTCAAATGAAACTGCAGGGGAACACTTTACCCCGCGTGACATCGTTCGCTTAACCACAGGTCTGGTATTTAGCAAGGATGATGATGTGCTGAGTGGTGACGGTATTATTCGGACCATTTACGATCCTACGGCGGGTACGGGTGGATTTTTATCCTCAGGTTCAGAATATGTGTATGAGCATAATCCTGATGCTGTGATGCGGGTTTTTGGTCAGGAGTTAAACCCAGAGTCTTATGCGATCTGTAAAGCAGACATGCTGATTAAAGGTCAGGACGTGCGTAATATCAAATTGGGTAATACGCTATCCAATGACCAGTTGGCGTATGAGAAGTTTGACTACATGCTATCGAATCCACCATTTGGGGTGGATTGGAAGAAGATCGAATCGGACATCAAAGACGAGCATGAGCAAAAAGGCTTTGAAGGTCGTTTTGGTGCAGGCTTGCCACGTGTATCGGATGGTTCTTTACTGTTCCTGATGCATCTGATCAGCAAGATGCGTAATAAAGACGACAGCACGGCGCAAGGCAGTCGTATTGGTATTATCTTGAATGGTTCGCCATTGTTTACAGGCAGTGCGGGCAGTGGTGAAAGTGAAATCCGCCGTTATATTTTAGAAGCCGATTTGTTGGAAGCCATTATCGCGCTACCCACCGATATGTTCTATAACACCGGTATTGCGACTTATGTTTGGGTACTCAGCAATAAAAAAGAGACTCAACGTAAGGGCAAAGTACAGCTGATTGATGGTAGTAACCTGTACAGCAAAATGCGTAAGTCTCTTGGCTCTAAACGTAATGAAATGAGCGAAGATGATATCGCGATGATTACCCGCAGTTATGGTGACTTTGAAGTGATGGATGCACGTGAACTGGATAAACCCGCAGAGGTTAAATCTAATCGTGGTCGTCAATCGGCTAATCCTAAAAATGAAGTTGCTAAAACCTTTTCTAGCAAAATCTTTAACAGTTACGAGTTTGGTTACCGCCGTGTGACCATTGAGCGTCCATTGCGTTTATCTGCTCAGGTAAGTGATGACGCCGTAGCATCGTTACGTTTTGCACCGAAGCCTTTTAATGCAGTGATGCAAAAAGTGTATGCGCAATACGCTACAACGTGGACAACAGACAGTTATGGTCAATTGACGGAGTATGAAGCCGAGATTCGTGCGCTGATTAAAGCTGAATTTAGCGAGCTGAAAGAAAAAGATATCAAGACCGTGCTTGAGCCAAAACTGTGGTTAGAACAGCGTTTATTGATGCGTAAAGCTGAAAGCCTGCAAACCAAGATTGGTACAGCGCAATGTGATGACTTTAATGCCTTTGATGATGTACTCAAGCAAGCGTTAAAAGATGCCAATGTGAAGCTTGAGACTAAAGAGAAGAAGCAATTTATTGATGCCATTACCTGGAAGAATGCTGATGCTGAGCCAGTTGTGAACAAAGTGGTGAAAGGCGCAGAAAATCCGCTATATGGTCAGTTTAGCTATAAAGGCAAAGTGGTTGAGTTTGTGCAGGATGGTGATTTGCGTGATGCGGAAAATATTGCGCTTGACCCAAGCCAAAGCACCACGGATTTAATCGAGTCTTACTTTAAGCGTGAAGTCCAACCGCATGTGCCTGATGCATGGATTAATGCCGATAAGCGTGATGCGCAAGATGGTGAAATTGGTATTGTCGGTTATGAGATTCCGTTTAACCGTCATTTTTATGTGTATGAGCCGCCACGTGATTTAGCTGAGATTGATTCAGATTTGGATGCAATCAGCCGTGAAATTATGGCACTTCTACAAGAGGTGCATTCTTAATGGCAAAGTATCAGAAATATGCTGAGTATAAAGATTCAGGTGTGGAGTGGTTAGGTGAGATTCCTAGTCATTGGAATTTATTTTCCTTAAAAAGAGCTGTTGATGGTTGTACCAATGGTTTTTGGGGAAGTGAGCCTGATGGAAGTAATGATTTATGTGTTTTACGTGTTGCAGACTTCAATCGACACAACTTTACAGTAGGTTTAGATAAATTAACTTATAGATCAGTTTCTCAAAAAGAGGCTGAAAATAGACTGTTAAAGAAAGGTGACTTATTACTAGAAAAATCAGGTGGCGGTGAAAAAACTTTAGTTGGGTGTGTAGTGCAATTCAATGAGGATTTTCAAGCAATCACATCAAACTTTGTTGCTAAAATGACGCCAAAAAAGCATATGGTTAGTCGTTTTTTAACATTTGCTTTTTCTCATTTATATGCAGGGCGAGTAAACTTTCCATCAATTAAACAAACAACAGGAATCCAAAATTTAGATTCTGAAGCATATTTGATGGAAAAATTTGTTTTCCCAACTAGAGAGGAACAAAATCAAATTGCCAATTTCCTCGACTATGAAACTGCAAAAATTGACACTTTAATTGCTAAACAAGAAAAGCTGATTGAATTGCTAAAAGAAAAGCGTCAAGCAGTGATTAGCCATGCTGTAACCAAAGGTTTAAATCCTGATGTAACCATGAAAGATTCAGGGGTGGAATGGTTAGGGGAAGTGCCTGAGCATTGGGAAATACCAAAATTACTGCATATCACAACGAGAATTGGTGATGGATTGCATTCGACTCCGTTATATCAGGAAGGAACGGGTTATTATTTTATTAATGGTAATAATTTAGTAGACGGAAAAATTTTTATTGGAGAAACGGCTAAAGAAGTCCCTGAGAGCGAGTTTATTAAGCATCAAGTTAGTTTAGATAAAACAACAGTTTTACTATCTATCAACGGCACTATTGGTAAAGTAGCACAATTCAATGATGAGCCAGTTATTCTGGGAAAAAGTGCGTCATATATTAATTGTTGTCGTGAATTGTTGCCTAACTTTTTAATGAACTATTTAACGTCATCACAGGCAAAAAACTATTATGACCTAGAAGTTACAGGAACAACCATTTATAACTTGTCGTTAAATTCAATAAGAAATATGAAAGTTCCATTACCGCCAATAGATGAGCAAAAGAACATCATTTTATTTATTGCTGAACAATATTCTAAATATGATAGGTTGATTCAGTCATCTGAAAAGCAGAATCAACTGCTAAAAGAACGCCGTACAGCCCTTATTTCATCTGCGGTGACAGGTAAAATAGACGTTCGGCATCATGTCTCACGCCCTTCGGGCAACGACAAAAAACAAACGGAGGGTATCTAAATGACACTATCACGTTTTTGTCGTTGTCCAAATCGGCTATCCCTGCCGATTTGTGACGTACGCAATTGGCAACATCCCAATGAGGCTAAAACGGAGTTTGGCGCATGAATATTCTCAGTTGCCTCAAACAAATGTGGACTCAAGCAGATACAAAAAATCATTGCATAAATAATTGCAATGATTCACTATATGCTCAACAACACCCGACAAGGCTAGGCAAGCAATTGCATCCTCAAACTGTCGGGTTACTTGTTTCTGGAGCCCTAAAAAATATAACAATCAGGGCAAGCCATCTATGAAATCTTTTAACAAGCCTGCCAAAACCTTTGCTGAACAAATTGAGCTATTAAAAGCTCGAGGCATGCAATTTGCCAATGAGCAAGATGCACAATTTTACTTAGAGCAAATCAATTATTATCGCTTAGGTGCCTACTGGCTTCCGTTTGAATACACCCATTCACCACATTGCTTTAAACCAGATACCAGTTTTGAACAGGTGTTAGCGCTGTATGTATTTGATCGTGAATTAAGGTTACTTATCCTGGATGCCATAGAACGCCTGGAAGTCGCCGTTCGCACCCGTTTTGCCTATGAACTGGCACATCGGCATGGTTGTCACGCCTATCTGCAAGGCCAGTACTTTAAACCCGCCTTTAGATGGCAAAGCTTACTCGAATCACTGAAAACTGAAGTGTCCCGCGCAGATGAAGTCTTTATAGAACACTATAAACGTACCTATGATGATCCTGAATTACCACCGATTTGGGCCACCTGCGAAGTCATGAGTTTTGGGCAACTGTCTAAGTGGTATCAGCTCTTGGCACCGATTCAGACACGTAAAGCCATTTCCAGTCATTTTGATTGCGATGAAAAACAGTTTGAAGGCTTATTACAGCATTTTGTCTACTTAAGAAATACCTGTGCTCATCATTCAAGACTATGGAACCGCAAATTTACCAAAACTATCGCTAAGCCACGCAGTAAGCCGATGGGGCTTCGGGTGCAATGCAATTTTGAACCTAGTAACTCAGCAGATCGAAAAATTTATAACAGTCTGGTATTTCTACTCTATTTCATGGACAAAATCGCCCCGCAGCATACATGGCGTAAACGTCTGGTTGATCTGCTTTTGACACATCACAACATATCAAAAATAGCGATGGGCTTCCCTGAAGATTGGCAAAGCCATCCTATTTGGCAAATAGAACAGTAATAAAGAAATTTGAGTATTTAGGGGTAGGGGAAACATGAGATCGGATGCAACTTTAGAAACTATCTTCCAGCAAGATATCATTGCGCAAATGCAAACGCATGGTTGGATTGTGGGTTCTGGGCAAGGCTACAATTGTGAAAAAGCCCTGTATGAGCAAGACGTACTCGACTTTGTACAAAAGACCCAACAGGTCGAGTGGCAGAAATTTAAAAACATCTTTCCCAATGATACCGAACGCCATTTTTTAGATACCGTGGTGGCTCAACTTAAAAAAGCCGATATCAATGCCACCGATGTTGAATCCCGTAGTTATGGTACATTGGGCATACTCCGTCATGGCATCAAGACCCGTGGCACACGCTTTTCATTCTGTCAGTTTAAACCTGAACATGGCTTAAACCCCGAACTGAATCAACGCTATCAGCAAAATATCTGCCGTGTCGTGCCTGAACTGGTGTATAGCCCATATACATCCAAAGCCGAATTAGAGGCAACTGGCAAACAAGCCAAGAAATGGCGTATTGACCTGGTCCTGTTTATCAACGGCTTTCCTGTGGCAACTCTGGAACTCAAGTCCGAGTTTAAACAGGCTGTGCAAAATGCCATGACACAGTACCGGAAAACCCGATTGCCCAAAGACCCTGAAACCAACAAGCCTGAGCCCTTGCTGATGTTTAAACGCGGGGCATTGGTGCATTTTGCGGTAAGTCAGTATGAAGTCTATATGGCGACGCATCTGAATGGTGACAGCACCTACTTCCTGCCATTTAACAAAGGTACTTCGGCGCAGGGTGCAGGCAATGATGTGCCTGAAGATGTGAATGAATACGCCACAGGCTATTTATGGAATGAAGTCTTAACCCCGGATAGCTTGCTGAATATTTTGGGTAACTTCATTCATTTACAGATTGAAGAAAAGGAAGACTGGGAAGGGCGTAAATACAAAAAAGAAAGTCTGATCTTCCCCCGCTATCACCAATGGAAAGTGGTGAATAACCTAGTTCAAGATTCATTGGTAGAAGGCACAGGACAGAAATACCTGATTCAGCACAGCGCAGGTTCGGGTAAATCTAACTCGATTGCATGGACGGCGCATCAACTATCCAGTCTGTATGATGCCAACAATAAAAAGATGTTTGATTCGGTGATTGTGGTGACAGACCGAACCATCCTGGATGCACAGCTACAAGATACGATCTATCAGTTTGAACATGCGGATGGCGTCGTGGGTCGGATTAACAATAAAGAAGGTGATGGTTCTAAATCCGAGAAACTGGCCAAAGCCTTGGAAATGGCCCAGCCGATTATCATCGTCACCATTCAGACCTTCCCGTTTGTACTGCGTGCCATTGAAAACAGCACCAGTTTAAAAGAACGTAAATACGCCGTCATTGCCGATGAAGCCCATTCATCGCAAAGCGGTTCCACGGCGCGTCAGCTCAAAGAAACTTTGATGATTGAAGAGCGTGATGAAGATGAACAGCTTTCTTCTGAAGATGTACTCGATGCAGTGATGGCATCACGTAAGGGCAGTGCAAACCTAAGCTTCTATGCCTTTACCGCAACCCCAAAGGATAAAACCTTACAACTGTTTGGACGCTTGCCCGATCCAAGCATGCCGCCGTCTAAAACCAATATTCCTGTGGCATATCATGTCTATTCAATGCGCCAAGCGATTGAAGAAGGCTTTATTCTGGATGTACTCAAGAATTACACCAACTATAAAGTCATCTACAAGCTCAAGCAGAAGATCGAAGAAAAAGATGCTCAGGTCGATGCCAAGAAAGCCAAGACCAAGCTGAATCAGTGGGTACGCTTACACGATCATAATATCTCGCAAAAAGTGCATATCATCATTGAGCATTTTAAGAAAAATATTATGGGTTTACTCGGTGGGCAAGCCAAAGCCATGGTGGTGACCAGTTCTCGTAAAGAAGCGGTACGCTATAAACAAGCCTTTGATAAATACATTGCTGAACAGAACTATGCCAACATTCAAGCCATGGTGGCATTCTCAGGCGATGTAGAATTTAATGCCAATGATGCAGACAGTAGTCATCTGTTAGGTCAGAAATTTACTGAAAGCAATATGAATCCGAATCTGAAAGGTCGTGAGATGCGTAAGGCATTCGATAGCGATGACTTTCAGGTGATGATTGTAGCGAATAAATTCCAGACCGGCTTTGACCAGCCGAAGCTGTGTGCAATGTATGTCGATAAGAAATTGGGTGGCGTGGAATGCGTACAGACCTTATCGCGCTTAAACCGGACCTATCCGGGTAAAGCGGAGTCAGGCACCTTTGTGCTCGACTTCTTTAACGATCCACAAGACATTCTCGATGCTTTCCAACCGTATTATCAAACGGCAGAACTGGCAGATGTGTCCAATCCTGATCAAGTGTACGATCTGGCCAACAAGCTGAAATCAGCAGGTATTTTCCTTATGACTGAGGTAGAGCAGTTTACAGAAGCTTTCTATAGCAAGAACAAACTCAATGCGGCACTTGCCAATATCTGTAAACCTGCGATGCAACGCTGGCAACATCGCTACACGACAGCCGTGAATGATTATGATGTCACTAAGAACCGTTTAGAACGCTGTAAGCAGACAGGGGACGCCGTACTGATTGCCAATGCTGAAAACGAATTTGCTGAAGCGAAGAAAGCCCGTGATGCACTAGAAATCTTTAAAAAGGATTTAGGCAGCTTTACCCGTTTCTATGAGTTTATGTCTCAAATCGTGGAGTATGACGATCAAGAACTTGAGAAGCTGAGTCTTTTTGCGCGTAACTTGCGCCCATTACTGCGTGAACAGGTGGCCGAAGAGGATGAGGTTGATCTAAGCAATGTTGCAATGACGCATTACCGTTTGTCCAAGTTACGCCAACAGGATATTCAGCTTAAAGCCGATAGTACCGAGCATAAACTTGAGCCTGGTAATGAACTGGGTACTGCAAAGCCGAAAGACAAGAAAGAAGACTTTTTGTCGCAGATTTTAAGCCGTATGAATGATCTGTTTGTGACGGATAATCTGACAGAGAAAGACATGATCAACTATGCTCTGACCATTGCTGACAAGATGTCTGAGAACACACGAATGATGAAACAGATTCATAACAACACTCGTGAACAGGCCATGCTGGGTGAGTTTGACACGGCGCTTGATGATGCTGTATTAGACAGTAATGCAGCGCATATGGAGCAAATGACACAGTTGATGAGTGATCCTGCGAAGATGAAGCAATTTGCGCATATTATTTATGATGTGTTAGTGAGTAAATAAGAGCACATTTAATCCTGAAAAATGCTTATGAAATGAGCATTTTAAAAATAGCTTTCAGATAATTGATTATGATTACACCGCAACTAATAGAAAAAAAACTTGTTGATTTTTATTTAAAAACAACAGGGCATTATGGTAATTCTATAATGCAAAGTATCGATGTTACTGAAGAAACTTTAATTGAAGCATTAGAAGGAATTGATCAACCTATTAAGACATTTGAAAATATTATAAAAGTTCAAGATGCTAGAGCCTTTAATAGGTTTTTGGCTAGCGAGGAAACTTACTGGGGAGCAGCGAGTCGATTTAGATATATTGTTTTTTTATGCTATATAGCAGCGCAAGATGGATTTGAATCAGAAAATTTTAGAGCAAAACTACAGAAAAAATTAGGATTATCTAGTCCACCTAGATTAGATGGTGTAAACAAACTGTTTCGCCAATTAGTTGAGTTTACTCTCAAAAGTGAACAATATCGTAAGGTTGAAATACCATGCAGTACTCCGCAGCATATGAAGTTAATCGGGATTATATATGAGTTTAGTTTTCCAAATTGGCGACTCAAAAGTCTATTAAATAAAAATCTTTATAAAGGTGAGCATACTCCGGAGACTTTACGGAAAGAGTTGCTAATTAATCTAAATGAATTTAAACAGCATGAGGGGTTGTATCAAGCTATTAGAATATTTACTCAACGTGTGGCTTTGAAAAACAAGTTCCTTGAAGAAGACCCTTTTTGGAACTTTTATTTAAAATGGAATAAACCTAAAGGTCACATAGAAGAAAAAATTTATTTTAATTTAGGTAATGATTTAGAAAGTTCCTATTTTGATTTGCCATATACTAGATTGAAGGTATGTGATCTACATGGTGGGAATACTGAGTTTTTTTCTTTGAAAAGAAAAAACAAAAGCTTTGAAAATAGAATTTTTTTCCTTAAAAGATTTAATTGGCAATATGAATTGATTGAAAATATCCATAGAATAGAAGATGTTGATGCTATTCTTTATCATTTGAAAACTTATGACACCGAAGAGATTAATAAAAATGAAGCAATATTCACAGAAGAATATTGCTTTTTAGAAGTAGATTATAGAAATATAGAACAAATAAAAAAAATATTTTTAAATTATAAGGATAAGCAATACTTACCTCCTCTTCAGATTCTAAGTAGTTATAGGCGTAAGGAATTATTGTCCCTAAATATGGCACCCATCAAATTTAGGGCTAATTTTGATGGAGAAATTGAATTCATCCACTCTGAACTGAAGCATAGTAAAGAAATTGTTTATGAAGGAGATGAAATATATTTACCACATTTATCTGAAGGTGAGCTTAAATTAATTTTAACAACGAGGGGGGAATTCTATTTAAGTAAAGTAGAAAAGTTTCATATTGTTAATAGCTTAAAGGATGCAAATATTAAATCTGAAAAGAATGAATTAAATTTATATACAATAACCAAAACGCCAATATTTAATGTTTCAGAGAATATTAAATTTAATTATCAAAAGGCTAGAAGTCCTAATGAAAATATTTTTGAAGAGTTAATAGAGCTTATTTATTTTAATTCTTTACATGGAATTTCTGAATCTAGTTTGTTGAAATTAATAAGTACTCATGAAAGTTTGTCAAAGTTTAGCCCATATAATATTATTTGTAAATTAAAGCATTATGGGTATATAGTATGCGGTTATCATAATAATTATAAGTCCATAAAATACTGGCCTAAACAAATATTTTTGAATAAATTTGAGAAGGATTGTTTTTTGATACAGGGTTATATCTCGAAAAGTACTCAGAATATATTATGTGATCAGTTGGATTGTTTAGGTGTCGATTATATTATTAAGAGAATTGAAATTGGGGAAGAAACATTTCCTGTTAAAGTGTTGGTCACAAATGAAGATTTAGGGAGTTTATTGCCAGAATATTTTTTATCTACAGATTTAGGTAGTGCTAATAATTTTCATCAAATCAGTTTTTTAAGTGAGGGGGAACGTTATTATAAATCTTTCGATATTTTTAAGTTTAATGCTGAATTAAATAAATTTTTTTATATAAAGGATTATTTGGGTGATAATGGTATTTACATGCTTAAGCAAAAAGATAAGAAAAAATGTAATGTATATGAAATTATACATAGAAGAAAAAGCATCTTATCCACCTATTGTCGAGATGAAACTTTTGATTGGGCATATAAATACGGGATGTTCAATTTAGTCTTAAGTGAAAAAGATCAATATATTTCCTATTCAAATAATTTTAGTTGTAGTTTAGTTTTAGAGTATTTTTCTAAAAATGGTGTATTACCTTATTTAGATTTAGAGGATGGACATTACTATTATCCTAAAGGATTAGTTAAAAGTTCAGAATCCTCTCAGAATCGACAAGAGCTTCCTACAATATTAGGTTATAATTTACATCGCCATCGTAAAAATATAAGATTTAGAGCGTAGTTTTTATGTATAGAGAATGTATTGGATTTCATCTAAATTATGTGGGTAATCATGCTAAAATTAAACCAACGCATGAAAAAATAAATGGTATTTGGTATCCAGCAATTCCTGAAGATTTTGCACCAAATTCTACGGTATTTGACTATTTTCCTCGTCATGAGTTAGTTGCTACTTATCAACTATGCTATTTCTTATGTGAGGAAAATACAAATAAAAAAAAATATTCAGATGATGAATTTATTGTTGTAAGGGACAGTCAAGAGTTTCTTTACAAGATATTAGATTACTCATTTATCTCTATAGACCAAGTTCGGAAAAAATTATTTTTTGATGGTATATATTTAGAAGAAGAAAAAGGAGATATTCCGAGAGTATTTTATATTTACTTACAGAAAAATATTATTATTCAACTTAACTTTAGATTGAATGTTGAGGATCAAAAATGGTATGCAGATTACCCTGTAGGACAGTCAGAGTCTAATAATCTTGTAGAAAGCTATTTGTTAGAAGATGGTCTTAATAATACAAGTATATTTCAATTTAGAAATAATAAATATCTGCTTGGTAATATTTTTTCTAATTTAACACCACTAGGCTTAATTGATTGGTCCGCAGATTATGCTTTTCATGAAAAAGCTCTGAGCTATCTTTATAAAATTTCTAAAGATAATTTAGATAAATTTCAGTTGCCTTCTGTTAGTGAGATTAAGGAAATAACCTCATTCTTGCAGGCTAATGGTATTTTTCCTGATACATCTGCAGGCTATTTAAATAAAGAGCAATATTTAGCACGTATAATTGAAAATACTACACATACAAATTTTATTTTTCAGACGTATAAAAAATTGTATGAAAATTTACTGAAAACAACTGATTATGAAAAATTTATTAAAGAGCAAGTTGAGTCTGATGTTAAAGTGCGCTCAGCTGCTATTTTAAAAGATAAAATAGAAGAAGTAGAAAAAGAGCATAAAGCCTTATTAGATAGCTTGGAAGAACAAATTTCCGAGAAAGAAAGTGAAAGCGAAATATTAAGTTCATTAAACGAGGAATTAAAAAAAGATAAAATTTTTTTAGAAACCTCTATAAATGATCTTAAGCTGTTAATAAATGATTTTTTCACTGAGGCTGGAGAAATATCACTTAGGGAACGAAATATAATTGAAAAGCTAAATGACTTTCTAACAGATCGTGGTCTATTACAAAATAAATCATTATTGCCTTCTATTTTACCGCCTTGGACATGTATGGAAGCTAAAAATGAAATTAAAGTCATAGAAGAAACTGATACATCAGATTTATTTAAACAGTTGGCATCTACCTATGGTTATGATGATAGAAACGTTGTTGTATTTGATAGATTATTTCGTACTAGTCATTTTATCCTTCTCATCAATCAGTATGCACATTCGTTTATTGAGCAATATTCAAGATTAATTTGCGGGGGGCGCATTTCACATATTGCACTGGATGCTAGCTATATTGGTGTTGATGATTTATGGCGCAATCCGGGTACTAACTTAAATACTGGGTTTGCATATGCTTGGAATAATGCTAGTAATAATCCTGATCATTACTATGTAGTACATCTTACAGGTGTAACTGAAGTTAATTATATAGGTTTCTATAAGCAACTTTCTGAAGTCCTTTCTTATTCTCAACGACCAAAAAACTTATTAGTTCTAGCTTCACTTAATACTGCTTTATCGACTTTAAATGATAGACAAAAGCAATTACTTAAAGAGTTAACTCCATTTGTTACATCCTTGAAATTTAATGCTTTAAATGTTAATCCAAATGCTGTATTGCAAAGTCTAGATACAACCAAATACTCAGAAATACTGTTTTCTGAAAATAATAAAAGATTTATCCAGATTATGAAGGCTTCTATTAATACATATCAGCACCTTTTACAGCTTGAGCGGTTACATAGTCTGTCAGGATTTCCAGATCATCTTTTTATTCAAAAAGATAACGTATTTATATGTAACGAGCAGTTAGATGCCATAAAAATAATTGAGGAGTTATGAGTATGTTAGATCCCATTGGCGGTTATCAAAATATAAGAGACTTATTAATCTCACAAATTGAAACTACACAGAGAATTAGTAATCCGTCATTACAAGCATTAAGACGATCGCTCTTAGTTGATACGGATACATTGACTAACTCTCCAATTATTGAACCTGTTCCTCGTTATAAGGCTTCTGATTACAGTCTTGAAGATTTACTCACGTTAGAGAAAGACAATCCTTTACATGATTTTTCTCCGGAAGAGAGAAGTATTTTTATAAATTTAGCATTAAGTGGCTTATTTGATGGCCTTCCTGAAAATAAACGTCCTATGTTGATGCGTAGGAGTTTATATAAACCATATCTCCACCAAACACAAATGCTTGGTAAAGGAGTGCGAAATGGTCAACCAGGAGTTGTAACATCAGGTACTGGCTCTGGAAAAACTGAGTCATTTATGTTACCGATCTTAGCGTCAATTGCTAAGGAGGCGATAAAATGGCCAAAGCCATTAACTAGAATTGAAGGTAATACTTGGTTTAAAAATGGAACTAGCTTCGGGTTACAACGAATAGATGAGCATCCTGAACGCCCTAAAGCAGTAAGAGCATTAATTTTATATCCAATGAATGCTTTGGTGGAAGATCAATTAACACGGTTGAGAAAGACATTATCTTCACCCGAAGCAATTCAGGTTCTAGACCAGCAAGCCAATGGTAATAGAATTTATTTCGGTCGATACACGTCTAAATCTCCTGTGACAGGCTTTTTAAATCATCCTAGATTGGCTGATGATAAAGATGAAATTAAGTCTCGAAAAAAAAGAGTTCAAAAACTAAAAGATGAATTAACACATTTTCAAAAATATTATGAAAATGCAAAAAAATTCGATGATTTAAGTACAAGCAACACAGAAAAAAATCAATATTTATTTCCAAATGTTCTAGGTAGCGAGTTAGTTTCACGTTGGGATATGCAGGAAACACCACCTGATATTTTAGTTACTAATACTTCGATGCTTTCAATTATGCTTTCTAGGGAAGTAGACCAAGGGGTATTTGAAAATACTAAACAATGGTTAATCTCTGATCCTGATGCATACTTCTATCTTGTACTAGATGAACTGCATTTGATTCGAGGATCGGCAGGAACTGAAATTGCAGGATTAATACGATATCTTATTCATCGTTTAGGGTTAGATAAGCCAGAGCATAGCCATAAATTAAGAATATTAGCGTCCAGTGCTTCTTTGCCCACAGAAGGGTCTTTAGCTACAGAAAGTCTAAAGTACTTGACTGATTTCTTTGGCTGTAATGGATTATATAAAAGAACCTCAGATTCACCTGATATTAAACAGTGGTTAGATGCAATTGTTACAGGTGAGCAAATTGGTTTCGATTCTACGTTTGATAAACTGAATTCTGAGTTATTTGAAAAGTTTACAGATCAATATGTTAAATCTGACTTTGATTATGATGAATATAAAAAAATTCGAGAAACAGACAAGTCTATTGAGTATTTGACCTTAACATTTGAAGATAATCTAATAAATATTTTTAACTCACTTAACTTCTCTCAATTTCTTTTTATTGAACGACTAAAGGCACTTATTGAATATAGCTCCAATCTATTAAATACTTATTGCTTTGATAATACAAATAATATTATTAAACCGAGAAATTTAAAATATTTATCTAAATCCATTTTTGGAAGTGAAAACTTAAAGGCTTTAAGAGGTCTATTGATCATAAGAGGATTGAATGATCTTTTGCCAAGGGACTATAGAATAGATAGTTTGCCAAGCTTGCGCATTCATACTTTCTTTAAAAGTTTAGAAGGTTTATATGCTGCTCCTTATTCTACTGAAAATGGAATAGCCTTCATTGAGAATAGTTTAACTACCGATAGAGGAAAATATTTAATTCAGACTGATCAAGGGATTCAAAGAAACTTTGAATGGTTAGTATGTGAGGCCTGTGGTGAGTTGTTTATTGGTGGTCAAAAACGTAAAGATCATGCTGCACAAATTAGTATTTCGACGATTGGCTTTAATTTAGAAGAATTGCCAGAAAAAGCAACAGATACGCTTTATGAAAACTTGATGGCGGAAAATTATGCTGTTTTCCTTCCAGCAAATAATGAAAAGACAATAAATAATTCAATTTGGAAACCTAAATTTTTAGATGCTCGAAATGGTATTCTTTTAAATCAAAGGAACTCAGATGAAGACATCTTTGGTTTTTACTTTGAACCCAAAGATCAGGAAACAACTGAACGAGCAGGTGGTGCCTTACCAGTCGAATGCCCATGTTGTTCAACAAATTATCAAGGTCGTATTTATCATAATATTCGTCCTGCATCTCCAATTCGTTCATTTCGTAGTGGTTTTGCAAAAACTTCACAGCTATTAGCAACACAGTTATTTAGCTTTTTAAAGCAAACCTCAGAAGAAGCAAAAACTATTGTATTTTCTGATAGTCGACAAGATGCTGCAAGGGCAGCTCTGAATATAGAATCTTTACATCATCAAGATTTAAGAAGATTGTTATTAGTTAAAAGCATTTCTGAAGTATTACAGATAAAAAAAGAAGAATTTAGTAATCGAGATGAGCTTGAACAGCAATATGAATTAGCCTTTAAAGAGAAAAATTTTGCGTTACTTGCTGAATTATCTTCAAAACTTGCAAAATTATCGGAAAATTCGGTGCCAAACAGGGTAAGCCTGGCGGAAATGATCGAAATTAAAGATGATTTAAAGGTATCTCCTTTTTTAAGTTCATTGATACGGCTGGGGGTACACCCTAGTGATGCTAGCGGTATTGAGAAAATTCAAAACCAATCTTGGTGGGAATGGTTTGATTGGCAAGATCATGATTATCCTAAATGGAAAAAAGGAAGTGATGAAGGCGCTGGTTCTAATTTTGTAGCGCGTGAAAAAATTCGTGAAAATATTAATGAACTAACCTATGAAGTATTGTTTGCAAAAACTACATATGCCCTTGAAGAATCAGGTTTAGCTTGGGTAGGTATACGCCCGACTGATGATCCTGATTCTTTAAAACTTGATGCATGGCTGAGGGTCATGGCAGATAATTACAGAGTACGAGGCGGTAAATATTTTGATGATGAAAATCAAATGCCCTATACAAAAGCTTCTGATATAAGGCCTCAATCAAATCTTTATAAATTTGCAAAAGCTCTAGACCCTAATAATCCTAAAAAGGTTTTAGAAGAAATTATTCAGAATTTCGATAATTTAGGGCATCCAGCAATGAAGATAGACTTGGAACGTCTCTATGTGCAACCAACATCAGAAAACGATCCATATTTCAGATGTATAAAATGTGGAAGGGTACATCTTCACCTAGGAGTGGGCAAATGTACAAGATGTTTTGAAGTATTGCCAAAAACACCTACAGGTCAGGTTCTAGAATTGTGGGATATGCATTACTTGTCGAAGAAAGTTCGTCAAAATATACATGAGGATATTTTTAGACTTCATTGTGAAGAGTTAACGGGGCAGACAAATGATCCTGCTCAGCGGTTACAGCATTTCAAAGGCATTTTTATTGAAGATGAGCAAGATGATAAGTTCGATAAAATTAAAAAGAAAGCACAAGAGATAGACTTACTTTCCGTAACGACAACTATGGAAGTTGGTATAGATATAGGTTCTTTACAGGCTGTATATCAAGCCAATATGCCTCCTCAAAGATTTAATTATCAACAACGTGTAGGTCGAGCTGGTCGTAGAGGCCAATCCTATTCAATGATTGTTACGTTATGTCGTAATAAGAGTCATGATACTTATTATTATGAAAATCCTGAAGCAATTACAGCTGACCCACCACCACCACCATTTTTGTCATTTAACTTACTTCAAATTCATCTGCGTATTGTTAATAAAGTATGGTTAACATATGCCTTTGAATTAATTAAAGATAATTGTTCAAGAAAAGGTGAAAAATACCCTGGTGATGAAGTACTAGGTAGTACACATGGGGATTTCCCATATGCTTCGGTAATTTATTCTTCTTTGGAATGGAACAAAACTCTTAACCAAGCATTAAGTGATACATTGACTGAAAAAAATCAATTTGTACAAAGAATGGTTGAAGGCAACGAATATCTATGTAAGGAATTATTAAAGTATTCTGTTAATAATTTACTGGAACTAATTGAGAAATATAAGGACGAAGGCCAAAAATCAAATAAACCATTTGGAGAATTTTTAGCTAATAAAGGAATTTTACCTTTATATGGGATGCCGAGTAATGTTCGAGAATTTTATTTAGGTATTTCTGAGAAGAATGAATTAATCAGTGTGGATCGTGATGCAGAAACTGCAATTTATGAATTTGCACCTAATCAAACTTTGGTGGTAGACAAACAGACTTATCAGAGCAAAGGATTTGTCCCGAGTCTATATATACCACCATTTGGTTATGACATTAAAAAACGAAGTAATGATAAAGATGGATGGTTCTACGAAAAGTACGAAGTTGCAAAATGCCCTCAATGTTCAATGATTAATCTAAAGCAGGATGGGATTATATTAAAATGTCATAATTGCCAGTATGTATTGAGTGAGAGTCAATTTAGACCATATGTGGATCCTGCTGCATACATATCTTCTGGAGAACCTTTAAACAAAAAAGAAATTGATGAACTAGAATTCCAACATTTCGATAGAGTGGTTACTTTAATTAATGAGCCTACAGTTTTTAATGTTGTTAATGGGAGTAATTTAAGTATTGGTAATAGTGAAGACAATGGCACATTCGTACTGCGTTTAAATCAGGGGGCAAACTTAGATAGTGGCGTATTTAAGGGCTTTACTATGTTTGATAAAGAGAAAATGTCCTTATCGGCACCAAAAGCAAAATACTGGTTAGAAGATCTTAAATATTTATCTAAATATGATGATGAACATTCAAGCGTGGGATTGGCTACTCTTAAGAAGACAGATGGCCTTTACTTAAAACCTCAAAAAATGGATCAAATTTTTGATTTTTCATATTTGGGTAGAAGTAAGGAGTCAATAGCAATTAGATCTGCCTTGATTTCAGCAACACAAATTCTTATTCAAAGAGCAGCTTTGGAATTAGATATAGCTCCAGAAGAATTTGAACAAATTGAACCAAAATTAATTGAAAGTATACCCGTATTGCAGATTTGTGATCAGTTAGCCAATGGTGCTGGATTTTCTCAAAAATTAAGTGAAATTATAGAAGGCACTGGTTCACCACTTATACTTAAATTAATAAAATCTATTTTATCAGATTATCATGATCCTTTGGGTATGAAGCTTAGTACAGAGGTACATAAAGCCTCGTGTTTAGGGGCTTGTTATAAGTGTATCCAACGCTATGGCAATAGGACCTATCATGGACTGTTAGATTGGCGACTTGGATTAGGCTTTTTGCGATTATTGTATGATCCAAAATATAAATGTGGGTTAGACGGTAACTTTAGATATATTGAGCTTGAGAATTGGCATGACCAAGTTGAAGAAAGTTTAATAAATGTAAATATGTTGAAACCATCTATTTATAGTCCTCCAAAATTAAGAGAAATTAATGGCTTAAATTTATGGTCTATTGAAAATATAAAAAATGGTAAAAAGTATTTTGTAATTCATCCATTTTGGTCAAAAATCTATATGGAGAAATTGTTAGGGTTGAGTATTGATTCAGCTGATAGTAAGTTGATTAATTCATTTGAGGTATTACATATGCCACAAAATATTTTTTGAGTAAGCAAGATATTAGTCCGTGAGATCTGACAGTAGCGAATACTATTGTCAGATCGCTTTGTTGCATAAAGATTTAAAGATTATAGCTACCTGAATCTACTCAGGTTTAAATGAAAAATTGGGTATGAGGTCGGCCTAATTTCGTAAATTTATTCAAGCATTAAAAGACTACATATGTTGCAAAGTCTCAAGTAGTGCGATTTAACGTAGATGAACCACAAAATTACTTAGTATTTTAGAGGTGGTCCCACATGTTTGAACAACTAAAAGCTTATTTATAAGTGATACTCTGCTCTAGTTAAGCTACCTTATTTTGTTGTGGTAGCTGGTCATAGTAAAACTCATCTGGAGTCATTTTGTCCAGACTCGAATGAGGTCGTTTCAAATTATAAAATTCAAAATATGCGTTTAATTGCTTCTTCGCATCCAAAACATTGCTGTAGGCTTTGAGATACACCTCTTCATATTTAACGCTCCGCCATAATCGTTCAACCATCACATTATCAACCCATCGACCTTTACCATCCATACTGATTTGAATGCCATTTGATTTCAATACATCAATAAATGCATCACTGGTAAACTGACTGCCTTGGTCTGTATTAAATATTTCAGGTCGACCATATTTTTCAATAGCTTCATTTAATGTTTCTATGCAAAATGTAACCTCCATACTAATCGATACCCTATGCGCAAGTACCTTGCGGCTATGCCAATCAATCACAGCACATAAATAAACAAAGCCTTTTGCCATAGGGATATACGTTATATCCGTAGACCACACTTGATTACTGCGCTGAATAGCCAATCCTTTGAGCAGATATGGATATTTGCGGTGAGCTTGATTAGCCTGGCTTAAATTTGGTTTGCAATATAACGCATTAATGCCCATTTTCTTCATTAAAGTACGTGTATGACGTCGTCCTATATGATGTCCTTGACGATTCAACAAATCACGCATCATACGGCTACCTGCAAAAGGGTATTGCATATGTAACTCATCCATACACCGCATCAGCTTCAGATCTGATGAGCTAACAGGTTTTGGGCGATAGTAATAACAACCACGGGAGACTTTCAGCAGCTGAGCTTGCTTAGATACTGAAATCTGAAGTGAGTCATCGATTAACTTTTGTGGTTGAAGCGGCCCAGTTTCTTCAACACACCTTCTAAAAAATCAATTTCTAATGCCTGCTCACCGATTTTTGCATGTAGTTTTTTTAGATCGATGGGTGGTTCTGTTGGAGCTTTTGATTGATCGAAAGCTTGCGAGGAAGCTGAAATCAGTTGATTTTTCCAGTCAATAATTTGGTTTTGATGAACATCAAACTCAGAACTCAATTCAGCAAGTGTTTTTTCTGCTTTGATCGCAGCAAGTGCTACCTTAGCCTTAAAGTCGTTTGAATGATTTCTTCTTGGTCTACGTGCCATAAAATACTCCATATATTGATGTTTATAACATCATTTGAGGAGCAGAGTATCACTTATAGGAGTTGTTCAAATTTCCGGATCCATCTCTTTTCTCTGTACGGTAAGTACGGTATAAGGTACTAAACGGTACTTTTTGACTAGTTAAGTTCCAATTTTCGCACTTATCGTATTACATATTGCATCGACAAGAAATTTATAGGGGATATCCTTCATCCATTGAGTATTTGGAGCCTTTCTATAACTTTCTCGGAAAATGTTAGCCAATAGTTCTAGGTTTTATATGTAGAATTAGAGTTTACCCGAGTATCGTGTGATTAAAGTACCTATGATGCTTATTTCATTCAGTGAAGAGCATGCTGATTTTGAAATGTATCGAGACAAAGATTGTCATCAATTAACGCGAGTGAATCGTTTCAAAGGGGGATGTCCAGTTTGTTTCTCTGATGCCCTTCCTAGGGATGGAAAGTCAGATCATGGTGTTCCTCTGGTTGGATGATATATAGAAAGTCCTGTTGCCTATGACTATAGTTTTGACCAGTATACTACTGACTGGAAGCTTTTTAAGTGATCATCATAGTGAAAGCAGAAAGGTATAATTAAGCTAATGAGCGGCTCCTTCATTTATACAATAAATGCAGATCATGCAAATCATGTCTATATGGTAGGTGACTTACATGGCTGCCATAGTTTGTTGATGCAAGAACTCAAGAAAATCAATTTTGACTTTCACAATGATTTACTCATTTGTACTGGTGATCTTGTAGATCGAGGTACAGAGAATCTTGAGTGTATTTCTTTGCTAGAAGAATCATGGTTTCACACCGTTAGAGGAAATCATGAAGAAATGTGCATGATGTCGGCACATGATCCTAAAATAAAAGATATGCATACACGTCATGGCGGGGAGTGGTTTTATCAACTCAGCTTGGAAAAGCAATCTGAAATTAGAGCTCATTTCCAACAATTGCCTTTAGTCATAGAGGTTCAAATGGCACATAAAATCATTGGGGTAGTGCATGCAGATGTCGATATTCATGATTGGAATGCTTTTAAGTATGATATTGCACAAGGTGACTATAAAATTTCAGGTGTAACTTCTGCCTATAGTAATGCATTATGGGGGAGAGGGAGAATTCGTCAGCATTCAGCTCACTATGATATTGTTGATGGTATTGATGAAATTTATCTAGGCCACACAATTGTAAAAGAACATACTAAAATTGATAATTGCCATTATATTGATGTCGGCTCTTCTTTCACCAAGAAGCTTTGTATTGTAAAAATCCAGTGAACACGGTGATGTGGTAGGGGAGTTCGGTGGTGAAAAAAGTTCAACTGGTCAAAAAAACAACACTTGAATCATGTATCCTAGCTTGTATCCTGTAATTTTTTAATATTAATTAGTGTAATAAAAACAATAGGGTAGGAGAGGGTTGTTGTCCGTCTGGGCCCACCAAATACATCAAGCATCTAGGAGCAATACTCTTAGGTGCTTTTTTATTTTTTGAATTCATTTAAGCACTATCTATCTTCAAAAATAACTAAAATTTCAATCTCTTATCATAAGGTAGGCTTTTAGTAGGTGGGATTCTTTTATCGTTCATTGAATACTTAAATCACGGTGAGGGTCACCGATAATAAGATGAATGGTAGAAGGAATCGAACCATGGCTTTTAAGAATATTGCAGATCAAACAAACGGTTTTTATATCCCTTGTGTTTCACTTTTCGGTCCAGGCTGTGCCAAAGAAATTGGCGTTAAAGCACAAAATTTAGGTGCCAAGAAAGCTCTGATTGTGACCGATGAAGGCTTATACAAATTTGGTGTCGCAGATACCATCGCAAATTATTTAAAAGAGGCTGGTGTTGACAGCCATATCTTCCCAGGTGCAGAACCAAACCCAACAGATATTAACGTTCATAATGGCGTACAAGTCTACAATGACAACGGCTGCGATTTTATTGTATCACTCGGTGGCGGTTCTTCACATGACTGTGCCAAAGGTATTGGCCTGGTGACTGCCGGTGGTGGTCATATCCGCGACTATGAAGGTATTGATAAAAGTACTGTGCCTATGACACCGCTTATTGCAGTCAATACCACAGCGGGTACAGCGTCGGAAATGACACGCTTCTGTATCATTACCAATACCGATACCCATGTCAAAATGGCAATTGTGGATTGGCGTTGTACACCATTGATCGCGATCGATGATCCTAAATTGATGATTGCCAAGCCAGCGGGCTTAACTGCCGCGACTGGTATGGATGCCTTAACCCATGCGGTAGAAGCGTATGTTTCTACGGCAGCCAATCCGATTACGGATGCCTGTGCAGAAAAGGCCATTACCATGATCAGTGAATGGCTGAGTCAGGCAGTAGCAAATGGTGAAAATATTGAAGCACGTGATGCTATGAGCTATGCACAGTATCTGGCAGGCATGGCATTCAACAATGCATCACTCGGATATGTGCATGCGATGGCACACCAGCTGGGTGGTTTCTATAACCTGCCACATGGTGTATGTAATGCGATTTTGCTACCGCACGTATGCGAATTTAACCTGATTGCCTGTCCGGATCGCTATGCAAAAATTGCCCAGTTGATGGGTGTAAATACTGAAGGATTAACTGTGACTGAAGCAGCTTATGCAGCGATTGATGCCATTCGCCAGCTTTCAGCTTCAATTGGAATTCCATCTGGTCTGAAAGGCTTAGGGGTTAAAGAGGAAGACCTTGCCATTATGGCAGAAAATGCGCAAAAGGATGCCTGTATGCTGACCAACCCGCGTAAGGCTAGCCATGCACAAGTCGTAGAGATTTTTAAAGCGGCGCTGTAAGCCTCTATGTAAGTCGATTCTCTCCACTCGGCAGACTTACATTTTATGCAACCCTGTTCGCACTTCTTAGTGAAGTGCGCCAAGATAAATGTATCCCCATGCGATATTCTTGGCTGATCCTTACACCCTTGATAAGGATATAGAGCAGGCGTTGCTCTTTTTTTTTGCCTAAATTTTTGCTTTCAAAAAATATATTTGGGCAGTTAATTCATCAGGGTATAGCTTATTAAAATTAACTGAATGAACTCGATAATAATAAAATACTGGAATGAGCAGAGTATTGCTAAAAGCTTATTCGTAGCATGAGCTAAATCAATAAAATGTTATAATAAAAAATTATAATTCTAAAGTAGGGTCTGTTGACACTTACTGTTCATAATTAATCCTATAACGGTAGCCATAAAAATATACAGGCTAAGGCAACAGAACTTTGATAATTTCTTTTGAGCTTGTCATATCGAGTAGCTATTCCTCTAAATTGCTTTAATCTACAAAACATATTTTCAACTAAATGCCTGATTTTATATAAATACCAGTCCATATGGTCATTGTTCGATTGGCTATTCGTTTTCTTTGGTATATTCGCTTTAGTCCCTGTTTTCCTGATCTGTTCACGCAGTGGTTCTGAATCATAGCCTTTATCTGCATATACCACTTTTGTCTCTTTTAAATCTAATGTTGATATTAAATCAGGCGCAACTTTAACATCATGTGTGGTTCCATCGGTAATCATGAAATCAATAGGATTGCCATGTGCATCAACAATCAAATGTATTTTTGAGGAGTTTCCTCCTGCACTTTTAGAAATAGATTGATTCGCTATGCCGGCAGAATGTTGATGAGCACGTACATGAGAGCCATCAATAAAAATCCACTACATATCGGGGCATGAGGCTAGTAATTTGAATAATCTAAGTAACTTACCGCTGCTTGACCAACGATTAAAACGTTTGAAAATAGAGTTTGAATGACCAAAACAAGAAGGAATATCTCGCCATGGACAACCTGTCCTAATTCTATAGAGAATAGCTTCAATAAAATTGCGTAAATTTGAGTTGTGGTGAATGGATAAATTACGCAGAATAACTTTCAACTTTTGCCAGTGTTGATCTGTCAGCATGGTACGAGGCATAGCGAATAGTAAAATTGGGTTTGGCGATTTGATTTTACTACTTCGCTATTTTTTTAAGCTAAAAGTGTCAACACACCCTAGTTAAATGCTTTTTATATTTTTATAAGTTGGAATCTTCTCAATGGAAGATAGCCGTAATTATCTTGCTAACAAGAAGCCAAACAAGAAATGATCTGATTTTTAAATATCCTGAAATTTAAGCAGGGTTTGATGTGCTGGATGACCTTTTGGCATCAGTTCAATCAGACGTTCAACCGCATCAATTGCTTCAGGAAAACGTGCTACATGTTTCAGCAGCACATCAGTTTCATTGGCTTTGAAAATAGCATCACTGAGACGTGATTCCAGACAATCCCGCCATGCACATAAAAATGGGCTTTCAGTTTTTGCCAGAAAAACTCCAGTATAAAGTTTTAAGGCTGAATCGATATAACCTGCATCTAAAGACTGTTCGGTTTGCAGGAAGTCTGCTTCAACATGCGCCAGCAATCGATAAGGGCGCGAACCAAGCATACCGCCCAGAATATCTCGTAACTGTGACATTTCAGCTTTTAGCGTACCCATGCTGACTTTACGTTCGCCATAAAGTGCCTGATGCAAGTGATCCAGACTTAAACCTTGTGGGAATAAAGCCAGAATAGCGAGAATTTCAGTCTGGCGTGGGGTTATGGTCAGGGTTTTACCATTAAAAATGACCTGCGGGACAGAAAAGGCACGAATATATAAACGCTGTTTTTGCGATTCCAGTAAAGCAGATTGAATGATGGATGCACAACGTTCGGCTGCTAATAGCCCTAAGCTATTATGTTTTTGCCAGTGGGTGGACAGATCAATAACCCCTAGAATCTGTTTGGAATAAGGATCAATAATGGGGGAGGCATAACAGACTAGATCCTGCACGGAAGGCATGTAATGTTCGCTGGAAAACACGCAGCTCGATTGTTGGGTTTTGATCGACAGGGCAAGGGCATTGGTCCCGACCAGTTCTTAACGCCACTGATCACCTTCAATGAGATGCACATTTTCAGCCACCTTACGCATTTCAGGACTGGATGCTGTCCACACTACAGTACTACCTATATCTCCTAGAGCTAATACCATAGAAGACTGTTCGGCAATGTGTTTAAGATTCTCAGCGCGCAATATTGCAAAGCATGACTTAAAGTCGAGGGTGAACGCACTTTCCTGAGATCGAGGAGTAGGGCAGCCAAACGATCTTTGGGGATATGAGCTACAGATGAGCGCTGCCATGAACTGACAATGCTCTGTCCTAGCTGTGCAGCAGGAGATAGCGACAAACTACTGCTCTGGAGTAGCTGATCAATTTTTTGTCTGTGTAGTATCAGATTTTGCTCTGTCATCATTCCTTATTCTCACAATAATTCATGATTTACATCCATTGTAATTATTATTGTTTTTCTCTGTACACGACAAAAATAGATAACTCATTGAAATAATGTCACAATAATTGTTTTCTAACGACGAATACTATGACACATCTCAATGAGTTATATCTTATCTTAAACAAATCTCTAAAATGGAACAAGTCACATTTAAAGTGCTTTGCGCTCATCATGCTTGTGATTATTTTAAAGCAAACATGTAATCTTTCTTCTGCATCTAAAGCCTTGCCCATCAAGTGTTTACCACAATCATTTTATCGACGTATGCAGCGCTTCTTTGCAGGTCAGTATTTTGATTATCGTCAAATTTCTCAGTTGATTTTCAATATGTTTTCATTCGACCAAGTGCAACTGACTTTAGATAGAACCAATTGGAAATGGGGAAAACGAAATATTAATATCCTGATGCTCGCAATCGTTTATCGTGGAATAGCGATACCTATCCTTTGGACATTGCTTAATAAACGTGGAAATTCAGATACGAAAGAGCGTATTGCTTTGATTCAACGCTTTATAGCCATTTTTGGTAAAGACCGTATTGTGAATGTGTTCGCAGACAGAGAGTTTATCGGTGAGCAGTGGTTTACATGGTTAATTGAACAAGACATCAACTTCTGCATTCGTGTTAAAAAAACTTCATTGTCACCAATCATTTAGGAAAGAATCATAAAATTAGTGATTTATTTCGCCATCTTAAAGTTGGTCAAATTGAATGTCGTAAACGACGGATTTTGGTTGGTCGGGTGAAACTATATATAAGTGCACTACAGTTAGAAAATGGAGAGCTTTTACTCGTCGTTTCTCCTCAGTTTAATGCCAATGCTATTCAGGATTATGCATTACGCTGGGAAATTGAAACCTTATTCAGTTGTCTCAAAGGACGCGGGTTTAATCTTGAAAATACGCGCTTGACAGACCCTAGACGAGTGAAAAAATTGATTGCGGTGTTAGCTATAAGCTTCTGTTGGTGTTACTTAACGGGTGAATGGCAACATAATCAAAAAAAAGCGATAAAAATAAAGAAGCATGGACGACTCTCAATGAGTTTATTTCGCTATGGTTTAGACTATGTTCAAATGGCGATTCAGCGTTTAATTGGTTTTGGGAAAAAAGAAGAGTTTAAGGAAATTTTGGCAATTTTAAGAAAGCAGAATCCTGATAGGATAAGGGTTCTGTGAAATTTGTCGTGTACAGAGATTGTTTTTATGAAGAATCAAAAGAAATGTAAACCTGTCGTATTTCAAACCTTTTTCTAACTTTATGACGATTATATTAATCTAACCCGAATCCTGCTTAAGCCGATGACTTCATAATTTGAATTGTTGGCTTATTTTTATGGATCAGTTGATATGCACACAAGGACGCGTAAATCCCTCCTAGAAATCCATGAACACTACGTGCTTTGCTTGTCACTAAATTGTACTGACCTTTCAATAAACTGAATAAAGTCTCTATCTTATTGCGCTGTTTTAAGTGATATTTATCTGACTCAGAAAGTTGTATAGCCTGCATATTTTTTCGATGATAGGTAGTTAAATCAATACCTTGCTCTTTCAACCTACTCTTCAGTTCTTGACTAATATAGCCACGATCTCCATACAACTTTGCTTCCATCTCTTTAACGAGTCTCTCAACCATTTTGATATCAGCCAAATGTCCATTGGATAAAGCAGAACAAGCAATTTCACCAAATTGATTCATCACAATATGTAATTTACAGCCATAAAACCAGCCCATTGAGCTTCTACCACGTGATGCAATTTGGACTAATGATTTATGGCGTTGAATACGTTGATTTTTACAAACTGGCAGAGTTGTTGAATCAATCCATAAATATTGTGTACCTTGGCCTTTCATTAGCGCCACATGTAAAGCGTGTAGAGCTAATTGATGTCTATTAATCAGATGAATCATCCGTTGGTAACAGGGTAAGCTTTTAAATAAATGATTTTTATCCTGTTTCAACCATGTGAAAAATGCTTTGAAATTAGTGAAATGAGAACATTTATACCAGATCGCGATAAAAGTGATTTCTGAGATACTCAAGTGAGCGGTTCGGACTCTGGAGAAACGACGACTTTGTTTAAGGAAATTCCAGTAGGTTGCTTCAAATTTAAGAAAGAAATCATCAATTACGCAAAATAATTCGGTACTATTAAACATCGGGACTAGAGTTTTAAGTTTTGTGTGGTAACTCAACTGATGGCTCTAGTCCTCTTATTTTTCAAGTCAATTTTTTATCCGCGATTCGGGTTAATCTAATAATGTGGAGAAGTACCTTATACCATAGCTGTAGATGCAATTTCGTCACATTAAAATAGACTAAGGAAATAGATATGCATGATATCGATCCGAATTCGCTTGGTCTAAAAATTCATTATAAAAATCTTTTAGTGGGTAATAGATCATTCTAAGTAAAGGCGAAAAATATTTTGATCATTTCTTCTTGGTAGGCACAAAAGCAGATTCTGGTTCACTTTTTTATGATCTTTTTCAAACTAAAAAGCAGCTTTCAAATTTCAATTTTATAGAGAAAATTTAAGGAATTTCTAAAAGCATTAAATACTGGCTAGTAGTTAGCTGCACTGTAATGATGCCGGCAAAATTATTTGAACGAATTTATAGAAAGCCTGAATCTATCTTCAGTTTTTTTCGAATCTCTCTAAGCCTGATATTGACTGAATCAGGCGTTATATAGCCTATAGAATAGTTTAAAGCTCAATTTTTTATCTTGTAAAAACCTTATTGATTAAAGATAACTTCTATAAATCAGTAACCTATGAAATGATGATATTTGAATAGAAAGAAAACTTTAAAAAGCAGACGAAGTGTATTTGACAGAATGTAAAAATATGTTAATAAATATAATATGATTTTTAAACCAAAAATCATGGATGTTTCAGGAAGAAAGATCAAGAAGCTGATAAAAAATAATTACAGGAGTTTTAGCAATGCTTCAATTATTAAAAAAAATATTTTGTCTGCACATTTATGAATACCAGCAAATGGAGGAAATTGGGGCAGATTGGGAATGCCGCAAATGTGGTACCCAAAGAGATTAAAAAATACTGCAAGAAAAAGTGAGCGATATGCTCACTTTTTTATATCCATTATATTTAATCTAAACTCATATCCATTAAAATCATTACCAGTACCACATGATGAGAAGGCTTAAATGAGCAAAGATTTCCATGCCAAAACCTATATTGTAGATGAAAATCTGGCTGACACTTTACACTGGTTAAGCCTGCATCAGGACTGTTATGACTCTTTTAGTTTTGATGCACTGACGCAGGAACTGGTCGTACATCATGCCAATGGAACAGACCAGATCCGGATCGGTGATTATCTCAATGCCAGTTATGGCATTTTAATTACTGCGCATAACTTTTCAGCATCTTGAATTATTTCAATTAACTTGCCATTGCATCAGTCGCCAATGCGCAGATACTTGGCTTTGGTTGTTCTGCTACCAGTCCCAATTTTTCAAAGAGCTGTTGGTCACGACCTTTGGCTGTATTTGGAGTCGTTAGCAGTTTTTCGCCTGAGAAAATTGAGTTGGCGCCTGCCATAAATGCCAATGCCTGATCTGAGTCAGTCAGTGATTCACGGCCTGCCGAAAGACGAATATAACTTTTTGGCATCAGAATGCGGGCCACTGCAATAGTTCGAATCCATTCAATCACATCCAGTTTTTCAACATCTGCCATCGGTGTGCCTTCAATTGGCACTAGCATATTGATGGGCACAGATTCTGGGTGAATCGGAAGTGTAGAAAGCTCAAATAATAAACCGATCCGGTCATTACGACTTTCACCTAAGCCGACAATGCCACCACTACAGACTTTCAAGCCAGCTTGACGCACATGGTCCAATGTATCTAGTCGGTCATCAAAGCTGCGGGTACTGATAATATGTGAATAGTATTCACGTGATGTATCCAGATTGTGATTGTAATAATCCAGTCCAGCATCTTTTAGACGTTCTGCCTGTGAGGCATTCAGCATGCCTAAAGTCATACAGGTCTCTAGTCCAAGTGCTTTGACTTCACGTACCATGTCCAGTACATAAGGCATATCACGTTCATGCGGATTACGCCATGCTGCTCCCATGCAGAAGCGTGAACTGCCAGAGGCCAGAGCTTCTTTTGCTTCCTGAATTACTTTTTCTACTGCAATGCGTTTTTCCGCTTCGAGTTTGGAATCATAATGTGCGGACTGAGAACAGTATTTGCAATCTTCCGGGCATTTACCGGTTTTAATAGAGAGCAGGGTACTGACCTGAACGGTATTGGCATCAAAATATTGACGATGAACCTGTTGAGCCTGAAAGATTAAGTCCATTAAAGGTTGTTGATATAGGGCTTCAATTTCTGCACGAGACCAATCATTACGTATCGGATCAATACTGTTCATCTGTCCATCCTTGTTCATATTTATTTATCAGGCTCCATCTTAAGTAAAAGTATCGCCATCTTCATTAGCAAAATATGACCTTATAGAAAAAACAAAACCCACACAAGGTGAGCTTTGTAGTTGAACTCTTGATCGGAGTTTATTCACGATGATTTCCGTGAATATTCTGGTTTTGTAAATCACTACGATGTTGCTTGTTTAATACACGTTCATCTTGTTCGTGCTGGTTATTTTTTGGAGAGCCAAGCGGGCCATGTTGTGACTGCTGCTGTTGCTGTTGTTGCTGCTTCTGGTGTTGATGTTGCAACTCTTCAAGCTGTTCCTGATTTTGATGTTGTGTATCAGATGACTTTTGCATATCCACCTCCGGCTTTATTTCTATTCTTTTTCCTTTATGCCATAGCTTGTACAGTAACTGTGTAAGGCTTTAACGAGAAAATGTGAACCGAAGTAAAAATTGAAAATTACCGGGATTTTGCCAGTTGTTCCTGTATGGCCCAGTCAATATGAACTTGTACAATCTCATCATGTTGATTCTGCTGAGCTTGTAATGCCTGGACAATCTGTGGATCAAAAGGCGCATTACCCAAGCCGATCGCAATATTGCGCATAAAGCTCTGATAGCCGGTACGGCGTAATGGACTGCCTTCAGTTGAGCTTAAAAATGTAGCTTCATCCCATTGCCAGAGATCCAGTAAACTCACTTGATCCAGTCCATGTCGGGGGTGAAAATCTTCAATATTAGTTTTTTGAGCAAAGCTGTTCCACGGACAAATCAACTGACAATCATCGCAACCGAAGACCCGGTTACCAATCCCTCGACGTAACTCCTCTGGAATGATCCCTTTATACTCAATGGTTAAATAAGCAATACAGCGACGTGCATCCAGCATATACGGTTCAACAATAGCCTGTGTCGGGCAAATATCAATACAGGCTGTGCATGAACCACAATGTTTGCTTGCAGGCTCATCAAAGGGCAGTTCCAGTGAGCTAAACAGCTCACCTAAAACAAAGAAAGACCCGGATTTTTTATGGATTAATAAAGTATGTTTACCGGTCCAGCCCATGCCCGCACTTTCGGCCAGGGATTTTTCAAATACAGGAGCAGAGTCTGCAAAGGGGCGGGATTCAAATTCACCGACTTTTTCCCGAATTTTAGAAGCCAGCATTTTTAGGCGCCCGCGCATGGTCTTATGATAGTCACGACCACGGGCATAACGGGCAATAATCGCAGAATTTGGTGCATAGGGCACTAGACGCGGTTCTGGAAGATCGACCAGATAATCCATTCGTACACAGATCACGGATTTGGTATTGGGAATAAGCAGTGTGGGATCGGCACGTTTTTCCAGATTTTCTTCCAAAAACTTCATATCACCGTGATAGCCGCGGTCTAAATATTCCTGCAAGCGGACTAATTCTGCTTGAGCATCCGGTTGGGCAATGACACAATCAGAAAAACCCAGTTCTCGTGCCTGCGCTTTGATCCACGCTTTCAGTTCATGGGGATCTTGTTGATAAACTTGGATTTGCGCTTGGGAATCGGGTGTTGTCATAAACCAGAAACAGGAAATAAGAAATGCAGCAGCAAGTTTATCATAGCCGCAATATACAAGCATGGGAGCAGCGCTGGTTTGGCAAGCAAAATAGTTCTTATGGTTTGATGCAACAGGTAGCATGGTCGATTGCGCAGCGACTCATCCCTTTGTTGGAACAACAGCAATTGACCCGAATCGCTGTGTGTTGCGGTCAGGGTAATAATGCCGGTGATGGTTATCTGATAGGTAAATATTTAAAACAGGCCGGTTTTGAAATAGATATTTATGCAGCAGAACCCGATCCATCACAGGATCTGGCTCAAGCAATCCGGGAAACTCAGCAAATCGGTATACCCACTTATTCAGGTTTTAATTTTCAGAAACAATATGATGTCTATATTGATGCCTTATTTGGGATCGGCTTGAACCGTGATCTGAATGAAAATTGGCAACAGATTATTCAAAGCATTAATGCCCAGCAAGGTCTTAAAATTGCAGTGGATATTCCAAGCGGACTGCATGCCAATACAGGCCAGTCTTTGCCGGTTGCCATTAAGGCAGATCATAGTTTTACTGTTTTAGGTTTAAAGGCGGGACTATTTACCGGACGAGGCAAAGAATATGCCGGCAAGGTAGAGGTCATCTCGGTTATTCCTCCCGATGCTGAACTTGTGCCGATAGCTCAACTTTCCTCGACTCAAATTCATCTGCCTAAACGTGAAGCTTTTGGACATAAGGGCAGTTATGGGCATGTGCTCGTAATTGGGGGACATGCTGATATGGGTGGGGCGGTCATTATGGCGGCTGAGGCAGCTTTTGCTGCTGGTGCAGGTAAGGTCACTGTGGTTTGTGATATCAAACATCATACCGCTATTTTGTCACGTGCTCCGAATATCATGCTGCGTGATATTAATGCGCTAGATGCTGAGCAACGCCAAGCTTTAGTTCGTCATGTGGATGCTGTCTGTTTTGGTATGGGGTTAGGACGAGATACTTGGGCTGAACAGCAATATAAATACTGGTTTGACCTGATTCAGCAATCAGAACTGGAGATAGTTCTCGATGCAGACGCCTTGTGGTTTCTGGCAAAAGCACCACAAAAGTTGAATGCCCATACTTATGCAACACCGCATCCAGGTGAAGCGGCTACTTTGTTAGAAATGAAAGCATCAGGAGTCGAAGCAGATCGCCTTCAGGCAATTCAACTACTCCAGCAAAAATATCAGGGACAATGGGTACTCAAAGGTTCAGGTAGCCTGATTTTAGAAGATGATCTCTATATCTGTACCGCAGGCAATGCCGGTATGGCAACCGGAGGGATGGGAGATGTACTTGCTGGCATGATCGCCAGTTTGAAAGCCCAATTTAAAGATGCCATCCATTTACATGAGATCGTAACCTTGCACGCACTTGCCGGTGATGTACTGGCAAAAAATGGGGAACGCGGCTTACAGGCGCAAGATATGAAATATGCCATTTACCAGGTCGTGAATCACTAAGGACAATAAAAATGCAGGCCATTCATTTAATCATTCAGGGTAAAGTGCAGGGCGTGGGCTACCGTCGCTGGTTTGAACAACAAGCAATTCAATTAGGTTTAAAGGGTTTTGTACGTAATCTGGAAACAGGCGAAGTTGAGGCTATCATTGTTGGGAAGGAAGCGATTGTTCGGAAAATGATCCAGCTCAGCAGAACTGGACCACAACGTGCAAAAGTCACTGCAATTCATCAGCAGAGTTTGAATCTTCAAGACGCTGATTTTCAGGATTTCAAAGTATTAACTGAAGATTAACGGCGGCGAGTGCTGACCCGGCTGCGTCCGCGTGCCATGCCCCCCAATGCATTCAATACGGCCATTTTACTCATGCTGCCTGAAGCATGGGCATGACAAATGGCAGCAGCGAGTGCATCCGCAGCATCCTGTTGTGGCTTGATTGTCAGGTTCAGAATACGCATAACCATCATCTGAACCTGTTCTTTGTCTGCAGCGCCATAGCCCACAACAGACTGTTTGATCTGCCGCGCCGTATATTCAGCAACTTTCAGATCTAGGTTCACCAAGGCAGCCACTGCGGCACCACGTGCCTGACCCAGTTTAAGAGCAGAATCCGGGTTTTGTGCCATAAACACCTGTTCCACCGCAGCCTCGGTCGGGCCGTAAAATTTGACAATCCGTTCTACACCGGCAAAGATTCGTTTTAAACGTTCAGGCATTTCCGCTGTTTCAGTTCTAATCGTTCCCGCATCAACAAAAGTAAGTTTTGAACCTTCTTTCTGGATGATACCGTAACCTGTTAGACGCGAACCGGGATCAATCCCAATAATTAATGACATGCCTGCACTTTAAAAATAAAATAATGCCCATATTGTTACATAAGCGTATCAAAAAAGCTTGATCCTGATGAAGCAGTTGATTACAGCATCCTAATATTTATTTTACTGAGATTAGATTAATTTTCATGAAATTATTTCTTATTATCCTGGCCGGCTTAGTCCTCGAAGTATTTGTATGGATTGGCGTGGGTGACCTTGTCGGGAGCATGTGGTACGTATTTTTCTGGTTCGTGGCGGCTTTCTTTATCGGTATGAACCTGATCCGGAAATATTCGGCCGGTGTAATGCCACAAATGCAGCAAATGCAGATGGGACAGATGAGTGCAGATCCGGCATTATCAAATAATTTGCCTAAAATCTTAGCCGGCTTTTTCCTGCTGATTCCTGGTTTGATTAGTGATGTGCTTGCGGTATTAATGCTGATTCCACCTGTACAACGTGCTTTCCAGGCAGCCATGATGAAAATGATGATGAAACGTCAGCAAGCCATGATGGAAAAAATGATGGGTGGCATGATGGGCGATGTCGGTGGTGGTGCAGGCCAAAACCCGTTTGCTGAAATGATGCGTCAAATGCAGGATATGCAGAACCAGCAGGGTGGTCATGGCGATTCAACCATTATTGATGGTGAAGCTCGTGAAGTGACCCCGGAAGCCAAGAAAATTGAAATGAAAGATGTGAACAAGAAATAAAATCACGCTTTCAATATAAATACTTCAAGCCGAATCTCATGATTCGGCTTTTTTATTGGAACTTTCTAATTTCATTAAACAAAAGTTATAATAGTTTTTTTACCATTTGATCTTTTTTAAATGTCCTTGCTTTTTACCATCTGTTTTCTGCATTTTGTTGCTCAATTAAGCCCGGGTCCTGACATTTTACTTATCGCAAAAAGTGCTGCTTCTACGACACGTATGAATGCCTTAAAGGTGATTGCCGGAATTTCAGCGGGGATCGTGGTTTGGGTGATATTGACGCTAGCTGGCTTTACCGTACTGATCGATCAGTTTCCCTGGATTCAGCAAGTATTGATGGTCATCGGTGGGTTATTTTTGGCCAAAATGGGCTGGGCCATGCTAAAAGGTGGATGGCAAGGTTTTCAGAACAGGCATCAAGCTCAAGATGATTTAAATACGGTAGAAGCACCAAAAAGTTACTTTATGCAGGGTTTATTGACTAATCTGTCGAATCCTAAAACCCTGATCTATTTCAGTAGCGTATTTTCACTTGCACTGAGCTCATCAGCTTCTGATTATTTAAAAGCGCAACTGGCAGTGATTATTCCGCTGCAAACCTTTATTACTTTTACTTTACTGATGCTATTAATTTCCCATCCTAAAATTAAAGAGGCTTACCAGCGATCAGGAAGTTATATCGATATGATTTCAGGCGGGTTATTCCTGATTTTTGCAGTCTGGTTATGGTATGACGCGCTGGTTCTAATGAACTAAAAATCTTAATTCGATGGGGTAACAGAGGAGTTTTTGGTAGAAAGTTGCTGTGCAGCGGAAGCGTCAGAAACTGGATGATCATGTTTCTGCACTGGAGACTGATAACGATTCGGTTTAAGGGTGGCCTCAGTATTTTCCGAACCCTGATAACTGCGACTGCGATTGGCACGCTCACGTAAGCCGCCTTTTTTAATTAACTGAACCATTTTCATTTCTCACTGCAAGATGACTTATTGTAATTCAAATTTTCTATTCTGGCAGCGTTTCATATTCAAGTTAAAATTGCATAAAAAAGACCTGATCCAAGTCAGGTCTTACTGGAGGATAAAAAAATTAGCGCGGACGTTTATTATCTTGTTGCAGCACATCAAATAAAGATGATTGAGCTGGCACTTCTTGTTGCTGTGACTGGATATAAACATGCATTACCTTGAATGCGATTGCAGTAACCAGACAGGCCACCAGACATAAAATCCAAAAACCATAAGGGCTGCGAATATTATGTGAGCCACAGGCATGACATTCTTTTTGGCCAGCTTCCACAACTTTATCGCAGCACGCACAGTGATATTGATAGTACATTGCTAAGCTCCATTACATTTCTGATATTTTTTTTGTTATCTTTCACGGACTTTTATTTCAGGTCTGCATGTCATGTTAATGATGCAATTAGACGCTGACAAGTCATATAACAAAAAGTTACCCAAGTCTCAGTGAGGAAAACAAATAATAATTGGCTAAGTACATAACATCATTAAGTTATTCCGAGAAATTTCTCTGGAATAATTAACTATGCTATCTATCAATTCATAAGCAATTTTTGAACCAGTTCGAGTGGAGCTTAAGAACAACAAGTATAAAATGGGAAATAGACAGGGCAAAAACTTAGATGAATTGATCTGCCCTAAAAAATAGAATGATATGGAATATATTTTGCTTATTTTTTAACTATTCGTTGCACTGTATTAAGTCTATAAAAATGTTTAATTTCAATAATTTTTATGAAACTGCATTATAAACTTAAGGAACAATACTGATCTCATGAAGAAAATATCACTGTTTTTATCATCCTTGCTCTATATGAGCAGTCTTTATGCACAATCGGATATTGAAAAGGAAGTTATTGCCCAGTTTCAGCAGGATTTTAATGCGCAAAATTATGCAGCAATTTTTGAAAAGTTCTCACCTGAAGCGAAAAAGGCGATTCCTTTAAATATGTTTGAAAAAGTCTCTAAAGACTTACAGCAGCAACTCGGCAAAATACAAAGTCTTAAGTATATAGAGTCTAAAGGTAAAGAGACTGCAGTCTATAAGGCTAACTTTGAAAAAGACCGTCTGAAACTCAGCATGAGTTTGAATAATGATCAACAGATTTCCGGCCTTTTATTTACGCCCTATATCGAATCTACCGCAGCAAATAATAAGACAGTCAATGCTATTCAAGGCTATCCAAAAGCGATTGCAGAGAAAATTTATCAGGCTACTCGTACTTTTCCAGAACAAACTCAAGTAGCGATAGCGGTATTAGATCAGGACAAACCCCATTACTATGGAGTACAGAAGCATAAGGACAAAATCCAGGCCAAGGCCAATCAGGATAAAATCTTTGCAATTGGTTCTCTGACCAAAGTAATGACATCAACTATATTGGCTGAATTGGTAACACAAAATAAAATTAAACTCGATGACAAGATTAATTCTTATTATGCATTTCCATTTAAGGACAATATCCAGATTCACTTTCAGGATTTAGCCAATCATACGTCCGGACTGCCACGACTACCGAGTAATTTGGAAGTAGATGATGATACTGATCCATATAAGGAATATGATGCAGCTAAACTGGAAGAATATTTAAAAAATTCCTTAGAGCTTGAACATGCAAATAACAGTGGAAAAGTGCCACATTATTCTAATTTGGCTGTGGCTTTATTGGGACAGAGTTTGAGTCAATCACAAAATAAGGATTTTGCTGAGTTACTTAATGAATATGTCTTTAAAAAGTATGGGATGAAACATAGCTATACCTCGCTTGATCAAGCAGCTAAGCAACTTGTGTCTGCATTTGATGCCCAAGGAAAAGAAATCACCACCTGGGCATTTGATACCTTTTTACCTGCGGGCGGTGTACTCTCTACAGCTTCAGATTTAACCAGATTTGCACAAGCTCAACTCGATGCAAAAAATGCGGCAGTACAATTAACTCAGCAAGCAACCACAGAACAAGCAGGTAGCTACCAATTGGGATTGGGCTGGTTTGTGCGAGAACAGGAAAATGGCACCAAAATCATCTGGCATGGGGGAAATACCGCAGGGCATTCTGCTATTTTGATGATTGATTTAAACAAGAAAAAGGCAGTGACGATTTTAGCCAATGTCGCTGCTGTACATCCTGAAATGGGAAATATTGAAAAACTGGCTGCTCAACTTTTACAGGAATAAGTCAGCTTTAAGATATCTTTAAGATATAAAAAAAGCCCGCATTGCGCGGGCTTTTTTAATTCATGAATTTTAAATCTTACTGACCAGAGCGAATGATGTAATCGAAGGCAGATAATGATGCTTTGGCACCTTCACCAGTCGCGATGATGATCTGTTTGTAAGGAACAGTGGTACAGTCACCTGCAGCAAACACACCTTTGACATTGGTTTCATTGCGCTCGTTAATCACAATCTCACCACGGTTAGTTAGCTCAACATCGGTTCCTTTCAGGAAGTCAGTGTTTGGCAACAAACCGATCTGAACGAAGATCCCTGCAAGTTCTACTGTGTGCTCTTCATCAGTTGCACGGTCTTTGTATTTCAACGCTGTGACTTGTGAACCATCACCCATCACTTCGGTAGAAAGCGCATTTTTGATCACAGTGGTGTTTGGCAAGCTGTGCAGTTTGTCCTGCAATACCTGGTCCGCACGCAGTTTGGTATCAAACTCAACCAGCGTTACATGCTCAACAATACCTGCAAGGTCAATCGCAGCTTCTACACCGGAGTTACCACCACCAATTACCGCTACACGTTTACCTTTGAACAATGGACCATCACAGTGTGGGCAGTATGCAACGCCACGGGTTTTGTATTCTGCTTCACCTGGAACATTCATTTCTCTCCAGCGTGCACCGGTAGACAGAATGACTGTTTTAGATTCAAGTTTGGCACCATTTTCTAAAGTCACCTCTACCAGACCATTGGCTGTGCGATCTGCACCTTTGATGTCAGAAACGCGTTGCAGGTTCATGATGTCAACACCGTATTCACGAACGTGTGCTTCCATCTCAGCAGCAAATTTCGGACCTTGGGTTTTTTGCACTGAGGTATAGTTTTCGATGTCCATGGTATCCATCACCTGACCGCCCATACGTTCAGCCACGATCCCAGTTTTGATGCCTTTACGTGCTGCATAGATCGCTGCAGTATTCCCTGCAGGTCCACCACCGATCACTAGGACATCAAATGCGTCTTTGGCATTGAGTTTTTCCACGTCTTTGGCTGCGGCATTGGTATCCAGTTTGGCAATGATTTCTTCCAGTGTCATACGACCCTGACCGATATGTTCATTGTCCTGGAAGACCATTGGTACGGCCATGATTTTGCGTTCTTCCACTTCGTCCTGAAAGAAAGCACCATCGATCATGGTTGCTGTTGTACCCGGGTTATAGATGGCAATCAGGTTCAATGCCTGCACCACATCAGGACAGTTATGACAGCTGAGTGATACGAATACATCAAAGTCAGATTTGATCCCCAAACCTTTAATTGATTCCAGAACTTCGGCAGAGACTTTTGGTGCATAGCCTGAAGTTTGTAACAATGCCAGAATCAGGGAAGTAAACTCATGGCCCATTGGCAAGCCTGCAAAGAACACACGAGGCTGTTCACCGGCTTTTGCCACACCAAAGCTTGGTGCACGTTTGTTGGTACCGTCAAAACGGGCAGTGACTAGATCAGAAAGCTGAGCGATTTCCTCAACCAGTTCTTTGATTTTGGCTGACTTGTCAGAGCCATCCAGAGTTGCCACTAATTCAATCGGGCCTTCCAAACGTTCAAGTAGTGTTTTTAATTGAGCTGAAGTATTTTGATCTAACATTGCTAACGTCTCCAAAGGAGTAAGAATTCATTCGATAAGTAGATATTAAGCTAAATCGATAAATAGATAAAACAGTTTGTTTTTATAAATTTGATCGGTTTTGCAAATGTATTGAAAAATTCATGATTAATTTCAAGCTTATATATGGATGCTTAGCATGAATTTTCAAGTAGTTTAGAATGATATTGCTCTTTTTCTGTTAATATCAGAATTCTGCATTTGAGAGTTGAACGATGGAATTACAACGCGGTATTTATCAACATTATAAGGGTAAACTTTATCAGGTCCTGCATGTGGCAACACATAGTGAAACGGAGGAAAAGCTGGTGGTTTATCAATGTCTTTATGGTGACTATTCGATTTGGGTTCGACCGCTATCCATGTTTACGGAAAGTATTAATACCAGTGATGATCGTGAAGTAGAACGCTTTAAATTGGTTCAGGCACTTTAATCAATCCATAAAAAATTTATTTAGATCACCTCAGGGAAGAGCAATGAATCAATTACAACATTTTGAAAGTTTCATGCAGGAACTGTATAAGACCTTTCATGCGCATGATCTTCAACAAACTGAACGTCTGCAACGTTATCGAAATATTGAGCCTGAATCAGGCCGATTTTTATCATTACTCATTCGTGTCCAGCAATCCAAACGTATTCTGGAAATCGGTACCTCTACGGGTTATTCCACTTTATGGCTGGCCGAAGCCGCCCGGCAGACTCAAGCGACGATTACAACATTAGAAATAGATGCAGAAAGAGTTGCGCAGGCCGAGCAGTATGCAAATCAGCTAGGTCTGGATAATTTGATTGATTTTAAAGTGACAGATGCATTGCATTATCTGCAAGCTGAGCAGGACGTATTTGATTTTATATTGTTAGATGCGGAACGTGATTCTTATGTGGATTATTGGACCCATTTGGCCCGATTACTCAAGCCAAAAGGTGGAGTATTACTGGTGGATAATGTGATTTCACATGCTGCGGAAGTAGAAGAATTTATTCAGCTAATCCAGCAGGATTCAGGTTTTATCATGAGTACGTTGCCGATTGGAGCTGGCTTACTCATAGTGACTTATCGTTAAGCAGAAATTAGTTAAATTAAAACAGGCAAACCCGGTCAAAATGTAAGTTGTATTCAAGATATTTCTGTACAAAGGCCATTTTATCTTGTCGTCTTAACAGGTTGTCATAAACAAATTCGGGAACAGGATGGTAGAGCTCTATATCGCCATTGCTATAAATGATTTTCAGGTGGCGGCTAGAAGGACTATAAGCCCATGAGATCACGGTTAGCAGTTTTTGCATACGTTTTCCTCCACTGAATATTATTATCTTATGTCTTGAACTTATGCCAACTGACATTGAAGATGTATAACTGAATTGTAAGCATAAGTAGGGGATTGTTATGAAGAGGATGCAATATGCATGCCTGATTTTTATATGATCTTTAAAGTGAAAAATAAAGATTTGGTAGGATGGCTTTAGATAGAAGAAAAGGGAAAATAAAACGTTTGGCCAATAGAGCAATCAAATAAATGTTCAAATAAAAAAACCACGCTAAAAGCGTGGTTTTTTTAAATCAGTTCAATCTAATACAGATTAGATTTTACCAACTAGGTCGATTGAAGGAGCAAGAGTTGCGTCGCCTTCTTTCCATTTAGCTGGGCAAACTTCGCCTGGGTGAGCGTGTACATATTGAGCTGCTTTAACTTTACGAAGAAGTTCTTGAGCATCACGACCGATACCGCCAGCGTTGATTTCAACGATTTGGATTTTACCTTCTGGATCGATCACGAAAGTACCACGGTCAGCAAGGCCGTCAGCTTCGATTAATACGTCGAAGTTTTTAGCAAGAGTCCAAGTAGGATCGCCAACCATTACATATTGGATTTTTTTGATTTCTTCAGAAGAATCGTGCCAAGCTTTGTGAGTGAAGTGAGTGTCAGTAGAAACTGAGTAGATTTCAACGCCTAATTTTTTGAATTCTTCGTAGTTGTCAGCAAGGTCGCCAAGTTCAGTTGGGCAAACGAAAGTGAAGTCAGCTGGGTAGAAGAATACTACAGACCATTTACCTTTAAGGTCAGCTTCTGTTACTTCGATGAATTTACCATTTTGGAACGCAGTTGTTTTGAACGGTTTAACTTCAGTATTAATTAAGCTCATCATTGTCTCCATGATTGAGGTTTGTATTTAATTTCCAATAGGGTACAGAAATTATTTTTCTTGCTGAAACAGTATTTTTACATAACATACATCGGAAAAACCGAATTAAGCTAAAAATAAAACACCATCAGCACAAACAGCATTGCTCTTGATATAAATGATTCAACCGTAGAATGGTGAATACATCATGACAAGACTCACCCCGGTTTAATGCCTCTTCAGACATGATGCCGCAAGCAGTAAAATTCAAGGGCAAAAATTAAAAAATTATAAAAATATTCAAAATGTCCGTTCTTTCGCTTAGGGGCAATACAGCGTAAAATAGCTGCCTATTGTCTTTTTTTATATCAGGTGTTTTCTCAGTGCAGAGTCCTTTAAATGTAGATCAGCTCGTTATGGCGCGTGACCGTCATCGTTTAAATCGACTCCAAAAAGGTAAAGATGCCAACCAAAAGCAATATCAAGAATTATTTGAAAAATCGCATGCCAAAGTCATGCAGCGTATCGAACGCATTCCCAATATCAAGCTGAATCAGGATCTGCCTGTTACCCAGTATGCAGACAAGCTGATTGAAGCGATCCAGCAACATCAGGTCATTATTGTGGCTGGTGAAACCGGTTCCGGTAAAACTACGCAATTACCACAAATCGCCATGCTGGCAGGTCGCGGCCTGACTGGTCTGATTGGCCATACCCAGCCACGTCGTCTGGCTGCGCGTAGCGTATCACAGCGTATTGCGGAAGAAGTTGGCGAGAAACTGGGGGAATCGATCTCCTTTAAAGTCCGTTTTAATGAACAGGGCTCGCAGGATTCGATCGTCCGTTTGATGACGGATGGTATTTTATTGGCAGAGCTAGCCAATGACCGGTTCCTGACCAAATACGACACCATCATTATTGATGAAGCCCATGAACGCTCGCTGAATATCGATTTCATCATGGGTTATCTCAAGCAGCTGTTGCCGCGTCGTAAAGATTTAAAAGTGATCATTACCTCGGCAACGCTGGACGTAAACCGTTTTAGTAACTACTTCAATGGTGCGCCGATCTATGAAGTGGAAGGACGTAGCTATCCGGTAGAAGTGCGTTATCGTCCAATTTCTGAAATGAGCATTGTCGGCAGTGATGACGACGAATTTGATGATTTTGAAGAAAATCTGCCACGCGCAGTGGTTGCAGCAGTAGAAGAATGTTTTCAGGATGCACAGGAAAAAGGTCATCCGGAACATGCTGATATCCTGATTTTTGCCAGTACCGAACAGGAAATTCGTGAACTGCAGGAAACCTTGATCAAGCATGGTCCACGCCATACTGAAGTACTTCCTTTGTATGCGCGTCTGGCACTGGCTGAACAGCAAAAAATCTTTAATCCATCGGGCGGCGGTCGACGGATTATTATCGCCACCAACGTAGCAGAAACAGCATTAACTGTTCCGAACATTCGTTATGTGATTGATAGCGGTTTTGCCCGTATTTCCCGTTATAACTATCGTTCACGGGTGCAGCGTTTACCGATCGAAGCGGTTTCTCAAGCTGCTGCCAATCAGCGTAAAGGCCGTTGTGGCCGTATTGCGCCAGGTGTCTGTGTTCGTCTGTATAGTGAAGAGGACTTTTTAAGTCGTCCTGAATTTACCGAACCTGAGATTAAACGGACCAATCTGGCATCCGTTATTTTACAGATGCAAAGTCTGGGCCTAGGTTCACTGGAAGATTTTGATTTCATTGAGCCACCAGATCACCGCCTGGTCAATGATGGTCGCAAGCTCTTGATTGAGCTTGGGGCAATGACGGAGAAAAATCCCCCTAAAGTTGCCAACGAAAAGCAGTCGGCAACTTCTTCCCGCTTTACTAAAGGGGGAACACAAGGGGGATTAACCAAGATCGGTCAGCAAATGGCGAAAATGCCGATTGATCCACGTCTGGCGCGAATGATTCTTGGCGGTGCGCATTTTGGTGCGCTGAATGAAGCTTTGGTGATTGTCGCGGCGCTGGCAGTACAAGACCCACGTGAACGTCCTGCGGATAAGCAGATGCAGGCTGATCAGAAACATGCCTTGTTCCGTGAAGCAGATTCAGATTTTTTGTTTTATATCAAGCTCTGGGATACCCTGCATAACAACCGTGAGAGTATGAGTGAAAACAAACGCCGTACTTTTGCACGGAATCATTTCCTGAGCTGGTTACGTCTGCGTGAATGGAAGAAAACTCATGAGCAGCTGGTGGATCTGGCTAAAGGCTTAAAACTGTCCTTTAATGAAAAGAAAGCCAGTTATGAAAATCTGCATCGCGCTTTATTGACTGGCTTACTGTCTTTTATTGCCAACAAGACTGATGAACGTAATGTGTTTATGGCAGTTCGTCAGCAGAAAGCACGAATTTTCCCGGCATCAACGCTGCACAAGACGAATACCCCATGGGTGATGGCTTTTGAAATGGTTGAAACCTCGCAGGTGTATTTACGGACTCTAGCGAAAATTGAGCCGGAATGGATTCTGCTAGCTGCGCGTGACTTGCTGAAACATCATTATTTCGAACCGCACTGGTCGAAAAAAGCGGGTGTAGTCAATGCCTATGATCAGATTTCGTTATTCGGTCTGATCATCGAGCCGAAACGTCCGGTCAATTATGAGAAAGTGGATCAGCCAGCTGCACATGAAATCTTCCTGCGTGATGCACTGACTACTGGCAATCTCGGTATTAATCCACCATTCCTGAAGCATAATCTGCTGAAACTGGAAGAAGTGGAACGGGTCGAAGACAAACTGCGCCGTCGTGATCTGGTGGTGGATGAAGAAACCATTTACCAGTTCTATGCCTCCAAAGTACCACCTGAAGTAGCCAGTCGCCGCAGTTTTGAAGACTGGCGTGCTACAGTAGAGCCACATGATCCACGTTATCTGTTTATTGATGATGATGCGCTGTGGCTGAATGATCGTCCAACCACACAACAGTTTCCGGATTATTTACATAATGGTGAATTGCGTCTGGCGACCAGCTATCGTTTTGACCCAAGTCATGATGAAGATGGTGCAACGGTTAAAATTCCGCTGCAGGCTTTGCCGCAGGTCGATGAAAATATCTGGTCATGGGGGATTCCGGGCTGGCGTCTGGAGCTGATCGAAGCTTTATTAAAGACTTTGCCTAAAGATAAACGCCGTAGTCTGGTGCCGATTCCAGATACTGCGAAAAAGCTGGCAGCCCGTATTGATGCAGTCAATTTACGTGAGCATATTTTCAGTTTTCTGGCTTTCCAGTTGCGTGGCGAGCAGATTACAGAAAAAGATTTTAGTCTGGATCGGGTTGAGCAATATCTCTTACCTTTGATCAAGGTGATAGATGAAAAAGGTCACGTGATTGAACAAGGCCGTGATCTGGCCGAGCTAAAAGCCCGTTACCGTACTGAAACTCATAGCCCGGTGAAACAGTTAAAAGGTGAATTTAAAACCTTCCCGGAAAACTTTGTCTTTGAAGCATCGCAGAAAGTGACGGGTGTAGTCGTTAAGCAATATCAGGCACTGGTTCCTACCAAAGACTTTGCTGCACTGGAACAGAAAGATGAATCTGGTGTCGTGATTCAGACCTTTAATGATCAGGCTGAAGCCGTCAAACAGCATCGTGAAGGGATCATTCGGCTGGTGCATATGCAGCTCGGAGATCTGGTGCGTCAGCTGAAAAAACAGATTTCCAAACCGCTGGCACTGGCATATTCACCGCTTGGCGATAAGGCCCAACTGGAGCAAATGTTAGTTTATGCCACACTCCACCTGTCAATTAATGAGCTGCCTGTCAATATGCAAGAGTTCCAAAAGTTGGTAGAGGATGTAAAAAAATCTTTCCTGACTCATGGCCAGACTGCACTGAAAGAAATCACGGATATTTATATCCAGTGGCAGGAAATTCGTCGTAAATTACTGGTTTTAGACCCATCTATATTTGGAAAAAATATTGATGATATTGAGGATCAGCTTGATTTGATGAGTCTTTCTGACTTCGTTTATCGGAAACCTTCCGACGTATGGTCAGAATTTCCACGTTATTTGAAAGCCCTGATCTTGCGTTTAGAGCGCTTGCCAAATAACCTACAGAGGGATGATTCCGCCATTGACCAAATTGATCCCTGGATGGAAAAATTATTTAAGTTTAAAAATGACGCTCGCGTTAAAGAATTGTATTTTATGGTTGAGGAGTTAAGGATCTCATTGTTTTCTCAACCGATGAAAACGAAAACACCCATTTCTCCAACTCGCCTGCAAAAAGTATGGGAACGTCTTGGAATCAGTTAAGATATAGGTCATTTTGAGAAGGAGTTTTACATGGGCATCCGTATTACGGGTACTGGCTTGTTCCATCCGGAAGATGTCATTACCAATGAAGAGTTAGTTGAAAGTTTAAATGCTTATGTGGAACTGTATAATCACGAAAATGCAGATAAAATCGCTGCAGGCGAATTAGATGCGCGCCGTGGTTCTAGCGCAGAATTTATTGAAAAAGCGTCAGGCGTACAACGCCGTTATGTGTCAGAAAAAACTGGCATCCTCGATCCAAAACGTTTACGTCCAAATCTACGTGAACGTTCAGATGATGAAATTTCCCTTCAGGCAGAATGGGGCGTGATCGCAGCAAAACAGGCGATGGAAAATGCTGGTGTCACTGCTGAAGATATCGATGTTGTGATCCTGTCATGTTCAAATCTGCAACGTGCTTATCCTGCGGTTGCGATTGAAATCCAGACTGCTCTGGGTATTCAAGGTTATGCGTATGACATGAACGTCGCATGTTCAGCAGCAACTTTTGGTTTAAAACAGGCTGCCGATGCCATCAAAGCAGGTGCACGTCGTGTATTGCTGGTAAATGTCGAAATTACCTCTGCACATACCGATTTCCGTTCACGTGACTGTCACTTTATTTTTGGTGATGTCGCAACTGCATCGATCATTGAAGATACTGAAACTAAAACCGGTTTCGAGATTCTGGATACATCATTATTTACCCAGTTCTCAAACAATATCCGTAATAACTTCGGCTTCCTAAATACGTCTGAAAATGCAGATATTGACGACAAACGTTTCCGTCAGGACGGTCGTAAGGTATTTAAAGAAGTGTGTCCACTGGTTGCCAAGATGATTACTGCTCAACTTGAGAAAAATCATATTGCACCTACAGATGTAAAACGCTTCTGGTTGCACCAAGCCAATGCCAGCATGAATGAATTGATTCTGAAACTGGTAGTGGGTAAAGAAAATGCCAAACCAGGTCTGGTACCTATCATTCTGAATGAGTTTGCCAATACTTCTTCCGCAGGTGTCATTATTGCCTTACATCGTACTGCAAATGAAGTTGAAGACGGCGAATATGGCGTACTGTGTTCATTTGGTGCAGGCTATTCAGTGGGTTCAATCCTGGTACAAAAACGCGTGGCGTAAGCCGGGAGTATATTTTGCAGGTCAAGCATGACGCAGCATGGATCAGGCGCTTAAGTGCCTTATCCAAACTGTATTTCACGCCTACTTTTTTAGGGGCTGAAAATATTGATGCCAGTCGACCTGCAATGTATGTCGGTAATCATTCCATGTATGGCATCTTTGATGCGCCAATGTTGATTGATTACCTGTACAACCAACATCAAGTGGCTGTGGTCAGTATTGCTGATCATAGCCATTTTTATGTGCCGCTATGGCGTGAAGCAGTGAAGAAATTTGGTGCTATTGATGGCATACAGGACTATGTCCGCTCGGCCATGCAGCAAGGCTACTCGATTCTGGTCTTTCCGGGTGGTGGCCGTGAAGTGCTCAAGCGGGAAGGTGAGCAGTATCAGCTGATTTGGAAAGAGCGTTATGGCTTCCTTAAGCTGGCTCAAGAGTTTCAATACGATATAGTCCCTTTTGCTGCACTGGGCAGTGATGAAATCTATGAGATTGGATTTGATGCCAATAAGATCATTCAACATAAGTATTTTCAAAAATTATTAAAAATTCCCCAACTCAATAAATTATTACGTCATGGTGACGTGATTCCTTCCTTACCTAAAAATCTGTTTCCCAAACGCTTGCCTTTTTATTTTCAGTTTATGCCGCGGCAGCCAATTCATCATGTGCAGCACGAGAATGATCTGATTGATTTTCGTGAGTATTTACAACACAAGATCTATCAGGGGCTAGAACTGTTGGCTGACAGACGTCGGCAAGATGAAGTCTAGGTCTTTTCATCATTCCTGCTTTGCTTTACATTGAGATCGAATCGTCTAAAAAATCACCATGCTTCAATTTCTGTAATAGAAAGGAAAAAGCGATTTTAAAGGATTGAAATTCAGTAGGTCTGTAACTCAATAGGGTTAAAACGAAGGGGGAAATATGGAACAGGAGGGTTTGTTACTGCCATTCAGACAGCTCGCTGAACAATGCCTCAGTATTTTTCCTGAGTTAAATCAGCTGTATCTGGATCAAATGGCGCTTATTGGTCATGTGAATGCCCAGAATTTGTTCAGGATTCATCAGGATGAGCATCGAATTGATCTGCTTAATGGCTTATTAAATATACAGCTATATACACCTCAAGATTTAAATCTGGAAAGTCCCCATGCCTTAGCAGAAATGCAGATTGATTCCAGGCTGGCTAAAGCAGAGGCTTTGGAAGAATTTTTTTTTCAGGATATTTACTTTCTGACTGGCGATTTAAAGCCCCAGCATTCCCTGTTTTTACGTGATAAAGCCAAACAGCTCCGTCAACTTATTATTGATCAAGTCTATATATGGGTTAATGCGCCTGACCGAGTTGCTAATTGCTTAAAACAGATGTCGCTTGTGCAGGCTGAAATCATCGACTCCTTTATGATTAAAGCCGAAGTTTATACTCAGCCTTGTATCAGTAATTGTCTTCAAAGTGGACATGAGATTCCGGCGCATGTTTTAAAACAGCTACAGCAAATCTTTTCCTTGCAACATTTGCAGTCAGATGAGTTTCTATCGATTCAGTCAGTGATGGACAGTCTGGATGCATTCTGTTTCAGTGCGCCCGAGTTTCTGCACCCAGCGACTTTCCGGATTATCTCCTTATCCTTTGAAAACCGGTTCAATCTGCATGAGCTGAATGACCATATTGACGATATCCGTTTGCTGTATCGGCATGCCGAAGAGCAAAGTCATCTACTGGGCTTTGTACGGCTGATGAATCGTGATAGCTGGCATCGGAGTGATCTGCTATCCAAACGCAATTTTCTGGAAAATAATCCTTATTTATGGCAAAAAAAAGTCGCCAAACTTCCCTTATTTGATTGTCATCGGGTAGTGAACTGGCTATTTAAACAGCCTGCGGAAATTTTGGATTGGCTGAGCAGCAATATTCAACATAGCAGTGTGCGGGTGGCGGCAACAGCTTTAAGCTTTATTGATACGCATCATATTCATCCGCAGATTGTGTTAGCCACCTTGCAATATTTTCAATATATCGCAGCACGTCTGTTTATTGATGATGTTCATCAATATGCCATTCAGCATTGCTGGTTTGAGCATGAGCTAAATCGAACAGTTGTTCTCAAAGGGATGCGTCAGGCTGTTGAGGATCATCGTATTGCGATTAGTCCATCGATTTTATATCTGGATGAATGGATCGGATTATTGCGGGATGTAGTGGCAATGGATGATCAGATGACTAAAAGAGTTTACGCCAACTTAAGTCGGGTCATGCAAGCTTATATGCAGCATCTGTATAAGATTACCCGTGATTTGCCTGAAGAGGTGTTGGCTTATATTCGGCCCCAAACTCAGCAAGACCGTGATTTTTATAACGTGCTACAACGTAACCAGATTCCATTTGTAGAGTTCAGGAAGCGTTTTTATTTACACGCCCGGCATGTACGTGAATCCTGTTTTGATGGTTATATCCGCGATTATCTGCCGGAGTATTTTTCTACTCAAACAGAAGTGCCTAAAAATTTAAGCTGGACCAGTTTATTTACGCAGGCAGTTGCCTGGCATGAGCAGATTCAGAAGCAGGAAATTATTGCCAAGCTCAAAAAAGACTTTGCTTTAGCCAGCTGGAGGCCACTCACACAGGCACATTTTCTACTGTATTTTAATTGGCGTTTTGAGGAGTTGAAAACACTAGAGCGGATTATTGAAGAAGCTAGAATATTCCGGAACTGTCTGGCTGCAAGTTATGCACAGCGTATAGTTGAAGGTGAATATGTGGCTTTTCGCATGTCACATCCTGCAATCAAGTTACCTCTGATTTTAGGTTGTCAGTTGCAGAATGACCAAGTCATCTTTGACCAGCTTGAGTATCCAAATAATCAAAAAGCGGAAGTTGAATATATCAATATTGCCCAGCATTTTATTAACTGGTTAAACCTGCAGGCTTGACCTGATTCAATGCTTTTCTGTCCGTGAAGCTTAACTTTTCCGGCAAAAATCGTTAGGCTATAGCCGTTCTTTTACGGTATCTCTTTTATGAAACAGGAAACTGCACTTAAACTCTTAAAAGCAGGGGAAAATGTCTTTTTAACCGGTTCTGCGGGTGCAGGGAAAACTTATACGCTTAATCAATATATTAATTATCTGAAAGCCCGTAAGGTGTCGGTCGCTATTACTGCATCGACTGGTATTGCGGCAACGCATATGAATGGTATGACCATTCATACCTGGGCCGGAATCGGGATCAAAGACTTTTTGTCTGAAGAAGACCTGAAGCGCATGAAAGAGCGTAAATACCTGAAAGAACACTTGGAAAATGCGCAAGTTCTGATTATTGATGAAATTTCCATGCTGCATGCCAAGCAGCTCAATCTGGTCAATCAGGTGCTGAAATATTTCAAGGAAAGTGATGAAACTTTTGGTGGGATTCAGGTCATTGTAGCAGGGGACTTTTTCCAGTTGCCACCCGTTGGGAAAAATGATGAGCGTAACCGCGATAAATTCTGCTTTATGTCGGATGCTTGGGTTGAAGCCAAGTTTCGGATTTGTTATCTGACCGAGCAGCATCGTCAGGGTAATGACTACCTGAATGATATTCTGAATGCCATTCGTGCGCAGGCCATTTCACCTGAACATCGTTCAGCATTACAGGCCACACGTCAGCAGGATATTGGCGATACCTATACACGTCTCTATACCCACAATATGGATGTCGACAGCATTAACTTTAAGCATCTGAATGAAATTGATCAGGATCCCCGCCAGTTTGATGCGCAATGTGATGGTAATGAAAAACTGATTGAAACCTTAAAGTCTTCAGTCCGTGCACCCGAAGCCTTAACCCTGAAAAAACATGCCAAGGTCATGTTCGTGAAAAATAACTTTGATATGGGCTATATCAACGGCAGCTTGGGTGAAGTGATCGGCTTTGAAGATGATGATGAGCATGGGGTTCTGCCAAAGGTCAAACTGACAGATGGAACTACCCTGATTGTAGAGCCTGAAACCTGGTCGGTGGATAATGAAGCAGGCAAAACCATTGCCAGTTTCCAGCAGATTCCACTACGTCTGGCTTGGGCAATCACCATCCATAAGTCTCAAGGCATGACACTAGAAGCTGCTGAGATTGACCTGAGCCATACCTTTGAAAAAGGTCAGGGCTATGTAGCATTATCCCGTTTAAAAAGCTTAAATGGTCTACGCTTGAAAGGCTTTAATGAACAGGCTCTGGAACTGGATAGTCTTGCCATTAAAGCTGATCGCCGCTTTCGGGAACTGTCGGATGAAGCTGAAGCGAATTTTGAAAACGTGGATTTGACTGTACAGCATAAGGCCTTTATCCGTCATTGTGGTGGTACTTTGAATGAAGTCGAGATCCAGCGCAATGAGAAGAAAATTGCCAAAAATGGTGGCAAGCAAAACTACGCGACTGCAACCTTGGATGAAACCCGTGAATTGTTTAAAGAAGGTTATGAGATTTCCGATATTGCCACTGAACGTGGTTTAACGCCGGCAACCATCATTAACCATCTGGGGCGTTTGCATAAGGAGCAAGGGCTGGATATCTCAGTGGCTCATCCGGGTGAAGAAGTCGTTGAACAAGTCCGCAAGATTTATAAACGTCTAACCAAACGTCAAAACTCAGATCATTTTAATGATGATGGCAGTATTAAATTACGTCCGATCGTGGAACTGACCAGTCCGCGTATGGGTTATGATCAGGTACGTTTGGCTTTGCTGTTTGTGGAATAAAATTTGAGTTTTTAAATTTTAGTATTTAACCTGAGCTTTTACTTTTGAAAGATCAAAAGTAACAAAAATCTTTTGTTGGATTGAAGGTACATCCTGTACCTCAATCCAACGAGCGACATCCATGTCGCTGATCATGTGATTTAATACTTTGCAGTTCATAATTTTAGAATGTTAATTTTTAAGAATATTGCACAATCATGGTTAAAGGCTTATTGCGTTCCAATCAATAACGATAAAATCCCGGCCGCAATTAATGGCCCGACAGGGACACCACGAAGTACCGCGACACCTGCGACTGTACCAATTAATAGACCTGCAACGACATCAGGCTGACTCGACATCAGTTTCACCCCACGTCCACCAAGCCAGGCAACAAATAGACCGATTGCAATTGCTAGTAAAGATTTCCAGCTTAGGAAAGATTTAAGAATACTTTCACCGGGAATTTTCCCGCTAGCAATCGGAGCCAATACGCCAATGGTTAAAATAATGATCCCGATATTTAGGCCATGTTGCTGTACATAAGGTAAGAGTTCATTGAGAGGCGTGATTTTTAATACGATCAACACGGCCGCAGCAATAGTCACAGCAGTATTATGACTAAAAATACCGCAAGCCAGTAGAACCAGAAGAACAAGCAGATTCAAATCAAGTTGGGACATGAGGAGATAAAAAAATGAAAAGTCACAGGATTATAGGCTTTTTAGCCATTTAAAGGGAGAATGCTCTACAAGAAATGAATCTGGCTAGTTTTCAGTATAGAATGCGCCTATCGTTCGTATAAACAGGTTCAGACAGATGCTATTGGAAAAAATGTTGCAATCACAAGGTTTCGGTTCACGAAAACATTGTCAGCAACTGATTAAAAATGGTGCTGTTTCGATTCAGAATGAAATCATTGATAATCCCAAGCATAAGCTGAATCTGCAAGATCTAACCTTTAGCGTCTATGGTCATGAATATCGCTATTGGGAAAAAGTATATATTGCGCTCAATAAGCCTCAAGATTATGAGTGTTCACATCAGGCTACCCATCATTTCAGTGTATTTGATCTGTTTGATGACACCTTGTTAAACCGTGGAATTCAATGTGTAGGTCGTCTCGATCAAGATACAACTGGACTGTTATTGCTGACCGATGATGGTCAGTTTCTACAAGCATTGACGCATCCCAAAAAACATGTGGCGAAAGTTTATCAGATGACTACTGCCGATCCCGTGACAGATGAACAGATTCAACAGCTTGAACAGGGTGTGGAATTGAGAAATGAAAAAGGCACCTTTGCTGCTACAGATATTGTCCGTCTGGATGACAATCGTCTGCAAATGACCATTCATCAAGGGGTTTATCATCAGGTGAAACGTATGCTGGCAGCTGTTGGCAATAAAGTGGAACAGCTGCATCGTGCCCAGATTGGTGTGTTGGCCTTGAATGAGCTGGCAATAGGGGAATGGACCTATCTGGACGCAGAACAAGTGGCACAGGCAAAATTCCGTACCGGATAAAGTCTAGTATTTATTTCAGGAAACAATGGAATGTCACGAATTCATTGTCCTGAATAAATCCAAGTGACTCATAAAGTTTATGTGACTGATAATTGGTTTTTTGCGTTTCCAGGCTGATTCGAAGCGCATTTTCATGTCGGGCAAATAAAATAGCAGTATCAATCAGTTGCTTGGCTGCACCATGCCGGCGATAAGGCGGGCTAATATAGACATCGTCCAGCACATAATAGGTAGAACATGCGACTGAGGAAAATCTTAAATACAGCAGAATAAATCCGGTAAAAATATCATCCTTGGTGTTGATAAAAATGACAGTTTGACCATCTTCAAAACGCTGTTTCAAAAACTCGTAAGATAAATCCAGATTGGAAGAAGTACCATAAAATTGACGGTACTCATCAAATAAAACGGCCAGGTTAGGTAGATCTTCTGACTGGGCACGTCGCACGATCATCGGCTTACTCCATGTTAATTTTATTATTTATCATTAACATCAAGCATAGCGAAGTTTGAAAGGAGAGAAACTTAAGAATTGTTCGTAAATGCAACAATGTTAAATTTTGTCGCTTTCACCTAAAATAGCATTCAGTTCTTCAAATAAATCAAAATGATCATCATCCAGATTCATTTCCTGATGATCTGCTGGAATCGCTGTAGCACTTGGACTTGAGCTTTGTTCTGCCTTAATTTCATTCTGTTTCTGCTTGCGTAACTTGATCAGCTGTTCCAGATTAATATTCTGATTTTCAATCGAGAAGGGGATTGATTTGGTCAGAACCACCTGTTTAAAAAAAAGACGAACTGCCTGAGCCGGCGTAATCCCCAATTGTTTAAATACTGCAAATGCCTGTTTCTTTTCTTGGGAATCCAGGCGAATTTGATAAACTTCAGTTTTTCTCATAATATTTTCAAAGCTTTAAATTACTTAACTTTTCGCCTTATTCTAATCGATAACTTCGGGATTTCAATCCTCAAGTTGCCGTTTTTAGAAAATAATCTGTAATGACAAGAGATTTACAGTGTCAATTCAAGTTCAGAGCTAAATTGCATCTGCTTTTGGGTAACGGGATCCCTAAACTGAATGTGTTTGGCTAGTAGCTGTAACGGTGCAGAAAAATCATCATCCGCCTTATGGGAAACCTGCGGATAAAAAGGATCATTCTGGATCGGAATCCCCAAATGACTTAAATGTACCCTTAACTGATGCTGCTTTCCTGTATGCGGTTTTAGCTCATATTTGCCCCATTGCTGATCATGTTGCAGCAATTGAATTTCGGTTTCGCTATTAGGCTCTCCTTCTACCACCTGCATGGTATAAAAGGGCTGGCCTTTTTCCATTTTCAGCTTTGTGATGAGCGGAAAACTTAAATCATCACGATAAGCCGCAATCGCATGATAAGTTTTCTGTACTTGCCGAGTCGCAAACATTTGCTGATAAACCCCACGCGATTGCACACATTTTGAAATCAGCACCACACCTGCCGTTTCACGATCTAAGCGATGAATTGGAGTGAGATGTTCATTTCCGGTTTGCTGTTTTAGGCGTACCAGCAAGGTTTCCTGTACATATTGCCCAGTAGGACTCATGGTCAGAAAATGCGGTTTATCAACGACCAGCAGATGTTCATTCTCAAACAGAATCTGATGCTGAAAAGGAACATGCACTTCGTGTGCCAAAAAACGATAATAAAAACAATGAGTATTTGCTTGAAAAGAACTTTCGATGCTTAAGGTGTTGCCCTGAGCATCATAAACCAGACCATTATCGAAACGGGATTGCCATTCGCTCGACTCAATATGTGGAAATTGTGCACAGAGATAAGCATAGACTGTCTTGGGTGAATCTGATGTCACTTGCAGGAATACTTTACTTGCCGTAACTCCATTCAGCATGGGTGGGCTAAATTCAACAGTCGAAGTCATCACAACGTGGATCTATCTCTGGTCTGGAACGGATGCTGTGAAAAAATACAGTTTCTCACAGAGGTGAATAGGCTTTTAAAGCGTTGCGATGCTATCATAATTATTCTTTTTCATCATGTCGTGAGTAATATGCCTTATTCATTTAATGTCACTTTAAAACATGAAGATGACACCCAAAATCTGGCCAAAGTTCTGGCAAATAATTTTTCTTCGGGCGTTATATATCTGATTGGTGACTTGGGTGCGGGGAAAACCACGCTGACGCGTTATTACTTACAACAACTCGGTCATAAAGGCTCAGTAAAAAGTCCGACTTATACGCTGGTGGAGCCGTATCAGGTGAATGGTCAGGATATCTTTCATTTTGATTTATATCGTCTCAATGACCCTTATGAACTTGAATTGATGGGAATCCGGGATTATTTAGAAACTCCCAATGCGCTATTTTTATTTGAATGGCCTTCTAAGGGTGGCGATGAAATCCCGCAAGCCGATTTAATTATTGAAATTTTAAAATCAGAAGATGAGCTGACCCGTACCGCGAGTCTGATTTCTTCTAATCTGGCTTTACAGCAAGCTTTGGAGCGTGAATTCCCAAATGGTTGATGATTTAAGCATACGCCGTATCCGTGCACTTGATCCTGCGCTGGCGAACCAGATTGCCGCAGGTGAGGTGATTGAACGTCCTGCATCTGTGGTCAAGGAGTTGCTGGAAAACTCGATTGATGCAGGTGCGACCGAGCTGATCATCCGGGTGGAACAGGGCGGCAGTACGCTGATTGAAATCATTGATAATGGCCGAGGCATTCATTATGAAGATTTGCCACTAGCCGTAATGCGTCACGCGACCAGTAAGATTCAGACAGCTGAAGAGCTGCATGCGATTACCAGTTTGGGCTTTCGTGGTGAAGCGCTGGCCTCGATTGCCGCAGTGTCTCGTCTGACTTTAACCAGTAGCCAGAATGAAGATGGCATTGGCTATCAGGTAGAAGTGAACGGCACGGCTTTTGATCATCAGGAGATTCAACCGGTCGCAGCCTCCAAAGGTACCCAGATCCGGGTGCAGGATTTATTCTTCAATGTTCCGGCGCGGCGCAAATTCCTGAAAAAGCCCGGCACTGAATTTGGACATATCGAAGAAATTGTTCGCCGTATGGCTTTAACGCATTTCGATATTCGCTTTGTATTGGAACATAACCAAACCATCAAGCTGAATTTGCCGGTTGCCGATAGTGGTGCTTTGCGTTTTCAACGTGTGCAACAATTACTTGGCCGTCAGTTTACTGAAAATGCTTACTGGATTGATGCAGACAGTATCAATATGCGTTTATCAGGCTGGCTCGGACATCCTTCGGATGCACGGGCTCAAGCCGATCTGCAATATGTCTATGTGAATGGCCGGATCGTTAAAGACAAGACCATTTCGCACGCTTTGCGTATGGCTTATGATGGTATTCTGCATGGCCATCAGCATGCCGCTTATTTACTATTTCTGGAAATCGATCCAGAAAGCATCGATGTCAATGTACATCCGACCAAACACGAAATTCGTTTCCTGAACCAGCGTGAAGTACATGAATTTGTACGTCACTATGCCAAGGAAACTCTGGCGCAATTTCAGACTGCGAGTGCTGATCTGGCTGAGGCGATGAAAACTGAGTCTGAAGCTGTTGCGATAACACCTCAGCCGCGCTATCAAGAGCAGTTTAGCCTGCATCAGTCCGTAGCCACTCAACCGGTTATTCCAGTCACATCTCCGTATCGTCAGCATGAAGAAGAAGCTTCTGATGTGTTAACGGATTTCGAGTTATCAGGTCCACAAACTGTGCATTATGCGCAGGATTATAATAAGTCATATTCGGGTTCACAGCAGCTGAATAATGCCTTGAAAAGTTATCTCGCGCCGTTAAGAGAAACTGAACCGGAAATCAATAATTCAGCATCGGATACATTTCAGTCACATTTACAAAGTAAAGTAGATGAGCATCCTTTGGGGATTGCGATCGCCCAACTGCATGGTATTTATATTCTGGCGCAAAACACCGAAGGCCTAATCATCGTAGATATGCATGCGGCGCATGAGCGTATTCTGCTGCAACAGATGAAAATGGCTTGGGATAAACCGGAATTCTGGATATCCCAGCAATTGCTGATTCCTAAAGTGGTGAGCATTAGTCGTATGCAAGCCATGCGTGTTGACGAGCTCAAAGATCAACTCGCTCGTTTAGGCCTGGAAATTGACCAGTATGGTGATGAACAGGTCATTGTACGGGGCGTACCGGCCATTTTGCATAAAGCTGATTTTGATGCCTTGATCCCTGAATTATTGAATGATCTGGATCCTAATGATCAGGGACAGGGTTTAATGCAGAAACGTGACCAGATTCTTGCAGGTATGGCCTGTCATGGTGCAGTACGTGCACATCGAATGTTGAGTCTGTCAGAAATGAACGCTTTGCTGCGCCAGATGGAACAAACTGAATTTGCGAGCCAATGTAATCATGGTCGTCCAACCTGGCGAGCATTTCCATTGTCTCAACTTGATAAACTTTTCGCTCGAGGAGAGTAGCCTTACATGTCCAATCAACTGCCGGTCATCAATTTAATGGGACCAACTGCAAGCGGTAAAACTGCTTTGGCATGTGAACTATACGAGCAAGGTCATTTTGAGCTGATTTCTGTCGATTCTGCGCTAGTTTATCGGGAAATGGACATTGGTACAGCGAAACCTTCTAAAGAGGAATTAGAGCGCTATCCGCATCATCTGATTGATATTATTAGCCCGCTCGAAGTCTATTCTGCAGCAAACTTTGTCGAAGATGCTTGCCGTCTGATTGATGATATTCATGCGCGTGGTAAAACACCAATTTTGGTGGGTGGCACCATGCTGTATTTTAAGGCCTTACTTGAAGGCTTGTCTGACAATTTACCAAGTGCAGATTATGCGGTGCGTGCCCAGATTGAAGAGAAAGCCGCTCGTGAAGGGTGGGAAGCGGTGTATGCTGAATTATGTCAGGTAGATCCTTTAGCAGGCCAGAAATTTAAAGTCAGTGATAAACAGAGAATTATCCGTGCATTAGAGGTTTTTAAGCTAACAGGTGAGCCGATTACAAAACTACAAGCAGAACAACCAAAAAATTTACCATATCGTTACAGTTTTCATAATTATGCCTTAATGCCCGATCGGTTAGAATTGCACAAACGTATTGAAAAACGTCTTGAAATTATGTGGAAAAACGGATTTTTAAATGAAGTTAAAGGATTAATGGGAAAATACGATTTTGACGAAAATTTACCCTCAATGCGTTCAGTAGGTTACCGCCAAGCCATAGAATTCTTAAAAAAAGGTGACCTAAGTCATGAAAAACAACGGGAAATGGAGGATAAGGCTTTATTTGCGACACGACAACTTGCCAAACGTCAATATACCTGGTTGAGATCTTTGCAAGAAAAGCATAAATTTACAACATATTTTACGCTCGAGCAGGCCCAAGAAGACTTGCGAAACTGTTACGGATAAAGCAAAATTTGAGTACTATCTTTTTTATAATTTTTAATTGAAAAATAGAGATAGTTTTTTGCGCTGATTTTTAAATTTTTGGAGTTATAACATGTCTAAAGGTCAAACTTTACAAGATCCATTCTTGAATTCTCTCCGTAAGGAACGTATTCCAGTTTCTATCTTCCTGGTAAACGGTATCAAATTACAAGGTCACATCGAGTCTTTTGACCAATACGTTGTATTATTAAAAAATACAGTAAGCCAAATGGTTTACAAACATGCGATTTCTACAGTAGTACCTGCACGTAACCCTCGTCCAGCTGGTGCTCCTGCTGGTTCACAAGGTGCGGGCTTCGGTGGTCAAGGTGGCGCGGGTGGCTTCGGTGGTCAAGGCGCTGCTGGTGGCTTCGGTGGTCAAGGTGGCTTCGGCGGTCAAGGCGCTGGCTTCGGTGGTCAAGGCTTCGGCGGTCAAGGTGGCTTCGGTAGTCAAGGTGGCTTCGGCGGTCAAGGCGGCTTCGGTGGTCAAGGTGCTGGCTTTGGTGGTCAAGGCGCTGGTTTCGGTGGTCAAGGCGCTGGTTTTGATAACGATTCAAAATTTGAAGATTCTTCTGACGACGAAAACAATCGTTAATCGGATCTGAAATAAAAAAGCCTCTTAATAAGAGGCTTTTTTATTGCTTAAAGAATTGAGCCATTAAAAAACCAGCATTATGCTGGCTTTCTTTTCTTAAATTAACGAGCGCGTTTAGGATCTAGCTGAGGATCTTTGATTTCTACATAGGCATTGCTACGGGTTTCACGTAACCAGCTATCTAGCTCAGCATCAAACTGGCGTTCACCCAGGATCTGGCGTGCCATACGTTCCTGATATTCCTGAGTCATATCCTGTTGACGTGTATCGGTCACTTGCAGGATATGCCAGCCAAATTGTGACTGGAACGGTTCACTAATTTGACCTACTGGCGTACTTTTCATACGCTGTTCAAATTCAGGTACCATGACACCTGGGCTGACCCAGCCTAAACTTCCGCCATCACGCGCTGAACCTGTGTCATTAGAGAAAGTAGACGCCAATACTGCAAAATCTTCACCTTGCTTAAGACGCGTATATAAGCTATCAATCATCTGTTTAGCATTTTCTGGGCTAACCACTTCTGATGTTTGAATCAGAATATGACGGGTCTGGTACTGAGGAACCAATGCTTTCTGCTCACCACCTTTACGCTCTAAAAGTTTCAGGACATGCACGCCATCTGCCGCAGGAATCAGTTCAGATGTTTGACCCGCTTGCAAAGTAGAAACACGTGCAGCGAGTTCGCCTGGGATTTCTGATAAATTTCGCACGCCCATATCAGACGCATCTACTTTAATATCGCCAGTTGAATATTTTTTGCTGATCGCCTGAATATCATTGCTGCTGCTTAAATCATTTCTTACTTGCGCAGCAATCTGTTGAGCATTTTCTCCGGTTATACGTAAATGCAGAACATGTACCTGGCTGCCTAACAGAGCTTGACCTTGCGGTGTATTCAGGAAGTTTTTCACATCCTGATCACTGATCTGGATACGTGAATTTACTGCTTGCTGGCGTAAACGGCTAAGTGCCAGATCTTCAGCAATACGGTTACGTAAAGAGGCATACGTATTCGGCGCGATAGCATCTAGTTTTTGCTGGAAAGCTTCCAAGCTAGGAGAGCCTGACTCACGTGCTACTTTAAGCACTGCTTCATTTAAAGATTTTTCATCTGGACGGATATTGTAGCGTTTGACCTGTTCCAGTTGAGCCTGACGTACAATTAGCTGTTCAAGTGCTTGTTGTTCAAGATAAGGTTGCGGTGGAACAGGCTTGTTTTGCTTTTGTAACTGGTGAGAAATTTCAGCAACGCTTTGTGCCAGATCACTACGCAGAATAGCGCTATTGTCGACAACAGCTACAACTTCATCTTTAGGTTGGGCAACAGCAAAAGTCGTCATCGCTGAAGAAAGACATAGCGCAAGTGCGGTCGCTTTAAAAATTTGTTTTAACTGTTTTGTCTTCATTAACGTTCTGTCCAAGTTTGATTGATATTGTTAAAACCTAGAATACGATTTTCTAGTAATGAGGTTAGCTTGTTGCTCAACCCGCCAAGACCTTTAAGCGTTACTTCAGCCATTACTGCACGTTTCGCTTTCACATCTGGGTCATTGATATCGTCTAGGTCATTGTAGTATGAGCGGCCATAGACAGATACTCCCCAACAGCATGACTCATAGTTTACGCCAAGTAAATATTCACGTGCGACACTATTATCCAGGTCAAATTGCGCATGGCCGACCAGACGCCAGTTATTGGCAATTGGCTGGATAAATGAACCAACCACCTGATCATAACTTTCCTGGCGGTTTGGAATATCTTTACGATAGAAATAGCCTACGTTATATAGATTGCCCTGATCGCCGGTATAATAAACCTGTACATCACGCTGGGCATTGGAGCCATTCGACATCCAGCTAGAATTTAGGTTGACATGCACGTTTTTGTTTAACTGACTTCTAAGCTGAATAACTGGACCAGTATGGCTTTCACGGTCAAATTTATCTGCTTCACGATCTAATGTGACACGGCGATCTTCAAAGAAGAAACTTTGTCCCACACTGGCGCGTAATCGCTCTAAACCTTCTTCATTAAATAAACTGTAACTAAGACCTAAAGAAGCGAAGTTATTGTCTTCTAAGCGGTCATTACCATAGAAGCGGCGTGCACTAAATAATTGGTCATAATTAATTGAGGCTACGACAGAGTCAAAGTTTGGCTGATTGCGCTGATTTTCATACGGTGAATAAGCGTAAAACAGGCGAGGCGTCAAGGTCTGTAAATAGCGACCATCTTTTTCAAAAATTAAACCGGTGTCCAGCGTAAATTGTGGCACTACGATAGAATGATTTTCACTTGATGAGCTGGTTTGATTATTATTAATACGATCAATAGTATCTTGATCATAGAAAGTATTGATATTGCGTAATGTTGCCTGAGGAATGAAGAATGACCAAGGGGTAAAGTGATTATAGCGTACCGAGAAATCATTATAGATGCGTGTACCACTTGGTTGATAGATGGCTTCATCACCGGTATCAATATTTTCGATATTTCTGATGTCTTTCTGGAAATAAGCTGTATCGTTATTAAATTCGTATTGTAAACCCAGTGGGTTACCGGTCTTATAATTCACCAAAAGCTGCGGCAAACGCGCATAAGGGCGGTCTTCATCCAGAACGGCAGGATCAAGCGTCTGGAAATCTTCAACTTTAAATTGAGCTTTTAAGCCGGGGATACCATTTTTATAATTAACTTCCCAAGCACGGCGCAAGTTCAGGTCTGTTTTTGAATCTGGGTTATTATCCAGATCGGCAAAAAAGTCCTTGTCTGATGCGTAATTATATTCAAGATTTGTTAAGAACTGATCGTTGATTTGCCAGTTATGCAGGAAGTGCAGGTCTTTACGGTCTTTATTGCTATAACTTTCATCAGATGGCAGGTAGCCACCCCAAATCCGGCCTTCACCATAGTTTTCTGTTAGATAACGAAACTCGCCATCCAGCATCGCACCACGGTCACTAATATAACGTGGCGTAATGGTCGCATCATATTGTGGTGCCAAATTGAGATAAACCGGCACACCTAATTCCAGGCCGCCATCATTGGTAAATCCGAAAGTTGGCGTCAGAATCCCAGTGGTACGGCGATCATCGATTGGGAAGTTAAAATAAGGAACAGCGAGTACCGGAACATCTTTCACATAGAGCTTGGTATTACGGGTTTCACCGCGACCGGTTTCCTGATTCAGCTTGATTTGATCTGCCTGAATTTTCCAGGTCGGTTTCTGTTCAGGTGGACAGGTGGAATAGGTGGCATTTTCCAGTTCAAGCGTATCGTCAGAGGTTTTGGCAATCTTTTCAGCACGACCATGCGCATGCTGTTCTTCGGCAATGAAGAAACTGTTGTTTAAGTCACCTTGCTGGGTTTTCAGGTTGTAATTGATATCATCGCTTTGCGAAATCAAGCCACCTTGAGCCAATTGGACTTGACCTTCTGCCTTAGCATAAGTTTGAGTCTGATCAATCGTCACGCGTTCCGCACGAATCTGGCGACCTTCCTGATCAATGACCACATTGCCTTCTAAGTAGGAATCACCGGCCGGATTATAATGACCATAGTCTGCAGTAATGGTTGAAGTTGCCTGTTCAGGGTCAATCGTCGGTGCATCAGGTGCAATAGGAGTGACCCAGGCACCTTCACAATAGGCTGAACTGAGATATTTACCTTGACGCTGCTGTGCTTCTGGTGAAGATTTATCCACATAATATTGTGAGAAGAATGCTTCACCGGGATAGGTCTCATTAATGCGCTGTTTGAGTTGTTCCGCATTTACATTGGATGAGTCATTTGATGCAGCATAGCTTGAGACCGAGCTACTACATAAAAGGGTTAAGATCGCAGTCGCTAGAGGGTTTATTTTAAAGTGATGCTTCATTTGTCTCATTAACCAATCATGCTTTTATCGCAATTAATTATTGTCGCATCATAGAGAAAAAGTTGATAAGTAGCTACACTTAGCACTTTAAAAACTCAGCCTGTACTAGAATTTATTGCAAATGAATACTCAACGCGAACAATTGATACAATCTTGGATTGCTTCTGTACTCGGTTCAGATCAATTTGAAACACATTTTTTAGCAGGCGATGCAAGTTTTCGTCGTTATGCACGAATCAAACTGAATAATAAAACATTTATGCTCATGGATGCACCACCAGAAAAAGAAGATTGTGTGCCTTTTGTGACGATTGATGAATTTTTTGATGCCCATGGCGTACGTGTTCCACACATTGTGGCCAAAGACCTGGAAAATGGCTTTTTGCTGCTCGAAGATTTTGGTGATGTGCTGTTATCAAATCTGCTAAATGATCAGACAGTTGATGCCTATTATGAGCAAAGTTTTAAACAGCTGATTCAGCTGCAGTCCATTCCTGGAGAAGGTCAGTTTCCTGCTTATTCTTATGAGAAGCTGATTTCTGAAATGGAGCTGCTGACTGACTGGATGCTGCCTGCTCTAAAAATTCAGCCAACAGAATCAGAGTCCGCTCTGATCAAGCGCACATTTGCGATACTGGCGAATGCTGCTTTGGCACAACCACAAGTCATTGTGCATCGTGATTTCCATAGCCGTAACCTGATGAAAATCGAAAATGAAACCGAACTGGGTGTGATTGATTTTCAGGATGCAGTAATCGGTGCTGATACCTATGACCTGATTTCGATTACCCGTGATGCCTATGTGCAGTGGAATGCAGATCGGGTGTATCGCTGGTTTAAAGTGTTCTATGACCTGTTACCAGCAGCGGCAAAACAGGACCGTGATTTCGAACAGTTCAAAAAAGATGCGGATATGATGGCCATTCAGCGCCATATCAAGATTTTAGGTATTTTTGTCCGCTTGTTTGAGCGAGATGGTAAATCTGGCTATCTAAAAGACCTGCCACGTGTGATGTGGTATCTGCTGGAAGAAACCAAAGATTATCCAGAGTTACAGCCATTTATGCAGTTCATTCATGAAAAAGTGATGCCAGCTTTTGAAGCAAAATATGGTTCATACGAGGTAGCTGCTTAAATGAAAGCGATGATTCTCGCGGCTGGCTTGGGCAACCGCATGCGTCCTTTGACTTTGCATACGCCAAAACCTTTGCTTGAAGTAGGTAGCAAACCATTAATTGTCTGGCATATTGAAAAACTGGCTGCGATGGGCGTGAATGAAGTTGTCATTAATACGGCTTGGTTAGGTGAAAAACTGGCTCAGGCGTTGGGTGACGGTTCACAGTTCGGTATCAAGATTTTATGGTCACATGAAGGGGAAGGGCTGGAAACAGCCGGTGGCATTATTAATGCTTTACCACTCCTTGGCGATGAGCCTTTCATTCTGGTCAATGGTGATGTCTGGACAACCATGGACTTTGCACCTTTATTGAATGTTGAGCTGGGTGAAAATCTGGCACATCTGGTATTAGTACAAAACCCGGAGCAGCACCCTAACGGTGATTTCACACTTGCAGACGGCAAGGCTTATACCTTTGATCAGCAGGTGGCGGGTGAAAACCTGACTTTTAGCGGTGTTTCAGTAATTCACCCGAAAATGTTTGCAGGCTTAGAGGCTGGAAAACGTCCTTTGGCACCATTATTAAAAGCAGCAATGCTGGAAAATAAGATTGCTGCCTCTAAATTGACAGGCATTTGGGTAGATGTAGGAACGCCTGAGCGTTTGAATGCACTGGATTTAATGATCCGTGAAGGGAAGTCTGCTTAAGTGAATATTCACTAAGCACTCCCTACTGTGCCAATATAGAGAAAACGGTATACTTCCACTTAACTTTTTCGAGCGTTGATTGTTTATGCACACGTTTTTTCAAGAACTAAAGCAGGGTAGCCAGGCTTTAGGTTTAGAGCTGTCGGATGAAGCTTTAAATTTATTACTCAAGTACCAAGACGCTTTGGTACTGTGGAATAAAGCATACAATTTGACTGCAATCCGTGATCCTAAAGAAATGCTGGTTAAGCATCTGCTTGATAGTCTGAGTATTTTGAAGGATTTGCCTGCAGGTCGTTTGCTCGACATCGGGACTGGTGGTGGTATGCCGGGCATGATCATTGCTTTATGTCAGCCTGAGCGTGATTGCGTACTACTGGATTCAAATGGTAAAAAAATTCGTTTCCTGAAGCAGTTTATTGCAGACCTAAAATTAAAAAATGTCATTGCAGTACAAACCCGTGTGGAAAATGAAGACAGTATCAATGAGCTGGGTCAGTTTGATGTGATTACCAGTCGTGCATTTGCTTCATTGACAGATTTTGTGAATGCGTCTAAACCGTATATGCATGAGCAGAGTATTATTGCTTCCATGAAAGGTTTGATTCCTGAAGAGGAAGTGGCAGCATTAAAAGATGAATTTAGCTGTCAGATTATTGAGCTGAAGGTTCCGCGCTTGGACGAACAACGTCATTTACTTCTATTAAAACGTATTTAAAATTTTTGAAGGATCGGGGTCAACATGGCACAAATTATTGCGATTGCCAACCAGAAAGGTGGTGTCGGTAAAACCACAACCGCAGTAAATTTGGCGGCATCTCTCGCTGTGCTAAAAAAACGCGTTTTGCTTGTGGATATGGATTCTCAGGGAAATGCGACCATGGGGTCGGGGATTCAGAAAAATGACCTGCTGTATTCAGTGACTGATGTATTGCTGGGTGAAGTGCCGATTGAAACTGCGATCACCAAGGCTGAAGTTGGATACAAGGTTTTAGGGGCAAACCGTGACCTGGCTGGTGTGGAGCTGGCGATTGCTGAGCAAAAAGGCCGTGAATTTATTTTGCGTGAAGCTTTGCAGGAAATTGAATCCTCATTCGACTATATCATTGTTGATTGTGCACCAAGCTTAAGCTTGATTACCGTGAATGCACTGGCAGCAGTGGATGGCGTGATTATTCCGATGCAATGCGAATATTATGCTCTCGAAGGCCTGGCTGATCTGACACAAACCATCGATCGAATTCAGCAGGCACTTAATCCAGACCTGCAGATCGTGGGTGTATTGCGTACTATGTATGATGCACGAAATGCCTTGACCCGTGATGTTTCAGAAGAGTTAGAGCAATATTTTGGTAAAAAACTTTATGAAACCGTGATTCCACGTAATATCCGTCTAGCTGAAGCGCCGGCACATGGTCTACCGGTGATTTATTTTGAAAAAAGTTCAAAGGGTGCAGTTGCTTACTTAAATCTGGCAGCTGAAGTATTAAAGAAAAGCAAAGTGAAAAAAGGAAGTAAAGCATGACCGTCAAGAAACGTGGACTCGCCAAAGGTCGTGGTTTAGATGCCTTGCTGGGATCAATTCAAAAAGAAAAATTACAACTCGAAGCACAAGGTCTTGATCATGGTCAGTTGAAACAGATTGATGTCAATCTGCTGAAACGTGGTGAATATCAGCCACGTCGCTATATCAATGAGCAGGATCTGCAGGAACTGGCCGCATCGATTGAGAAGCATGGCATCATGCAGCCAATCGTGATCCGTCCGGTCGATGATGAACGCTATCCATACGAGATTATTGCGGGTGAGCGTCGTTGGCGTGCGGCACAGTTAGCAGGTCTGACTGAAGTTCCTGCGATTGTGCGTGAGCTGAATGATCAGGTCGCAATTGCACTGGCTTTAATCGAAAACATTCAGCGTCAGGACCTGAACCCGATTGATCAGGCGATGGCTTTGCAGCGTTTCCATGACGAGTTTGGTTTAAGCCATCAGGAAATTGCCGATACCGTCGGTAAGGCACGTACTACAGTAAGTAATCTACTGCGTCTGCTAACTCTGGCTGAAGAAGTAAAAGACTTTATGCAGCAGGGCTTGCTGGATATGGGACATGCACGTGCCATCTTGACTTTGAAGGCTAAAGATCAGCTTAAAGTTGCTGAGATGGTCATTGAAAAGAGTCTGTCAGTACGCCAAACCGAACAGTTGGTACGCGACTACAATGCACCGAAAACAGAAAAACCAAAAGCAGCGATTGCGCCGGACATTCAGCAGTTGACTCAGCGTCTGTCTGAGCGCTTTAGTGCGGATGTTAAAATTGACTACAACAAGCAAGGGAAAGGCAAGCTGGTCATTAGCTATCATTCTTTAGAAGAGCTGGACGGGATTCTTTCGATCCTGGGCGATGAATAATTAATTTAAAATTTGTTTTTATTGGGGAATAAATCAGATGTGGGAATTGGTTAAAGCAGGCGGCTGGTTGATGCTGCCGCTGGTATTGTGTTCGATATTTATGCTAGCGATCTCGGTCGAGCGCTTCATTCGTTTAAAAAAGAGTCTGGTACTGCCCAACTCACTTCTGATGGGTCCTGCACAAAATGCAGACCAAGCTATGCAAAAGCTGCAACAAAGTTCAGCTTTGAAAAACAGTACTTTGGGTCGTGTATTTACTGCTGGTTTTGAAGCGTGTCACCAGTCTGAGCAATATGCTCGTGCCCAGATGGAAGTGGTAGCTTCACAGGAAATTGGCTATCTGGAAAAGAATATTAATTTTCTGGGTACTTTGAGTGCAGTAGCACCTCTACTCGGTTTGCTCGGTACAGTGATTGGAATTATTGAATCATTTTTAATGATTGATGTCGGTACTAATAGTGACCCAGTATTAATGATGCCGGGTATTTCCAAAGCACTGATCACGACAGCAGCGGGTATGCTGATTGCTATTCCTGCTTTATTTGCACATCGTTATTTCCAGCGTCTGGTTCAGGAATATGTAGCGGAACTTGAGCAGCAAGCAACGTTATTTCATGCCAACCTGTTCTATTTAAATGCTTCAGATGATGTAGAAGAACGCATCAAGAAAGCAAGCTAGGAGCAGGGGCATGAAATTTAAACGTAACCAGGTGGAAGATGTACATATCAATCTGACACCCATGATTGATTGCCTGCTATTTATTTTGGTCTTTCTGCTGCTTTCAACCACGTTTAACCAGATGAGCCGGATGAACCTGACGCTTCCAGATGCGCAAGGTGTACCGCCCAAGAATTTTGACCAGAAAATTGAAGTGATTGTGGATGCCAATGGTCACTATGCCGTAAATGGTCAGTCTATTGCCAGTAAGGACGCAGCAGATTTAAATACGGCAATTAAACAGATTTCGAATGAACGTCGTGATTTAATGTTTGTCATTGCCGCTGATGCAAAAGCGACACATCAGGATGTTATTCGTGTCATGGACGTTGCAGGGCAACTTGGCTTTGTTAATGTCAACATCAGTACGAAAGTACCAACTCGAGGTTATTAGTGAAGCACGATTTTAAGGTCTATCTTCGCCTTTTAAGCTATTTAAAACCATTTTGGGGCACAGCCTTAATTGTCCTGCTTGGTTTCTCTATGAATGCGGCGACAGAAGTTTCTGTAGCCAAATTACTGGAATATATCATTGAGGCGATACAAAACAGAGACCAGGGTTTCACCTTACTTTTCCCATTCTTAGTGGTAGTACTGATGTTCTTCCGGGGACTAGGCCTATTCCTCGGTGGATATTATACGGCGGTCATCTCCCGTAATCTGGTATTTAATATTCGTCAGGAAGTCTTTGCCAAAATATTGCGTTTGCCTGCGCAATATTTTCTGGACAATACCAGCGGTCATATTACGGCCAAAATTATGTATAACGTTGAGCAGCTCACCGCAGCCTCAACTGAAGCACTTAGAACGATCATTCAGCAAGGTCTGATCACTATTGCCTTATTGGGATATCTTTTATATACCAACTGGCGTTTAACCATGTGTATTCTGATCTTTGGACCCGTGATTGGTTTTGTGATCAGTAAAGCTTCAAAACGGATGCGCAAGCTATCACAACAGGTTCAGGACACTATGGGTGATGTGAACCATGTGGTTCAGGAAACGGTAAATGCTAATCTGATTGTCAAAGGTTTTGGTGGTCAGATTTATGAGCAGGAACGCTTTAAACAGAATTCTTTGGAAAATCTACGCCGTGGCTTGAAAATGGTGGCAGTACAGCAGCTGAACAGTCCAGTGGTACAGCTGATCATGTCAGTTTCACTCAGTATCGTGATGTATATTGCATTGCGCCCACAAATTTTGGGAGATACGACTGCGGGTGAATTTGTTGCTTATATTACAGCTGCTGGCATGTTGGCGCGACCAATCAAGACATTAACTGATGTGAATGAAAAAATTCAGCGTGGTATGGCGGCCGCACATTCTGTGTTTGAATTGCTAGATATGCCTGAAGAGCATAATACCGGCAAACTCAATGATGCCTTAAAAGGCAACATTCAATTTAAAGATGTCAATCTGGTTTATGGCGATGGTCACCATGCGATTCATGACTTCAACCTGGAAGTGAAAGCGGGCGAGACTGTAGCATTGGTTGGGCGTTCAGGAGCAGGTAAAACCTCGCTGGTGAATCTGTTGGTACGTTATCAGGAAACTTCATCCGGGCAAATTTTACTGGATCAGAAACCGATTACTGATTATGAGTTGACTGCTTTACGTACCCAGATCGCGATGGTAAACCAGCAGGTAGTGCTGTTTAACCGTACTGTTCGTGAAAATATTGCTTATGGCCAGCTAGAAAATGCGAGTGATGAAGAAATCATTGCAGCGGCAAAAGCTGCCTATGCACATGATTTCATTATGGCCCTACCACAAGGTTATGATACGCCACTAGGTGCTCAAGGTCTGAATCTGTCAGGTGGTCAGCGTCAGCGTATTGCGATCGCCCGTGCTATTCTGAAAAATGCACCGATTCTGATTCTGGATGAAGCGACCAGTGCGCTGGATAATGAATCTGAATACTTTATTCAGCGTGCCTTTGATCAGGCGATGCGAGATCGGACTACGATTGTGATTGCCCACCGTCTATCAACAATTGAAAATGCCGACCGCATTGTAGTGATGGATCAAGGTCGTATTATAGAGCAGGGTAATCATGCTGAGCTGATTGCACGTCAAGGTGCTTATTATCAGCTGCACCAACGTAATTTCGAGGAACATTAAGTCATGGCTTTGGCACAGATCATTCAGGATGCTTGGAATACACAGGCAAAGTGGCTGGTTGTGCTGCGTCCTTTGTCCTGGCTTTACCGCTTGGGTTTTGTCAGTAACCACTGGCTTTACCGTAAAGGGATTAAAAAAAGCTATACCGCACCTATTCCAGTAATGGTGATTGGAAATATTACCGTAGGTGGGAGTGGTAAAACACCTTTACTGATTCATCTGGTGGATTACCTCACTGAAAAAGGCCTACGGATTGGTGTAATCAGTCGAGGTTATGGTGGTAAAGGTCCTTTTCCTGCTTATGTAGATTTAAATACCTTGCCTGAAGTGGTAGGTGATGAACCAGCCTTAATTGTCCAAGCGACTGGTGTGCCGATGGCTGTGGGGCCAAATCGTCAAAAGAGCATTGAGCTTCTGCTAGAAAAGCATGCACTGGATTTAATTATTTGTGATGACGGTTTGCAGCACTGGGCTTTAAATCGTCAGATTGAATGGATTGTGCTAGATAATAACCGAGGCTTGGGCAACCAGAAACTTTTACCAGAAGGTTATCTGCGTGAACCCGTTACCCGGTTGGAAAAAGGTACCGTGATTGAACATGCAGCAAATCCAGTTTCGCCTTTGCATATGCATCTTGCAGCCTCTCAGCCGTATTTATTAAATCAGGATGTTATCAAAAGCTTTGATCCAACTGCGGCTTTCTATGCAGTAGTCGGCATCGGTTTTCCACAGCGTTTTTATCAAACACTAGAACATCTGGGGCTGCAGCAATTTCAGTGTCATGAATTTCCAGATCATCATGATTATGAAATTGAAGATCTGCAATTCGATGACAATAGTCCGATCATTACTACTGAAAAAGATGCAGTTAAAATTATGGCATTACTCAAACAGTATCCAGATTATCAGCGGGATATCTGGGTGGTGCCGGTCGATGCAGTCTTGTCACCTGCCTGTTATACAATATTGCAGCAGCAATTAGAGCAACAGGGTATTTCTATTTCCTAAGGTTTATTTACGATGAAACATATAGTTATTCCTGCACGCTTCTCCAGTTCACGTTTGTCGGGTAAACCTTTGCTGGAAATCCATGGTCGTCCGATGATTCTGCGTGTCGTGGATCAGGCCAAAAAAGTACAGGGCTTTGATGACCTGTGTGTGGCAACAGATGATGAACGTATTGCCGAAGTTTGCCGTGCTGAAGGCGTTGATGTGGTCCTGACTTCAGCAGATCATCCATCAGGTACCGATCGTCTAAGCGAGGTAGCTCGAATCAAGGGCTGGGCGAGTGATGACATTATCGTGAATGTACAGGGTGATGAACCTTTATTGCCAGCCCAGTTAGTTAAACAGGTCGCGCAACTCTTAGAAGATCAACCAGCTTGCTCAATGTCGACTCTGTGTGAGCCAATTCATCATTTAGAGGAATTCAAGCGTGACAGTATCGTTAAGGTTGTGATGTCTAAGCACAATCAGGCACTGTATTTTAGTCGTGCTACGATTCCTTATGACCGTGATGGTGCCAAGCTAGCTGAACAGAAATTGCATGATCAGGCTTATCGTCATTTGGGTTTATATGCTTACCGCGTGAAACTGCTACAGGAATATGTAACCTGGGAAATGGGTGTGCTGGAAAAACTGGAATCTTTAGAACAGTTACGTGTACTGGAAAATGGTCACCGTATTGCCATTGCTGTGGCAGAAGCCAATTTACCGCCAGGTGTCGATACGCAGGAAGATCTGGATCGCTTGAACCAGATGGATCCATCTTCTTTTGCTTAATTTGAGAATTCTCCATGCCGCTTGATGTCAATGCACAGATTTATCCATGGCAGCAACAGGTTTGGGAAACGCTAACCGGGCGTTTTCCTAAGCTTGGGCATGGTTTATTGTTCTATGGAAAAAAAGGCTGTGGTAAAGAAGCCTTTGCCCAGCAGTTTCTGGCCTGGGTTTTATGCCTGAACCGTCAGCCTAAGGGGCCATGCGGTGAGTGTGGCAGTTGTCAGTGGCTGAAAGCGGATACCCATCCGAATTACGTCTATATCAGCACTGATGAAGACAATAAAAAACAGAATGCCAAAATTAAAATTGAAAAGATCCGTGATCTTCTGCCTTTTGTACAGCAGACCGTCGATGGCTGGCGTGTCATTGTCATTGAACCCGCTGAAGCATTAAATATTGCTTCTTCTAATGCCTTGCTGAAAACTCTGGAAGAACCGGGTGAAAATATTGTCATTATTCTGCTTGCGGATCATTATCTGAAATTGCCTGCAACTATTCGCAGCCGTTTACAGCATTTTGCTTTAGACCGGATTTCATCAGCGCAATTTAGTGAATATGTAGAGGCGCAGTTACCTGAAGCAGGTTCGAGCCAGCAGCAGCTATTAATGAATTTATCCAATCAGATGCCTTTGCAAGCGATTGAGGTTGCACAAAGTTCCTGGTTGCCATTACGTCAGGAATTCATGGAAGACTGGAAAAAACTGGTCATTCAAAAAAATATGCCAATGGCAATTGCGACCAAATGGAATAAAAGCCTGAGTTTTGGTGAATTTGGTCAAATGTTTGAATACTTGTTGTCCGATTTAATTTGTGTCAAGCTAAATCAGGCCGTAAAAAACATTGATCTGGACTTTAATGTATTGGCCGAACAATATTCATTGGAAACACTTTTTAAAATTTATGAGGATTTTCAGCGAGCCAAACAATATCTTGAGCAGAACGTACAAAGTAATCTGGTGCTCGATGAATTGTGTATCAAGCTGATGAATCTTTAGCTTAAGGGGAAAACAAGATGCAACCACGTATGGGCGGTATTATTCAGGCTAATATTCCGGATATTGAAACGTTATTTGCCAGTTACATGCCATATGTTGTAGGTGGTGGACTTTTTATTCCTTCCAAGCAGCCAGTAAAATTAGGTGAAGAAGTTTTTGTTTTGACGACTTTACCTGAACAGACGCAGAAAATTCCATTAACCGGAAAAGTAATCTGGATATCTCAAAAGCAGAATGGCATCAAGCCACAAGGTTTTGGGATTCAGCTCACCGGTGAAAAAGGCGTTTTCTTCAAAAATGAAGCAGATCGTCTGGTTGCGGGTCTTAAATCTGATGGACGTAAAAGTTACACTATGTAGTTAATTTACCTTCGGTAGGAACTCATTGTGTTTGTAGATACTCATTGCCATTTAACGCTGCTCGATTTAACACCTTATAACGGTGATCTGGATCAGGCGCTCGCTCAGGCCCGTGAAGCAGGCGTATCCAAGTTTATGAGTATCTCGGTGGATCTGGATGATCATATCGAGCTGGCAAAAATCGCGGCCCGTCATCCTGATGTCGGTTATACCGTTGGTGTACATCCTTGCGAAGATGCGGCGACAATGGCGCGTGCGACCACTGAATATCTGGTTGAACTGGCACAGCCAGAAAAAGTCTGGGCGCTGGGTGAAACGGGGCTCGATTATTATCACAGCACCGATTTTATTGCCGAGCAAAAAGACTGTTTTGCCCGTCATATCCATGCCTCACAAATCGTGAAAAAACCTGTCGTCGTGCATACTCGTTCCGCCAAGCATGACACGGTTGATATTATCCGTGCAGAAAAATCTACCCATGGCATTTTGCACTGTTTTACCGAAGATTGGGAAACCGCTAAAACTGTTTTAGACTGCGGTTATTATGTGTCTTTCTCCGGTATTGTTTCTTTTAAAAATGCCCAGGATTTGCGTGACGTGGCCAAACAGGTTCCACTTGATCGGGTTTTAATCGAAACGGATAGTCCTTACCTTGCTCCAATGCCATATCGTGGCAAATCTAATGAACCAAAATACGTTCCTTATGTAGCCAAAGCCCTTTGCGATGTATATGATAAGTCGCTAGAAGAAATGGCTTATATCACAAAGCAGAACTTTGAGAATCTTCTGAATTCAAAGTAAGTAAAGTTAGATAAGAGTACAAGAGAGTTATAGGGTGAAGATGGATCGTCAGGCTCAGTTTCGAGCAAGAGAAACCTTGATTTTTCAAGTTGCAGAACAGTTACTGCTAGAAAATGGTGAAGCAGGGATGACCCTGGATGCACTGGCAGCAGAACTGGATCTGGCCAAAGGCACTCTTTATAAGCATTTCCAGAGTAAAGATGAATTGTACATATTGCTGATTATCCGTAATGAGCGCATGTTGCTGGAAATGATCCAGGATAGTGATAAGGCTTTTCCTGAACATCTGGCATTCTTTATGTTGCATCATCTGCATCACCCTGAACGTACTGTCCTTTTTCATCAGATTGAAGAACGTCTTTCTACAACAGGTGTTGGAATTCAGCACCTGTTTAGCGAACTTTATCAGGTGCGCAAACAGCGCTTACGTTTGATTATCCGTATGACTGAAAGCTATTTGGCTTCAATCAATAGCAGCATGTCGGTGCGTGATTATCT